>CAUQSW010000033.1:0-32462 GCA_963520895.1 uncultured Corynebacterium sp. | reverse complement strand
ACCCCCTCAGCAGAAAAACCCTCTAACCAACAACACAAACAACCCAAAAGCCGAGCTGCACCCAACACAGCCCGGCCAAAACCCACGCCCAAAAACAAAATTACATTGGGGAGATGGTGTGTTTCTTAGGAAGGTCGAATTCTTGCTTCGTTTCTAGTTGTCGTAATGCTTGCCTTAGGGCGAGCCGGGACTGATTAGGCTCGATCATGGCATCAATATAACCACGCTCAGCCGCAACGTAGGGGCTGGTCATATTTTGGTCATAGAAGTCCATAAATACCTTCTTGAGGTATTCTCGCTGTTCTGGTGGAGCTGCTTCTAGTTGTTTGCCTTGCACCATCACTACCGCGGCGGCGGAACCCATCACCGCGATCTGAGCCGTCGGCCAGGCTAGGTTAATGTCGCCGGTGAGGTTTTTTGAGCCCATCACCGCGTAAGCTCCTCCGTAAGCTTTACGGACGATCAACGAAACCTTAGGAACGGTTGCCTCGACTAGTGCGAAAGCTAATTTTGCGCCTCGGTGGATCAAGCCCACTTTTTCTTGTTGCACGCCAGGCAGGTAGCCGGGGGTATCGACAATGAAAACCAGTGGAACGTTGTAGGCGTCGCAAATGCGGATGAATCGAGCGGCTTTGTCTGCGGCATCAGCGTCTAAGCACCCTGCGGATTCTATTGGCTGATTGGCCACCACGCCTACAGACTTGCCATCGACCCTTGCGAAAGCCGTGATGACGTTGGGGGCGAAGCCGGGTTGGATTTCTTGGATGTCGGAGTCGTCGAAAAGCTGGGCGAGGAGCTCGTGCATGTCGTAACCGGCGTTGGTGTCGTCTGGCATGAATGTATCCAGATGGTAAGCACCGGCGACTTCTTCATCGGTGGGGGCATCGAAAACGGGGCCGTCGTCCATGCAGGTCAGGGGGAGGCGTTCCAGCAGGTCGTGGACGTAGTTGAAAGCGTCCTCCTCATCAGAGGCTACGTAGGAGACATTGCCATTGAGTTCTTGTTGCTTAGCGCCACCCAGGTCAGCCGAAGTAATAACCTCACCGGTAACTTCCTTAATAACGGCAGGGCCGGTGACATACATCTCCGCTTCGCCGTCGACGGCAATAACGAAATCCGTAGTAACCGGCGCATACACCGCACCACCGGCGGACTTGCCCATCATGATGGAAATCTGCGGGCTGCGACCCGACAGCGGCAACTGCCGCCGCGCAATCTCGGAATACATAGCAAGCGACGTCACCGCATCCTGGATACGAGCCCCGCCGGAATCTTGAATACCAATGACTGGGCAGCCAATCTTAATAGCCATATCCATGACTTCGCAGACCTTACGGCCGAAAGTCACGCCCACCGAACCGCCATACACCGTCTTATCGTGGGCATAAACTGCTACCGGTCGGCCGTCAATACGCCCATAGCCCGTTACGACGCCATCAGAATACGGAGCATCAGGCTCGTCTGGGGTGCGGCCTAAAGCGCCGATCTCGACGAAAGAGCCAGGATCCAACAGCCGATTAATGCGCTGCCTAGGCGTGGTACGACCCGCCTCATCCCGCTTAGCGCGGGCGCGCTCACTGCCTGGATCCTGTGCCTTTTCCAATCTGGCACGAAGATCAGCCAGCTTCTCAGCTGTGGTTTCTAAACTCATGGGAGTATTACACCTCGTTGAACTTACTTATTGCCTTCAAGCCGAGCGATGCGTTTACTCAACGCAACACCCACCTTGCCAATTTCCGGTTCGTCCACCACGGCAAGATGATCCCCAGCCAGTTGGACTATTTCCAAGTCATTAACGATAGCTGACCAACCGCCATCGTAATTAATTTCGGCGTAAGCAGGCTCTAATTCGATAGCACCATCATGCATCCGCTCGGCACGGAATAGCATAACTGGAATCTCTACGTCCGCCCAACGCTGCATGTCGATCCGGTCGAGAATCCTATTATCTACGAACGAAGCCCGCTGATGCTCCAGCACCCCAGCAGACAGGCCGTGCTCGGAGGCATCCGTATTGGCCAAAAAGTCCGCCATCATATTCAAAACGGCATCTTCACCGGCGGTATCCAGGAGTTCGTAAGGCACCGGGAAATCCAAGTTGTAGGTCTTTTTAGCAAAGGCCGCGTACCTGCCCCACCGGGCTTTGGTTTCCTCAGGAGTGTCGGGAGCTGGGTTGGCTGCCTGCACCGTATCGAGCAGCGCAATCGTTGCCACATCGACATCACTGTCTCGTAATTGGTACGCGACTTCGTATGCTAAAACACCACCGAAGCTCCAGCCTCCCAGGATTACGGGGTGCCCTTCAGAATACTCCTCAATTTCTGGCAGATATGCTTTGGCGCGTTCTTCCAAGGTCCCTTCAAGACGTTCCACACCGTAAACCGGCACGTCTTCTGGCAACCTACGCATGAGTGGCTGGTACACCACCGACGAACCGCCAGCAGGGTGGAACATGAATACCGCAGGTGCGGTGGAACCTTCAGGGCGGGCGCGTAATACGCGAATATTACCCTCTACCTCGGTTTCCAAACCTTCGCGCACCAGGTTCGCTAGTGGCTCTAGGGTTTCGGCGGCCAGTACGTCATCAACCGTAACGGTGGCACCGGACCGTTCCGTTAGGCGTTCGGCGATCTGAGTGGCTTGCTCTGGAGTGATCTCCGGCAGCTGCGACGTCACTCCCGCCGCTGCGGCACCCGTAATTCCAGCCCAGGTGGCAAACACCATCCGTTCGGAGGCATCACGAGGGGCAACACCAACCCCGGCCGCGGCGGGTTTTTCACCGCTAGGTTCTGGGGCCGGCTCCAGTTCTGACTCTGGGGCTTGGCCGGTGACCATTTCTTCCACCAAGGCCACGGCGTCAGCCACCGAAGCGTCTCTTAATGCCTGGACGTTTAATGCCGGAATGGAGAAGTCGTGCTCGATACGGTTCTTAATCCGCATCCCCATAAGGGAGTCGAGACCGAGATCGATCAGCGGGAGCTCCCGGGGCAGGTCTTCAATGTCGTAACCCATAGCCTCGGAAACAATGGTGCGCATGCGATCTTCGACGGATTCGCCGCTGTTGGGATCCCATTTCAACCCGAACTCTTCGGTAGGGGCTGCTGGGGTTTCGGTGGTTTCGGGTGCCGCCACTTCTAGCACGGAGGCGAAACCTTCCGCCACTAGGGTGGGTTTTTGGCCGGTGACCTGATAGACCGCGACAGCTAGCCCGCCGAGATTGGGGGAAGCGATAACCGTTACTTCACCAACCGCGGGCAAGGTGCCAGGTTCTTCGA
Organism: uncultured Corynebacterium sp.; assembly: GCA_963520895.1. Taxonomy (GTDB): domain Bacteria; phylum Actinomycetota; class Actinomycetes; order Mycobacteriales; family Mycobacteriaceae; genus Corynebacterium. The sequence continues at coordinate 29,187 of CAUQSW010000033.1, read as the reverse complement.
ATGCGGCTAGTACTGCGCCGGGCCGTAATTGTTCGATGGCGGCTTCCATTAACGCAATCGGTGAGGGAACGGACTCGGCTTGGGCGGTGTAGGCGATGGAGCCGTCGACAAGCGTGACTTTGGCGCCGAGCAGTCCTTGTTGGCCGGTGGAGGAAGGACGCGCGTTAGTCCAGTAGCGTTGCTTTTTCCAGTCGACGCTGGGGGCGGGCAGTTTCGCGCCGCTGCCGTACAGCGCGCCGAAGTCAATGGGGGCGCCTGCGACATATAGCTTGGCCAAAAGATCGGGAATGGATTCGGTTTCCGGAACCTTGCGTTTAAGCACATACAACAGCTGCGCATCGGGTTTGCCCACGCTGAAGGCGGTGTTCATCATCCCCATTAACGAAACCGGGTTCGGGGCGATTTCCACCAACGTATTGTGACCTGCGGCAAATGCCTGCTCGGTGGCGTCTTGGAACCATACCGATTGCCGAGTACAGCGCAGCCAATAATCCGGTTCGTGGATGACTTCGCCAGGTTGATAGACTCGCGCGCGATCGACCGAGCTGAATAACGGGATGGTAAGCGGTTGCGGTTGAATCCCGGCGACCTCGACGGCGAGTTCACCAAGGATTGGCTCGACAGCGGAGGTATGGCCTGCGCCTTTCACGTTGAGCAGGCGGGCAAATTTCTCCTCTGCTTCCAGCTTTTCCACCAGCTTAATAACAGCTTCGCGCGGCCCGCCTACCGTAGTCATCCCAGGTCCTGCGTAGACGGCGGGTTCAATACCGGCGAAATCTGGATTTTGGCCAATAAAATCATCCAACGCTTCTACGCTGAACTCGACAACGGCCATGGCGCCGAGTTGGTCCTCGGAAAGCGAGCGTTCGCCCTCCCCCATCAACCGGGAACGGTGGCAAGCAATCAACATGGCGTCTTTGTCGCTGAGGCCACCGGCGGCATAAGCAGCGGCGATTTCGCCCATGGACATACCCATCACCGCCGCGGGTTTCGCACCTAACTTAGCAAGGTAGTCCGTAAGGGCGATCTGGATTGCGGTGATGGCCACCTGCGCGGTCTCGGTATCGTAGGTCTGCTCGTCATCTAAAACGATGTCCAGAATCGACCAGCCAGATTCGAAATCCACGATCCGATCCAGTTCTTCCAAACGCTGGCGGAAATACGGTGCCGCGGCAACCAAATCCTTAACCATCTTGCGATGCTGGGAACCGAAACCAGAATAAACAAACACTGGACCGGCCGCCGCTGGCCCATCGGCAACCGCGACCCCTTGGGTGATCTTGCCATCGGCAATCATGCTCAAGCGCTGATGCGCCTGCTGCGGCGTGGTGCATAGCGCCACCGCCCGCGAACGCCCATGATTACGCCGCGCCAACGACCGGGCCAGCGGCAATAGCTCTTCCGCATCGAGCTTTTCGACGAACCCCGCCAAACTCTGCGCAGCCTGCCGCCGCCGTGACGGAACCAAGCCCGACACTGGCAACGCAATGGTGGCACCGGCCAGCTGAGCTGGCTGTTCTGGCACTGGCTCGTAATCGGCAGGGTCGAACTCGGCAAGCACCATATGCGCGTTAGTACCACCGAAACCGAAACCGGAAACGCCAGCTAACTTCTTGCCGGAATACTGAGGCCACTCCCGCGGATCCGCCACGACCTCGATACGCTCCGCATCGAAATCTACATAACGGTTAGGGGCAGAGAAATTTAACGACGGCGGCAGCGTATCATTCTGCATGGCCAGCACCACTTTAATTAAGCTTGCGGCACCAGCAGCGGACTCGGTGTGGCCGAAATTGGTTTTCGCTGAGCCCAACAGGGTCGGCTTGGACGCCTCACGCTCCGAACCCAACACAATGCCAATAGCGGTGGCCTCAATGGGATCGCCTAAGATCGTGCCGGTACCGTGCGCTTCTACATAATCCACTTCGCTGGGATCCACGCCGGCATCCGTATAGGCGCGTTGCAGGACATCCACTTGGGCATCGGGGTTAGGAGCGGTCAACCCGTTGGAATGGCCATCGGAATTAACCGCGGAACCTTTAATTACTGCCAGGATGTTATCGCCTGCGGCGAGGGCGTCGTTGACACGCTTGAGCACCAGCACCCCGGCGCCGTCGGAACGCACGAAACCATCGGCGTCGTCGGAAAATGCGTGGATCTTGCCGGTGGGGCTCAACACGCCCAATTCCCCGAAAGAAGTAGTAACCCACGGGGTAGCGAGGATATTCACGCCACCAGCAACCGCCACATCAGCCGCGCCTTCGCGTAGATCGCGCACAGCTTGATGCACCGAAACCACCGACGAAGAACAAGCGGTATCCACCGCCACCGAGGGCCCGCGGAAATCAAACGCATAAGAAACCCGATTGGCGACAATCGCAGTACTGGTGCCCGTCAACGCATAGGGATGTGCCTCGGCGGGATCAGCCGTGATGAGCATGCCGTAATCATTATTACTCGACCCCATATAAACGCCCACCAACTTACCCTTTAGGCTGCTCGGGGGAATATGGGCGTGTTCCAAGGCCTCCCATGTGAGCTCAAGGATTATGCGCTGCTGCGGGTCCACATTGGCCGCCTCAAGGGGGGACATGCCAAAAAACTCGGCATCAAACGAAGAAATATCCTCTATATAGCCACCGGTGAGATTAACCTCAGCCATTTTCTTCGCGGCAATCTCATCATCGGCGTATTCCGACCACCGGCCCAGCGGCAACGGCCCTACCCCATCGCGGCCCTCAACCAGCAGTTTCCACATTTCTTCTAGATTGTTGGCGCCAGGGTAACGAGCAGCCATGCCCACAATCGCAATGTCCCTAGTTCCGGGATTACTGAGGTTAAGCGGATTAATAGTGGTGGCGGTGGTTTTCTTCGTACGAGCTGGTTTCCCCTCAACCAGTCGTTTAGCCAGCGCCGCGATGGTGGGGTATTCATACGCCACCGTGGCATCTAATTGCACACCAAGGAGGTTTTCCAACTCGCCGGAGAGGATAACGACATCGCGGGAGGAGAGCCCAAAGGATTGCATTGGTTTGTCGTCTGTGATCTCTTCCGCTGGCAGCCCAGTCGTTGCTATCACCCAATCTCGGAGCCAGCCACGCAGTTGCTCTACCGTCATTTTCTGCGCGTCATTTTCTTCGATCAACGTCAATCCTTCATTTCTTGTTTAAGCACAGGGGTACCCCGCGCAGTGTACACTCACGCCCGTATATCGGTTAACTAAACTTCAGCGTTTCACTAACCACACCTAGTTTAATCCGCTCTTAAGCAGACTCACAGCTAGTCTATTACCCTTCCAGGTAGTTCTTCTTATTCACCCGGCGCGCAATCTTACCTGCCGAGGAACGAGCAACTTCACCGGAGGCAACAATGCGGATGTGGGCGGGCACCACACCGTGGGCATCGGTTACTGCTGCCCTAATTGCCTCTATGGCGGCATCGTCACCGGCTGGTTCGGCGTTCATATCGCGCTCGGCGATAATGATGAGTTTTTCCACGTCATCGCCCTCAATGGCGAAGGCAGCTACCGAGTCGGGGCGGATGTGCTCGGATGCCTCATTGGCGGTGTATTCGATGTCCTGGGGGTAGTGGTTCCTACCTGCTACGATGACGATATCTTTAAGGCGTCCGGTGATGTAGAGTTCGCCATCGAGGATCACCCCGAGGTCACCGGTGGCTAGCCATTCGTGATCGGGTGCGCCTTCGATGCGGGAGCCTTCTTCCAACCGAGTTTCAATGGAGTTGTGGAAGGTTTCTTCGGTCTCTTCAAAGCGGCCTAGGTATCCGCCTGCTTTATTGTCGCCGTGGACCCAGATTTCGCCGATGGTGCCGTCGGCAAGCTCAGTGCGGGTTTCTGGATCAACAATGGTCATGTATTGGGGGCTGACGGTTTGTCCCACTGCGGCGAAGGAAACGGAGTTTTCTCCCTCGGCTACGGGCACGGCGGTGCCCTTGGCGAGTTCGTCGCGGTCGAAGCGGCCGAATACTGGGCGATTTTCGGTTTGCGGCGTTGAGATCAGCACTGTTGCTTCAGCCATGCCGTAGGAGGGTCGGATGACGTTTCGTTTCAGCCCGTATTCTTTAAATGCCTCGTAGAAGGAATTTACGGCGTTTTCATAGACCGGTTCAGAGCCAACAATCAGCCCGTGGATAGCGGACAGGTCGAGGTCGCTTTGTACCTCTGGTTTGCCGTAGCGCACAGCGAGTTCTAGGGCGAAGTTGGGCACTACGGTGTAGACGTTGATGTCGTTTTTCTGATTGTTGAGCTGGTTGATCCAACGGGAGGGGCGCTGGAGGAAATCCCTAGGAGCCATTAGTTCCATATCGAGACCCAAAATGGTCACGAAGGTTGCCAGCACAATGCCCATGTTGTGGTGCAGCGGCAACCAGGTAACCAGCCTTAAGGGGGTTTCTAATTGTGCGGCAGTGAAGATTTGCAGCACGTTGGTGATAATGGAGCGGTTGGTGAGCATCACACCAGCAGGCACCCGAGTGGACCCAGAGGTGTAGAGCAAGAATGCGGGCAGATCAACCGGCATGGATTGGGTGCGCGCCATCAGCATTTGGTTGGCTTCGGAAAACAGTGGGTTTTTCCAGCTTTCAGCGAGGGAGTCCGGCAGGGAGTCCACTGCGAGGATCCGAGGGCGGTCTTTGCCGGGGATTTCGGAGAAGAACTCGCGTACCGCGGCGGCGGAGCGGGCGTTGGTCAGTGCCGCTTTAGGTTCGGCGTCGCCAATGACTGCGCGGAGGTGGTCGGCATGACCGGGTTCGTTGGGATCATACAGTGGGATGGGTACCATGCCTGCGTACATGGAACCGAGCATGGAGAAAATGTACTCAGGAGAGTTATTGGCTAGGATTGCCACCCGGTCGCCTAAGGTGAGAGTTTGTTGCAGCCTAGCGGCTACGGCCTTGATGCGGGTGATGACTTGGTCGCGGGTGTAGTCTACGGGCACACCGTCGCGGGATTCGGAGAAGTCCCAGAACCTCAAACAGTTACGGTCAGTGGTGCCTGCCGATTTTTCCATGTGATAAACCACTTCGCACATGGCCGCGAGGGTAAGTTCTGGCCTTAAGGTGATCTCACCTTTGTCATTGAAGAACTGCCCTACGATCTTATTTAAATCCATGACTCTCCTGTAAAAAAGTACTTTGTTTCCTGATAGCTTCATCGCCGAAAACCATGCCGCTATTACTTTTCGCACAAAAACAACTGTTTTAGCCTATGAGGCCTTTGGCCCAGTCCACCACCCACTGATTTGTGGTGGTACCGGGGATCACATCTGGGTTGCTGGCGTACATGGCGTGTACCCCATTTGCTTGCACTAATTCCCCGGCGCGTCCGAGGGCGTTGCCAACGTCAAGGGGGGCGTCGCAAATCGAGTCGTTGGCAGCGCAGATTTCGTAGGTGCGGTCGTTGAGTGCCCCGAAGCCGCCGACTCGCGGCCCGCGCATGGAGGCACCTTCGACTATGGTTTGCACCACGAGGTTGAGGGGTTGCAGGGCGATTTCTGCGCCGACGCCGTTTACCGGATTACCAACGTGCTGGCCGACGCCTGCTTCCCTGCGGCCATCGGCAATCAAAGCCACACCGCGTACCCGCTCGGCGGGGATGACGCTATTGTCAGCGCCGATTTTGTTGGCAACGTCGCCCACAATGACGGCACCTTGGGAGAACCCAGTGAGGATGTAGTCGGTCAGGGGGCATTCGTTGTGGGTGGTTTTCAGTTCGCTTTCCAGCTTGGTTACGCCTTCTTCCCGCGATTGGTCGTAGGGCATTTCTTGCTGGGCGTTGATGTTTTTAAACTGCGCGGTATAAGGCAGCGTCCATACTTTCACCTGATCTGCCGCATAGGCTTCTTGCAGTGGCCTACTGATGCTCAGCATGAAGGAGTTGGGGTTGGCCATGGGGTTGAAGGGATCATCGTCTGCCGCTGATTCCCACGTGCCCGGCGCTGCGATTACTTCTACGTCGGGGCAGTGATCCGGTTGTTCGGGGATTGCTGCAGTGGAGGTTTCTGCTGGGTCGGGTTGACCAGTATCGGTGGAAAGCATCCATTGCCTGATTCCCACGCCGATGACAGCGAGAACTAGTAGAGCCGCAATAACGGTGATTATCTTTTTCATTTCTTCCTAGCAGTAGGACTTCTGGGCGGTGTCGGTGATTAGTTGCGACACCTCTTCCACAGAAAGTGTAGTCCGTTGCTGTTCGACAAGCTGCCCGGCCACCGCATTGACCGCCGCCGGGAACTCGTTAGAGCAGACCACGCCAGCTGCACCAATCATTTCGCTTTCGTGCCCTTTGATGTCGATACCACCTTTGGCTAACCCATCGAGGTATTTTTTATCCTCTTGGGACAACTGAATTTCGGCGGGAGGCACTTCGGAAACTTCCTCCGCGGCTTGGTCTTTCACGCTGGGTTCTTCTGACTGCTGAGACTTTGCCTTATCCGAGGTGGTGCTAGCGCTTGTCGACGCCGACTGCGTTGCGCGGTTTAACGGCGCCACGGTGGTTTGCTCCCCGCCACTATCGGTCACGGTAGAGCTGCCGCAGGCAACGAGGCTCAGGGCGAAACCTAAGGTTATGAGTACCCGCTTCATTTTTTAGCGCTCCTCTCGGATGGTGCCGTTGATCTGGCTGATCTTACCGTTTTGGAATTTCATTTCTTCGCCACCGGCTGGAATGTAGGTGTGGTCTTCCACGGGGAAGCCGAATTCACCTTGTTCGTAGTTCTTCTTACCCCAGGCGTCGAAAATATCGCCGTAGTAGATGATGTGCGCGCCGGTGGTTGGTGACCAGTAAATATTACCCTTTTCGAATTCTTGGTAAGCGCCGCCCTTGATGGCGATTTCATCCGAAGTTGGGAAACCTAGCTTCGCCTTCGCGGTTTCTACTGAGCCGTATTTCTTGGCGATTTCTCCTCGTAACCAATAGTTTTTACCACCCGGATTGCGGGTAACGTAGCCGTTTTGGAACTGTTGCACAAAGCCGCCGTTGATTTCCTTGGCTTCTGCAATGGGATAGCCTAGATCACCGTTTTCCCACCGTAGCTCACCCCACTTGTCAATGATGTCATTGGGTACGGCTACCGCACCTAGATCAGCAGTCCAGTAGATGCTGCCGTGCTGGAAGGTGGCGAAGCGACCGCCACCAGCGAGGGTTTTCTCCCCGGAGGTTGGGAAGCCCAACCACGAATCTGGGCCACCTAGTTCGGTGTACTTGACGTTAATCTGGCCGTAGATGGCGTGTGCGCCGGTGGCAGGTGACCAGAAGGCGCGGCCGCTGGTGAAGTCCTGAGCTTTGCCGCCAGCGATGTCATACTCGTTGTTCACACAGTTACCAATGGTGCCTGCTTTGGTGACATCCGCGATTGCCCCCACCGGCGTGCAATCTGCGCCACGATCAGATTCCGATAAACCTAGTGCACTAGCGATATGAGGGAAGGCTTGGCCCAACTCAAACTGCCAATACGGCCAGTCATGCACACCAGAAGGCCGGAACACCGACACCACGTCCACCCCGGCCCGGTTGGCGTAATCAACAAAGGTTTGGGTGGTCATACGGGAAATAACCTCCAGGCCAATGCCGGCCGAGTTGGCTGGGTTTTTGGCTACGGAACCAGGCTGGCCGAAATCATCCCGGCCAGAGCCCGCCGAGACATAGACTTTCATACCTTTGAGTTCTTTCACGCCCAGCTTGGGGTCGTGGTCGATCCACTGCTGCGAGCCATCTGAACCCCACATGGCGGTGGTGTCGTAGCCACCGGCATCCTGTTGGGCAGCCCGAATTGCCTCTGGCATGCCAGCGCTAGTGGTATCAAGATAGCCAGAGAAGGAGCCTGCGAATTTAAACATATCGGGGTTGCGTTCCGCAAGGTTCATCGCCGCCGTGCCGCCCATAGACAGCCCGAAAATCGCTCGGTCACCATTGGAGCGGTAGCCATTTTTCAAAATAGGAACCAGTTCATTGGTTAAGAAAGATTCCCATTTATACAACTTGCCGTTGTTTTCCTGCAACCAGTCGGAATAGAAGGACGACTCGCCGCCTACCGGCAGGATCACGTTGACGTTTTTATCAGCAAAGAGTTGCTCGATATTGGTTTCGCTGGTCCAGCCCGATTCGATATCTGTAGCGCGCAAGCCATCTAAAGCCCATACCTCTGGGAAGGTTTTGCTGGGGCTGGAATGCCAATCACGCGCTAGCAGCATCTGCACTTTAATGGGTTCTTTAGGCATGACGGCGGATTTAATTTCTAATTCGATCCGACGGTCGGTAATCCACCGGACTTTCTCCACCGCCACGCCTTGCGGAAGGCCTTGGATATTGGGGCGTTCCTCAACTCGGATGGGAGTCCGTTCCACCGCATCGGTATTCAGGTAGTCAGTCAAACCACTGAGCATGGACGAACCAGAAGAGCCAGCAGCCCCCTGGGTGGAGGCAGTGGTGGAAATAGCCGGGGTGGTTGATTGTGCAAAAGCTGCGGAAGGTGCAATCGCCGCAGCGCTGAGCGTAGCAGCAACAGGGATAGCTACCATCCAGAGGGAACGCCGTGTAAAGCGGGATGCGGTGTCGCGCATGGAAGAATTTCCTTTGTTTTCAGTAGGCCAAGCTACCGGCACCTTGATGATCACTTCCGAAGGTTCCCCTCCTCCGGAAAAATCACGAGCCAAAATGCCAGTGCGTCTTCAATTCAATTGTGTTATTTTTTCACAGGAATAAACAACACTCAACTCAAGTTTAAGTTGACCTTAAGTCTTTTCTGCGTGACACACCGAAAGGGGGTAAGACAAAAATAATGAGGCGGGCGGTGAAACTAGCACCGACACGCCTCATTATTTAAAAGGTTTTAGCTTTACCAGGCTCCCATGACGTCCAAGATCTGGGGCTTAGTGCGCTCCAGCTGGTAGCGCCATTGCTTCCAGTCGTGGATACCTGTTGGTGGGTAATCAACCGTGGGGTTCACGCCCTGAGCGCGAGCCTTCATTTCCCACATGGAGGTGGTGTACAAGCTGAAGGACTCTAGTAGCGAACCATTGATACGGTTGCCGATCGGAGTGCTGAAATCGTCGACACCCCAGAAACCGCTAGCAGCTGAGATATAAACATTGGTGTTCTTCAGACCTTCAATGTTCCACATTGGGTCGTTCTCATACCGCTTCGGGCTGAAAATGGAGCCGTACATAGCGTTGATATTGAAACCACCGAGGTCCAGCATGGCAAGACGCAGCAGCATTTCCATACCTGGCAGGGTCATTGCCAAGTAGCCGGACCAAGAAATAGCCTGGCGGAACTTATCGGGGTTACGGGAAGCCAAGTTAACAGCAGCGGTACCGCCCATGGACAGACCAGCTACGGACATGTTGTTCTCAGCAACACCGAACTGCTGGGAGAGGTAGCCTGGCAGCTCCTTGGTCAGGAAGGTCTCCCACATATAGGTTGGGCCATTGCTGGTGTAGGTAGCAGGAGCAACCCAGTCTTGATAGAACGAACCCGCTCCACCGATAGGCATCACCAAGGTGATGTTGTGGTGCTGGAAGCTCTCTGGCGCATTGGCGTCAATGGTCCAAGCGTTGGACTCTTCCGTCGCACGGGCACCGTCAAGTAGGTAAAGGGCAGCATTGCCGCCACGTTGCGAGGGCTGAATCTGGACCGGGATATTCCGCCCCATGGCTTCAGACCAGACGTCGCAGCGCTGTACCCACCAGCCGTGAGCATCCCAATCACAAGTACCAGTTGCATCTGGCCGCAGCCAATCGCGGTGACCAGCGTGTGCTACGCCTTGGCCAGCAACCATGATGGTGGTCGCAGTGGCTACGCTAGCAACGACTGTGACTACTTTCTTCATAGCGCGTGAAACGAACTTCATGCTTCTCCAATGATGTTTAAGGCCAATTCCTTCAATGCGCACCAGTTTATACACATGGCGCAAATGTTTAGAACTCTATAACAACTATATAAAGCAAACAAGCAAAAGTGTTTCACTTAATTTTTCCATGTACAGGGATTTTAGGATTTTAGCTGGGAATATTTATAATTTGCTATTGCCCCCGTGTGGGGTCAAGATGAATCTCCCTGGGCCAATTAATTGGCTGCTGTTTATCTGATTCTAAGGCGTCGGGGTAACTGTAAGGGTCTTCCTTAAACTGCAGCGTCCGACCGTCACCCAAACTATATAAAATATTAGAAACAAAACGATCTGCAGTCATTGGCGCCCGATAAGCTTCAAACAGCTTCCGATACTGTTCAGTGTGCAGCACATCCCGCGCCTTGACGACGTAATCACGATCGACATAATCCGGCATCGCGTCAACCGGCACGGCCGAATCCGCCAACTGCCACTCAATGGGAAGGTTTTTATCATGCCCCACCCGGGCATCCGGTTCCCGAGGCTGCCGAGCCGCCAACGGGTTAGACAACCCCATGGTATCGACCACACGCACATCAAGCGGGGCATTCATGGATGTCATGCCCAAATTAATCATGGTCAAGGACAGGGGCATGGTGGAAAGGTCAGTATGCTCGGTGGTTCGCGGCGCAGGAATCCACGACAGCACCAGTGGTTCTTCTTGCACCATGATCTGCAGCAGCTGTCCAGAATTGGTATCCCTAGCTACCTGCAGTTGCGGCACGTAGTCCTTTAAATTACGAGCAGTTTGGAAATCCTCCGCCGTTCGCGTGGGCGCATCCCGGTAGGTGGCAAGCTGCCAGAAAATACGCTCATCGACGATATTGAAATCCTTGGGGTCGTCGGGAAGCGAATACGGGTGACCACCAATGACCGCAGAGGCCGCCCACCCCATGCCCCCGGCGAACAGCACACCGGCAAGCACCGCTTGGGTGCGCATCGGACGCAAAGCGATCACCCCCAGCGGCAGTAGTGCTGTAAATAATGGAAGCAGCAGCATCCGGCCGTGCATAAAGTCACCGCCTACCCGCATTACATACAAAAAGTGAATGACAGCGCAGCCTAATACCAAACCAATAATTGCTCCGGTTCGGCTACGCCACTGGGTTTTAGCGCCCCATGTGCAGCACACCCCTGCGGCTACAACCACTAGAGCCATGATCCAGGTTTGATAAGGCTGATTGAAATCCCCCAGGTATGTCCACCCATTAGCCCACTGTGAGCCCGATGCGGATTTCGCTACCGCGGTGTGCGGCACCAATAACCCGTAGTAGCCCATGCGGAAGATTTGATACGCCAACGGTACTGGCACAGCGACTAATACAATCCGCCACCACTGACGCTTGTGGAAAATCAGCAGCATAATCCCAGCAAACCCGCCGTAAAGTGCTAGTTCTGGGCGCACCAACCAGCTCAGCCCTGACCAAAAGGCCAGCAAATAAAGCCACGGAACCCGCGATTGGTTATTCGTTGCCCACCCGACGAGCAAAAACCACCACAGTCCGATCCAAAAGATGGATAAGCCCCACTCCAAACCGGAGGTGGCAAAATCCCGTGCTGGTGGCAACGAAATGTAGATCAATCCGCCAAAGGGAAGTAAGAATGCCCCACTGCCGCGGTATAGTCCGGCGGTACCCAACGTGGAGAAGATAACAGCCAAGGTGGTAAAGCCTAGGGCGAACGCGGTGGCAATGGATTCTAGGCGTAGATCGGAAACTACTGCCCCTAAATAAATAATGTATTGCCACAACGTTGAAGTGTTTGCTTCCACCCGTTCACCGGCGTTAAACACCGGCCCGTTACCGGCTAACAGGTTCCGGACGGTGCGCAGGACGATCAGCCCGTCATCGCTCATCCATCGTCGCTGCCAGCCGCCATAGAAAGCAAGGACAGCGACACTAAAGGCGGAAAGCGCGGCGGAAATGACCGTAATCGAACGGGCGTTATTCATAGCAAGTCATATTAACACTGTGGGCTAAGCAATTAGCCCTCCCACCCAACAACTGTGGGCCAAGCGATTAGCCCATCAACGGGACAATATATGCTGCGATAGTGATACAGGCAAGCCATGCCAGGGCAAGGATTTGCAAGGTGCGGTCGGTTAAAGCGAGTTCATCTGGGGCGCCACCTGCGCCGCGATCCACATCAGCGGCATAACGCAGAATCGCTACGGTAAAGGGCACCATGGAAATTTGGTACCATAACGCGGCGGTTCCTGGGGTTTTTCCGGCCATTTCGAAACCCCACAGCGCATAAGAGATAACCACTGAGGTGGCTGCCAGAGTCCACACGAAACGGAGGTAGGTGGGGGTGTAGCCTTCTAGGGCTTTGCGGATTTTCGCCCCGGATTTTTCCGCAAGCAGAATCTCTGCGTAGCGTTTACCTGCCGCCATGAATAGCGAACCGAAGGCTGCCACCAGCAAGAACCACTGTGATAAGGCAATACCGGCAGCCACGCCACCTGCCATGGTGCGCAGCATAAAGCCGGAGCTGACCAGTGCAATATCAATAACTGGCTGATGTTTCCAGCCAAAGCAGTAACCTAATTGCAGCGCAATATATACCACCATCACCACGGCCAGACCACGCCATGAGCTTGCCAATAGGCTGATCCCTACTGAGGCAATGATCAAGAAAACCGCCATGGCGTAGGCCAATTTAACCGGCAGCACCCCTGAGGCGATCGGCCGGAATCGTTTGGTGGGATGTTCTCGGTCGGCCTCGATGTCCATGGCGTCGTTAATCAGGTAGATTGACGAGGCCGCGAGACAGAATGCGACAAAGGCGATGGCGACGTCGATAAGCGTGCGAGTGTGGAACAAGGAATCGGCACCAGCAGCCATGGGGGCTGCCAGCACTAGGACGTTTTTGACCCACTGCTTGGGGCGCAGCGCCTTGATCATGCCGTCGACGAGGTTTTTCGGCGGCTTCTTCCCCAGTTTCGCACCTGTGTCGATCCCCTCAGTGTGAGGCTCGGAACCAATGCGCGTTGATTCGGTCACTTACTTCCCTTCTGATAAACGATCGACTGCTTCGGCAGTAACCGCACCCACCAGCGCACCTGCTAGTACGTCGGTGGGATAATGAACACCCAGTACCATACGCGATAGCATCATAACTGGCACACCAATCAGCGGCAGCGGATTTTTTGTGATCTTAGCTAAACTCACCAATGCTGCGGTGGTAGAAGTTGCGTGAGAACTGGGAAAACTCAAGCGCGAAGGGGTGGAAACACCAACAATAATCCGCTCATCGCTGGGGCGTTTCCGGCGAATAACACGTTTAATAATCACACTGAGCGCGTGGCTAATAAACGCTGCGGCAAACAGTTTTAACCACCGCTTGCGATTGTGTTTATCAATGATAAACCCTAGCGCACCGATGCTTAACCAGCCCAAAGCGTGTTCGCCAAAGTGCGACAACCCGCGGGCAATGCGCAAAATGCCCGGTCTGGCCAGCCGGTTTTGAACGGCAACCAGAATGTCGGATTCCACCATTAGTTCTCCTTCTCAAAGATCTGAGACCATGCTTCTCGGCTCACCAATTGGGGGTGGGCCGCCCGGTATTCCTGGCGCAGCGAATCAAATTGCTCGGTCAACTGCCGGTGCAATTCCCGGGTTTGTTTAAACAGTGCCTTCGCTTTATTCAGATCCCGCTTGCGGTACACCACTCCCCTGCCGTCGGCGGTGGTCACGGTTGCGCCATCAACACGCGATAACGAGAACCACCGCGCTTCGATCGGAGCAAAATTAGCCTGAGGAGTATCGTGATGGCGGTTATCCTGCTGGGACAGCGAATGCTTTAGACCTTTAACCAACCAGACAGCCTTTTTCAGCGGTGCCAAGCGGCCACCAATATCTTTCGTGGGCACTCCCGGTATGCCGGAAGGCTTAGGTAGCTCAGCCGCAGAGGGCAACACCACGGCATCAGGGTAGGTCTTGCGGATTTCTGCGATTCGCGGCAGTGAGGTTTCCAAAATATCAAAGAGATGGTCAGGACCCGCGAGGAAGTCTTTAATGGCCTCAATTTGGATGGCAACCGTAGAGTACTCCAGGCAAAGCAGGTGTTTAATGGTGGCTTTCAGCATGGAGTTAATAATGCCGTCCACGGCACCATCATGCTGCAAAGCAGCCACGATTAGCCGGTTGCGCAGGTGGAAATACGCCTGCCAGTCAATAGCATCGTCTTTGTCGCTCCACGCCATATGCCAGATGGCAATACCTGGCCAGGTAGCGGTGGGGAAACCATGCTGGCCTGCCCTTAAGCCATACTCCGCGTCATCCCATTTGATAAACAGCGGTAGGGGCTGGCCGATTTTTTCGGCGACAATGCGCGGAATCATGCACATCCACCAACCGTTGTAATCTACGTCAATGCGGCGATGAAGGTCACGGGAGTTGGGGGCATCGGGCTTATCGCCGAATTTACCCCGGTCGGACAGTGGGTGGGCGGCAAAATCGTGGTCGTAATGCACATGGGGGGCGGCTGTCCACATGAAGTCGTGGCGCCCTACAACTTCACCCATGCAGTGCAGGTGGCTGCGCTCTTGTAGGTTGAGCATCTGGCCGCCAATCAACATGGGGATTTTCGCGTAACGAGCCGCCGCCAATGCCCGCAGCACAGAATCCGGTTCGATGGCAATATCATCATCCATGTACAAGATATACGGCGACTTCACGTCTCCTGCCGCACCGGTTCCCAAAGCCTCGTACATGATGCGGGAATAACCACCGGAGCCGCCTAAATTGCCCTGGCGGAATTCAAAAAGCCGGCCGTTGAATTTCTTTGCCACTGCCGCATAACCCGGTTCATCAGCGGGGTGTTTAGTACCTTGATCAGGCATGATAACCGCATCAATCACTGCATCCACCTCTGGGTCAGAGGCCAGTGCCTCTAAAGCAGCCACGGCATCAAAGGGGCGGTTGAAGGTGGGGATACCCACAGTAACCCGCCGCTCGAACGGTCCCACCTCAGTGCCATCCGGCATGATCTGAGGTTGAGGCGCATGCGGAGCAAACCAACCGGCTTCCACCACAGTGACATCGGTTTCTGCGGTGAGATCCCACCAGAGCCAGCCACCGTCTTCAAAGGGGGCTAGGGACAACTCAAATTCCGCCACACCATCGGTGACCACTTTGCCGTCCACCGCAATACGGGCGCCATCAATTTTCGAACGGAAGACATCCACACGCGCGGTGCCGGTGACTTTCACTTTCAGCTGAACAGTTTCCAGTTGCGACCAGCGCCGCCAGTAGCTAGCCGGGAAGGCATTGAAATACGTAAGAAAACTCAGCTCATTTCCCGCCGGAACCTGAATGGAGGAACGGTCAACCCAGGTGGCACGCTGAGTGTTGTGCTTGGACTCGATCAGGTAGAGCATCCGCACGTCGTGAGGTTCGCCTACTTTAGGTAGCAGGAATCGCTGGAGCTGATTGTCTTTCATCTAATGCAGACCTTTCCGCAATTTTCTCGGGGTTTGTCGCTTTAAGCGTAGTGCATCTGTCGTACTAAACGTTTAAGACTGCCCCTGAAGTTCCTTACCGCTTTACGACGGGGCTAGCCCTACGCAGCGACCTTAAGATAATTCCGCTGCCCAACGCCTCAGCTGGGTTTAACCCCGATCGAACCTACCAGCACGATCTGTACCCAACGGGTGTCGCATAACATCTACACGCTGTTATTTTTTAACACTTTTAACGTTGGAAGCATTTTGGGAACTAGCTTATACAACCACCTCTTGCCAGAAAGGTCTCGCTTTGGGCCAAAGTTGTGACCTGTGGCACGACCTTAGCCGCTAGCCACCTTTAGGACAGGTCCGCAAAATAATCTGCTTGGGAAATATGCATCCGCACCGATAAGTCCCCATTCCAGTTGAAAACAATGCCGTGTTTTTCAAAGGTCGGTTTCAGCACCTCGTCGGCAAGTTTCTGGCAGGCTGCGACATACCGCTGTTCTTTTTGCCGATCTGAGAGGGCATTATATTCTTCCTCGGTACAGATATGACTCCAATTCACGCCATAACCAAGGTAGGTTTCTTCCGTCTCTATCAAGGTTTCGGTGTCTTGCTCATGGAAATAGATATAACCCCGGTTGTTGTGTTCATACATCTCTTCTGTTGCCTCGGCAGAACCACAGTTTCCACAACAACTGAAATTCTGTAGCGCCAGCACATTCTGGGCGGCGATTTCTTCAAAAGCCTTGGTCAGCCGCGATGGCTGGATTCGACCGTCCGCCTTGGCTGCGGCGAGCTGGGAGCGTCGATAAGCAAGTAACGCCTCAGCGATGGCGGTGATGTCGTCGAATTCTACCTCGACGTCGTCTTCCAGCATGCCATCGACATTATCTGCAAGTAGCTCCACATCAGATATACCTTTGAGCAAATCCGACCAGAGGATTTCCACAATCTCAGTGCGGATTTTTTGCGGCAGGTCAATAGTCGGTGGGAAAGTGAAATCTTGCGGTAGTTGATTAAGTTCATCCATAGGTCATGAGCGTACTCGCCCCACCCGACATAAAAGTGTAATCAGCTATTTATTGGGCAATAACACCAGCCAGTCGATGTTTTTAATCAACATTTTATCGCGGGTATCGCCACTCCATTCAAAACCAATATTGTACTTAGCAAAAATGGGTTTAATGGTGTCCTGCACGATTTCTCGCATGTGCCTGCTAAAAGCAGCCTGTTTTTGCTCCGTGCTCATGGCACTGTAGTCATCATCAGTATAGTAATGCTGGTGGTTGTAATCGAAGCCCAATAATGTGGCGTTTTGTTGTAACAACCGCTCGGTATCTTGATGGTGGAAATACAGCACCGCTTCATAATTGCCCCGATACATTTCTTCATAAGCCGAATCGGAAGCGCATTGCGTACAACACAGATAGTCCGCTAGGGATAATACTCCCGCTTCGGTTAATTCGAAAAACGCTTGGTTTAATCGACGCATATCGGCGAAGTCCCCAGTCTCTTTAAACTTATTAATCTGGGCACGCCTACAGGTTAGCAGTGAGTTAATCACCACCTGCGCATCAGTTTCCGGCAATTCATGGACATCATTAATGCTTTGCTGCGCAATGTCAGTAAGTTCCCGTTGGTCGAATCTGCCGAATACAAGTTCATCCCATACCGCCTGAACCAAAAGCGGACGCAGCTTAACCGGAACCCGCACCTTATCGGGAAATAAGTAGGTATCGGGCAAAGCATTTCGGGACTCCATGCAACACATCATAACAAGTGGCCTAGTAATCTTAATCACGCACAGTCGTAACCAACCGATGAATGTGGTAAACAAACACAGCGCAACCCACACCTACAGCAATTCCGCCACAAATGTCGCTGAGCCAATGAACCCCCAGGTAAAGCCGCGCAACCGCCACGATGGCAGCCAAAACAAATAACGGTACTGCCCACCGGAAGCCGCAGACAAGCAACACCGCGCAGGCAAACGCAACCGCCGCGGAAGCATGGCTCGATGGAAACGAACCATTATGCTCGGCAACCACCTGCCACATCAGATCGGGTCGTTCCACCCCACAGATCCGTTTTAAATTAGTAGACACCACCGCGGTAACAATAGAAATCGTTGGCACCAGCCACGTCTCGCCTTTGGACCATGGTGTCAGCACCACACCGTAAGCGATATAACAGGCAGGCGTGGTGAGCATACTTAAATCCACCAGAAACTGCGTTATTACTGGGCGGCGCAGTGCGATAAAAAACTCCAACACGGCCTGATCCAACGAACCAAAAAGCATACCTTGAAGTGTATGACACGCTAAGCCATTACTTTTAGCTGTCGTGCTTTTACCGACCCTGCCCCACAGTGCCACACCCAGTAATTAATAATTAACTGCACGTGCTAAGAGCCGCCATTACGTGGGGGAACCGCTTGGGGTAGGGCAGAAAACCACCCCAAGTGTAATAAAACGTAACCTACCTAGGATTAGGTTAAGGTGAAACACATGACCTTGCCCACTGACATAAGCACCGAGCACGCAACAAACACTCAGCACCTGCGCCATACCGGCAGATTAGTTGGTTTAGATTTAGCTCGGGCGATAGCCATCTTCGGCATGTTTTGGGCACATGTCTCCCCTTGGGAAGAACACACCGGCCTCGCCTATGTGCTAAACGAACTACCCAGCGGCCGCTCCGCCCTGCTTTTTGCACTGTTGGCGGGCATCTCGTTAGCCATACTCACCGGACGCAATATCCCCTATAGCGGCACCGACATGCTGGTAGCCAAACTTAGGATCGTCGGGCGCGCGATTGGGCTCTTTGCCATTGCAGCACTACTAGAACTTTTAGAACATCCCATTGCAATAATCTTAGGTTTTTACGCCCTATGGTTTCTCATAGGGCTATTCTTTGTCCGCAAAACCGCCAAGTTCCTTTTGATTTTTGGGTTTGCCTCTGCCGTTATTGGTTCTACTACCGCGATAATTTTACAAACTCTTGCTTTCCATTTTTCCGTCGTTGGGGGCTATGCCGCGAACGAACTAATGATGTCGGGGTTTGTCACCGGCATGTATCCCGGCCTTTCTTATTTACCAGTAGTCATCGTGGGCATGGGGATTGGACGATTAGAACTGCGCACCGTAAAACAGCAACTACGCTGGCTGATTGCCGGAGTGCTGTTGGCTTCGATTAGCTACGCAACATCGTGGGGGCTAACCGCAATCCAACCGCCAGTAACTCCCCCGCTGGATCAAGCTCAACCATTATCGGCGCAGCAGGAAGCATCAAGCCTGCGTGATTATTACAGCACCCAACTAGATATTATTGATCAGCTCCTGCCCAAAACTACCACCTTAACCACGGAGGAATTTTGGCAGCTCATGTCTGCCATGGATACATCAAGTCTGAGCACCACAACCGACATTGCGGAAGAAACCCACCTGACTTTTTCCACAGCACAATTTATCACCGCCGAAGCGCATTCCAATACACCTTTTGAAATTCTCGGTGGCATTGGTGTGGGAATAGCGATTGTTATGGCGTGCATGATGCTCACCCAGATTCCACTAGCACAATTCTTGCTACGTCCAGTTATAGCAGCAGGTGCTATGCCGCTAACCATTTATAGCGCCCATATTGTGGCTTTCGCTATGACCGGTGAATATTTCAGCTACGCCGGATTGGCGGGAGTTTTTTGGTTAGTGCTCCCAGCACTAGTGTTTGCACCACTATGGCTATGGAAATTCAAGCGCGGCCCATTGGAATGGCTCTTGTATCGGCTATCTGCAGCAATAGCACGCGCTTAAAGAAAAGCCGGTTATAGCCTTATACGTGCTTTCCACAAGCGCATAAGCGTGGCGCTTGTGGGTGGCTATTGGTTAACCAGTCACGGTGATGAGCTGCACTGTTCATCAGCCACCACCAAGGTAAAAGAAGTAATGGAGCTATCCGGTGGCAAAGGTTGCTTCGCTAGCTGCAACAGACACGCTAGCACTAGAATAAAAGTCACTTGAGCTGTCTTGTTCTAAAGTATCAAGGCTCATAAGCCAAGCTCCAAGTATCATCAAGAGAACCACCAAAATACCACCGACAGTCGAGAAAATAATGGCCAAAATGCCGGTTAATTTTTTCTTATTGGGCTGAAAAACGGCCACGATTCCCATCACAAAACCAGCCGCTAACGCCAGCCAGCTTATAACCCACATAAACGGTATGAAGAACGAACCTATACCACCCAGTGATAGTATTAGCGCTATCGTCCCGATGGTGTTCTCCTCCCGCACCTGTGGCGGCACACCATAAACACCTGGTTGATAAGGACCTGCGTACCCCTGGCCGTACTGGTTAGGCGGCTGTTGCGCACCGTAGTTATAAGCATAAGGGGAACCATACGAGGTCGCCGAGTTATACGGCGAAGCCCCATACCCAGAAGCCGAAGGTTGCTGCCAATAACCATTCGCAGCATAAGGCGACGAAGCTTGCCCACCCGAAGCGGCTGAACTCTGCCCAAACTGGCCATTTGCGTGGCTTCCCGCAGTCCCTCCTGGGTACTGATACTGTGACTGATCTGGTGATTGGTTACTCATTATATGGTTTTCCCAGTCCTGTTTTATTTACTCTGTTTGCTAGCAACGTTCATACGATAGTGGTGAAGAATTTACCCATCCATCACCACAATCGAAGAATCCAAGTACCCCCTTTAGTCTAAGGCGAAGAAAAACCGGAATCAACCATTATATGTTTGCCGTCTGCTTGTGCTTAACGACGCCCACCGCATGTCGCAGCATCCCTACTGCACAGCCACAAAGGCTTTGTCCCCAAATCCTACCTGCACAGTAAGCACACCAGACGATACCCCGTCAGCAGGAACTGCGAGCATAATATTTCCCGTAGTAGAAGCGCCTTCATAGAGCGGTGAACCATAATCGAAAAGATCAGGAGGAAGAGTACCGCTATTCCAAGTATCAAAAGAATTTCCACTGGGAGCAACAAAAAAGATTAACGGTGTGGGGTTTTGCCCTTGCCCGTCATTTCCGGTGTAAGTCATAGTTACATTCACCATCATGTAGGTTTGACCTGCTGCTGGCACCTTATTGAAGCTATTAGCTGCCAATATTTCTGCTGTCGCATCAAGGTCTACGCTATTAATGGTCACATCCCAGTCGGGCCATGAAATCCTCGAGCCAATGGGAAGTGGCGCTTGGCGCGTGCCTTTACCGCCAGAAGCCGATGCAGCTGGTGTTGTGAAATCCCCCGATACGTCCGCTATTTGGGCAACACTGGATTGCACAGCAGTTGCACCGGTAGCGCTGGCTGTTGGTGCTGGCTGCACTGAGGTAACCACTAGTGCAAAGGCAGCGGTAATACTGCCTATAAATGCAAAAGCAGTGGCCATGATTCCCAGGATTTTTGCATACCCTTTTAAACTCACGGCGATGATACCTAGGACTAGAGCTACCAACAGCAACATCCAGCCGAAGTACCGCAGCTCTGGAGCAAACGACAATAAGGTTCCCACCACTGCACTGATTAAACCGACTAACCCAACGATGTTAAATTTGGGCGCTTTTTGAAAATCTAGCAATCCATATGATTTCAGTGGATCTACATCACGATCAACACTGGAAATACTGAGATACGGTGGTTGGGCTGCCATAGCTATTATTTCCTCTAAACTCTTGCTCACCAATACAACAAGTTTAAATATTAGCTAAGAATTGCATAAGCGCAAAAATTGTCACACACTGGCCAAATCAGCCACAAAGAAAATAAAACAGAAAAAGCTGTGATACCTTGCACCCTGTGGCACATACGGTTCACAGCTTTTGCTTGCCCTAGCTCAGGGCGTCGATAAGCTTATTGTCGAACATGCTCAGCGCCGATGCGATAGCCATGTGCATATCCAAGTACTGGTAGGTTCCTAGGCGTCCGCCGAAATAGACGTGGTTATTCTCGGTTTCTGCCGCGGCAAGCTCACGGTATTTCAGCAGCATCTCGCGGTCGGCGGGGGTGTTAATGGGATAGTACGGCTCGTCGCCTTCCTCGGCAAAGCGGGAGTATTCTTTCATAATCACTGTTTTATCCTTGGGATGGCGGTCTTCGCGCTCAGGGTGGAAGTGCCGGAACTCGTGGATGCGGGTGTAGGGAAATTCCGCGTCGTTGTAGTTCATCACGGGAGTGCCCTGGAAATCACCCGTTGGCAACACCTCGGTTTCAAAGTCGAGGGTGCGCCACCCCAATTTCCCTTCGGAATAATCAAAATAACGATCCAATGGCCCCGTATAAACCACCGGCGCATCGGGATTTTCGGCGCGCAGCTGCTCGCGCACTTCGAACCAGTCGGTATTCAGTCGCACCTCAATATTGTCGTGGGCTGCCATATTTTCCAGCCAGGCGGCGTAACCGTCAACGGGCAGTCCCTCGTAGGTGTCGTTAAAGTAGCGGTTATCAAAATTGTAGCGAACCGGCAGCCGGGTGATATTTCCTGCGGGCAGTTCTTTGGGATCGGTTTGCCATTGTTTTGCGGTGTAGTCGCGGATGAACGCCTCGTACAGTGGGCGCCCGATTAGTGAAATGGCTTTTTCTTCCAAATTCGTGGCATCTTCCGATTTGATCTCGGCGGCTTGTTCTGCGATCAGTGCCTTAGCTTCGTCGGGGGAATAATAACGTCCGAAGAATTGGCAGATCAGCCCCAGCCCCATGGGGAACTGGTACGCAACATTGTTATGCATAGCAAACACACGGTGCTGGTAGCCAGTGAAGCTAGTGAATTGATTGACATAATCCCAGACCCGCTTATTAGAGGTATGGAATAAATGCGCACCATACTTATGAATCTCAATACCTGTTTCGGGCTCAGCCTCTGAGTAGGCATTTCCCCCAAGGTGATCCCGCCGCTCCACAATGAGCACCTTCTTATTCAGCTTTGAGGCAGCCTGCTCGGCGACGGTGAGCCCAAACAGTCCAGAACCAACCACAATCAAATCAAAATCACTCATGCGGTTAAGCGTAACCGCCCTAGATACTTCAAGGGAAACAATTCTATGGTTTTCCAGCCCCACGGTTGCAAAATAACCAACAGCATTCCGCTTTTCGACGCCCAATCCGCGACCGTTTAAGCAATAAACCGGCACCACCCCTGGCGCGACACCCCCAAATAGGCGGATTCTTTTCCGGTTTCTTTTCCCTGCGCACACCCCAAAATCGCGAAAAAGCCGCGACACTTTGATTAACATTAATCACAAATATCCCACTAATCAACTAACATAACCAATGACCACATAGTATCAATTTCAACTTTAAGTTCATATGAGTTGAAGGTTGAAGGAAAGATTCACATGAAACAACGCCGCCGCCTACGCACAGCAAAGTCCCATCCCGTCACCGCTATCATGCTGGCCCTAGCATTAGTAGCCAGTGCGGTTGTCGGGCTGAGCACGTCGCGCGTTATCCAGACTCAAGCTGACAAGATTGACCCGGTCACTCCCACGTTGGCCACTGATAGTTTTGCCACAGGCGATGATGTCGTTGTGGATGACGCCGCCATTAAGTCACAGGGAATCTTCCATACCCACAGCCCCGCTGCCCCAGAAACTGAGCGCACCGTAAAACAATTCACCAAAGAGGAAGAGTTTTCCCAGTTCGCTATAACTTGGACGGGACAAAAGGATATAGCCGCTTTTATCCGCTCTCAGCGCCCAGATGGCTCGTGGTCAGAGTGGTTTGACACCCACCCATTGGAGTTTTCCATTTCTGATGAAAGTTCCAAGCAAGGCACCGAGCTGATTTACGTTCACCCCACAAAGGCTATTCAAGTATCGCTCAGCGGTGTCGATTTATCGTCACCGCAACAATCCGAAGAGCTGGAAGCAGTATTTATTAATGGCGGCACATCTAGTACTCCAGAAAACGGAATTACTCTTGCCTCAGACTCAAACGGTCTTCCCAAAGTTATTTCTCGATCCGGTTGGGGAGCCGATGAGTCACTACGCTGTGGTGATCCAGAAACAAGCGATAGCACTAAAGCGATCGTAATTCATCACACAGCAGGGTCTAACGATTATTCCGAGGAAGAAGCCGCGGGAATTATTCGTGGTATTTATTCGTACCACGCCCAGACTATGGGCTGGTGCGACATTGGCTATCACGCATTAGCTGATAAGTATGGCAACCTCTATGAAGGTCGTTATGGTGGTTTAAACAAGGACATCATTGGTGCTCATGCTGGCGGCTTTAACGAAAATACGTGGGCAATTTCCCTAGTCGGCAATTACCAAACGGAACAGCCTTCCACAGAGATGATTGAAAGTGTTGGTAAATTGGCCGGTTGGCGTGCCCAGGTCGCAGGAATCGACCCGAAGGGCACTGATACCCACCGCTCCGAAGGAACAGAATTTACACAATTCCCTGCGGGCACCACAGTCGATTTGCCTAATATCTTCGCCCACCGTGATGTTGGATTGACCGAATGCCCTGGTGACTATGCTTATGCACAGCTCGATACCATTCGCGACATTGCCAGCAAGCACTATGCCTCGTTAAATGGTGATTCCACTGCTACTTCTACTGCTTCTAAGTCCGCTGAGGCAACTACCACTGAACACGCCACCTCAGAGCCTGCAACGCCAAGTACCGGTGAGCCGCAACAGATTGCATCCCGTTCCCAAGTCAATCAGCAGTCCGCCAATGCAAAAACTGCGCTCGATCTTTTCCAGCAGCTACAAAACGCCGCTAAGAAAAATGCCTCTGGCGTTCAAGATCTAATTACGCTCGCAATTAGCATTGCTTCTGCAGTGGGGATAATTCCGGGAACCACCACTAAAAACGGTGTTGTAAACACCGCTGATGGTGTGCAGCTAACCAAGCTGACCGCTGCAGTTAACGAGCACCCTGCCACTGATAGCGATACAGCAGTCACCCGGCACGGGAGCACTCTTAACCCACTCATTGGTCAACTGCGCACCCCCGAAACCCATTACACTAATGGTTATGGCCAAGAGGTGAGCTACGCATTATACGATCGCGGGATTGTTATTGACTCTCCCGAGGTAGGAACCCAAGCGTTATGGGGTGCCATTGGTGATACCTGGGCGGCACAAGGTTTCGATATGGGGCCACTTGGTTTGCCACTGAACCAAGAATACAACGACGGTAAGCTAAAACGGGTTGATTTCCAAGGTGGATATGTGACCTTTAATCCAGCAACTGGCGCAACCGAGGTACACACAAACCAGTAACCCTAATTATTGCGTTCGTAGCCATCAGCCGTCGTTTCGGTGGCGGCTCCTACTATCACCAGCGGTATCCAGTCTCGTTCTACCGTGGCGGTACCAGGTTGTAGCGTAGCTGTAATAGTAATCCAACTAGAGTCTGGGAAATCTGTGGTAAAGCCCAGTGGATCAACTAGCTCAACTCGGTAGGCACGAGCATCAGCAGCGCAGCAAATTATAGACACCCGTGATAAATAACGTGAGCTATCAGCGCTGACCACTTGGCCTGAAAGTTGGACTTGTCTTCCTAATAGTCGTTCATCAGCAGGTGCTACTGAACGTGCGACTGCTTCTCTTAAACTAATTGCGGGAATACCATCGGGAAGTGGCGGCAACCCAGATGTGGCATTTTTTACGGTCGCCGCGTGATTGGCCACCGATACCTGAGTAGGGTTAAGAGCTTGCGGCTTCAATCCAACCACCACCACAACAATCAATGCCAGTGCCCAAGGCGCCCATTGATGAGTGTTTCGCTCAGCACAGTCACAACTTGGTTGCGGTGAATATAACGTAATAACGGCAAGTGCAAGTACACCTACGCCACCACCGATCACCAAAATAGGCGACTGCGCTACCCACGCCTGATAATCCCCGGTAATGACCGCTCGGATGAGCGCACAACCTAAAAGCGCAAGCAACACCCCTACTATGTAATGCCGCATTATAACCACCCAAGAAGCGCAGAAACTATCACTGTTGTTCCCAGTGCTGTACTGAAACCGCCTAGTGCTATCAATCGTGTTGGTTTGGACCCTAGAATCCCCTCCATCATGGCACTGAGTTTAATGTCGATTATTGGCCCGACCACTAGAAACGCTAGTGCCCCTGCTGGGTGAACCCCCACCAATGCTGCTGCCACAAAGGCGTCCCCCAGCGAGCAGAGTGATGCAATCACTGCAAAGATCGCCATTACTAAGATTGCTACGAAAACCTGTTGGCTCACAGTAGCAGCTGCCGAAATAGGAAGAAAGGCACTGGCGGTAGCTGCTATGGCACCGCCAAGAACTAAAAACGTTGCCGCACCTATAGCGTCATGCCATACCGCATGAATCCATTTCTGGCTTTTTGACTCGTGCTCGTTGCCGTGTAGGTGCTCATGTTCCTGGTCATGCTCATGTATATCAGTAGTAGTGAGTGCAGCGAAGGCTTGTTGTCCAAAAGCGGCAACGACAAGCCCCAACCCCACCACAGCCAACAATCCAGCCCCAAACCGAGCGGCAGCCATTTCCCAGCCTCCGAATGCGGTCACGGTTGCGATAACCACTAGCGGATTAAGCGATGGTGCTGCTGTCATGAAAGTGACTGCAGCACTTGGCGGTACTCCAGATTTTATCATTCGGCGCGCCAGTGGCACTGAAGAGCACTCGCAGGTAGGGACTACCATTCCCAAAACCGCAGCTACCATAATGGCTGGTACCGATTTCGTTGGTAGCACCTTCTTCCAGCGCTGTGGAGTCATGAATACTGCTACGGTAGCAGAAGCCACAGAGCCAATCAGCACAAAGGGCAATGCCTGCACACATAGCGCAGCAAAAGAAGTTAATGCCACCTGCAATCGCGGCGACTTGGCGCCTAGCCACGACGCTAACCCCTCTAAAATCACTGGCAATTGCCACGACAACACAGCAGTTGCGAATATCACCATTAATATGCTGGCACTTTTACGCAACTTCGAGGTTTTGCGGTAAACCATAAACGTCATCAATGCTTCCTTAAAGATCCTAAAATAGGTTTTTATCTAACTTTTCTTGTGATTAGCCATACAGAATTGCCTTATGGCAGTGCCAAAAGGACTATCTGCACCCATTTTCATTAATAACACCTTAACAGCCCCTTGCCGAGTAGCGTGCCCGCCTCACGCCATCTATCAATAAAAATTCCACTCACCTCAAAGGTGACGCTAACTTTTCACCCCGACACGCCCGGGGGTGGAATTTATTTTTAGGGTATTTCCGCAGCCAGCGCAACTTTCACACCAGTAACATTAAAAACAATAATGACATTTACCCCACTAATGCACTAATGTAGTCCATAGTTACGAACCCTAAACTTTAAGTTCAGGGTAAGAAGCAGTAAATCTAGGGAGATTTTCAAGTGAAACAACGACGTCGCCTCCGCGCAGTCAAGTCTCGCCCCATCACTGCAGCAGTGCTCGCGGTTACCTTGGTGGCCAGCGCTGCAGTAGGCCTATCCAACACCAAAATACTTCAAACCCAAGGCGAGGGCATCGACCCTGTTGATGCCAGCCTATCCACCGCCAGCCTTGCCGACGGCGAAAACATCGTCGTCGACGACCCAGCCATCAGAGCGCAAGGCGAAGGCGATGCTTCCCGCACCGTGAAGCAATTCACCCAAGAAGAGCCATTCTCACAGTTCGCCCTAACTTGGACCGGCAATAAGGACGTCGCAGTTTTCGCCCGCGGGCAGCGTGACGACGGCACCTGGACCGACTGGTACGATACCGACCCCATGGATTACGGTGGCGACGACGCAGAAACTAAAAAAGGCACCGATTTGATCTACCTTGAACCCACCAAAACCGTTCAGGTATCCATGTCGGGCGTAGACCTTTATGACACCGAAGCCGTCAAAGACCTCGAAGCAGTGTTCATTGATGGCGGGAAATCAGACATCCCAGACTCCTCCATCGACTTGGCTGCCGATTCCGACGGCCTGCCTAAGATCGTCTCCCGCAAAGGTTGGGGCGCAGACGAGTCTATTCGCTGTAAAGAACCCAGCTACGCGGATGGAGTTATCGGCTTGACCGTCCACCACACCGCAGGCTCTAATAACTACTCCGCCCAAGAGGCTCCCGGGATTGTGCGCGGCATCTATAAGTACCACGCTCAAACCTTAGGGTGGTGCGACATTGGCTACCACGTACTTGCCGACAAATACGGCAACCTTTACGAGGGACGTTACGGCGGCTTAAATAAAGACGTCATTGGTGTCCACGCTGGCGGGTTTAACGAAAACACCTGGGCAGTATCCATGCTGGGCAACTACTCCATCGCACAGCCATCTTCTGAGATGATCAACAGTGTTGGTGAAGTCTTAGGTTGGCGGGCAAAGGTGGAAGGTTTAGATCCCACTGGCAAGAACTACCATGTTTCTGAAGGTACCCAATACTCCAAGTTCCCACAGGGCACCCGGGTAGAGCTACCCAATATCTTCGCCCACCGCGATGTCGGAACCACGGAATGCCCAGGCAACCACGTCTACGCCAAGATGGACGAAATCCGTAAGATAGCCAAGAAGAAAGCCAACAGCATCGGCGGCGGCAGCGGTAGCAATGGCGGCACTGGCAGCACGCCTAAATCAAGCTCCAGCGCAGCATCGACAAATACTGCTACCGCCACCACAACGGCTCCGCCTAGCGCACAGGCAACCCCTGCCAGCAACAACAATAGCGCGGTCAACCTACTACAGCAGCTACAAGGTTCCTCTGGTACGTCCAATAACATCGTCAGCACGCTGATCAAACTCGCCATCGGTCTTGCCTCTGCCGTGGGCCTACTGCCTGGCACCGTAAGCAACCTCGGCAATATTAAAGTTATCGACGGCCTGAACCTCGGCATGCTGCCCGGATTCTTGGATAAGGTAATCCCACTCAGCGGCAACACCGACTTGGCGAAACTGTGGAAAACCCTTGCCCCGATCTTAGGTAACGCTCGCTCTGAAGAAGTCACCTACACCAATGGCAATGGCAAAGACATCACCTACGCTTTGTTTGAAAATGGCATCATCGTTGGTTCCCCAGAAACCGGCCTTCAGCCGCTATGGGGCGCGATCGGTGACACCTGGGCAGCCCATGGCCTCGATATGGGACCGCTCGGACTGCCACTGGGTCAAGAATACAAAGATGGTGACCTTCTACGAGTTGATTTCGAACATGGTTATATCACCTATGATCCGGCCACCGGCAAGGTCGATGTCCATCACGGAAACTAAAACTTACAACTGAATAATTTTTCTCCCTAGAACCCCAGAACCATTATGGCTCTGGGGTTTTAAAAATATCTGAAATAAGTGAGGGTTGTGGCTGCGGGTTTTCTTGTGGATAACTTGTGTGCTGTTCTGTTGTTGGGTTGGTTTGTTTGGTAGTCTTGATGGGGTCGTTGGGTGGGTTTTGGTGGGTTTTTTGCTGGTAGCGGGTAAGTTATCCACAGGTGCTGATTTTCTTGGTTTACCCCTTGTTTTCCCCGTAATCTCTTACTAATTTCAGGGTTATGAACCCAACAAACCTTGCCCAACAGTTAGCAGTCATAGAACCACCAACGGGTTAGACCTATTGAGCGATTACGTTTCCTGGATAGAGTTGGATGGGCTACCTGTGGTAGCCACTAAAAGTGGGAAGCACAAAAGCGTACTAAAAAAATACCAACGCGTTTACAAAGTGCTTTCCGCTCATAAGGTACACACCGCAATCCGCGAAGCCAGATTATCCTTTAGCGTGATTCTGGAACTAGGGTCCGCGGTGTATCCGTTACGCAAACGCAAAGACCGCACCACACTCTTAGTTACCCTCTGTGAAGCCCTAACCGGGTTAGACACAGAC
>CAUQSW010000032.1:0-32881 GCA_963520895.1 uncultured Corynebacterium sp. | reverse complement strand
CACCTACCCTGTAGAAGTGATGTACCGGCCATAGCAGACCTAAATGGGGAACAAGCTTGTCGACATTTATCCCATCGATGGGTTACTCCAGGCAATTAACGAGCTGATGGGTTACGGCGAGGGAGATATTTTATGTTTCTTTGCCGGCGAAGCAGATATTCGGGAAGCTATGGAAGCGATCATCGCCCAAAAATGGAAAGGGGTGGAAGTTGTACCGCTATTCGGACGTTTATCTAATCAAGAGCAACACCGAGTCTTTAGCCCCCACGCCGGTCGGCGCATTGTGCTGGCCACTAATATTGCAGAAACTTCGCTGACTGTCCCGGGGATTCATTTTGTCGTTGACACAGGCACCGCGCGCATTTCTCGTTATTCGCATCGGACGAAAGTCCAGCGCCTCCCCATTGAACCCATTTCCCAAGCTAGCGCCAATCAGCGTTCCGGCCGCTGCGGACGTGTGGCTGATGGCATCGCTATCAGATTGTACTCGGAACAAGATTTTGCCGCGCGTCCTGAATTCACCGACCCTGAGATTCTCCGCACCAATCTAGCCAGCGTCATTTTGCAGATGGCCGCGCTCAAACTGGGCAATATTCAGGACTTTCCGTTTGTACAGGCCCCAGACGTGAAAGCTATTCGTAACGGCATCACACTGCTGCATGAATTAGGTGCCATCGAAGATAAAACCACTGCTGATGGCGTACCACGTCTGACTTCGATCGGTCGTACCATCGCGCGAATCCCGCTGGACCCCCGCCTAGCTAGGATGCTCATAGAAGCAAACCGGCTTGGCTGCCTTGGCGAAGTCCAAATTATCGTCTCTGCCCTCACTATCCAAGATGTCCGAGAACGCCCGTTAGATTTTGGCGCCCAGGCAGATCAACTGCATGCTAGGTTTAAAGACAAGACTTCGGATTTTCTGGGATTGCTAAAGCTCTGGGATTACATCACAACCAGTAGAAAAAATAATTCAGGCAATGGTTTCCGCAAGCTGATGCAACAAGAGTTTTTGCATTACCTACGGATCCGCGAATGGTTTGATTTAGTCCGTCAGCTCCAGTCTATTTGTGAGCAGCTGGGCTGGACTCAAATTGAGGATCTCTCGTTAGACCCGCTGGTTCCCACGCCCAAAATACATCGCTCCCAACAGGGCACAGATGCACAACCGAATAGCGGTGGTACCCGATATGCCACCACCCAAGTTGATGCCATCCATCAATCCTTACTGTCAGGAATGCTATCTCATATTGGGATCCGGCAGGGTGAGTCACGAGACTATCTTGGCACCCGGAGCATGCGATTTCAGATCTTCCCCGGCTCCGGCTTAGCAAAGTCCCTGCCGTCTTTTGTGATGGCAGCTGAACTAGTAGAAACCTCCAAACTATGGGCAAGGCAAGTCGCCAGCGTTGATCCTAGCTGGGTAGAACGCCTTGGCAAGAAGCTGCTCAAGCACCAGTACTCTGAGCCACACTGGTCTAAGAAAAAAGCGGTAGCGCTAGTTCACCAACGGTCAAGTCTCTACGGCGTACCGGTTGTCGCTGATCGGCTTATTCCATATCATCACGTGGATACAGCTGCTGCTAGAGACATGTTCATCCGGCATGCGCTTATCGACGGCGAATGGAACACTCACCACAAGTTTTTCCATAAAAATGCGGAAAAACTTGCCCAAGCAATCGAAGTGGAACACAAAGCACGCCGCCGTGGCATCGTGGTGGACCCCCAAGTCCTATTCGACTTTTACGATGCCCGGCTACCACAAACTGTCTATTCTGGATCAACATTCGATCAATGGTGGAAAAAGACTCGCAAAAACCAACCACAGTTGCTTGATTTCCATGCTGAGTCCTTGACCAATGAACATGCTCATAGCATCTCTGAAGAAGAGTTTCCTACTAGTTGGCAGCAAGGTGATCTGAGTTTCCCCTTGTCGTATAACTTCCTACCAGGCGCCGACGACGATGGTGTAAGCATTCATGTCCCAGTACCACTACTAGCTGGACTACAGGAGCATGGTTTCGAATGGTTAGTCCCAGGAATGCTAGAAGAGCTAATTACTGAACTGATCCGTGGTTTACCAAAGCCACTGCGCAAGTCAGTTGTCCCGGCACCTGCATTCGCCCAACAGGTATTGCCTAAGTTAAACCCAGATAAGCCGGGAACACTGTATGAACAACTCGCAGCAGCTTTAGCCGGGATAGGCGGCTCAGGCATAAACGCTACTGATTTTAACCCTGCCGGATTACCTGAACACTTGGTCATGAGCTTTGCCGCTATAGATAAACGTGGAAAGATCATCGACCGCGACCGTTCATTATCTCGGCTGAAAAATCGCCAAGCCCAGCAGATCAAATCCTCCATGTCGAAGGCCAGCCACCACGCAGAACAAGCACCGGTACCAGCATGGACAGATAACACACTTGGTGAGATACCTGAAGAAATAATCACCGAAGTGGACGGGCAAAAAGTCACTGCTTATCCAGCGTTGGTCGTCAGCAGCGCTGGCATAGCGCTAAAAGTCATGGGCACTAAAGCCGAAGCTGACTCGGCTATGCTTACCGCCACATTGGCACTGCTGCTAAAGGAAATTTCCCTACCAGTGCAGAAAATGCTCAATGGGTTGACGCTGCAACAACGAGTAGCAGTAGAAAATTATCCTCATGGTAGTGCCGCTGGCCTGGTGAACGATGCCCGGGTCGCAGCTGTGAAAAATGCGCTTATTACTCATGGCGGTCCCGTGCGCACACCATCTGCTTTTAGCCAACTACGTGATGCCATCAAACAAGAAGCGCCTAGTTCTGCGCGGCAGATGATCGTCACCTTAGCACCAGGTTTGGTAGCTTATTACGATATTACCCAGGAACTACAGCACTGGACCGGACCGGCAATCACCGACATTGAGCAGCAATTGCACAACCTACTGCCTGCTCATGTACTTACGGTGATCGGCATTGACCGTATCAAACATCTACCGCGCTATATCGCAGCCATAAAGACTCGGCTGGAAGAAATGAAGCTCAACCCCAATCGTGATGCCCAGCGGCAAGCCGTGGTTAATAACCTGCAGGAACAACTAGCCACAAAGGTTTCTAATCTACCTACTCACCGCCAAAAATCCCAACAAATCAAGGATATACATTGGCTTATGGAAGAACTTCGTGTGAGCCTTTTTGCACAACGACTAGGAACAGCGATCAAGGTGTCAGAGGTAAAAATTTCTAAGGCCATAGCCGCACTGCGATGAACTGGCTTAGCATCTCGCCTCTTGGCCTACCTAGACGGCATAGCCTAGGCCCTGCTTAAAAGGGCCTACCCTAACGTACGATCCCTACGGTGCATGAGACGAATCTCCGATTCGAAATCCGCCGCAGACTCAAAAGACTTATATACGGACGCAAAACGTAAATAAGCAACCTCGTCTAATTCCCGTAGCGGATCTAGGATAGCCAAACCAATAACATTGGCGTGGATTTGGGAGCTGCCGTGACTGCGTACGGTTTCTTCCACTTGTTGCGCTAATCGCTTCAAGGCGTCATCGGAAACGTCGCGGCCTTGGCAGGCTCGACGCACACCCACGATAACCTTTTCGCGGCTAAACGGCTCAGTCAACCCGTTCCGCTTCACCACCAAAAGTTGTGCTTTTTCGATGGTGGTAAATCTTCCCTCGCAAGAGCTGCACTCCCTTCGGCGTCGAATAGCAGTACCGCCCTCAATGACGCGGGAATCTATCACCTTTGAATGTTCATTATGGCAAAACGGGCAGTGCATTATTTCCTCTCATTTCTTGCTAAGGTAAAAGTCTAAAGGAAACAACGCCAAAGCATCGTTCTTAGCTAAACCTACCACCGTTATGCGCCGTTTCACCGCTGAGCAATGATGCTCAAAGATTATTGAAGAATATTAATTATATTCACATTTTCCAGCATTCCAGTTAACACAATGCCAAGGGCAATGACACAAACAACGATGGCACCCAGCACATAATTTTGCCGAACCTCTGGATTAGATAGATTAATTTCGCCCCTCACTTGGGGGCTGCCACTGAGATAATTACCTGCGTGAAACTTCTCACTTATTTCACTTGGAGTTACTTCAATCTGTTTGCCATCAACCGGCTGCAGTGTTCGAACACCGGTTATCGTATGTTCGGCACCTAATAGCGGTCACCCATCCCATGTGATAGCTGGTTGAACTACACATAGTTCAGTAGCTGCCTGTCGTGAGGTGGCAGAAGCGTAACGATCCGAGGTGGAACTAAAATCGATAGTCATTGTTTCTCCTTTCATATCTCAACTGAAAACACTAAGCAACTTTCCCGACATGCTAACTACACTATAGATCAAATGTTCGAAGATTTTCAAGCATTTATAACGCCATCACTATCGAACATGCGGCGTGTTTCCCCCCTTTTTTGCTTCGAACAAGCGTATCGGTGCACTGAAAATTACGGTATTGTATAAGGCAATAAAAAGGCGGTCTTTCGAACACATCACACACATGTGTTCTTTCGAACACACTATAACGGTGAAAAACAGTCGGATCGGTTTTGGCTTGAATTTGAAATCGCCTCTCCCCAACCACATAGTCCCCCAACCACATAGCCAAGGAGAATCCCCGATGGCCCGAAAATCTACAAACGGTAGCTCTCGCTCCGCAAAAGTCGATAGCGACCAACTCACGGAACGTCAACTTCGCGTTCTACAGGTGATTCGCGATGCAGTTGTGCTGCGCGGTTACCCGCCCAGCATTCGTGAAATCGGCGATGCCGCAGGACTACAGTCAACCTCTTCCGTCGCCTATCAATTAAAAGAACTGGAACGTAAAGGCTACCTCAGGCGCGATCCCAATAAACCTCGCGCAGTGGATGTCCGCACCCTACCAGGCGAGGAAGTTCCGCGGGTGGGACCAAAGCCGAGACACCGCTCCCCCAAGCGTCCCAAAATGGACGAGGACACCTCACCCGCCACCATCATTCCAGTGGTCGGTTCCATCGCCGCAGGCAACCCCATCTTGGCAGAAGAAAATGTTACCTCCTATCTGCCACTTCCCGAGGAAATTGTTGGTGACGGTGACCTGTTCATGCTCAAAGTCATTGGTGACTCCATGCGCGATGCCGGAATACTCAATGGAGACTGGGTAGTCATTCGCACCCAGAAAGTAGCAGAACAAGGAGAATTTGTCGCCGCCATGATTGAGGGCGAGGCAACCGTGAAGGAATTTTTCAAAGATGAAAGTGGCTTATGGCTGCTACCCCACAATGACGCCTTCTCCCCCATTGCCGTTACTCCTGATACGGAAATACTCGGCAAGGTAGTTTCCGTACTACGCAAACTTTAATCAATCACATCTGTTCGATGATCCCCACCGAGGTCCACGCATGTGAGTAAGTTCCGCATGTGTGGGTTTTACCGGTTTTTCTGTGGCCTGACCAACAAACTTTGCCCATAATCGGACTAAAACCACATTTTCACTCCCCCTATTTGGTGGATGTAGCGCAAATCACAATTACAGATAATGCGATGAAAAAATGTTGCTTTTACTGGGTTTAGTTGAACAATCCCCTGTTTTTCACCCCACATATGCCCGATCGTAGCATCAATGGCTTTTTGATTCTGTGGTTTCTTGACCTATAGCGTGGGAGAATGGTAGGCAATAACACATCAAAACGGACATAGATCAAAACAGCTGACGTTGGTTCGGTCATTGCTGGTTGTCAAGGAGGGGCCTTAAGTTCATGTACTCAGAAGAAAGACGACGGCAGATAGCTTCCCTGACAGCCATTGAGGGTCGAGTAAACGTAACCGAACTCGCTGCCCGATTTGATGTCACCGCAGAAACGATTAGGCGTGACCTTGCGGTGTTAGACCGTGAAGGAGTGGTCCATCGCGTTCACGGCGGCGCAGTTGCAAATCAAACATTCCAGACCACAGAATACAGCCTTGACGCTAGGGCGCGCTCTGCTTCGGGAGCTAAAAATTCCATCGCCCAAGCAGCGTTACAATTCCTCCCTGCCCCCCAGGGCGGAATGTTCCTCGACGCCGGCACCACAACTGCCGCATTAGCTGAGCTGATCGCGATCCAACCCACTGCCAAGCAGTGGTCGATAGTGACCAACAGCCTCTCCATAGCGCTGACTTTGGCAAATTCTGGGCTTGATGAAATTCAGCTCTTGGGTGGTTCCGTCCGAGGCATTACCCAAGCGGTAGTGGGTGACACTGCGCTTCGCACACTCGCGCTGATGCGTGCCGAGGTAGCGTTTATTGGAACAAACGCTTTAACTTTAGACCATGGGCTGTCTACTGCTGATTCCCAAGAAGCAGCAATTAAATCCGCCATGATCACCAACGCCCATAAAGTGGTTGTTTTATGCGATTCAACGAAAATGGGAACAGATTACTTGGTTAGCTTTGGAACCATTGCCAATATTGACATATTGATCACTGATGCAAATGCCCCCAAGTCCTTTGTAAAGGCACTTCGAGAACGCGACATTGATGTTGTAATCGCGAACTAGTGTCCTTACAGCAAGGCTAATTGCGTGACGACGCATCCATCGTCGTCACGCAATTATTTAGGCCTTATCGCCTAGGAGCATCTCGCGCACAGTTGCC
Source organism: uncultured Corynebacterium sp. (assembly GCA_963520895.1). Taxonomy (GTDB): domain Bacteria; phylum Actinomycetota; class Actinomycetes; order Mycobacteriales; family Mycobacteriaceae; genus Corynebacterium. The sequence goes on along the minus strand of CAUQSW010000032.1, from coordinate 26,270 downwards.
CGAGCGTTGATGGCGCCTTCTGCGTTAATAGCTGCCTGAGCTACCTGCTTGCAGGTTTCGAAATCAACGGCCGCTAGCTGAGCACCGACACCGGCAATCGCCGTAGATGCTGCTGACAGGGAGTTCACGCCCAAACCGGTGAGCACGCAAGCCAACAATGGATCAGCCGCTGCCTCACCACAAACACCCACGGCAGTATTGGTCCGCTGTCCTTCTTTACAGGTGTGCTCGATCAAGCGCAGCACAGCAGGCTGCCAGGGATCAGTTAGATAAGCGAGCTGCGGTGACATGCGGTCTGCTGCCATGGTGTACTGGGTCAAGTCATTGGTACCAATGGAGACGAAGTCCAGATATGGCATGATCTTATCTGCCATCAGTGCAGCGGCGGGAACCTCAATCATGGCACCTGCAGTTAAGCCGCGTTCGGCACACAAGCCTGCAAACCACTTTGCTTCCCGAGCGGTGGCCACCATAGGAGCCATAACCCACGTTGGCGAATTATCATCGGTACGTCCCAAATCCGATACCGCCTTGGCGATAGCGTCTAGCTGCCGCGTCAACAGTGCCTCATTCGCCCGAGCAACACGCAAACCACGAACGCCCAAGGCTGGGTTCATTTCATCGGCCATGGTGGCAAAAGCAACAGGCTTATCCGAACCAGCATCTAGAGAGCGAACCACGACTTTCGCGTCTGGGAACTGCTCTAGTACCTTCTTATAAACCTCTGCCTGCTCTTCCACTGATGGCTCGTTCGTAGCGCTTAGGAAGCACATTTCGGTACGGAACAGCCCGATACCTTCAGCCTGAGATTCTGTGGCAGCAATTCGAGCAGCATTACCATCTTGCACGTTAGCTAGCAGCTGTACCTTATGACCGTCTTTGGTCTCTGCAGGTCCGCGCCACTGAGCGACTCGTTCGGCAAGAATCTTGGACTCCTGCTCGGCTGCAATCGCGATTTCTGGGTCAGGGTTGACTGTAACGGTGCCCAAGGTGCCGTCAATAAGAACTGGCTCGCCTGCTGTAATTTCCTGAAGTTTAGAACCAGCAGCCACGATACAAGGCACGTTCAACTGCCTAGCAATAATTGCAGTGTGCGAGGTAGGACCACCAAGTTCTGTAACCAAACCAACAAAGAAGTCGGTATTGAGTGCCGCCGTATCGGCTGGTGACAGGTCATCTGCAAACAGCACAACCCGCTCGGTTACATCTGGCAAACCTGGCTCTGCTTCACCCCGGAGTTGGGCAATCACTCGGTCACGAATATCGCGCAGGTCAGTGGTCCGTTCCGCCATCACACCACCCGCAGCCTCGAACATGGTTACAAACTTTGTTGTTGCAGCTACTACAGCATATTCAGCGGGGTGACCACCGCTGATACCTTTGCGTACTGCCTTGCGCCAACCGGGGTCATTGACCATGCCAGCGGTCGCTTTCAGCACCTCAGCTGCTGCATCTTTGGCGTGGCTGGATCGTTCCAGCAACCGTCCTGCCACGATATCCGCGGCTTCATTGAAGCGCTCTAGCTCTGCGTCGCGACTGGCTTCATCGACAACCTGGCCTGCTTGAGGCAGCTTTGGCCGAGGGCTGATCCAAACGGCCTTGGCGTAACGAACACCGGGGACCACAGGGGTCCCCTTATAACTTGTGTCGCTTGTCACATCACTCATAGTTTTTCACCTATCTTCACGTGCGAGTGGGTATTAGCTCTAGGACACCATAAAATCAACACTTCCGCAACAGAAACAAATAAAAAACCAAAAAAATTACTTCCCGAATCTGTTGACAACCAAAAAGAAATGGGCATAAAGTTGGGATAGAAAACCACACAAACAAAAATTTCATAGTGAAAACGGGAAGATATGACGTTTGGAATCATTGTTTTACCCACCAGAACATTGGCTATTAGGGCAAAAATTCACACACTATGTCATTGCCCACACCCACTTCTTAGGCCAAAGGTAAAATGTCCCCACTGCGCAATAATATTGCCAGATTTAAGGGCTGAAGGGTGGGAAATTTCCCAAGCGCCCCTCTCTCATCTTCGACTGCCCTATCCCATAAGGAGGTTATACCTGTGCTTTTCTGGTAACTCCCCTCACGACCATTCCTGCATGTCATCCTCCAAAACACCCGCTACAAAGCACAACTGCATAACAACTTCAAACTTTTCCACTCCAACATACGTAGAGTGGGAGCCATAGGTCATATCTCGCCTTGAGGCTGCACTCACATCACAACCATAAAGACTTCAGCGTTGATAACTTTATAGCCCCTTGTCCACCTCGACCCCAAGGCCACCAGTGCCCTTAACTCCCCCTCTAAACCACCTTGTTCATCCTTGTTCATCCTTGTTCCCTTCAACCCAATTTGGTGATCCCATGATAGTCACAGTTACCCCAAATCCCAGCATTGACACTACTTTTTCCCTCAATGAACCACTTCGCGTTGGTGAAGTGATGCGCTTGAAATCCAGCACCTCAGTCGCGGGTGGCAAAGGCGTAAATGTTTCTCATGCCATCCACAAGGCCGGTAAGAAAACCGCAGCTATCTTTCCCGCTATAGAAACTGATCCGTTTTTAACACTTTTGGAAGAAGTTGCCATTCCAGCCGTTCCCACCCCAACGAACGCCCCAGTGCGGGTCAATACTGCGGTCGTAGATCCACAAGGGGTAACTACCAAGCTCAACGGCATTGGGGGTGAGTTGAGTGCAGAAAACACAAAAGCCTTAGAAGATACTCTGCTAGATCAGGCTAAAGATGGCGACTGGGTAGTTATGGCAGGATCATTGCCACCAGGTGCTCCCACCAGTTGGTATGTGGAGCTCACTGAACTTTTGCGGAAACACTGCCCTGGTGTTCGTATCGCCGTGGATACTTCCGATCAGCCGCTGACCGATGTTGCGGCAGCTCTCGATGTCGTTCAACCCGATTTGATGACCCCCAACAGCATGGAACTGGGACAGATCCTCGGCATTGACGGTATTGCCCTAGAAAAAGAAGCCCAAAACGGTAACTACGATCCAGTGGTACAGGCAACTGTAGATTTTGTTAACCGCGGTGTCCCCATGGCTTTGATTACCCTTGGTCCCGCTGGAGCCATTTTGGCCAGCGCTGATGGCGTGTGGCTTGCGACCACTGAAAAGGTTGATGCTGTTTCAACAGTGGGCGCCGGTGACTGCACCTTGGCTGGGTTTATTTTAGGGCTCACCGATGGGCTAAACCTCGCAGATGCACTTGCACTTGGTGTGGCTTATGGCACCACTGCTGTCACTTTGCCGGGAACTACTATTCCCACACCGGAAATGGTGGAAAAAATATCTGTTGACGTGCGGAAATATCAATCCTAACCCACGATAAACTTCATAACTTCATAGTCCTTGGGCTCATCCCCACACACGTTTCATTTAAGGAAACCCTTTTATGTCTGAGCAAATTATCACAACCCAACTCGTTGAGTTGGATGCTGATGTCGGTTCTACTCCCAAAGATGTGATTTCCCATCTCGCTGGTCTAGTAACCGCAACCGGTCGCGCCACCGATGCAACACAGCTTGCCGCGGATGCATTGGCTAGGGAGGAACAAGCAGGTACTGGCGTTCCAGGCGGAATCGCCATTCCGCACTGTCGTTCAGCCGCGGTCGAGGTTCCCACTCTTGCGTTTATTCGTTTGAGTAATCCGGTGGATTTTTCGGGTCCCGACGGTGCTGCAAATTTAGTTTTTCTTATTGCGGCACCTGATGGTGCTGGCAAAGCGCATCTTAAGATCTTGTCTAAACTAGCGCGCGCATTAGTTCGTGCTGATTTCGTTGAGTCACTGCGCAATGCAGCCACCGAGGAAGAAATAGTTTCCCTCGTCACTGATGTTGTTTCCGGTGAGGCCAAGAAGACGCCTCCTGCTCCTGCAGAACCCGCCGCTGATGGCGATTTGACGCTTATCGCTATCACTGCCTGCCCCACGGGTATCGCGCATACTTACATGGCAGCAGATTCCTTGGCACAAGCAGCTGCTGCGCGGGATGGCGTCACGCTGCACGTGGAAACCCAAGGTTCTTCCTCCATCACCCCACTGCCTGAAGACGTCGTAGAAAAAGCAGATGCGGTAATTTTCGCTACCGATATTGGTGTTAAGGACCGGCAACGGTTCGCCGGTAAACCTGTCATTGAGTCAGGCGTGAAGCGCGCCATCAATGAACCAGCAAAAATGATTGAGGAAGCAGTCGCTGCAACCACCAATCCCAATGCCCCCAAAGTAGGTGGCAGTCAGTCCTCAGAGTCTTCCGCTGAGTCAGCAGACTCCTCCAGCTTGAGTATCGGTAAGCGAATGCAGCAAGCCGTGATGACCGGTGTCTCTTACATGGTGCCCTTCGTTGCAGCAGGTGGTCTGCTCTTAGCTCTAGGCTTCCTGTTCGGTGGCTACGATATGGCTAACGGCTGGGAAGTACTTGCCACCGAATTCTCCTTAAATAACCTGCCAGGGCATGACATAACCGTCGATGGAGAACTAATCTCCTTCGAACGCGCAGGCTTTGCGTTGTATTTCGGCGCGGTACTATTTGCAATCGGCCAAGCTGCCATGAGTTTCGTGGTGGCAGCCTTGTCTGGCTACATTTCCTATGCGCTTGCTGGCCGTCCCGGTATCGCACCAGGTTTCGTTGGTGGCGCTATTTCGATCACGCTCGGCGCTGGATTTATCGGCGGTTTGATTACTGGTCTTCTAGCTGGTCTTTTCGCCATGTGGCTGGGCCAGATGAAAGTGCCGCGCATCCTACAATCGTTGATGCCGGTGGTTATTGTCCCGCTGGTTGCGTCGCTAGGCGTTGGGCTACTGATGTTCCTATTCTTAGGTCGCCCGCTGGCTGCCGTTCTCCAGGGCTTGCAAGATTGGCTGAGCTCCATGTCAGGCTCCTCCGCACTGATTCTTGGCATGATCCTAGGTCTGATGATGTGCTTCGACTTGGGTGGCCCGGTGAATAAGGCTGCGTACCTGTTTGCTACTGCAGGCCTTTCGACGGGTGACGAGGCCTCGCTACAGATTATGGCCGCTGTCATGGGTGCTGGCATGGTTCCACCTATTGCGTTGTCTATTGCCACCATGCTGCGGAAGAATCTGTTCACCCCTGCGGAACAGGAAAATGGTAAATCCGCTTGGTTGCTAGGCATTTCCTTCATCTCTGAAGGTGCCATTCCGTTCGCTGCTGCCGACCCACTTAGGGTAATCCCATCGATGATGGTAGGCGGTGCTGTCACTGGTGCGTTGTCTATGGTTCTTGGTGTCGGCTCGCGCGCACCTCACGGCGGTATCTTCGTGTTCTTCGCCATCGACCCACTGCTGTCGTGGATCGTTGCTCTCGTGGCTGGTACCGCGGTCTCTGTCATTATGGTGATCGCTATGAAACAATTCTGGCCCAACAAGGCACTCCAAGAAGCCGCACCAGCGGCAGCTTAAACCCACACCAAGCGTTTGCCTGCTCGGTTTGGTTTTGCTGCCAGTGAAATCGACAACTGCAGCAAAACCAATAGACGACCAAGCAAGCTAAATAGCAATAGAACTGATTCGTTGTCTGCATCACAGACGATCGACTAGGCTCATTGTCCTATTTTGGAAAACCGCAGCTTATACCCCATATATAGAGCTTCGGCGGACACGATCAAACATTAACAAAACAAAAATTCTGTTGTTTTTCTAGAAAAACAACAGAAAACATCATAGAATCGGACACAGGCGTTACGAGGGAGAGGTTACTTTCCCGGAAAAATGTGTCCCTCGCCAAATTTTCCCCAATATCATCTTGTTTGCTTTAAGTTTCACACTTAAACAAACACTAGGAAAGGACCAGTTCATGGCTTCCAAGACCGTTGTTGTCGGTTCTGCAGTCGGCCTGCACGCACGCCCAGCTTCTATCATTGCCGAGGCAGCTGGAGAGTACGACGAGGATATTTTCCTCGCCCTTGAAGGTGAAGAAGACGAAGAGACCGATGCGGCTTCTTCTTTGATGATTATGGCTCTTGGCGCCGAAAAGGGCGACAAGGTTGTTGTCACCTCCGATAACGCCGAAGCCGTTGAGAAGATCGCTGCCCTCATTGAGCAGGACCTCGATGCTTAAATAGAAAACACAAAGCACCTAGCAGGTTTTACCTTTGGTCTACCTGCTAGGTGCTTTTATTATTGCGGCAATCAGACTATCTGTTGGCCTTTGTGGAAAACTGCCCACGTTAACGGCATGCCAGGCCGGTAAGCCAGATCAATCGCTTGGGCGGTGTCTAACACATGCAGATCACACCGCGCCCCCACGCTAATCTCACCCACCGCTAGGCGACCAGCGGAATCTAACCCAGCGCCAACATTATTGCGTCGTAACGCAGTGGCGCCACCAACCGTCGCTGCGTAAATAGCTTCATTCAAGCTCAACCCCATTTGCAGCACTGCGGTGCCGACGCAGAAATTCATGGAGGACGTGTACGAGGTTCCCGGATTCAGGTTGGAAGCAATTGCTACCGTTGCCCCTGCATCTAGCAGCTTTCGGGCCGGTGCAAGTGGCATGCGTGTGGAGAGATCACAAGCCGGAAGTACCGTTGCCACCGTACCAGTCTGAGCCAGGGCGTCAATATCTGAGGCGTCAACAAAGTTCACGTGATCAACGCTGGCGGCACCCATTTCACACGCCAATTGAACTCCAGGACCTGGCCCGAGCTGATTTCCGTGTACCCGCAACCCCAAGCCAGCAGCTTGACCTGCTTGAAGAACCCGACGCGATTGGGCTTCGTCGAAAGCACCTGTTTCGCAAAATACGTCTATCCATTGCACGTAAGGCCTGATTTGTTGCAGCATATCGCCGCAGACTAGCTCTAGGTAGGCATCTGCGTCTTCCCCTGCAGGGACTACGTGGGCACCCAAAAAGCTGACGTCGTCGACAAGTTCGTGAGCGATCCGTGCCGCGGTTACTTCGGATTCTAGATCCAGTCCGTAACCAGTTTTGGTCTCAATGGTGGTGGTGCCTCCGGCGTGTGCTGCTGCTATGCGTTGCTTGAGCAGTTCCGTTAGTCGGCTGGCACCAGCGGCACGGGTGGCAGTAACGGTGACATTGATTCCGCCCGCCGCATAGGACTCACCTGCCATGCGTGCTTCAAATTCCGCGGCTCGATTGCCGTCAAACAGCATGTGGGTGTGGGGGTCCACCCAACCAGGCAGTGCTGCTCGATCGCCCACGTCGACCGCGTTGTCAGCGGCTGGTGCGTTAATAGCAGGCCCTACCCACGCAATCTTTTCGCCTTCAGCCACGATGGCGGCGTCATACAGTGTGCCGAGTTCGCCGACAGTGCGTAATTCGCCAATATTGGTGATTAACAGGGAGTTCATTATTTGCTTTCTCGGCTGTTAAAGGCCATGGGTACTTTAACACCTCGTTCGGCTGCGACTTCGGCGGCGCGGTCGTAGCCAGCATCAAAGTGGCGAACCACGCCCATGCCGGGGTCGTTGGTGAGCACGCGGGCGATCTTTTCTGCGGCTAGGTCGGTACCGTCAGCGACGCAGACTTGACCTGCGTGAATGCTGCGACCGATTCCCACGCCGCCGCCGTGGTGTATCGACACCCAAGTGGCGCCGGAGCTGGTGGCGGTGAGGGCGTTGAGCAGTGGCCAGTCGGCGATGGCATCGGAGCCATCGAGCATGCCTTCGGTTTCACGGTAGGGTGATGCCACCGAACCGGAGTCGAGGTGATCGCGGCCAATGACGATGGGAGCGGATACTTTACCTTCAGCTACCAGCTGGTTAAATAGTAGCCCTGCCTTGTGTCGTTCGCCGTAGCCGAGCCAACAGATGCGGGCGGGAAGGCCTTCGAATTCTACGTATTCTTCGGCTGCGTCTAACCAGCGATGGAGATGTTCGTTGTCGGGGAATAGTTCCTTGAGCGCTTGGTCGGTGACTTTAATGTCTTCTGGGTCGCCCGATAGTGCAGCCCAGCGGAACGGCCCGAGGCCTTCACAGAACAGGGGCCGGATATAGGCCGGTACGAAGCCGGGGAACTCGAATGCGCGTGCATATCCTGCTTGGCGAGCCTCGTCACGGATGGAGTTGCCGTAGTCAAACACGATGGCGCCTTCGTCTTGTAGCTCCACCATGGCTGCGACATGTGCGGCCATGGATTCCCGCGCTTTTTTGCTGAAGGTAATGGGGTCAGCCGCTGCCTCAGCTTGCCAGCTCTCAAAGGGGATTTCCATGGGAAGATAGCTCAGCGGATCGTGGGCAGAGGTCTGGTCGGTGACTATATCAATGTGGATTTCACCAGCACGGTGTTTTTGTAGCAGTTCTGGGAACACTTCAGCGCCATTGCCCACTACCCCAATGGATAATGCTTGCTTATCGCGCTTTGCTGCAACGGCCAGTTTCACGGCCTCATCGAGGCTGTCAGCAATGGTATCGAGATAGCGTTTTGCTTGTCGACGTTCCAAGCGTCCACGGTCAACATCTGCGATGATGCAAACGCCGCCGTTGAGGGTGACAGCTAGTGGCTGCGCTCCACCCATACCGCCGCAGCCTGCGGTAAGGGTAATGGTGCCTGCCAGTGTGCCATTGAAATGTTTGGCTGCAATTGCGGCAAATGTTTCATAGGTGCCCTGTAATATGCCTTGGGTGGCTATGTAAATCCAGGATCCTGCGGTCATCTGGCCGTACATCATTAAACCTTCAGCTTCGAGCTTGCGGAATTCCGGCCAAGTTGCCCAGTCGCCCACGAGGTTAGAGTTTGCAATAAGTACCCGTGGTGCCCAAGGGTTGGTTTTCCATACTGCTACTGGTTTGCCGGATTGGACTAGGAGTGTTTCGTCGTCTTCCAGCTCAGTGAGGGTTTCTACGATGGCATCAAAACACTCCCAGTTGCGGGCTGCTTTGCCGGTACCGCCATAAACGACGAGGTCTTCCGGCCGTTCAGCCACCTCTGGGTCTAGATTGTTCATCAGCATCCGCATTGGGGCTTCGGTTTGCCAGCTTTTGGCGGTCAGCGTGGTGCCGCTGGGGGCTTTTACGGTTCGTGATTCAGACATTTATAGTTCGACTCCTTAATTTTTAGCTCATATTCTTTAAGGAGGGTCAGGTGCACCCATCGTTCCCGCTAGTTTTTAAATAAATGGGCTATCACTAGCGAGATTGACTATGAACTGACGCGTCCCTACCGAATGTGTCTGAGGCCACTTTATGCAAAACTATAGACGTTGAACACTAACAATACTGCCCTATTGTCTGAAATACCAGACTTATGCCGTGGTTTAACCCTTAATGCATAGCAGTGTTTCTAGGCGCTGTTCTATGGTGACGAGATCCTGCTGGTAAGCCATTACCTGCTGCAGGTCCTTATAGGCGGCAGGAATTTCATCAACCACTCCGTAATCTTTGCGGCATTCCACTCCCTTAGTCTGCGCAACCAGATCGTCAAGGCTAAAGAGTGCCCGCGCCGCACCACGGCTCATTGTCCTGCCCGCACCATGAGATGCCGAACAAAAAGACTGGACATTGCCTAAACCGCGAACAATATACGAGCCAGTGCCCATTGAACCTGGGATTACACCCAGCTGGCCCGCTTGCGCGCTAATAGCACCTTTACGTGTTATCACCAGATCACGGCCTTCATAGGTCTCCTCAGACACATAATTATGATGACAATTGATCTGCTGGGAAAACGCAACAGCGGGAAATAGCTGCGCAAACGCAGACTTAATGGACTCCATCATCACCAATCGATTAAAGGCAGCGTAGTGCTGCGCCCAATACAAGTCATGGAGGTAATCAGTCCATTCCGGGTAAACACGACCCGTTTCATCACGATGCAGAAATACCGCCAAGTTGCGGTCTTTAATATCGCTGTTCCACTCCAACCGCTTAGCTTTGGCAATATGCCGCTCGGCAATTTCTTTGCCGATAACCCGCGAACCAGAGTGCAGCATCAACCACAGTTGATCCTGGTCATCGGAACAAAGCTCAATAAAGTGATTGCCGCCGCCCAAGGTGCCGCATTGGCGTTCTGCAGTGTTTTGGGCATGAGGCACATCCACCCGCAACTGGGAAAACTGCCCGAAGAGCTTTTTTAGTTGCTGACGGAGCAGCCCGTTGGTTTTGAGCACCTCCGCGCGGGTTTTTTGTGTTTGGCAAAACCAACAGGAACAACAGATTCCCACATCATTCGGAGATTTTTTAAATCATCAGGGAGATCATTGATGGTGATACTGGTTTGTACCGCCATCATTCCGCAGCCAATATCGCAACCGACTGCAGCTGGGGATACTGCTTGATTCATGGCGATCACGCTGCCGACGGTCACACCGGTACCAGCACGGACATCTGGCATGACGGCTACTGCGTGCGTCCACGGTAGTCCAGCAACGGAACGAATCTGGTTTTGGGCTTCGTGGTCGACGTCGATAAGCGGTGACCACAAGCGCACTTCGGCACGGGAACCGGGTACGGAAACGGGCAAACCAAAAGGATTGGTAAACATGAGGTTTGCTCCAGAAAAAGAAGAAGTAATAGAAATCAAAGCATCAGCAATACCTCGCCACAACCACGTACCTAACACGTGGTGGGCGACTATAAAAGTATCGCAGATTCTCTATTACACAGCTCTCTCCTTTTGGTCAGTTCCACCTAAACACGGCGGTTGAAAAAAGTCAATAGCGACTTAGAATAGTGGCCCTGCTGCCGCTTCCGCGACGGTAACGACCTGACCTGATACTACTGCCTCATGCGCATGGGAGATTTCCGGCGCAAGATAACGGTCCATCCCTGGACCAGGAATGGTTTCTCGTAGCTTGGCTATAACAGCTCCCGTGCTAGGCGCCGGTTTCGCTGGACCGCGCATATCAATGGCGCGTGCCGCCGTGAGTATTTCGATAGCCAACACCCTGCTTAGCCCATCGATGCTCCGGCGCAGTTTACGCCCAGCTGCCCATCCCATGGAAACATGATCTTCCTGCATCGCCGAAGAGGGAATCGAATCAGCACTGGCTGGATGCGCGTTACGCTTTAGCTCAGATACGATCCCCGCTTGGGTATACTGCGCAATCATATGACCAGAGTCCACACCTGGATCATCTGCCAAGAAAGCGTTGAGACCACGGTTACGCGCCACATCAAGGAAACGGTCAGTCCGCCGCTCGGAGATACTGGCAAGATCGGCAACCACAATAGCTAAGAAGTCCAGCGCATAAGCCACGGGAGCGCCATGAAAATTACCATTACTCACCACGCGACCATCTGTAGCCACCACCGGATTATCCACAGCAGCAGCAAGTTCTCTTTCGGCAACTAGCCGTGCATGTGCCATAGTATCGCGCACTCCCCCAGTTACTTGTGGCGAGCAGCGCACCGAATAGGCATCCTGCACATGATGCTGGGCAAACTCTGTGGCGGCTTGTTCGAGAATTTCCGAATCCACCAACATGGTTCGCACATTCGCTGCGCTTTCCGCTTGCCCAGGATGCGGCCGCAATTGCTGCAGATCATCAGCGAACACCGTCAAGGTTCCGCGTAGCCCTTCCAAAGTCATCGCTGTGGCAATATCGGCTGTTGTTACTAGATTTGCCAAATCTGCCAGCGCTAGGCACAGCATGCCCAGCATGCCGTCAGTGCCATTGATCAGGGCCAATCCTTCTTTTTCCGCTAATACCAGCGGCTCAATACCATGCTGTTGCAGAGCTTGCGCTGCGGGAACCTTGGTGCCATCCGCTAGCCGTACCTCACCTTCACCTAGCAATGCCAACGCACAGTGCGCCAAGGGAGCCAGATCACCCGAACACCCTAAGGAACCGTACTCGCCAACAACTGGAGTAATCCCGGCATTAAGCAGCTCAGCATAGGTTTCCGCCACCACCGGACGCACGCCGGTTCGCGCGGTCATCAAGGTAGATAACCGCAATAGCATCAAAGCTCGAATAACTTCCCGCTCTACTTCCTCCCCAGAACTCGCCGCATGCGAACGCACCAAACTGTGCTGCAGCTGAGTCCGCAGATCTTGCGGGATATGACGTTTAGCCAGCGCACCAAAACCAGTAGAAATACCGTAAACCGGTGTGCTGCTTTCAGCAAGCTTATCGATATGCTCCCTAGTGAGCGCCACCTGGGCTAATGCATCTGGACACAGCTCGATCTTGGCATCGTCTCGTGCTACTGCTACCACATCTGCAACGGTCAATGGCCCAATGCCAACTGTAATTGTCATAGTTTTCCTCCCGTACTTGAAAATATGCTACCTCGCTCTGTGCCTACCACAGTGCATACCAAAACAGCACAGAGCAACTCTGTACGATAGCCCAAGTACAGATAAGGAATACTCATCATTCCCACCGAAAACTATACACGCAGTTTTGTTAATGTCATCTTCATCACGTTGCGGCCGATGTTTTCAAGAGCCGAAGCGGAAAATCCACAAGCATGGCCTAGGCACTCATGTGGCCTACAGTACCCCAAATAAATGCGATTGCACCATTGCTGCTCGTGTCTTAAGCTCCGTCAACAATTCTTGAAGTTGCTGGTCATTCCACCGCGACACTGCGCAGGTAATGGCTAGTGCTACAGCTGGGCGACCCGCATGATCAACCACAGCCACCGCAAAGCTACGCTGCCCAGGAGAGACTTCCTCTAATTCCGCAGCCCACCCCTGCTGTCGAACTTCATGAATCGCAGTTTTCACTGTACGCCAACTTTGCCCCAACCCCGCCGCATCTAGGCGAGCTTTAATCTCCGTATCAGTCAACGCCGCGAGCATCGCTCGACCAGAGGCGGTTTTTAATGCAGGAAGCCGCACCCCAGCGTTGGTAATCAAACTCACTGCACCCGGTGCCCGCTCTTCTAATAAATAAGACACCTCCAGCTCCGATAAGCGCGACAAGTGGGCGCTTCCCTGAGCTTGGTCTGCTAACACCTTCATGTGCTTTGCGCTGGCACGTACGATAGGTTGCTGGTCGGTATAGGCTTGCGCCATGGAATACGCCACCGCCCCCAACCCATAACGGCGTTGCTCCGGCAGATGCACTACAAACCCAGCTGCCACCATCTCCGCCAGAATCTGATAAGTCGTTGATCTCGGCAGATTAAGCTCAGCCGCTATCCGAGTAGCGGTCAAGGGAGCAGCGTTTCCGATCATGAGTTTTAAAATATTCAAGGTATGCGCTGCAGCTGGTACCTTAGTTCCCACGCCTCGACCTCCCCTGTACATTGCTGCCACTGAAACTGGTGAAATTTTCGTCGTAGTTCTGCCACACGCCAGTCTTTGGATTTATCCTAAAAGATATGGAGAGCACTTTCACATGGACGGGTCGCGACGACGGCAACACAGCAGAATTTCGCCGGTGGCACAATCATATTCAAGTCGATACACCACCAGCACTTGACGACGACCACATCGCAATCGTTGGTTTCGCCAGCGATGAAGGTGTCCGCCGTAACTTAGGGCGAACAGGTGCTGCGGCTGGTCCTGATGCGCTGCGGACTGCTCTCAGCTCGCTTGCTATTGTTGACGATCGGCCCCGCTACGATATTGGCACGATTTACTGCCACGATCAGGATCTCGAAAGCGCACAAGAAGCGCTGTCATTACAGGTGCATGCCAGTCTTTCAGACAATGCCGCTACTACCATAGTTCTTGGCGGTGGGCATGAAACCTCGTTTGCCTCTCATCGGGGCCTCAGACGGAGTTTCCCCAACGAACGCATTGCGATTATCAATCTAGATGCGCATTTTGATTTACGAGATGCGCAACAACCCACTTCAGGCACGCCTTTTAAACAAATCGCCACCTTATGGCCGGATGATTTTAACTATCATGTATTCGGCATCTCGGTGCCCAATAACACCAAAGCGCTTTTTGATGAAGCACAGCGACTTGGGGTCACATTTTTCACGGACACCCAACTAGCTGACATACCGCTAGGTAAAGCAGCGGAGATGATTCATGATATTGCCGCAACCGTGGACGTACTGCATTTAAGCATTGATTTGGATGTCCTCCCCGCAGCTGTAGCACCTGGCGTATCAGCCCCCGCCGCTTACGGAGTGGCCTATCCCGTGATTCACGCCATGTGCGTAGCCGCCGCAGCAAGCGGCAAGCTGAAGCTGGTTGATGTTGTAGAGCTTAATCCCACCTTTGATGAGGATCGTCGCACCGCAAATGCTGCGGCACGACTAATACATGATATTACTGCTCACCTCCTATTGTAAGGATGTTTTAGTTAAGGTGAGGTCAGAATTTCGCGGCCTTACCTTCCCCTAGCGTTATATACAGCCACTTAAGCAGCGGATATAAAACGATAATCCCTATTGACCCCCAAGCAATACCTTCCAATTGGATACCAAACACCGTTAATGTGAGATTACCAATACCTGCTACCAAGGCTACCGCTGCGGACATCAGGTTCACTGGGTTATTGAAATTGACATTATTATCCTGCCAAATCCGCACGCCCAACATACCAATCAGCCCATAAAGTACAATTGCGGCACCCCCTAAGACACCGGTGGGGATAGTAAAAATTAACGCCCCGAATTTTGGAATAAACGCCAGTACAACAGCGGTTGCTGCCGCAACCCAATATGCCGCCGTGGAATACACCCGCGTAGCAGCCATTACTCCAATATTCTCGGCATACGTGGTGGTACCTGAACCACCAAAACCACCCGCTAATGTAGTACCTAAACCATCAGCAATGAGTGCATCTCCTGCTAAATCATCTAGGTTCGTTCCAGTCATTTCACTCACCGCTTTAACATGTCCAATGTTTTCAGCGATCAAAACAATCACCACTGGAAGTGTTAATAGGACAGCGGAGACGGTAAAAGTCGGAGTATGGAATTGCGGCGACCCCACCCATGCTGCCGCATCGATAGTCTGCTTGGTTCCCTCGGGCAAGTTACCGGTTACCGCGGCAAATACCCACCCAACAATGACGCCAAACAATATGCCCAACCTCGTCCACATACCACGACCCGCAATGGTGAACACCAAAATAGCAGAGAAGGTCACAAGCGCTACCAATGGTTGCGATTGGAAATTGCTTACCGCAGTGGGAGCAAGATTCAACCCGATCAAAGCCACAATTGCCCCCGAAACCGCGGGTGGCATAACCGCATCAATAATCGATCGCCCTAGTTTCTTAACCAGCAGCCCCACCAAAATCAGCACCAGCCCAGCGGCAACTACCCCACCAAGCTGCACACCAATACCTTGACCTTGGGAAGCTAGTAACGGCGCAATGAAACCAAACGAGGAACCGAGATAGCTTGGCAACCGATTGCGGGTGATAAGCAAGAACAACATGGTTCCCAGACCAGAAAATAACAAAGTGGTATTAACTGGGAAGCCGGTCAAGGTAGGCACCAATAATGTCGCACCAAACATAGCGATGTCATGCTGCATACCAATGCCAATAGTACGGGCCCAACTGAGCCGTTCATGCGGGGCGACTACTTCACCTGGTTTGATGGTTTTTCCATCGCCGTGCAGGGTCCAACCCCAAGGAGAATTACTCACGAATCTTTATTATGTCTGGTAGTACCTCCTAGATGCTAATCCTGATCAGGATCACAACACCGCGATTCCACCAACCACAGCACTAACAAAGATCAAGCAAGCTACCAATCATTGGGGAAACCGTCAGGTTTCCTCAAGCACTCAACATAAATCTGTGCCCAACCCGTATTAGGTGGTGTCCCAGCGGATAAACATCATGAACATAGGCACACCACCATACGTCGTGGGGATGACCTACCTACTTAGAATCTAGGCGAAACTCCGCTAATTCTTGAGCCAACGAATCAGGTAGCCTCACCTCAATACGGGTACCAAATTCCGTGTATTGTTCCCCAAGAACAGTCCCCGCTTGGTGCAGCCGGGAAACCAAATCACCCCGGGTAAACGGAATGAGCAGCTCTACGTGCGTATCTAATCCATTAAGAAACAGCTCTACCCGTGCTTCAAGTTCAGCGATTCCCTCTCCGGTGTGGGCGGATACGAAGATGACGTCGTCAAGCGCGTTGCGTAATTCTGCCAAAACCAAAGGATCAGCAGCATCAATTTTATTAACCACGATGATCTCCGGTGGCGCATCCACCTTCAATTCCCGCGCAATCTCAGAAATCACTCCATTGACCGCCTCAATCTGCTTGAGGGGGAACGGATCAGAACCATCCACCACGTGAAGCACGAGATCCGTTTCTACGACTTCCTCCAACGTCGAACGAAACGCCTCCACGAGTTGTGTGGGAAGATGCCGCACAAAACCAACAGTATCGGTGAAAATAACCGCCCGACCGTCGGCAAGCTCTGCACGCCGAGTGGTGGGATCCAAGGTGGCAAAAAGCGCATCTTCAACCAGCACCCCAGCACCGGTGAGAGCATTAATCAGGGAGGATTTACCGGCATTGGTGTAACCCGCAATAGCAATTTGCGCGGTGGTGGAGGATTTACGTTTTGAGCGTTTGATCTCCCTAGCGGTTTTCATGCCAGCGATCTCTTTGCGCAACTTCGCCATGTCCATGCGCAGCCGGCGACGGTCGGCTTCAATCTTCGTTTCACCTGGTCCACGCAAACCAACACCGCCATTAGAACCAGCACGTCCGCCGGCCTGTCGGGAAAGTGCCCCACCCCAACCGCGCACGCGGGTGATTAAATACTCCATCTGTGCAAGGGAAACTTGGGCTTTGCCTTCCTTACTCTTGGCGTGTTGGGCGAAAATGTCCAAGATGAGCATCGTGCGGTCAATCACCTTGACATCTAAGGACTTTTCCAAAGCAATCATCTGACCGGGGCTTAATTCACCGTCGCAAATCACGGTGTCCACACCGGTGGCCATGACTATTTCTTTGAGCTCTTGAACCTTGCCAGTACCGATATAGGTACCAGGATCGGGACGACTGCGTTTCTGATAAAGCATGTCCACCACCTCAGAGCCTGCAGTGGTGGCCAAAGCCGCCAATTCTTGCATATTCGCTTCGATCTCAGCAGTGCTGCCCTCAGTCCAGACCCCCACCAAGATGACGCGCTCCAACCGCAGTTTGCGGTATTCCACGTCGTAACCCTCATCTTGGTCGGTGGCATGAATTTCCGAACCACGGCTTAACCGCCGTAACGACGCGCGCGCCTCTAAGTCGAGTTCACCAATTGTTGGATCATCTGTTAACGGTGCCCTATCGACCGTTAACAACTCCGATTGATCCTCACCGGAATCAACGATTGTGGTTGTTTTGTTATCTTTGAAGGCTTGTTTCAGTAGTTTCTCCTGTGTTGAAGTTAACGCATTACTTGTCTGTTGGAAAGGTATTTCTTTAGTCATCGTTGTCTCTATTGTTGCATCTCGGTTTGATAAAACCAACACGTTAACCCGTGCTTTTATCACCAAGGGATCCCGTGAAGCCGCTACTGGTTAACCCGCTTTATAGTAGATGTCTTTCTTAAGTCAGTGTTTCAACCGATAACAGCTAGGTCTAAGTTTGGATACATTTTCTTTCTGGGCACCTGAATTTGAACCTTCAGGTCGTACAATTAGTCACTATGAGCAATGACCTATTGGCAATTGGTATGGGTTTTGAAAAATGGCAAGACGCCGTAGAGGCTGCTATCGGCACGAATAATTTAGCCGTTTCCGGCGAGGTACGAGGTGGACAGTTAGTGCAATTCTCTGACCCCTCCGGTGCTCAGATAAACATTTTAGCTGTCGAGCCTTTTGCTACCTATGCTGGCTTTGATTCCACCGCCATGAGCTTTGCTCATATCAGCATGGTTGATGACGTCCTTGCCTTGTGCGACATCGTTGATTACAACGGCCAGCCAGTAACAACGCTTACCTGCAATCTCGCCCAGGGCCCATTGCTTGTCGACGCTGGCGAACAACGTTGGCAACAGCTTTCGCTGACTGCACTGGTTGATGCTGATAACCTTGAGGTTTTTCCGAACGTGGAAGAGTATCTGGCAACGCATGGGAAACAACCCGGCCATCTGGAGTCTTACGGTGCGAAGGTCATTGCCAATGCCAGTGGTAAGGAAACACCATCAGCTGCGGCACAGTTTAGCGCCCGAGTTCTAGAGGCTGACTATCGCACCAATACCCTCACCGGTCAGCGGTTTATCCATGCAACGGTCGATGGGTCTTTTGCCTACGATATTTGCCTACCTGACATCATTGAACTACCGGAGAAAAATTCCGTCATCAGTGGAACTGCAGTCTTAGTTGCTTCTGTGTTGGCCCCTCAAGGCTGCGGCACAGCTGGCGGTGGTTGCGGCTCAGGAAGTTGTGGCTGCGGTGGACACTAATCCTTTCCCAGCGAGGACTGTAGAGGGTATTAATCCCATGAAGGAACTTGAAGCTTTTGATAATGATCCCCCCAAGCCATTGTGGCCTTGGCTAACGATCAGCAGTGTCTGCCTCCTACTGATCTTCTTTTTGAAATGGGAAGGTATCATCCTCACTGGCGTCATCTTATTGGCCATTTACTTGGCTTCGCGGTACCGCCCCGATTCTCAGGAAGCAGAAGCCTTAGTTTCCTCCATTGTGCTGTCTCGCGAAGACATTGAAGATGTGCTTCACCAGTACGACAAGTTTCTTAACAGCCAGGATGCAGATGCCATTGCCGATCGCACGTTACACCGGCCAGCCTTAGCGGATGAAGACTGCAATGATCCCGATATCTCAGCCTTTCATTTTTTAGTCGATACCTCCAAGCGATACGTATCACGGGTAAATTCTCGACTCAAGCGGGATCTTTCTGTGCAACAACTAGAGGCTTTGTTGTTAGTAACCGATAAGCGAGCGCTAGAACTTAAGGAAGCATGGTTGCTGGCGCGTAAAAGCGCACATCGGTTAGGCGACGATTACCAATAGTCACAGTATTAACATTTATTTAGTTTCGCCCCTTTAGTTACGGGGCGAAACTATTTTTTGCGTTTTTGGGGTACCCCTCTCTTAGATTTCCCTAACTTACCGGTGCTGAACTGGGGATTTTTCATATATAATGCAGAACTTAATTAACGCTTGTAGGATAATTTTCTAGGTAAATTACAAAAATCCCCCTTAAGCATTAGGTGCTGAACCATTTTGACGCTAAAATCTAGATTAAATAATATTGAGATTCCAACAAGTAAATTTTTTGTTACACTGACACATGTCCGGTACCGCAATATCTTAGGAATTCGACCGTAACGGCTGGCACAACAGGGAATATCTAAAAACAATCACCAAGGAGAGCAACACGTGACCAAGCGTTGGCGCGCATCACGAGTCTGGGGAGTGGTCGCAGTTCTGGCGCTGACGACCTCTTCCTCATTCGCGCCACTAGCTTCAGTTACTGCTCATGCTCAGCAACAAGATCTCACTGGGATGACGGTGATGATTGAAGAAGTTCCACTTATCCCGGGTGTGCCTAATCCTAACCCAAACCCGCAAACATTAATCTTCAATGTCCCCGAGCAAGCTCCTGCGCCAAACGTTCCGGCAGTGCCTAACCAGCCAGCTCCTGCCCCAGCACCCGCACCAGATGTAATACAACAACAGCCTAACCAAGAAGCTCCCCCACAACCGACCCCCTCAAGTGAAGCTCACCCAGAGTCGGAAAGTTCAACAGCTTCCAGCGAATCCGCCTCGGAATCGGCGTCGGCGGAACCCGGCGCGCTGGAGAAAGTGGATAATGCCGCCAACCAGGCCAGAGATGCCTTTGTATCCAATAACCCGGACGCATTTGTCTTTACTGTTGATACAAGACAGAACGCCGCTAACAGCAATAAGTACTCAATGACGGCGTTTGGGGTTGATGATGCCCAGCCACAATTCGAAGTATTGTGCGATATCACACAACGAGAACCCCATAGGGTAAACGTCGAGGCTTCTGGCGACGTGGGCTCATGCGAATTTGCCCAGCCTGGTGTTTATACCATTGCGCTCAAAGGGTCGTTTCCCCACCTACGGATGGGCTTCGACGGTGATAATTCTGATGCGACGCCTGCATTGATGCGGGTTGATCAGTGGGGCACCAACTCGTGGCGCAGCATGGCAGGCATGTTCCAACATGCCACTAACGTTCAGTTTTCTAGGTTCTCAGGCACGCCTGATACCAGCGGGGTTAGCTCCATGGCATATATGTTCGATGGTGCCACAGCTTTTAATAGCGACATTTCCGGTTGGGACACCACCACTGTGACTGACATGACCGGCATGTTCATGAATGCGGAAAATTTCACTGGAGATATTGCTCGGTGGAACACCTCTAATGTGACCACCATGGCACAGATGTTTCGTGGTGCTGGGCAGTTTACCTCGGATATTAGCCAGTGGAACACAGCCCAGGTGACTGATATGTCGGACATGTTTGCCGACGCTTCCAACTTCGATATCAACATTCGTACTTGGGATCTCAGTGCTACCCCGAAATTGAATAATATTTTCGATTACTCTGGAATCTCCCCCATCAACTACTCTTCTGCCGTTGATGGGTGGACTCGGTTTACCAATTTGCCTAGAGGTACGGAGATTGGCGCCAAAGGGGTTTATTGGTGCCCGCACCCCAGCTTCGATGAAACCTTAAAAAAGGTCAAAGATTTGGGATGGACGCTTATTGACGAAGGCCCCGCCAAAGAATTCCAAGGCCCCGTCATCTCAGTGCTCAATAAAGAAGACCTAGTCTCTGAGAAAAAAGAGCCGGTCACGATTGTCATCACTGCCGATGAGTCGCTTCGCTCAATTTCTCCTGAGTGGTCGCCAGTACCTGGGGAAGAAAACGCCTATTCCCGCGTGTTTACCCAGGATGAAACCATTACCGTCAAGGCATGGGATAATTACGGTAATCCTTCCATGACGGTGCTAACGGTCATGGGCTTTGATATTGAGCAGGCCTCCGACAGCGCCGATACGGAAGAATTTACTTCCTTAAAAAATGCCACAATCACTGCGTTTGGCATTCTTCTGTTGTTGGTAATCGTCCTTGGTTCCTTCATGATCTACGATCACCGTCGGTTAGGCAAAGATAGTGCTAAGATCCGCCTGCAGGCTATGAAAGGCGGAAACTAGCTTTTCAAAAGCTCATTGAACTATTAAACGGTTAGTGCCGCGGGGCGGATCATGCCTTCCGTGATAATTTTTGACGGCCCGGTGAGGGTGGAGCTTTCAGGGGTAATGGTGACTTTGACCATTCCACCGGGAATCACTATGTCCACTTCCCCTTCGGTCTGACCAACGTCAGCGAGAACTGCACGCGCTGCGGCAACAGTTCCGGTACCACACGACCTCGTTTCGCCAACGCCGCGTTCATACACTCGCATATGAGCGCGTGGAACTTCCGTGGAGGTATCGAGTTCAGTGACTATTTCGACATTGACCCCTTCTGGGAAAAACTCAGTGTCGAAAATTGGTTGTTCTAAATTAAGTTCGGCCAGTTCAACTCGCGTCAGCCCTGGCACCACGCATGCCAAATGGGGGTTACCCATATCAACGCCCATTCCGGCAAAACTCTTATCCCCGATTTCACAGGTCGATACACCAGTGACCAGTGCTGGCCCCATGTCAACTGAGATTTCCGCACTATGTCCAGTACAGGAACGAACCGTAACGGGCTTGGCGCCGGCCCGGGTGCCAACAACAAACTGTTCCCCCTTGGCTATCCCCTCGGCATAAACATAATGGGCAAATACCCGAGCGCCGTTGCCACACATTTCTGCGATGGAGCCATCGGCATTGTAATAATCCATAAACCAATCATCGGGTTGTACTCCCGCTGGTAGTTGATCTATCACGCCAGCTTCCAGTAGTGCCCCTGCTGCTGCAACTCGGAGTAACCCATCTGCGCCAATGCCAGCATGTCGATTGCAGATGGCAGCGACCAGTGGCGCATCGAGTGCAAGTTGGGCGGCATAATCGGGCAGGATAACGAAATCATTTTCAGTGCCGTGCCCTTTGAAAAACAGCAGGTTCTCTGGTTGCTCTTGTGCCATAGCGGTCATGGGGTGCTCCTTGATTGTAGTGAGATAATCTGTTGGCTGATAATCTCGTTTGCCGCCAACAGTGGTTGTTCTGCTGCGGCTATCCAGTGGATACGCTGATCTCGATTAAACCAGCTGCGTTGCCGTCTGACATAACGCCTCGTGCCAGTGACGGTTCGTGGGATGACCTCATCCCACGATAATTCTCCATCACAGGCCGCAAGTATTTGTGCATAACCAATGGCCCGACCTGCGGTAGAATCAGCTACTAACCCATAATCAGCAACTAGTTGTTTCACCTCATCGACAAAGCCTTGATCAAACATTTGCTGGGTACGTAGCTCAATGCGGTTACCCAACCAGTCTGACTGGGTAGCTAAACCTATAACAACGGTGTTCCAGCGACAGGGCGCATCTTTTTTAGGTTGCGACGCTTGGAAAGGCCGCCCAGTCAGTTCGATGACTTCCAAAGCTCGCACGGTGCGGCGCGGGTCTTTGTCCTCAATAATCGAAGCAGCCACCGGATCACGGTGGGCTAACTCTGCGTGCAAGGCGTCAATGCCCACTTCTTTCAGTCGGGTTTCCCACTGTGCGCGCACGGCGGCATCGGTGGGTGGAAATTGCCAATCATCAATCAACGATTGCACATACATCATTGATCCCCCCACAAGTATTGGGGTTTTTCCGCGAGCAAGAATATCTTCAACGGTGGCAATGGCTAGTTGCTGATACTCAGCCACGGAAGCTGTCTTGGTGACCTCCCAAATATCTAACAGATGATGGGTAATGCCAACCCGTTCGGCTTCTGGAAGTTTTGCGGTACCGATGTCCATGTGCCGATAAAGCTGCATGGAGTCAACATTGACGACCTCGCCGTCGTAACGCTGCGCCAAGGCAATACCTAAAGCAGATTTGCCAGATGCCGTGGGTCCCACCACTGCCACTGGCTGTGGTAATACAGTAGTTGTCATTTAAGCGATCTCCCAGGTTGCAATGTAGCGTCCCACACCTAAGGTGGTATCACTGCTTAACAGCTGTGCCTGATGCACCCGTGGTGCTAGGTGGGATAGTTCCAACCATAAATCGGGCTCAATAATTCCACCGTCCCGTAATTCTGCGGCACTTAGTGGTCTACTGGCTTTCTTGGGATCGGAAAGGAGCTCCATGCACCACTGATGTAGCGTATCCGCAGTAGGCAGCAAGCTAAGGGGCGCTTTAGCGTTAAGGCCGGCGCTGCCGTCGATAACCACTACTGTGAGATGGTCCGGGGTTACTGGTTCTAATCGATCCCTGCTCTCAGCGATTTCGATCCCCGCTGCGTCCAGAAAATAAGCAGCTATTAGCTCTGGTAAATAGTTCCCCATAGAGATGTTTAAACTGGGCTGTCCCCATGCCCGCAGCGAACCTGTGTGTTGAGTATGCCATTGTTGGCAACGAGATCCCACGATGTCTGCGTAGGAGTTATGCTTGGCTTTTTCCAATTGCTGCCCGATAATCTGCGCCAGCTCATAAGAAGGCGCATCACCAAATCCCAAACCGGGAATTATAGCGGGGCTGCCGGGGATAATGATGAGCTGAGAGGTTTGCTGATTAAAATCTGACACGTTCTAAGTTTACTGGCTCACACCGCCTGCCCCCAGTTAACAGATCACCGGGCAGAAACCGGCACTGGCTAAGGCTGGGAAAAACCTTAGGTTATAGTGTTTACTACTAGATTTTTACCAGCAAATGTCTAGTTTCAATAACATTATAGGCACCGTCTCAGGTACATTGGGATAAGCGGATTGTCACTGAAGCTATTGTGAATGTAATTAAACTGATGCATGTTTTATCAGTTTTTAGTTATACATTCTGGTGGCATTAAGAGGTAGCCGCATTGTTTTGACCACATTCGGCAGCCGCGTCGCGCGGCACGAGACACCTGAAGTAAGGACGTCCCCACCTCATGAGCAGTTCACAGACTCCCCCACCAAGTCCTGGACCAGCCCCTACTCCTGGGCAACGACCTACCCCAC
This sequence comes from uncultured Corynebacterium sp., assembly GCA_963520895.1. GTDB lineage: Bacteria > Actinomycetota > Actinomycetes > Mycobacteriales > Mycobacteriaceae > Corynebacterium. The sequence continues at coordinate 2,312 of CAUQSW010000032.1, read as the reverse complement.
GGCCATATCCCCACCGGACACCCAGCCCTGGTGGGGCTGCTTCACAGGCTCGCGCTGCAAGCTCAGCCCCCGCCACACCAGCTTCTGATCCCACCAAATGGGGTCGGATCGATACCGATGGTAAGGCTTATGTATTCACCCCAACCGGCGAACGCCTCATTGGATATTGGCAGGCCGGTAGCCAGGCAGAAGGTTTGGCGCATTATGGCGCGCGTTTCGACGATGTCGCCACCGAAGTCATGTACCTAAACACTCGGCTAGATACGCACCCCGATGAGGCCCTGCACTTAAAAGAAAAGGCCGCTAAACTGCGTGAATCTTTGGACGAAGCCGCAATCATTGGTGATATTGAAGCATTAAAAACCACCCTTGGTCACGTCATTGACAATGCTGATGCAGCATCGGTTCGCGCTGCAGAAGAAAAACAAGCACGCATTGCCGCAGCTATTGCTAGAAAAGAAGCGTTAGCTGCAGAAGCTGAGGAGCTTGCCGAATCCTCCACCGAGTGGAAGCAAGCCGGTGATCGTATCCGCGCCATTTTAGATGAATGGAAAACCATTCGCGGTATCGACCGGAAAACTGATGATGAACTATGGCGGCGCTATTCTCGGGCACGGGATGCCTTCAATCGGCGGCGTGGCTCGCATTTCGCAGAGCTAGATCGTGGGCGGGCGGCTGCGAAAAAGAATAAAGAAGAACTCATCGCCAAAGCTGAAGAACTCAAAACATCAACCGATTGGAACGAAACTGCCCGTGCCTTCCGCAATCTGATGGATAAGTGGCGGCACGCAGGGCGCGCCCAGCGAGATGTAGATGAGAAGCTCTGGCAGGCATTTAAAGCTGCACAAGATCATTTCTTTAATGCTCGCAACGCCGCACAAAACAAGCGTAACGAGGAATTCGAAGCGAACGCCACCGAAAAAGAGCAGCTACTGCAGCACTATGATTCGTTGATTAAGCCGGAAGAAAACCTTGAGGCCGCTCGCCACCACCTCAGCGAGCTACAGGAAAAATGGGAAGCCATTGGTTATGTTCCCAAGCATCAAGTACAGGAATTTGAACAACGTATCCGCAAGCTGGAAGCCAGGGTTTCAGAAACTGCTAATGCTCAGTGGCGGCGCACTGACCCAGAAGCTTTAGCTCGGGCCGAACAGTTCACCGCAAAAGTAGCAGAATTTAATAAAGCTGCAGAAGCTGCGCAAGCTAAAGGAAAAACCAAAGAAGCCGAAAAACTGCGAGCTCAAGCGCAGCAGTGGCAAGAATGGGCGGATGCTGCCATGCAGGCAGTGGAGTCTCGGTAAGATACGCAAAACCATAAAGCGGGATCGGTCAGTTTTCACTCCGAATCCCGCTTTTGGTGTTTTTATTAGCTTTGCGCTTTTCGATGCCGTTGCGCGGCTTGCTGACGACGGTCGTCGATAAGCAATGGGTTGGTCTCTGGCTGGTTATAGTGCTGACTGCCAAACACTTCTTGTTGAGCTTTTCCTACCGCATCTAGGCTGTTATGGCGTGCGCGCTGTTCCGCTATGCGCTGCTGTGCTTCTGATCGCCGCATCACCATAAACGACAATGCATAGACGGCGCACAACACTGCGAATACTTCGATCAGCAAGCCAATACCTAAACCTGGCCCACCGGTGTTCTCGCGATCCTGTAACCGCATCCACATCCCAAAAAGCGAAGCAAATAACGCCATGCCACAGAGCAGGAAAGAGATATTGGCAAAAACTGTGCGCTTGGTGATCAGCAACAACCCACCGAAGACCACCACTCCTAAAGTGCCAAGCAGCACGAAAGCAACTTCGGCAACACCTATCTTCAGGCCCATGCTTTTCGCTTGAAAAGTCACTACCTGCCATCCCCGCACAGTTCCACCATGCGGCAACAGCAATGCACCAACGAATAGCACCCATGCGGCTAACAACAATTTGCCATAGGTGCTGAGGTCGAAGCGACCAGCCTCCTTGCGCTCGGCTTGGGCTAGATCTTGTGTGGTTGAGTCATTTTCGGTTGAGTTCATAGCTCCTGTTCCTTGTTTTACTGTTTTACCAGCATCAACCCCAGTGTACTGCTAGGAACAACCACAACCACTGTCAGCGGAAGCTTTTTTCGGCTGCGGTGCTCCGATTTTTGGCATCCCCAGCCCTACTCCGACAGGTGCCGTGGTAGGAACCTTCCCAGCCGCACTCATATCACCAGCCTTCGTGGTGCGGTGGCTCAGCACATCGGAATCTGCAATCAAAAAATGCGGCTTCGCATCAGTAATGGTTGTGGTAATACTATCGCCAGGACGTCTCACTCCATCGGTGGCG
>CAUQSW010000031.1:0-33239 GCA_963520895.1 uncultured Corynebacterium sp. | reverse complement strand
GAATTTGAAGCCCAAACCGCATAAACTAAAATCAAACCAACACTACACGACTAACGTGTCTACTTTTCAAGGGTCGTGCCCGTTTTCTGTATTGTGGTGAGGACTTAAGGCTTTGAAGAACTTCTGGTGGTGTTAAACGACCCAGCCTGTATTACATATAATGTCCTCTCGCAAAACAGGCTGCCATAGTGCGTTGTGAGTGGTTATCAAATAATGTGACCCTATCAACTGTGGCAATTGAGCCCTCAGGAGACTGAGTGGGGTAAATCACAAAAGGGCAAAAGGTGCAGTTGGTGGGCAACTTTTGGCGAGTAAATGAAAGCCGTTCAAGTGAACTTATAACCATGGTCATGAATGTGTGCTACATTTCAATTACGTATCGCATTGCAGCTACTACATCTTTGGAGGTTTACTGTGGATGATCATGAGTTTAAACGAGCCCCAATTATTCTAATATCAGATCCTATATCTGATTCTGCCAGTGCAATCCTTACGAAATCGGCAGAAGTAAGATTCGTGAATGGACAAAATCGTCTTGAACTGCTGGAGTCAGTAAAAGACATCGATGCATTAATTATTCGATCTTCAACTTGCGTTGATGAAGAGGTACTAAATGCAGCTCGACAGCTTAAAATTATTGGGCGAGTCGGTGTTGGGGTGGACAATATTGACATCAGTGAAGCTACAGCGCGAGGCGTATTAGTTATCAATGCACCTACTTCGAATGTCCATTCCGCTTGTGAGCATGCAATAGCCCTCCTCTTAGCAGCCGCACGCCAGATTCCCTCCGCGGATAATGCCTTGCGCCAAGGAAAATGGAATCGTTCTTCCCATACCGGTGTTGAGATTTTTGGAAAAACAATTGGAATCGTAGGGTTTGGTAAGATTGGTCAGCTATTTGCGAAGAGAATTCTTGCTTTCGAAACTGAAGTGCTGGTTTATGATCCGTATGTCCCAAAACAGCAAGAAAAACTAGGCGTTAAGTTTGTAGAACTTAACGAGTTGGTGTCAAGATCCGACTTTGTCACAATTCACTTGCCGAAAAATGATGAAACTCATAACATGTTTGATAGTGCTTTACTCGGCAAGGCTAAAAAAGGGCAAATTCTAATAAATGCAGCTCGAGGCGGTATAATTGATGAGGAAGCTTTGGCAAGGGAAATATTGAAAGGAAGAATACGTGGAGCCGGGTTTGATGTTTATTCAATTGAGCCTTGTGTAGAATCTCCTCTGTTTAAACTTCCGCAGGTGGTTGTAACTCCTCACTTAGGCGCTTCAACATACGAGGCTCAAGATCGTGCTGGATTGGATGTTACTGAATCAGTACTGTTAGCTCTCTCAGGTCAAGAAGTTTCTACCGCGATAAACCAATCTGAGATCAAGCATCCGGTATATGTTTAATACCCCATATATAGATATATGTGGACAAGATATTTTCAGTTACTTTATGTCATTATCGGAGACGGTGATCTTCCACTTCTTCTTGGATGGCGCAAAGAGCTGAATCATCAACTTTGTCAAAGTAGAAAGCAACGGCAGGTTTGCAATATTTAAATCAATATACATCTAAATCTAGCTATTGGAATATATATATAGCGGACGCAAAACAAAAACCAACAGTGAACTTAGGTGTTGAGCAGCCCCAACTGCTGTAAATCGAGGACATTTTGTTTTGCTTCCGCTATAGAAAGATGAGTAATTGGATATATGGCGAAACTGTATACAGAGCTTCTCAATTTTTATAAGACACGTACCAAAGACACAGTTTCAGAAAGTTGAATTATGAGTGGTAATCAACCCTTAGCGGATAATATAGGGTGGCCAAGTTCGGCATCGTTCGATCCTTCGGGCGGTGAGCTTCATTTCTATGGAAAAAGCATTAGCCAGATTGTAGATGAGTACCAGACACCTGCCATCGTTTACGACTCTCATGAAATATATCGAAACACCAAACGTATGATGGAAGCATTTTCCTACTCTACTGTTTATTTCGCAATGAAGGCACTTCCTTTAAAGGATGCGGCTGCAACGGCATACCAAGCAGGGGCGGGCGTAGATGTCTGTAGTTTAGGAGAACTTGAACTAGCAAAAAGGGCGGGAATTCCCGGTGCAAACATATTATTTCATGGCAACAATAAGTCACTCGCAGAATTGCAAGAAGCGGTTGACTATGGGGTAGAATACATCGTATGCGACGGCGTTGAAGAGCTACATGAACTGAGTGCGGTCTGTCAAAACAGAAACCGTGACGCAAAAGTATTACTTCGTGTGAAAGTGAACGTTCATTCCCAAACGCACAAGAATATTGCTACAGCACATCACGATCAAAAGTTTGGTTTGGCCGATGATGATTCACCAACCGGACTTAATGAGGCAGCAAAAACTTGCCGCTCACTACCAAGGATCAAACTAGTGGGCCTTCATAGTCATATCGGATCGCAAATACTCGCGCCAAGTGACTTTCTTGATGGCGTAAAAGCACTAACTGATCTCTACATGGCAATTCGAAAAGTCCACTCCGATGAGTTGTCAATTCTAGATATAGGAGGTGGCTTCGGTGTCTCATACGTACAATCTGATGATTCATTGGACATCGATAAACTAGCAGCAGACATCTATGAACTTGTTACCGCACAATGTGCGTCAAATGGAATTCAGATCCCACAAATTTTCGTAGAGCCGGGTCGAATAATTGCATCATCGAGTTGTGTTACTTTATATGAAGTTGGCAGAGTGAAACCGCTAGTAGATAATCCAACTTATGTCGCCGTAGACGGAGGTATGTCGGATAATATCCGGACGGCGTTATATGACGCGAACTATAGCGCTTTGCTAGCTAATAGGGTGAGCTCTGAAGCTTTGACACCTTGTAGGTTAGTGGGCAAGCATTGTGATGCTGGTGATGTCATTGTGAGAGAAGTACAGCTACCTCAAGATATCAAAAAGGGAGATCTTATTGCGGTGCCGAATACGGGCGCGTACTGTCGATCTCTCGCTAATAACTATAATCTAGTTCCAAAACCTCCTGTAATCAAGGTTTCACTAGAAGATGTCTTATTGCTGCAACGCCGTGAGAGTATTTCAGATTTATTCAATTTAGATATAGAGGAGGACTCCTAATGGTGAGAAAACGAGATCAAGATGTATATGTGAACAGTATAGAGGCACCGATCTACCAAAATGCGTCATACTATTTTGAAAACGCACGACAGGTGGTTGCCGGATTGCATGATCGTTCGGAACCACTGGGAAGGTACGGACGTTATAGCAATCCAACATGGATGGGGGTTGAAAACCAACTGTCGAAACTTAATCGGGCAGAAGCTTCCCTGGTCTTTGCCTCAGGTATGGCTGCGCACATGACAACGTTCATGACTTTTCTAGAAGCAGGTGATGAAGTGCTTATGCCTGCTGAAACATATCGCCAAGTGCGAAATGTAATGTTGAAGATCCTTCCTAAGTTTGGGGTTGTAGTACATGAGTATTCGATAAAAAACCCAGAAGATTTTATATCTAAGGTTCAACATTTGCGAGATCGTCTGCGGTTGGTACATCTGGAGATGCCTTCTTCACCACATATGTTTTTAATCGACTTAGAAAGAGTAATAAAAACTCTTGAGCAAGACACTATTGTTACGCTTGATAGTTCATTTGCACCGCCACCAAACTTTTATGCTTTAGACTGGGGTGTTGATATCGTTCTTTTCAGCGCTACAAAGTATCTCAGTGGACACGGAGATATTATGGCAGGAGCTCTTTCTGGAAATAGTAACCTTATCGAGCAGATTCGGTGGTATCGTGATACCACCGGCGGAATTATTGATGGGGTTGTAGCTAATACATTAAAGAGGAGCATTTATACGCTACCGTTACGTATAGAGAAAGTAAACGCCACTGCACAAGAAGTTGCTGAGTATTTAGAGGCGCATCCAAAGGTTGCAAGAGTGTACTACACAGGACTGAAAAGCCATGAGCACTATTATCTCGCAAGAAAATATCTTCAAGGTCACGGAGGGGTAGTAACCTTCGAACTAGGACGATCTGAGGAAGAAACGGCTCATTTTGTGGATCAATTAAAAGTCCCATACATGGCTTCAAATTTCGGAGCACCGCATACTTTGGTTGAGCAGAGCACTTTTTTCACCTACTTTGAATATAATGATGATGAATTAGCTACCATTGGAGTAGATCGTAGTACAGTTAGGATCGCTCTAGGGTTTACGCAGAATGCAGCGGAGATAATCAGTGACTTGGAGCAAGCATTTGACGCGATTCAGTGATGCTCGAGAAGATTCTCTTATAGACATCATCAAACAAACGCCCAGCCCAGTTAAACGGACAATTCTTATATTATGGCTCGCTGATATTCTAGTTGGTCTTTCATATGGTGCGGTTACGGTTGCTTTGGGGTTTCCTTGGTGGGTTCCGGTGCTGTTAGCTCTCTTTGTGGTAGCAGGTGCTTCGGAATTTTTATTCATTGGAATAGTTGCTGGTGGTGGGAACCCATGGCTAGCCACAACTGCGGGAATATTGGTCAACACGCGGCACATTCCGTACGGATTTGTGGTAGAGCCCTTACTCGGAAAAGGCATCCGGAAGTTGTTAGGTGTCCATGTGCTCACAGATGAATCTTTATCCTTTGCACTTGGAGATGCCCCCATTAACTACCGGCGTGGAGCGTATTGGTTATGCGGGCTAGCTATTGCTATTTCGTGGCCATTGGGAACTTTATTGGGCTCGGTTGTTGGCTCATCATTGACTAATCCAGATCTATTAGGTCTCGATGCTGTCTTTCCGGCAGTATTGCTGGCATTAGTTGTGCCATTGGTTCGTAATAAAGAAGCGCTAATCTGTGTAATAGGCGGCGGCATCATTGCAGTTTTTTCCTCTTTTTTTCTTCCTAGCGGTGTAGCAGAACTCACTTCACTGCTGATGGTGATTGTCATTTTTTTATGGAAGCATGGTAGATAATGGATAGTGCTACCATTAACTTTTTAGTACCGATTCTTACTCTTGCTATTGGTACCTTTGGGACTAGGTTTCTAGGTGTCTGGATGCGATCACGAGGCCAGAATGTATCCGCCAAACTGGATCATTATTCACATTTAGCCTCATTGACTTTGTTGTTTGCGGTCGTCGCGACGAGTAGTTTTTCCAAAGAAAGTGGTGTAAATATCCCTGTACTTATCGCAATATCACTAGCGGGAGGGCTTGCGTACTTTAAACGATCCTTATTGTTGATAGTTGTTCTGTCAGCAGCTGCAGCGGCGTTGAGCAGGTTTCTTCTACTCCTCATTTAGCTGCTTACCTGGCTAATGGTTGTTTAAACGGCTCTTCTGGCTGTATGTGGGTGTGGGTATTGCGGCTGGTAAGAGCGTCGATAAGCTAGGGAAATGCGCCCCAAGGTAAGCCATTACCGGCCTATCTTGAAGCGCAGGTTGTTCTAAGTAGCGTGGATATTGTCGAGGTTTTTAAAGGTGGGTGCGATTACGGCAGTGATCGCGGCTATTGCTACCAAGCCTCCCAGGGTGAGACCGGCGGGGACTAGGCCAAAATGGGAAGCAACCGCGGCAATGGGAGCAGTGATAATGGCTGGTGCTGCGAGCATGAGGGCATTTTGTGCACCAAGAATGCGGCCGCGCATTTCGTCTGGTGTAGCCTCAATAGAAGCCACGCCCAGTACCGATGAGAGCGGGCCGTTGGCTAGGCCGATTAATACCAAGACTCCTAAGACAAACCACGGGGAGACTAAAAAGCCAAGAGCGGTAAAGCCCACGGCGAAACCCACCATTCCGGCTTCAAACCACCGGCGTCGGGAAATCTTTCCCACGGTCAGAGCGTATAATCCTGCCCCGATCAGTGCGCCGATAGCGAAACAACTTGTGGCGAAGCCGGTGAGGCTGGGGTGGTTTTTCTCGGTGAAAAATGCTGGCAATATTGTCGATTGTAGGGCCACGGCCACTGCGGCAAACGCGGCATTAAATAAGGTAGCGCCCAAAAGTAGTTGGTTAGATAGCAGATATTTCCAGGCGATTTTTAAATCCTCAAGTACCGCACTGGAAGATTCGGTAACTTCTCCCGCACGCGGCGTGATACCCAACGTGCCCAAGGCTGCCAGCAGGCTTGCTGCTGCGGTGGCTAGCATGGTGGGTGAGGTAACGCCAAAGGTTAATACCAATAAGCCGCCGACGCTGGGGCCTACGAGCATCAGTATTCCCCCAAGGGCTTCACGTATGCCGACGATGCGGTCCAAGTCGCCTTTTTTGTTCTCGCCCAGTTCTACCAAGCGAGGGAGTAGAGTTTCGCGGGCAGTCATCCCTGGGGTATCGCCGAAAGCGCCGAAAAATAGCCAGCGCAAGGAACCAAGTCATGTTTAAGCCCCACAAGGCATCGACCAGTGGAAGTGCTGCAACTGAAATGGTGGAAAGCAGGTCGCTGATTATTGAAACCGTACGACGATTAAACCGGTCGATAGCAGCACCGGCGAAAATTCCTACAACGCAGGAAGCCGCAGCTGTTACCCCAACAACGACGCCGGCGGCGAAAATATCCCCAGTTTTGGCGAGGATAAGCAGTGGAAATATTACGGTAGCTATACCATTGCTGAGCAGGGATAATGCGTAAGTTATCAGGTAGATAATGATACTTCTAGTCATGGTGGCGCACGACCTTTGCACACAACCAGACCTGGGGCGGAAGACAATAATGCCGAATATTAGTGAATCCTCTTAGCGAACAAAAGAAAACGAATTTTCTTTATATGGGTTAAGTGACAAGGGTGCGGACTCTTCTTTATTGTAGGTCTGGCTGCTGGTGTTTAGGTGCTGCTTAATATGGGTTCCCCGCAACCGGGGGTATATCAGTTTTCTGCCGAGCAGCACCCCTGAGAGCTGCAGCAATCGTCTTCCTGATTGGCTTGCGGATCCAAGGCACGACCGGTGGCAAGTGCGCAGGAATCCCCTTCCCAGGCTTCTTTGCCCTCCCGGAAGGCTAGGACTGCAATCACAAGGGCTGCTACCGGGTCGGCCCACCACCAACCAACAGCAGCGTTGAGGACTAAGCCAATAAGCAGTGCCACCGAAAGCCAAGCGCAGACGAGGGTTTGTCTGGAATCAGCTATCGCGCTGGCGGAGCCTAATTCGATTCCGGCACGCCGTTCCAAAAAGCTGACTGTCGGCATGATGACGACGCTAAGTACGGCAATGATAATCCCCATAGCAGAGCTGGACGGAGGTTCGCGGTGCAGCAGCGTTAAAAGGGAATCTACTGTCACATAGGCAGCTAGTGCGAAAAACGCCACTGCAATGATTTTTAATGTGACCTTCTCGTAGCGCTGCGGGTCGGGCCTACTGAATTGCCACGCCACTGCCAACGCAGAGGTGACTTCAATGGTGGAATCTAGACCAAACCCAATTAACGCGGAAGAGGAAGCGTCCTTGCCAGCCCAGAGGGATACTATTGCCTCAATAAAATTATAGGCAATAGTAAAAGCTACGATAAATCTAATCAGTTTAATCAGCACTGCTGCGCGTTCGGGGGAGGGCGAAACCGGCATAAGTGCTAGGTTATTATTTTCGTGGCTACCAAGCATGAGTCTGTATGGTACCAACTTTAGCTCGGTAGGGATTATTCTTTGCCGTAGTTTTGATCTGCCTCCTTGAGGATTAAGTACTGTGCTGCCATTTTTTGCGACAAGTTTTTCTTTTTGGCCTCTTGATCTTCATCCGTGATATCAGCCTTGATTGCGCCGGTACCCACATACCTTCCTAGAACAATCGTGCAGCCGTACTCTTTGCCGTCAACTAGGAGCTTTTCCACGCAGGTAGCCTGGGGTAGCGATTGTGGTTCACTGTATTCTTGAAAACCGTTTTCCACCCGTTCGGAGATAAACGCATTGGCAATGGCCTGCGCCCCGAAGTCGTTATTGGCGCGGAACACATCGGTGTCACCCCGAGTGTTATAGGTGGAGCCAGCTTGGACTAGCGTGTCATAGGCCAGTTTGGGGTTGACGAACCCCGCAGCCATGCCGCGTGGCCCGTAGGCGGAAAAGGTGGGGTCTTCGTCTTCTAGCGGTTGAACTGCATACTTGAGTATTTGTCCGGCATCCATGGAGGGGAATTGATCAGTTTTGCCGTAGCCCTTGGCGGTTTTTACCGAGGGAAATTCCTCCAACAGTGGCGCTTGAAGTTTGAAGGCTTTGCTGATGAAATCGGTTTGCCAGTCGTCATTACCTTCTGGAGCCTCCGTCCAGTAGTAAATAACATACTCTTCGTGGGGGATGAAAACCGCGTATTTTATCGCTCCATTGAGATCATCAACGTGGCTGGAAATATAGGCTTGCGGTAGCCCCTCAATAAAATAAGTTCCAGAGTTTCGATCGCCTTGCCGCAGTTCAGTTTCGTGCAGTTCTTGCACTACTTGTTGGGCTGATTCGGGGTCTTCAAACCGCAGCACCGCTTGATTGACGGCAAAGGCGGGAGTCAATGGGTCGTCGCTAGGCTGAAGCCCTGCGTTGTAATACCCGTAAAGGACCCCTTTGCCAGTTGCCAGTAATCACTTCTTGAGTTTCTTGCGTAAACGCCACCAACAGCATGGGGGAGTTATACAAAACAGTACTGAGTGCGCCGTGATTCAGTGCCGGATTCACCTCAAAAGGCAAGGGCACATATTCTGACAGTACTCTTGATTCAATGTCGCGCATATTGGATTCGTCGGTGTCGTGAAGCAGTCTCCCCAGTGTGGTTTTGTATTTGCCGGTATCGTAATCAGCCGAAGCGACGGTTGTTTGCTCGGTGTTGCCACCGCTCGGTGGTTCATCAGGAGCACAAGCTGTGGCCACCGCCAAGCTCAGCAAGGCAAGGGTGGCGGTTTTAACTGTCTTCATCGACGTCTCCTTCAAGGATTTTTAGTTTGAGTATTGGTTTGTACTGCATGATTAAGATGCCGACGCGGAGCCAAAAGTTACATTCCCCAGCGTTTGATACTGTTAGAAATACCCCAGCCACTAGTACCCAAGGAGTGCTACCTTAATGAGCAAAGAAGGATTGCCCACTATCACCAATCTTGATGCCAGCGGATTACAGGTAGCTGTGGTCACCGCAACCTGGAATAAGGAAATCTGCGACCAGCTACATAGCAATGCTGTAGCAACTGGCCGGGAAGCAGGCGCAACGGTGGCGGAGTACCGGGTGGTTGGTGCTTTGGAACTGCCCGTTGTGGTGCAAGAACTCGCACCGCGTTACGACGCCGTGGTCGCCCTCGGCTGTGTTATTAAAGGAGGCACCCCGCATTTTGAGTATGTGTGCGATGCGGTAACGCAGGGGCTTAACCGGATTGCTTTGGATTACGCAACGGCAATTGGTAATGGCGTGCTCACCACCAACACGCAGCAACAAGCACTAGAGCGTAGTGGCGCCCCAGGTTCGGTAGAAGACAAAGGTGCGGAGGCGATGACCGCCGCGTTGCATACGGCGCTGCTGCTTGAGCGGATTAGGGCGTCGTAACGCGGCTAGCTGCGCCACGGCTTGAGGTTTTTGGGGTACCTAGAGGTATCGAACTTAAATAGGGGTTCTTCTTTCAGTTCGGCTTTTCCCTTTCCCAAGGTGGCAGTAACGCTATTATTGGAGATTTTTACCGTGTCGCCGCGAGTATCCACAAAATATGGGCCCACGGCAATCATGGCGTCATCGGGAAAAGTATCTTCCGGCTTGATATTATCCGGGGCGAAATACGTGGTATTAAGCGAGCTGGGCATACTGAAATTAATGGAAGCAAAATTCGTTTTACCATTGCGGCCGGTTTTTTGATCTTCAATGGGAGTGGTTTTATCCACCACCAACGGCCACGTGGGTTCGTCACGATCTTCGCAATAAACCTCGCTGCGTACCTGCCCAGTGCCTTCTTTCCAGTGAAAATTGCACAGCAGCTTCTTGTCTCCCATGGGGATTTCCGCCAGCACATTATCGTTATAAGTAAAGGAAACCGGCTGGTGATGCTTATTACCGAGCGGCGTAGCTATAGTATCGCTGGGCGGTGGTTCCCGGGTAAAATCTAGCTCCATGGGCCGAATATCGATGGTGGGCTCCGAATGGTTTTTTAATTCATCACCGGTGAAGGTGTAATCAATGGTGTCCAGGGGGCCTTGCTTTATCCGCGGATAAGCCAGCTGTTCATAGGTAACCGAAATATTATTGCCATCAATCTGGATGTCGGTTACCTCGTAGCTAAACAGGAAATCCATCTTGCTGATCAGCTTGTCCTTATGGAAAAACACCGCTACATCGCCAGAAGTTTCAAAAGCGGCGGGCGCTAGGCCGCTAGCGGGGCCTTCAACACCACGTAAAATGACCCAGCTAAATTCCGCGCACGGATCGAATTGATTAAGACCGTTTGCTATGTGGAACACATTCTTGCTGTTGTTCTGCAGCGGAATCTTCTTCGCCCGCATCCACACACCCAGTTCAGTTTCCATGAGATCCATATCGGAATCGGCGCAAGACGACGCGGCTTGATTGGTTGAGGTCGCGGCTGCTTCCCCTTGCGGATCGGCAGTGTTACTGCAACCACTCAGTGTGATCCCAAGGACGGCTACCACAGCTAACACGGTTGTTGTGAGGTGTTTCATCGCACCAATCCTTCTAACCAATCACAAGCACATAAGTTTCACTATCAAAGTTTAGCGATCTGGCTGCTAGCAGCATTCGCTGTGGTTCTCTACGACGAATTAATGCGCATTAAACTGGCAATTTTTTCATGCGCAGCAGGGGTAACCTCTAGATAGCAAACAACCCGCCCTAGCTGAGCGGGTTGTATCTGCACTAACTATAGGAAAAGCTAGAAAGTCATCTCGCCGAGCACTGTGCCGGTAGGTTTAGTGCTGCCTGCCAGTGGTTCTTCGGTCAGGATCACTTTGGTGGTCGCGGATTTAAACGGCATCCAAACATCTTTATGATCTTCAGGGCCAATGACCCCGGCAGAACTCATATCGCCGGACTCGTCAACCGACCACACCTGTACCCCCATGCCATCTTTGACCGTTGGGGCACCTTGCACCATGGCACCTGCTTTGTCCATAGCATCGGAGGAAACAACTTCCAGTTCTACCCCGCTAAAAGCCATGTTTTCTGTTTGTGCATCATCAGAATCCATGATCTCATGCATGCTCTCATGGCCAGCGGCGATAGTGACTTGTTCCTCTGTGAAATCGGAGGTGATAAGCGGGATGCTCATGCTGGCTAAGGCAACTAGTGCCACAACTGCCGCGACGGCGAAGAATACTTGATTGCGCCGCTTTGCGTAGCTGGACAGCTCAACCACAGAAGCGGTGGTAGTCGCCGTTGGTTCTGGGGCGACTTGCTCAACGTTTTCAATAGCGGAAAAAATAGCATTTTTAGTTTCTGCTTGAGGAGTAATCGGAGTCGTTGATTCCGCTAAAGCTGTAAAAAGCTGGTCGATTTCTGCGTCGGAAAGCTCAGCATCTAAGTCCCTTGGGGGCCACGGATTGTTGTTGGTGGTCATTGTCCCTCCTTCCTATTCGGAACACTTAGCGCTGCTTTGAGTTTTTTCAGACCGTCGCGCACCCGGGTTTTTGCGGTTCCAAGGGGGATATCGAGATGGTTGGCGAGCTCTTGATGACTAAGACCAGCAAAATAAGTGAGCATGATGGCACTTCGATGCGGTTCATTGATGGCTTCGACTAGCTCCCGTAACCGTTGACTCTCAACCGTTAAAATTGCTTCTTCTTCCACATCAATGTAGTGGGAGACGTGCTCTAAAGCGGCATCTTTTTCGTCTCGGTTTAAGGTAGCTATTCTAGATCTCAGTTTATCTATTGCCCGTGACCGTGCCAAGCGATAAATCCAGCTTGCGGCACTTCCCTTATTCGGCGAAAAAGTTGGAGCGGTACGCCAGATTTCAATAAACACTTCTTGGGTAATTTCTTCGGCAACAGCCCGGTTATGGAGCACCTGCATGCAGATACCCATAACGCGGGCTGCCGTTTGGTCGTAGAAAAGACCAAAAGCTTGCTTATCGCCATTGGCTATACGCACAAGCAACTCTTCGCTGGTTGGATCCATAAGACACAAGGATACTTGGGCTCCAGCAGAAGACGAAAAGGAAATTTGCGTGAGCCGATAGGTTAGACCTAGTTGCTCTTAGAATCCATCTTGTCAGAGGAATCCATTGAGTCCATCTTCTCGGAGGCGTCCATGGAATCCATCTTGTCGGAAGAATCCATTGAGTCCATCTTCTCGCTGGAGGTGGTTGGGCTGGTGCTCGCGCTGTCATTGCAGGCAGTCAAGCCAGCTGTGGCAAGGCCCAGGGCGAAAACAGAGACGAGAAGTTTACGAGCAAACATTGTGTGATCTCCTTACGATCTTTGGGTTAGACACAAATAACAACGAGTGCGTATAACGCAGTCACAAGATGTTTCGGAACAGGGATGGTTTTTGGATTGGAAAAAGTGTGAAAATTTTTTCCCCCGGGGGTCTTATGCTTGTTTTTGCAGCTTAAAGTGGGTGGAAAAAATTAATCCAATCCACTTGGGGGCGCTGTTTCGAAACTTCCCATGACTTAGCACTGGCGCCTGAAACCACAAGTTTTTTAGTGGACTAAGTCGAAAAAGCATCCCTCCCCAGTTTATGTGAAAGGAATGACCCCCTTGTTTTCCATGATCGTCATTGGGTTCATAGGTGGCATCTTGACCAGTTTGTCGCCCTGTATTATCCCAGTTCTACCGCTGATTCTCAGTGTGAGTGGCGGTAACAAGTACCGGCCATATTTGGTTATCGCCGGGTTGGCGCTGAGCTTTGCCACGATCACTCTCGTTGGATCGGTAGCGATTAATGCTTTACATTTGCCACAAGACACCGTGCGTTATGTGGGCATTGCTATGTTGATTTGTGTTGGCTTAGGCATGATCATTCCCAAACTGGGCGACTGGTTGCAAGCACCTTTCGACAAACTTCCCAAGGCGCACTTCCTGCTAGAAAAAGTGCAAGGAGCTGGCGGTTTCGTCGTAGGCCTAGCGCTAGGTGCCGTGTATGTTCCGTGTGCTGGCCCCGTTTTAGCCGCGATTACTGTTGCCGCAGCAACCGGACAGATCGACGCCACGATTATCGCCTTGACCATTTCTTTCGCCATCGGCGCAGCTATTCCACTGTTGGTTTTTGCTCTCGGAGGCAACCGCATTGGGCAACGTGTGGACTGGGTTCATACCCACAACACCGCTTTTCGACGCACCACCGGCGCCGTTGTTATCGCCCTTGCTGTAGCGTTGGCGTTCAACGCACCCGCTGCGATTCAGCGAGCATTCCCCGACTGGACCGGCCAGGCGCAGCGCGCCCTAGGGGATAAAATTGTCACAACCCCACAAATCACTGCTACCAGCGGTAACTTGGAATCCTGCCGCTCATTGGGCGCAGACGAAGCACATGATTGCGGCCCACTGCCTACCTTTGAAGGATTGGGAACCTGGATTAACACTGCTGACCCCATTGACCCGAAGTCTTCCGGGAAAGTCACATTGGTTGATTTCTGGGCCTACGCCTGCATCAACTGTCAGCGCGCCAACGAGCACATCACAAAGATTTATGACCACTACAAAGATTATGGGCTTGAGGTAGTAGGGATTCACGCTCCCGAATACGCCTTTGAACGGGAACTAGCCAATGTCCAAGATGCGGTGCGCACCCAGAAAATCCATTATCCAGTAGCGCAAGATAATGAGTTTGTAACCTGGAAGAATTTCAATAATCGTTACTGGCCAGCGCGGTACTTGGCAGACCACACCGGCACCCTGCGGCAAATCCATGAAGGCGAAGGCCAGTATGCCGAAACCGAAATGGTAATCAGGCAGCTGCTGCAAGAACGAGATCCCCAGGTGCAATTGCCCGCCCCAGTAGAAGAAGGCGTGGCAGAAAACCCCCACGAGCCGCGTTCCCCAGAAACCTACCTAGGCAATGAGCGGTCGAAGTACCAATGGAACCCAGCCAAAGCCAGGGGAGTGGGCGAGAATGAGTTCACTATTGATTCGCAGCCGGATGTGGGATTCTACGCCCTGGATGGCAAGTGGTTAGTGGAGCAAACCTCCATTACCCCGAAATCAGACAACGCTCATATCCAGCTAAATTACCAGGCAAAATGGGTGCAGCTGGTGGTCTCTGGCAAGGGGACAATAACCGTCAAACGCGAAAACGGGAAAGTTGAGACCTTCGACGTAACTAAGGATGGCACGGTAGATATTATCCGCAAAGACAAAAACGACTCCGAACTAGTTACCATCACACCTTCTTCTGGTTTGCAGTTGTATTCCTTTACCTTTGGCTAAAAACCAGAAGATCTCCTGCGGCGATCCACCGCAGGAGATCTTGGTCGTTATCCCCGCTGTGCAGTCGCAGCTGTGAGTACGATTGAGATATGCAGGGTGCACGGAAAATACTCGGGGTTATATGCTGCGCTGTGGGACTAGTCGGCTGTAGCGGAACTTACACAACTGCGCCGGATCAAGAAAGCGCTGATGGAATGGCACGGCAGGCACTAGAGCAGTTGTGTTCTTTCGAACCGCAGGACTTGGCTGCCGGCACTGTAATTAATCGAATCCGCGACTTCGTGCACCCAGAGTTGTGGTCCGCCATATCGGCAGACCCGAGCCTTGTTGTTCCAGAGGTGTCTACTGAAACAAGGGAACAATGGGAACGACACGGTGGCACGACTGCGGTAGCGGTCGCAGTGTCGGGCGAACAACATCCACCAGATACCGCACACAGCTGGAATCGCAAGATGGACTGCACCCGATTTTGGCCTGGGTTCTCAGAACCATTTGTAGATGTGTATGCCGTAACCGCTACCGAGGAGGACGGTGTCTGGAAAATACAGAGCCTGTGGCTGATATAGCAGTTTTAGTTCTCGCTATCCTCCTCTTCTGACGAGTCCGAATCATCACTGCTGTCATGGGAATCGTCATCATTGGAATCTGACTCTGAACTCGGAGCGCTGGGATTAGAGTCATTGCAGGCGGCGAGGCCAACAGTGCCTAAACTTAAGGCCAACAACGCAACGAGTAGTTTGCGGGTTAACATGGCAATCCCTGAGGTAAAACGGATGGATTATGGTTATTAGTCCAGTCTAGAGCGAAATGCTACAATCGGAATATATCTAATGCTATAGATCTAAGGAGCTGTAGATGTCAAACGCATATAATTCCCTACAACTTGACTCCTTGCGTAATTGGGTGAACATCTGGTTGGCATTAGTCATTGGTAGCTTCCTGGGTTCCTCGCTGGTACCGGCGATTTTAGAAAAAGCGCGCACCGAAGGCCCATGGTCCGAAGCAATCGGCTATGCCGGACAAGTGCTGCTTTATAATTGGCTACCGACGGTCCTAGTATTCAGCCTCATTGCCGCAGTAATACTCTTCCCGCTGTGGCGTAAAGGTGTAGTTAAATAATTTGGTGGCGGGCTGCGTCGTTAGTAAAGGTTGTGAAATTTTACAACAGCACAAAGGCGGTTTCGCGGAATGAAAACATGAAGCTTCCGCGAAACGGCCTAGTACCAATCATTTACCTTGCGGCACGGTGTAGGTGGTAACCACTTTTGCCAAAATACTGTCGTCCTCTGAAGAACGAATGATGGTATCTGTCACGATCACGGTTCGTCCCGCACGGACAATCTCTGCGGTAGCAATAGCGTCGCCAGATTTTTTATTAGAAACCACATTGATAGAAGATCCCACTGCTAAGGGGAATACTCCTTGGGGGACATGTTGCATCGCTAGCCACGTTCCGGTTATATCTGCTAACCCAAATAAGGCGGGGGCGGAAAACATTCCGGCTGGTTGGGTTATGGCTTTATGCAGTGGCATTCCGACTTTTACCTGGTCTTTATCACCGCTAATTGCATAAAGCTTCAAAGTGATGGCGACATCGTCGACTTTTTGGTAAAACTGCTCCCACTGTTGAAGAAAATTCATGTCAAATCCAATCCTTCGATCTCTTCGTTGATGGTATAAAGCCATCCCTGTTCAGCGACAAGTAATGAAAGGTCTTGTCCGTCGCGTAATTCCACGTCAAGAACATAACGCAAACCGGCCGATTCACATTCGGCTAAGGCGGTTTTATTCCCAGCAGGTACCGCCACCACAATGCGTCGACACGACGCGTTGGTGGCGAAAATTTTAGCTATATCACTACGCATTTCCTCGGCGGTGCCGTAGTGTAGTTCCACATCATTCTTGCCATAGGGATAAGCATGCCGCAGTGGAGATTTTTCGATCAACTGGTAATTCACTGGTTTTCCTCCTGTGCGGCTAGGTCATCAAAATGCTCTCGGACTAGCTGGCGGATAGCTAATTTGTCGATTTTTCCTGCGGAATTGCGGGTGATTTCTTCAACAAGGATGACTTTTTTGGGCAACTTGTAGCGTGCAAGATGTCGCTCGCAGTGTTCCCTCAACTGATGAATGTCAATTGTGATGCCCTCATCTGGTTGAATAACAGCTACTACAATTTCGCCCCACTTGGTATCCGGGTATCCAACAACTGCGTTTCCGCGAACCCCTTCAAGCTCAGCGATTACTCTTTCAACTTCTGCCGGGAAAACGTTTTCGCCACCGGTAATGATGAGATCTTTTAGACGATCGACAATGTAGTAATAGCCGTCAGCATCACGATGCCCGAGATCGCCGGAGTGAAACCAGCCAGCGGTATAAACCTGTTGGGTGATTTCTGGATTATTCCAATAGCCAGTAGCAACGTTAGGTCCGCGTACCCACAGTTCGCCGGTTTTTCCTATCTCGCGTACCTCTTCACCCGTATCGGGATCCACCAGTTTAATTTCGGTATGAGGCATGGGGATACCACAGGAACCAGCCTTGGCTTGGGTCATATGGGCTGGCAAGTAGGTAGCAAACGGCGCAGTTTCCGTTAAACCCCATGCCTGTTGAATATTGACTCCTTTGTCCATATAGCGACGAATGAGCACTGGTGGCACTGGTGCTCCAGCACAGATGGTGGCACGGAGAGATTCCAATTTTGCATTGGCAAACCGTGGGTGGGAATACATTGCTTCTAGCTGGGCGGGAACCAAAAAACAGGAACCTATCTGGTATTCTTCGATGTCTTTTAGTATGCGACCTGGATCGAAGTGCCTGTGAATCAGTACAGTATTTCCTCGAAAAAGTGCCCGTATGACAAACGAGTTAAGTGCACCAACATGAAATAATGGCGCCGAGGCTAAAGTGATATCGCGAGGGCGAGTGTCTACCATTGTATCGACATTGATAGAGTTCCACCAGAGATTACCGTAGGTTAATTGTGTCCCTTTAGGAAGTCCGGTTGTTCCTGAGGTAAACAACAATAATGCGAGATCTTTCATGCCCATGGGGCGTGGTTTCGCACTATATTGATGGTTGGGATCAAGCCGAGAGGTGGCTTGCCAGTACAGAGGTATTCTGCCATCGGGTAGTGCATGGGAATCATCATCAATGACTATGACGTGATGGCGCTCAATGCCATAAGTGTGTTTGGCTTGTTCGATGTAGGTTCCCTCAATGATTACAGTATGTGGAGTTCCCTGTAAGAACAGGTTCGAGATTTCAGGAGAGGACAGCCTGAAGTTTAGCGGCATGAAAGCTGCTCCCAGCCACCATGCGGCTAGCATGGCGTAAATGAAGGAGCGGGAATTAAGCCCGAGGTAGGCTACTCGATCCCCTTGCCGCACCCCAGATTCATCTAAATGCGCTACCCACTTAAGTACTTCTTGCTGAAGTTCTGCATAAGTGATGGGTTCATCTTCATAAATTAACGCAACCATGTTCGGCATGTACTGTGCGTGTCGCGCAATTTGTGAACATGGATTTATGTCGACTTTTTCTGCTACATGGGTTACACCTTCAATAATCACAGTTCATCACCTCCTGCAGAGCTACGGAAACCGCGGGCAGCAATTCCGCCATCTGCGTTGATAATAGCGCCGGTAATATTCCCGGCTTCGGTCGGATTCGCCAGCATGACATACGGTCCAGCGAAGTGCTTTGGGTCGGTAGAAATATCATGCAGCGGAATATAAGGATTGCTTGACCCCCAACGGTCTATGGAGTCGCTAAACGAGCGTTCTTTTAAACCAATGGCGCTTGGCCCACGTAGGTCAGTGCGCATGCCTCCTACCGCAACTCCGTTGACTCGTACTTTAGGAGCAAGTTCATGGGCAAACTGCAGTAGCATCCCTCTGTCCGCGAATTTGCTGGCGGTATATATTGGGCCACCCCCAGCGGCATAAAAGGCTGCGTTGGATAGGGTCATGACAATACTTCCCCTGCTTTGGATTAAGTACCGCCAAGTTGCTTCAATCGTTAATAGGTACCCTTTGACATTGATGGCAAAAATTTCATCAAACATGTCAGATAGTTCATGCCCGTTATGCCGGGTAACAGAGCGGTTGTAATCCCAAATTCCGGCATTAGGAATGACGGTAGTAAGCCCACCAAAAGTAGCTACCGCTTTTGCGGCTGCCGCTTTCATGCAATCAGTGTCGCGAACATCAGCACCTATGGCCAAGGTTTTGTCTGGAGGCAGCGCTGCCGCGACAGCCGCAGCTTTGTCCTCGTCAATATCAACAAGTACTACGTTGGAACCTTCGGCTGCAAAGCGTTGGGCAAGTGCCGCTCCTAATCCAGAACCAGCTCCGGTAATCAAGGTAGTATGTCCATTGAGCATTAGTCATACTCCTAGAAAAAGGTTGAAATATTCTTAGCTGGCAGTACATTGATGTCCAGTAGGATTCGGCGGTCAAAAACTTTGAATCCCGCATCTGTCTGGCGCAATAAGTCAGTGCGAGTACCAGCAAAAATGCCTTGTTCATTTTCTAGCCGAGTTCGCCACACCAAGAAGTTGGTACGAGCCATGAGTATTTCATTATTGTCTCGGTCGGTGGCGTGTGTTGCCGTGAGATTAGTAATAAGATGCCTTGTTCGTGATGGTGGATCTTCTGCCCACGCCATGCCAGAATCGAAGCGGCGAATCCGCCACGCTAGGGAATCTTTGGTTTCATCGTAAAAGGCAGCATCATCTGGCCCGGCGATCGCTAGGGCTTGCTGGCGTCGCAACCTATTGGTGCGGGTTGGCGACCAGTAGTAAAGGTCATCATCAAATAACTCTAGCCAGTCGACGTAACGTCCTTCATCCAACAGATCAGCTTCATAAGCGTAGAAGCAATGCAGATCGTAGAATAACTCTAGGTTAACGCGCTGGCCAGTGTTAATGTCTTCACGGCGCAAGTGGTCAGTCATGGGTGTCACTTCCTATTTGAGTTAAAAATGGTTAGCGGGCTAGTTTTTTCAGGTTGACAGTTGGGTCACTGAGTTGTGCGGGGTCAACAACAATTGCCTTATCAATGATTCGCCGAGCGGCACGAACCGCCATGCCAGCATTAATGGCCGCACAGCCCGCCAAAGTACCGTCATCACGTACCAGGAATGCAACTTGTGGATCGCCGGAGGGATCTGGTCGAATTACAGTGGTTCCTGTTTCTGCCAAGGAACCAGCGCCTTCGACATGCACACCATAACGATCGGACCAGAACCAAGAACATCCGTGTTGTGGCAGTTCATCACCACAAATGTCTGCAGCAGCGGTGCGAGCTTCGAAGATTGCAGATTCCCAATGCTCGTGGCGACGCTCTAATGTTCCATCTCGATGCCGATGGCGGGCACAGTCACCGATTGCCCAGATATTGTTTTTTGTAGTGCGTTGCGCGTGATTTACCAAAACACCACCGTCGCACTCTAGACCTGCTGACTTCGCAAGAGTTTCTTCTGGGACAATGCCAACAGCTAGCAGTACAGCGTTAGCACGTAATGTATCGTGTCCGTCAATGTGGACGAGGAAATCACCGTTATCGCGCTCAATAGCAGAAGTTAAACCGCAGATATACGTTACTCCATGTGCGGCATGTAGTAGATGTAACTGAGTAGCTAGTTGCTCACCCACCGCGGGGATCAAAGCTACCGGGGTAGGATCGACTAGGGTAACTTCAGCACCGAGGTTGCGGGCAGAGGACGCTACCTCCGCACCAATAAGACCTGCGCCAATAATCACCAAGTGGCTTCCCGGATGTAGAAGGCCACGAAGTTTATAACTATCAGCCAGAGTGCGCAGCACTAACAGATCAGGATCATCAAAACCAGGAGCTGGGAGCTGTCGGGGCAAGCCACCAGTTGCCAGCACTAGCTTGTCGAAATTGCGGGTGGTGCCGTCGTCAAGTAGCAAGCTGGAGGTTTCGGTATCGATCTCGACGACAGAATTGCGAATAATGGACACATTATTGTCGTCGTACCAATCGTGTGATGCCAATAGTAACTGTTCGTCAGTTTTCTCCCCAGACAAGATTTCTTTAGATAATGGTGGTCGATCGTAAGGGTATCCCTCTGGATCAATGATGAAAATATTGCCGGTGTATCCTCGAGCACGTAATTCACTGGCAACTGTGAAGCCTCCGATGCCGCCTCCGATGATTGTTGTACTAGTCATCGCTGGCCTCCGCTGGGGTGCCTGGATACAGCCATACTTCGTCATTGCGTACTTCAACTTTGTGGGTTTTAGTATCTTCAACAGCAGGCATGCACAAGACTTTGCCGGACTTTAGGCAGAATTTTCCGGAATGAAGAGGGCATTCAACTTCGGTTCCTTCCACCCAACCATCCGCGAGTGAAGCATTACCATGAGTACAGACATCATCTAAGGCATAAAATTCGTCATCCTCGGTTCGGAAAACTGCAATGGGCGCGTCATATCCCGTCACATCGGATTCAACAACAATGGCTTCTTCCTGTTCGATATCATCGATATGCGCGACTTTCATAGGCTCAGACATGTGGCTCTCCTTGAATTAGAGTGAGGTCAGTGGTGCTCAGGCATGATTTTCGTGCCAAGCTGGGGTGGACATTAGTTCGCGCCACCTACGGTAAAGTGCTCGGCCAGCGGCATCAGAGTAAAGTTCTGAAGTTTTTCCGGGAAAACCTAGTTCCTCTCTAACCGTGCCCAATCCCATTTGGTAATTCAGTGCAGTGTTGCTCACCATGAAGGCGTGGGCATTAGCTTGGCACTCGGACCAGTTTTCTCCGTCGTCCTGCTCAAAAATGCCAGAGGGCCCGAAAGTACGTAAGTTATAAAGGCGTTGAGCACGTTTGACCTCATCTGGCATTGATTTATCCAAAACTGTCCAGCTCCAAACCTCCATGTGATTGGGTCCTTTGGGGTGCCAAACTCGGATGGACCCATTGACAGGAAGGTAAGAAAAATTGGGAAAAACCGTCGCGTGTCCATTGGTCAATGGACCCATAACTTGTTCAGGCGAAAGCCGCTCTCGTAGGAAATCGTAATCGTAGTACTCATGCACAGGCTGGGCATCGAAGCGGTTTTTAGGGTGCACCGGGAAACCTGCGCCATTGCCGTATTCATCGTGGTACTGGCGGCCGGTTCGCATAGCGATTTCCTTTTTGGGGCCTTTACCAGTAGGCGACATCACCATCAATGCGGAAGCGTGTGACATGTTCACGTGGTACCAGTCCGTAGCGAATTGTTCCGCTGCTAGTTTCCAGTTACCTTCCAAAATCCATTTGGTTACTCCGCCGACAACGCAGGTGCCTTGAGGATCCCGATCGAGAAATGCATCCATGTACCAGCGCATATCGCCAAGTGTGTTTTCTAGTGGCTCCGCGTTCGTATCCCAGTTTGCGAAGATGAGTCCTTTATAAGACTCCACACGTGGGGCGCTGACTAATCCCCAGTCAGCAGGGTTGAAGCTTTCTCCGTATGCTTCCCTAGCTGGAACATCAATCAGATCACCATCTAAATTAAAGCTCCAACCATGGTAGCTACAGGTGAAGTTCTTAGTGGATCCCTCATCCGCACGGCACACACGGGCGCCGCGGTGCCTACAGTTGTTAAGGAAAACTCGGATCTCTTTTTTGCGGTTAAGTACAGCAATAACAGGGTCTTCACCCATATAAGTTTGGAAGAAATCACCGGCTTTCCGGAACTGGTCTTCATGTCCGATAAATAGCCAGCTTCGAGCGAAAATACGGCGCATTTCCTGCTTGTAAATAGTTTCATCAGAAAAAATACGGCGATCAATGAGGCCGCCATCGGGGTCTACCATTCCACTGACATCAAGGTAGGTATCAAGACCGTCCGGCCGAGTCATGCCTCCGCGTGGCATGGGATTATCAGGGGTCGCCATTACTCAACTCCTTATAAAATTGGGCTGAAAGGATATCTATGCGAGGTAAGCTGCAGCATAAGCCATCCATGCTGTAACTTGACTCACATTTTGGGTGTGGTATTACTGTGCACTAATGTTCTGCCGGATGTGTAAACTGTTCCGCTGGGTGGAACGATGGGTGCTTGCTCAGGGGGGATTCGGCCAGAATGGCAGTGAGTTCATTGGGTGGAGAAGGTGCTTATGCAAGCTAATAGCCGATAGGTGACATAGGGAAGGGGTAGCCATTATCTACTGATATAGGGGTGTGGCGATAGCTTGTTAAAGCTAGTTTGGTGGTCTATATATTCAAAAGGCCACGGATCTCCCAGTTTGTGGATATAAACTTGTTTCAAGTAGCTACGACTGCCGGTTTTCCCATTCTGGTTACTGGGAAACCAGCTCAACGAAAGGAACGGTCAATAATATGTCTGACACTCGCAGTGCCGTAGATAAGGCCTTCAGTTTGCTGCGCAGTTTTAGCGACCAGGATTCGGATGGTGTTCGGCTGAGTGAATTGGCTCGTAGAGCCGGACTCTCTAAAACTACGGCACACCGTTTGCTGGCATCTTTAGTGGCTAACGGGGCAGTTGAGCGTGCAGGTGATGTTTACCGATTAGGTCCGTTGGTTTTTGATCTCACCGCAGTACCTGTAGATAGAAAATCTGAGGTGGTAGGTGAGATTTTAACACCGTTTCTTGCCGCTTTATTCGAACAAACTCGCAAGACGGTTCACTTAGCTTATCTGCAAGGAAACGAAGTGGTATATGTAAATAAGCTGTTTTCCGCGCGTCGAGTAGCGGCTCCTTCTCGGATTGGTGGGCGTGCCCCAGCATATTGCACAGGTGTAGGCAAAGCGATGCTCGCTTGGGACATGGCTCGTGCGGATTCGGTGATCCGGGCAGGTTTTAATAAATGGACCCCTTATACCATTACCGATGAGCAGCATTTTAAAGAAGAACTCGCAGCTGTGCGCAAATTTGGTATTGCTTATGACCACCAAGAAATTACCTTAGGTCTTTCCTGTATTGCCGCCCCGATCTTCGGTAGGAATAACAAGCCAATTGCAGCGATGAGTGTGAGCGGACCTGCAGCTGAATTTGAGCCGAGGGAATTTATCCCGGTACTGAAACGCATTACTCAAGCAGCTGGGCGTGCCCTGTTGCCTTATTATGATGCCGCATCATAGAGATGCCAGCGCATTTGTCGACGTGAAGATGTGCAGGGAGAAGTAGCGAGGGATAAACTCGCTACACAACACTCCACTGCTTAGTAGCTGGGTTATTACTGATTTTGAAGGCTTACTGCTACATCAATAATCATGTCTTCCTGGCCGCCAACGTATCCACGTCTACCTACTTCGGCGAGAATATCTGTGGTAGGAATTCCATAGCGTTCCGCGGCTCGTTCCGCATGCAACAGAAACGAGTTATAAACTCCCATTTGTCCTTGAACAATGGAACCGCGATCCATCATGGGAAGGCGAGACACCATTGGTTTAAGCACATCTTCCGCTGCTGATAGTATCGCTGGCAGATCAACGCCGTGGCTAATCCCCAAGCGTTCAAAGGCAACTGCAAGTACCTCGGTGGGGGAATTGCCAGCTCCTGCGCCTAGCCCCGCCAAGGATCCGTCAATCTGCTGTGCGCCTGCGCGCACAGCTAAGACGGAATTGGTAACACCGAACGATAAGTTTTGGTGACCATGGAAACCTACTTGTGCCTCCGCGCCGATTTCGTCGACTAGTGCTTTGACGCGGTCACTGGCTTGCTCCATGATGAGTGCTCCTGCTGAGTCAACAACGAAAACACATTGACATCCTGCATCAACCATAATCCGAGCTTGTCGGGCTAATTCTGCAGGTGGTATTCGATGTGACAGCATAAGAAAACCGCCAGCTTCTAATCCGAGATCCCGTGCGGCTTGAAAATGGCGAATCGAGACATCAGCTTCGGTGCAGTGTGTGGCAATTCGGACGATAGAAGCCCCTCGGGCTTGTGCTTCTTTGATGTCGGCAATAGTTCCCAAACCGGGCAGCAGCAAGGCCGCAATTTTTGCGTTTTTTGCTTCATCAACTGCGGCGGCAATGAGATCGAGGTCGTTTTGCTTGGAAAAGCCGTAGTTGAAACAAGAACCACCCAAGCCATCGCCATGAGTAACTTCGATCATTTCAACTCCGGCATCATCTAATGCGCGAACGACTTGGCGCACCTGAGCTTCGGTATATTGATGTCGAACTGCGTGGGAGCCATCACGTAGGGTTGTATCATTCAAACGGATGTCAGACATGTTCAAATTCTCCTATTTCTCAGCGCGTAGTAAATCGACATATTTGTCTGCGGTGGCTACTGCAGCAGCGGTGATGATGTCTAAGTTTCCCGCATATTCGGGCAGGTAGTCAGCTGCTCCACGAACTTCAATCAGTACAGTAACTCGTCCCCAACCTCGCCACTCAGGACGTGCATGATCAAACTGTGGCTCTGCTGTCAGGTGGTAACCAGGCACGTAGGACTGCACAGTTTTCACCATCTGTTCGATGGAATTTTTGATTTGGTCACGGATCTCGCCAGGCTCTGCCGCTTCAGCAGGAAGAGAGCAATATACGGTATTGCGCATCAGCATTGGTGGATCCACTGGATTGAGGATTAAGATAGCTTTTCCTTGTTTAGCTCCACCAACTTTTTCCAGTGCTCGGACGGTGGTGTACATGAATTCATCAATATTTGCTCTAGTGCCAGGGCCAGCTGATTTGGAAGAAATGGAGGCGACAATTTCGGCATAGTCTACCGGTACTACCTGGGATACTGCTGCAACGATTGGAGTGGTGGCTTGCCCTCCACAAGTGATCATATTGACATTATCGACAGTTTTTAGGGCATCGAAATTTACTGATGGGCATAAGTAGGGGCCCACTGCTGCCGGAGTTAAGTCTATAGCGCGAATACCAGCCTCCTGGTAGCGAGGTGCGTTAGCTAAATGGGCGTAGGCGGAGGTTGCTTCGAAGACCAAATCTGGTAATTGGGGTTGCTGAAGTAGCCAATCAACACCTCCAGCAGAAGCTGTTACACCGAGTTTTTCTGCGCGATGTAGTCCATCTGATTCGGGGTCAACACCGATCATATAAACAGGTTCGACATTAGTAGAGTATTTTTGCAGCTTCATTAACAAGTCAGTGCCGATATTTCCGGGGCCGACGATAGCTGCAGTGAATTTCTTGGTCATGGTTATGATCCTTGAAAGTAAAAAGAAAAAGGTAAGTCAGATTATTTGATGCAGGCTATATGAATTTCACAGACAGTGAACCATAGTTCCCGTAATCCACTTCGAGGTGGTCACCTGCAGAAATGGAGGCTGCAGCACAAAAACTGCCGGTGAGAATAATGTCACCTTTTGATAGTTTTACCCCTTGCGCTCCGAGCGTTGCTGCCAGCCACACTAGTGGTTTTAGGGGATGACCCATCACAGCGGTTCCAGTGCCAGAGCCTACTTCGTTGTTGTTAAGTTTCATGGAAACTGATACCTGAGCAAGCTGGTCAGCTGGAATATCGACGGGTTCTTGCGACAGAATTATTGCACCGCAGGAAGCATTGTCCGCAATGGTATCTACTAGGTGAATGTCCCAATCGGCAACCCGAGAATCAATGATTTCAACTGCTAGAAACGTTGCCTCAATCGCATCGATGACATCTGCCATAGTCGCTGTGGCAGACAGATCTTTTGCCAATAAAAATCCTAACTCCGGTTCCACTTTTGGTGATATGAAGCTGTCAACAGGGATGAGGCGATCAGCGTCGTACATCATTGTCTCGGTGAAAAAACCAAAATCAGGGGAATCAACACCAAGTTGCTGTTGCATCGCAATCGAAGTCAGGCCGATCTTCCGACCGCGAATTGTTTCACCGGCTACAGTCCTTTCGTGTTCTTGCAGCTGCTGAATACGATATGCCTGGTTGACATCAAGCTCAGGTAGCAGATTTCGAGGCGGAGTTATGGGCGTTAAAGTGGTATAAGCTTCGAGCAGTTGCTGCGCAACGGATTCAATACTGTTTGTTTGTGTCATGTGACATCACCAATCAATAAGAATAAAACGGTTAGCGGGCAAACATGATGCCGAATCCAGCAATGAACTCAGGAATCGGACGGTAATATTCAAACTCCACAGAAAAACCATCGGTTGCAGCGGACATGGCGGAAAACGCAGCTACCCAAGTACGAACTTCATGAGAAGAATGTCCAGCTTCGACATCCATGTCATCGGCATTATAGGAATCGAAAACTGCTGGGTTTTGTGCGGCTGTGGCGCAGTCACGCATGAACTGAAGATCCCATTGCGGATTCAGATCTTGGATATCAGCTTCGCCAGCAGCAAAAGCTTTAGCAGTATTGATTACTCGGTCTTGTCGTGCTTGTCGTGCTTCAGCAGTAGGGTGGCGGCCATCAAGTAGCAAGTTACGCTGTTCTGCGGTGGCGGTAGCCCACTGTGGTACTGGTGGGTCGTGACTTAAACCGCCAGAAGCGATCAGCAGTATTCGATTATCAGTCAGGCCTCTAAGGAACCTGCCTACTGCTTGTCCCATGCGACGTACTCGTTCCATGGGCACGAATGGTCGAGCTAGCCCATTGACGAAAATAGGTACACAAGGCTTTGCTGCAATATCGTGGTATAGAAGTTCCATCGGCTGAACGGCCCCATGGTCAACCTCCATCCGACGAGAGATTGCAATATCAATTCCCTGGTTGATCACAAATTGAGCCATATCTTCGCTGATCTTAGTTGGTACTTGAAGCGGGCCAGCTTGGGAATCGTAATCCCCAACTCCCAGCGCTTCGTAGCCGATGCAATATGGCGGCATTAAGTCATAGAAAAAGCCGTTGTAGTGATCGGGTGCAAAATTGATAATGAGGTCAGGATTGAATTCTTCTACATGTGTTCTTACTTGATCAAATGCGGCATTGAGACTTTCAGTAGTTTCTTCACCAGGGTCGTTGATACCTAGTAGTGGGCTGTGTGACATGGTCAATAGCGCAAAACTCATGGGGTGGTACTCCTTTGGCGGGTAACTGTTAGCGGTCAAGGAAGAAATCAAGTTGGAGTTGATTAAAAGTTGCTGGATCCTCGTATTGTGGCCAATGCCCGCAATTATCCATCACTGCAAATTGAGCATTTGGTATTAGTGATGCGATCCGTTCCCCTTCATCGACTGGCCCTGAAGGATCTTTGCTAGTCCACAGCACTAATGCGGGGACGGTGATGGCGCGTAGATCATCATCGGTTAGCATATTGCGCTTTCGAATCTCCATATTCTGAAGTGCCATATTCATTTCGCATGCCTGCTGCCAATCTGGTTGTTCGAAAATCCGTTGCCGAGTTCGGATGAGATCAGGGGTCACCATCGTGGGATCAGCCATGAGCCACTCCAGTCGTGCTTTTACTCGCTCCCAACTAGGATCCTTTGCGGCTTCGGTAGACAAAGTGTAGAGCCGCTCCATAACTTGTGGGTTTGCCATGGTGCCGCCCATCGTATTGAGCAAGATTTTCTCCACACGTTCAGGATGTAGTTGCGCTAGTCGGGCGGTGGTCCAGCCGCCGAGGGACTCGCCAGAGAAATACGCTTTTTTCACCTGTAAGTGATCCATGATGGCGAGCACTTGTTCGATATAGTGCTTAATTTCCAACGGATGATTAGGTTTAGAGCTGTAACCGTGTCCGATGAAATCAATAGCGTAGACATTAAAATGCTCAGCATGCGATGCTAGATTCCGGACGTATGCTTCTGCATGACCGGTGATACCATGCAACATAAATAACACAGGATTCCCAGGATTTCCCGCATGTAAATAGCGAGTACGGTAGCCTCCGGCTTCGATATATCCCTGATCGAATGTAACTTCGGCGAGATCGTCCCATACGCTGGTGTAGTTGTTGTCAGTCATCGTGCCTTCCTCGAAATATGAGTGGTTGAGGGGTGACTGTGGTCTGTCACGTAGCTGAATGCTAACGAATTCCGTAATTTTTCCCGGAAGTCGTTCCAAAGAGCGGAACAACTTATGCTTTACGACGCCTACAGCCCCCGCAGGTGCGATAACGCTGAATGCGATATTGCACACAAATCAATTTTCAATCGGACATATTCGGGCAAACACGGGCATACTGGTTGGTAGTACCAACGTCGACAAGCATGGCTTGGAAAGGTGTCCAAATAATGAAGACTACCGTGGGCAACAAAGTTGTTCTCATTGGCGCAGGTGATGTGGGAATCGCCTACGCATATGCCCTGGTAAATCAGGGAACTTGCGATCATCTCGCAATTATCGATATTGATGAAAAGAAGCTCGAAGGCAACGTGATGGACCTCAATCACGGTGTAGTTTGGGCGCCATCGCGCACTCGGGTGACCAAGGGCACCTATGCAGACTGCGAAGATGCTGCGATGGTAGTGATCTGTGCTGGCGCTGCACAAAAGCCTGGTGAGACTAGGCTGCAGCTGGTTGGCAAGAACATGAAGATCATGAAGTCCATTGTGGATGAGGTCATGGGGGCAGGCTTTGATGGTATTTTCTTGGTTGCCTCTAACCCGGTAGATATTTTGACTTATGCTGTTTGGCAGTATTCGGGTCTCGATTGGCACCGTGTGGTCGGTTCAGGCACTGTGCTGGATTCGGCACGTTTCCGCTACATGCTGGGCGAGCGTTACGAAGTAGCGCCAACATCAATTCACTCCTATATTATTGGCGAGCACGGTGATACTGAATTGCCTGTGCTTTCCTCTTCGACAGTCGCCGGTGTTTCGATGCGTAAGACGTTGGAGAAGAACCCCGGTTTGGAGGAAGAGTTGGAGCGGGTCTTTGAAGAGACTCGTGACGCAGCTTACAATATCATTGAAGCTAAGGGCTCGACTTCTTACGGTATTGGCATGGGCTTGGCTCGCATCACCCGTGCGGTTTTGCACAACCAAGATGTGGCGTTGCCGGTTTCCGCCCTCCTTAATGGGGAGTATGGGGAAGAAAATATTTATATCGGTACCCCCGCTATTATTTACCGCCAAGGTATCCGCCGAGTGGTAGAACTTGAATTGACCGACCATGAGCTGGGACGATTCAAGCACTCGGCAGATGTGCTGCGGAAGATTCAAGAAGAGTTCTTCCCGCCGAAATAATAAGTAAGATATCTCTTTTCCGCGCCGGTTCCCGCGCACTAAAGTGAGAGGTTATGAGGAGCGGAAAAGCCAAGTGGACAGCATTAATCGCAGCCATGGCGCTAACATTGTCTGGCTGCGATTTTTCCGTACGGAATGTTGTTAACCACAGCGGTGGTGGCAGTTGTGCTGAAGCGCAACTTGACTTAGCGGAAACCGCAATTGGTCTATGGCTGCACTCAGGTCGGATTAGCGTAGGCCCCTTCCGTGCCGTGAGCTTCCGAATTAAAGATAATCATTTCGACCCTTGTGCCAAGTTAAGCTGGGTGACCATCGAGACTTACGAGCATGATAAGGAAGATTTCCCCGACATAAACTGGGATTTGGCCCAGACTGGTGTGTTGTTTTTCCATTACGACCGGCTCGTGACCAACGCTAATATGTACGCCGCGGCCAAAGTCGGCGAAATCAAAGTCAGCGGCGATAAAATCACTGTCGAGTATTTCCAAAGTCGCGCGGGTGAATCTTCGCAGGACATTAAATACGAACTGGTCGATGAACACCTAGAACAGCAGGATCCCATGCGGTTGCGGATACCGCCGTTAAAATTAGATTTCCACCGGGCGCCGCCGCCTACTGAAGTCCACCTGAAACTTTATGGCAACGTGAATTATCGGCCGTGGACTGCTGAGTTAGAGCTCGATCCTTACCGATCTCCTGTGGTTAATATCCCCATGGGCGACCGGAATATCACCTGTTCGTTTCCTGGTTCGAATGGTTTGGAAGGCCCCAACTTTAACTGCAGTGACCGTAGCAGTTCCTGGCCAAGGGTTGCGGTGAACCAAAGCGAAACCTCCGCCGTGGCTGGCCCTAATGGGAAAACCAACACGATCCACATGTATTTCGGAATACCGGCGACCATGTTTAGCCGCTATTACGACTATCCCGGCTCAGGGGTGACTTCAGCGAACCTGCCTGACGAGGCTTTGATTAAGGCCGGTGGGTACTATATTGATACGCGGGGTGATACGGTAAAAATCGCTAAAGATGCTACCACTGTGGTTTTGGGTGTTGGCCGCGCAGAAATGATTTACGAGCCGTTGATCCAGGTGGACACCTCTAGGTATCCGCAGTTGAGTGAACTTGCAGAATGGATTGACTGATATGCATATAGTTGCCCACCGGGGTTTTAACGGCCGTTACCCGGAAATGAGTCCACTCGCCTATGAAAAAGCACTGGAGTTGCCAATTCATGGTGTGGAATGCGATGTGCGTTTGAGTGCGGACGGGAAAGTCGTGTGCACGCATGATGCTACGATGTCGCGGGTGGCCGGCTCACCAGCGGTGGTGCGCAAGACCACGCTGGCGGAACTAAAGAAACTCACTATCGGCGACGCGCAGCATATGCTCACGCTCGATGAGCTGCTTGAAATGGTGATGGCAACTGACAAGCATCTGTATATAGAAGCTAAACACCCCGTATCCCAAGGCCGGGTGCTGGAGGAACAGATCGCCTTAAGATTACGCTACGCTGGGTTGCTCGACAGCCCTAGGATTCATTTCATTTCTTTTTCCCACGCAGCTATCCGGCGCATGTCAACATTAGCCCCGAAGATTGAAACCTGCTATTTAAGACGCGACTGGGAGCAGCAATACAACCGGTTCGACTTGAGTTTTTCTAGACCTAGCCGCTGCGGCTTGTCGCTTAAGCGTGGCAAGGAGCAACCCGAGTTGGTAACGGGTAAGTCTCCGTATATGTGGACGGTGAACAAGGCGGAAGATATGCGGTGGGCGTATCAAACTGGTGTTGGGATAATGGCAACTGACTACCCTGATGTGGCTGTAGCGGTTTTAAGGTATCTTGGTGGGCATGGCTAAAAGAAAGAAGAACCGGAACGAAGAACAGCTACCTGAGGGAATGAGCCGTCGGCAAGCGAAGTTGGCTAAACGAGCCGCCGAGCGCGCTGCATTGGAGAAAGAGCCCCGCCCTTACGGCGAATTAAGCTTCGAATCTGATTTGATTGCCCTTCAGGAATTCGTTCCTTCGGCCACTGCGAAGATCCAGATCACTGGTACCGAGAAGGATGTTTACCTGTGTACCCTGCTACCCGGCGGCAACGCAGCAGTTGTGCGTGAGGACTCCGCTTACGTTGCGCTGCAAACCCGCAACCGCAGCCAGAACCCCGGCAAGGATCTAGCATTCGTGCTCAACTGGGTGAAAGATGCGAAACCAGGCTCCGAATTAACAGTAGGTATCGCTGACGGCTCCCAACCCGCGCTCACCTCGCTTATCGACGCCAACCAGCCGCTCGAAATCACCGTCGCGCAAGATTTCAACTGGTGGCTGCCCGAGGGGACCCAAGTCAGCCCCCAATACGCGCAACTTCTGCAGAACGCTAACGAACAAGTCATGCCCTCATATCGTGTCAACACCGATGTGAACGGAGCCGTGTGGTGGATCGATGCTGGTTCCAAAGCTCATATTCGGTGGGTGCGTGGCGAGGAAGAAGATAAAGTCTTACGCGCCTTGGCTCGTATAGCGGCTCGGGGCGAACTCAAGCTAGGTGAGGAAACCAAGTTCGCCGGTGTATTCCGCACCCATGGCGTGGTGGTTCCGGTGTGGGACCTCGACCCGCAGCGCGACCACACCAGCTACGACGAAGCTTTGCAGGAACTTGATGCGAAGATTCTTGCGGAGCTAGATAATGACGAGCAGTTCACCGCCGAAGAACGGCGGCAACTTGAAAACATTAAATCCCGCCAAGTGACTATCCGTTAGTTTTTGGGCGTGGGTTTTGGCCGGGCTGTGTTGGGTGCAGCCCGGCTTGTGGGTTGTTTGGCCTTTGGTTAGAGGGTTTTGTTGGTCAGGGGGTGGGTGTTGAATTCTAGGGGTGTGTTTGGGTGGCGGCGGAGTCCTGCTTTGCCGGTGTGTGGGTCGCGCTCAATATGACCATTACAGTGTTGGTGTGGGTTGTCGTCGTTTTTCCCGTTGTGGTGTTTACACAGTGGGGCGAGGTTTACTCCGGTGGTGAGTCCTCCGTGGTGGTAGGCGGTGATGTGGTGGATCTGGCATTTGGCTGCTGGTACATCACAGCCTGGCCAGGCACACACCAAGTGCTCCAGGATGGCCGCTAACCGTTGCGGCCCTGTGGCGAACCGGCGCCGGACCTTTACTAACCCGGTTACCAACGGAATCACGGGCGAATCATCGGTGGTGCCGGTAACAGCGGCCCACCCAGTATCAGCGATTTTCTCATCCACTACATCGCAGATGTTTACGTGTGCGCCGTCGGTGGTGGTGATGGTGCCGTCATTATGGAAGTGGCAGGTGGTCGGGATCATGAACATCGGCCCAAACAACCCCTCGCTATCAGCATTACCAGCATCACTGTCACTACCGGTGAGTTTGTGGATCAGTGCTTGGGCATACGCCTGGTCGTACTGCAGTGTGGGGTTGTTTCGTTTTAAGCGTTCTGCTAAGCGGTGGAGTATGGTGTCGATGCGTGCTGCTATAGGTGTGTTGAAGGCTGCGGTCAGGCGGCGTTTGCCGTCTTTGCCCACCATGGTGTGCATACACGCTACATCCGGGCGTCTAGTGGTATCACCTATCCAAGAAGCAATGAGTTCTCGCATCACGCTTAACGCTTGGTCGGCATCTAACCCGGCCAAGGCCTCACACAAGCTGATGAGTAATCGGGTGCGGTCTTTGCGTTTACGCAAGGGATACACCGCAGACCCTAGTTCGAGAATGACGTTAAAGGATAACCCAGCCTCCCGGATCGCTGCCTGTACTGTAGCAGCAGAAAGCACTGTGTAAACGCGGTGGTATTTCTTTACCATGCTTTTGCGC
>CAUQSW010000030.1:0-34926 GCA_963520895.1 uncultured Corynebacterium sp. | reverse complement strand
CGCTTCGACAAATACCTATAAACAAGCCCCACACACAAACAACTTGACACCCCCCACGGTCATGTCGATACCGTGTTATCGCGCGGGAAGATCATCATTGATAACAACCAATACCTCGGACACAAAGGACACGGCAAATACATCAAACGAGACACCTGCCAATACCTCACCTAATCATTTGCGCTGCTTGAGCTAGCTGGCTTAAGCTTAGAAAAGTGAAAACCGCAACAACAGAATGGCCTCTGTTGTTGCGGTTACGTCTTTGCTGGGGTTGAGATTTTGCTATCCCCAGCCGCCAGTTGCTTCAATCAGCATATTGAGAACAGCGAAGATCGGGGAGGTGCCAACGGATAGTGCTCCAGCTACGGACATCTCGATAGCATCAAAGCTGGGTGATTTTTGGGTGCCAGAAAGTGCGTGGGCAGTATCTGCCGATCCCGAGGCAAAAGACCACGCGCCTGCTTGGATTGCGTTGCTGATATTTTGTAGTGCTTGGTTCATAAGAACACTTCCTGCCTAGTGTTTTGGTAGGTATATAGGAAAATCTTTGAAGAGTATATAAGGAAATAATTGTCAGGGCAAACAGGCTAACAATGAAAACCGTCTATATAGCTCGTGCTGTGATCTGAATATAAAGTCGTGCCCTGCTGGTTTAATGGGATTCGATTGTTGCTAAAAATGTGTTCTTTATTGCTTTATGGGAGAAGAATTGCGGCACTTATGTGTTGTTTTCGGTTGCAGTTGATCGGGCAGCTGCGATTTGGCATCTTCAGGAATGTAAAACGCTGATATGTCTTAGCTTGATGGCGGATAAAACTGTCGATTCCCTGCGCGTACCGACAAGCTTTAGTGGGTTAAGCCCTAACGATTACATGCTTCCCAGAGTATCGTTAACGAAATTGGACAGCAGTGAGAAGGGGAGGATTACCGTTGAAAGTACTGCGTGTGCCGACATCATGAAAGGGTCGAAGCTTTCTGCTGGTCCTCCGCCTCCTGATAGTGACCACGCTGCTTTAGAGGAACCTAGGAGGATGTCTCTATAAGCCTGCTCACTTGATCCAAGGGTGCCTGCGGTATGTTCCATACTTATGTACTCCTTGTCGTATCGTTGAAGATGGATATGAACCAATCTCCAACCGTACTGAAGTGGGTGAAGAGAGCGCAAGGGTAGATTGTGAAACAGTTGTATAGATTACTCTTTGACTAAGGTTTTGGTTATTACTAAGCAAAGCAAAACGCAGCATCTGTGTTATGGGTCAGATGCTGCGTTTTCACTGGTAGTGTGGAGTTATATTTGGCCGCGTACTTGCAAAAGCTATACTTCTTAACGCAGCCAAGGTTTATGCCTGTCATCGTATCATAAAACCGGCAGATTAACTGCCGCCATTGCTAAAACTTGTAGCTGGCGGCGTCGAAAAGCAAAAACTAGCTCATGGGCACCGGGAATTCTTGAATGAACTCCGGGATAGTCTTGCTTTCGCCTCCGTAGGTTTTGCCTTCGGGGCGATAATATTGGCCTTTGAGGGAGGTGGTGCCTGCGGCTATTTCCATGAGGTACCAGCGGGTAACGGTGGCCTCTTCGTCATCGCCAACGCCTACCGAACTTTCTTGTGCGGGGAAGCCTTTCGCTACCAGTTCTTCGTATTTGTGCGAGGCGGGGTACTCCCAAGAGGCTCCATTATCGGAGGATAGCTGGAAGGAGTTCTCGTTAACGTAACTGCTGAATTTTTTCCCCTGTTTAATGGTCACTTTCAGCAAGCTGTAGGTTTCATCGCCGATTTTTTCAACGGGGACATTGTGGGCGATGGAGACGATTTCGATTTTATCGTCGGTTTCGGGATCGGTGAATTTCTCATTGATGGGAAGCTCGGTGAGGTTGAGGCTGGCTGCGGCGGCATCGCCAGCAGCGGCAGATTCATCGGCCGCCTTTTGCGCTTCGCTAGTGCAGCCGACCAGCGTTAAGGTGGAAGCTAATGTAATGGCGACAACGGCATGTCGTAGTTTCTTCAGCTGCACTGTGACTCCTTAGATAGTGGTAGATAAGACTACGGCAGATAATCACGACTGCTTATGTGCGTGATCGCTACTAATGCTACTGCGGTTTTTGTGGATTGACCTGCATTTTTTAAAAGATTTAAGATGTTCTGCTGTTATTTTTGGTATTCGCAAAATATCTATTATTAGCGAGAATGAAATTAATAACTGTTCAATGGGGGAAAATGAGCGTCCCGCCGGAATTATAAAAATCTCAATATATATGGCAATTAGCTCAGGGGCGGGGCACGTTTCTTAAGGGCGAGGTCATCGCTAGAACGCCGCTAGCTTATCGACGCCCCACGCCGCGTGCATAGGCGCAGTGTTTCTGCTGCCTAATATTTTAGCTTCGTCTTATGCGAAAGTTTGCCAATCTGGTCCCTGATATAGATCGTTATGTAACAATAAGGTAGCGTGCATGTGTCATTATCGATTGGAGTTTTTCTGTATATGGTTCCTCAGAATCTCGCTGCTGCTATAGCTATTGCTAAAGACCTTGGTTGGCATGAGGCCGCAGTCGAGGAATTAGATACCTATGACCTTGGCACACTCCAGCAACAAAGAACCATCAAAGAAGGGCTCAGTAGCGGGCAATGGGAATATAGATCGGCTGCGCCAGGTGCCGTTACCATCGACTACTTGGATGGTATTGACTGCTACCGAATGGTGCTACTGGCCATCCGAGTGCAAGTACCTGCTAGGCGCGCCCTGCGCTTACTGCGTCGGTGTGAAAAGTATGAGTATCGACGAGTCGCTACTTTGGTGGCAGCCAATGGGGAGCACTATGCACGTAGTTTCATCAAGGAGGCAGCCCGCGTTGCCGGAGGTACCAACTGGCCCGATCAGGCGGTTGGGTATAACGTTGCTTCCTTTTTTCTGCAGACTCAATATCTGCAGCCGAGCCAGATTTTGGCTGAACCATATTATTTACAGGCATGGGCGGTGTGCGGATTACGATTACTGCAGCCCGATAATGACATCACCAACCCTAGAGAAGAACAGTTTCCCACGTGGCCGGAAATCGAA
This sequence comes from uncultured Corynebacterium sp., assembly GCA_963520895.1. Lineage (GTDB taxonomy): Bacteria > Actinomycetota > Actinomycetes > Mycobacteriales > Mycobacteriaceae > Corynebacterium. Next base: position 31,866 of record CAUQSW010000030.1, on the reverse strand, counting down.
CCGACGTTTACTGAACATTTGAAAGCTGCGTTTAAAGCGGAGGTGCCGATGTGGGGTACGGTAGGGGAAATAGCAATCGAGGCGCTTGACCGTCAATTAATTGACCGGGATTCCGTGATTATCGCAGCGTTGAAAACCCTCAAGCGCAAAATACGCCTCAATCAGCGCCGGCAAATCATTGACCTTATTGATAATGAGCTGGCAATTACCGATGAGGAAATTCTCGCGCAGTGGGAATATTTAACCCCTATCGCTAGTGCTGCTAATCCTGATTTCATTAGTGTTTTCGGCAGCAGAATGATCCGATTGGCAGATTTCCGCGAGCTAGCTGAGGTGGCGTTATCGGCATTATATGTACCCACTGTAAAAGAGAAGCAAACTATTATAAAAGCACTGCTTGATCGTGATGATAATGCCGCACCAGCGGCTAGTGCATTATTTGAACGAATCAGGGAACTAGCCGATTATAAGGATAAAGAACTAGCCCATCTAGCTAAAACACTGTTGGCGAGATGGGGCGAAACTGACGATGATGTCTCTGAACCAACAGACATGCTGCTGGTGCACTGGCAACCAACGCCGCAAACGTGGCAGGTGCCGCGGTTTGAACGGGGTGCGGCAACCGTTGCGGCACTACAACAACGATTGGCCTCTGGGGCGTTATCCCAGTGGGTGCGCACTTTGGAAGAAGAGGCATTTTTAGCGCAGTTAGTGCAGTTGGCTTATGAGGATGCTGCCACGGCTCGGGAATTTTTAGCCGATATTGGGCAGCAGTACTCATGGTTGCCTCGGTTTGGCAATTACCAAGATTATAAAAAAGGAAAGAAGATACGCAGAAGAACCCGCAACGCTTTTGCTGATCGACGGATGCAGCTTACCTATACAATTGGTAGCCTGCCGTGTTTATTATCCGAGCCAAGTTTTATGGATTTCAGCATTTCATTTACAGATTTGCTCGACCGATTGGATCAATATGAGGCCGCGGATGTAGCCATTATTGAACCCGACTTGCGGCTTGCACTTAATCGTTTAAGTACCGATGATCTGGATTATAACCGCGCCTTGGAACAGGCCTATCAGCGTAATGCTAAGGCTGATTTCCGCTTAAGCCATGAGCCCAAAGGAACGGCGGGCAAAATCGTGGCGGATTATCTCCGGCGCATGTTTGAAAAAACTGCTTCGGAAGAACTGGCGTTGCGCATTAAGCGCGGTGGGCCGAGTGAGCTAGGCGAGGTTAGTTCAGCTGTGCTGAGTTCTCCTGTAACCCCAGTTACCCCAGCAACTGGGAAGCTGGGTGGTAGTCAGGTCACTACCGCCCCGCAGTGGGGTGAATCGGAATGGACGTCGTTACGCCATCACGCAAGAGCGCGGCATGACCGGGAGGGATTATTGGCACTGCAGGTGGCTAGATCCAAAGAGCCGTTGGAACCTGGCACGGCAGTCAATCTCATTGGGTTGTGTCGAAAAACCAAATACAATGCCCACGCCTATGCCTATCAAGCGGTTCGGTTAGCCTGGCAGCGAGGCATATTATTACCCGGTGTTCCCGACCCAAAGATGTTGAGCTGGAAGACGGATGTCACGAGTTTTAGAGGAATGCCCGAAGTGCTGATTGCTCTCGCCTATGAGGGAATGTTGGCATTATCTTGGCAGCTTCTCGACGACTTCCTGCAATTTGCAGCCAAAGATAATAAAAACCCGCCGGAGGCGCTGGAAGCCGTTGAAGCCATGAAGGTGTTAGCATCCTCGGTGACCTGGGCGATCGGGGAGGGGACTGCGCCACAAACCGCTGCCGACGTTCCCGGGCTACGCGCCTTCGCTGCGAAGCCCGATATAACCAAAGCCGCCGTGGTTGCCAAAGAAGTGCTGAAGCTGCTGCCTGACGTATCTGACGTGACTGCGGACGGTTAGAGCTTGTTTGTTGGGAGGGGCAGCGGGAAAGCTGGTGTACAGTGCAGTCACAGGGAAACAAGTATGAAGGGCGAACTTAGTGTGCTCCGCGTTTTTCCCAGGTGCCACATGAGATTGTGGGGTGGACGTGGCTTGGGTGGGTTTCGCTCATGGCTTTGTCGTATGCCATGGCAGAGAACCCACCCCTAGGTTCGGTGGAGTTCAGTAGGCAATTTTAAGCATCAATGTCCGACTTTTCGGAGTTGAGCAGCGAAAGCACACTTGTGGCTTTGGCTTTTGCGGCAGATTTTTTCTTACTCTCGGCGAGGGCGGTGAGTCCCTCCCAATCGGTAGCGGGGATTAACCCCTGATCCGTTGCTACTTGCAGGTAGGGTAAATGGTGCACAACCAAGTCTAGAATCCGGTTGATCCACTTAGGCAGCGGATTAGCGGTGCTGGCGTAGCGAATGCTTTCAGTCAGCAGCGGCCATAAGATGGGGAGATATTCAGGCTGATCCGTAAGCTGGTAAGCGGCCTTTGCTGGGCTAAACCCTCCGCCAGCTAGCAATATCGGCAAGGCATCTTTGATCGCTTGCGGGTGCAACTGTTGATTCCTAATGAGATTATCAACCGCACGTCGCGGCAGATATGGTTCTGGTGAAGCACTTAATCTAGCCAAAAGTGTGGCCACCAACAGGCGGGGCAGCGGCGGGTGGGGATCATTGATACCTGAATTTAGGGGATACGCTGGTATTACGTGGAATTGATTCTTCGAGTATGCTATCGCGATGCGGTCGTGGAAATCTGCATGGTTAACCAGGCATTTGCCATAAGGTAGATCGAAAGAATCGCTGCTTGCCACGGTGCTAAAGGTGCCGGAATAACCAGGCAATGTGAATGTTAGCTCAAGGTGTTTTCGCTGCGCAGCACCGGTAAGCAACGTGGTGGTGAACTCAATATCGTCCAGATGTGGCGTACGGGGCGGCGGGACTTGTTCCCAGATGTCGCGGAACTGTTTATGAGATAACGGGGCAGATTCAGCTTTGGCAGGCTTTGTGGCGGTGGTGGTCAGTTGCGGTAGGTTGTCTACAGCTTCCCGGGCAGCAAGCACAGCTTTTGATTTTCCGCTTCGAGCTGCGATTGCGCGTAACCCCGGTACCTGTAGCGCAGCTTCGGGTGCCAGCCCACTTGCGACAGCGGCGTTAATAGCAGGAGCATAATCAGCCATGGCCTCTGCTGCCTGGGCAGTTCCGGCAATGAGTCGAAGCTGTGCATCGGAATAGGAAAGAATATCGTCCAGCACTGGCCACACAATTGATAACATGCCGGAGTCTGCCAACTCTCGCAGTGCATGGACAAAACTAGGAATGGCTGATAATTCAGAATGCCCGTCAAGATAGCGAATGTCAGCAACACCAGGTTGCAAGAGTCCGCGATCCCACGCTGCGATGACAGCACTACGACAAGCGGCTGCGATCTCGGGTTTTTGGGGGCGCTGTACTCCTAACAGGTTGATGGCAGCGGCAGGTGGTAGCGGGTGGCGTCGACAAGCAAGTTGGAGCGAAGCAACAGCATTGTCGTACCGAACTTCGTCGTACCACCATAGTGCATCTTCAGGGGATTGCACCGTGTACTTAGGAAAACCCGCCAGCGATTGGGAGGTGTTTTCGGTGAGGTGATCCACGATAACGTCACCGGCCGTGCGGTCGAGGAATGTGGTTTCGGAAAGCTTGACCGGAACTGTGATTGAGCGTGCCTGCTCTACGTCGGGATGAAGCGGATGCAGGCGCATGAGCGCTAATGCTAGATCGGGTGCTAGCACTGGAAGATTCAGGCGTTGATACTGGTTGAGGCGGTGTATTAAATCAGCGAAATCTATGCTCAAATCCACCCATGATGGTTGCGAAACCACACAGGGAATCTCGCCAATATGGGCCACTAACGCATCATTGCGGGCTTCCACCACGTTGGTTTCGCTCCACTGCTGCCATGGCGCTCGGGTATCAGTACGCGCCCACTCGACCAGTGCACTGTCTACTAGGCTCTTGCCGGAACTGAGCAGCACTCGCTTGGCGGCAGCTGGATCTTGGTAGGCAAGTGCGATGAGTTGCGCCCAGAATTGTTCTAGCGGAGCGGTGGCGATGTGGTCTGAAACGCCCACTGTTAACGAACGCAATGCTACAACCAGCGTTTGTGCTGTGGGTTCGGAGCCGTCCTCAGTGATAGCCAACCGCGGCACTTGCCACAGTGGCGGCGTCGGTTGCCACAGCTTAGGTGGCGCATCTGCAACAGTCGGTTCGGGTTGTAAATTCCAGCGGTGCAGCAGCTTCGTTGCTGGTACATGAATCTTAGGATCACGATGCGCGGCAAGTTCCTGCAATCGCGGGGCGAGTATTGCTGCTGCCTCCTGATCCGGTTGCGGAACATCGGAAAGCGCACGCAGCACTACTGTTAAACTCTTGGCAGAGGAGGCATACAGCAGAGACAATGCCAACTCGGGAAACAGGTGCTTTTCGACGATCGGCAGCATCCCAATACCCAAGCGCTCAATGAGCACAGGTTCTCCGGTTCCCAACAAGGGCACGAGCGTAGTGGCATACGCTGCTAGTTCTTGTGGGGTAGTGTCAAGCTCGTCGAGCAGCACCGTCACCCACCGTTTCCGATCGCCAGGCCGCTGCGCTGATTCCAAAGCTTGGAAAGCAAGCTGTCGAGCTTCGCTATAGCTGAGCAAGTTGTGATTGATGCCAGCCGTGACCAATGAACCGAACGGGCCAGTCGCGGGCACACCCATTGCGATACCTTTGGTGAGGTGGTGGCGGAAACTGGCCCTAAGAGCCTTAAGCTCAGGCATTAGAAGTTCGTAGCTGGTGTGCTCTAATTTTTCTCCTGCCAGCACATGAGCGGTGATTGCTGCCCAGTCTTTGAAATATTCGAGATTCTCAGGAATAGGCAGCTTACGATCAATGACTAGGTTAACGGCAATATCCCCATAACTGCTCAGTGAATGGGTCCACGCGCGCCGATTGGAGCGGCAGACTGCGGCAACGAAATTTTCCGCAAATGTGTCATCCCGTTGCCGGATTACGGCGAATAGCGGTGCGGGTTGTTGGCGTGTGAGCATCTGCGCGGCCCGATTGGCAGTAATTCCTAGCCGGATGGCAAACAACGTCAGCATTGCGGAGTCAACCTGGTGGTGGGTAATGGTGCCATAAGTATTCGGCGCTATCTCTCCAAAGGTTGCTAACTCCCCGGTGCGTAACCCAGCGAGCGCTTGTTTTCGTTGTTCAGTACTACCCAACGGCAAAGTGGTAGCCTCAGCCTCAGTTGCGTTATCCCACCCGAGTTCTTGGAAAATAGCAATGGCATGGGCAAGTTTTGGGTTGATGCTCATCTGCAATCCTTCGGTGAGATCAAGACGGGGCTGGTCTGGCGGCTGATATGCGCTGATTGTATCAGCCGCGTTGATGTCGATAAGCGAGTTGGCGGATATAAGTGATGTCGGGGGCTCTTATTACAATCAGCGGTGGATTTTCTTTTTACAACCAGATCGTGAATGGAGTCAATGAGCATGGCCAATAAACAACTTGCCGCCACGGTTGCTTTGTGCAAGGAATGGGGCTGGGGGCGTAAGCCGCTGGAGGAGTTGGAAACTTTTGATCTCGGTTCCGAGCAGCAGCAGCGGATTATTAAACAGGGGTTGAGCAAGGGGGAGTGGTCTCGTTATGAATATGATCCCGTTTTTAGGACTATTGATTATTTAGAGGGCATACCTGCTGTTCGTATGTTTTATTTGGCAATCCGAGTAGGTGTTGCCCCTAAAAGAATAGTTCGGTTGCTTCGTACCACGGTTCGGTCTGCGGAGTATCGGCGTATTGCACGGTTGGTTGCTGCAAATGGTGCTGACTACGCAGATCGGTTTATCAAAGAGGCTGTGCGGTTTTCAGACACTGATGATTTTTTCTTAGGGATCGAGGAAACCAATGTTGTATCGTTCTATCTGCAGACCCAGCACCTCAATCGGTCGGAGATTATTGCCGAGGAAAATTATCTCAAAGCGTGGTCGGTGTGCGCGGGCAGGGCACTTGCCCTGCCAAATATGCAAGGCCAGTATTTCAAGGAGGAATTTCCCACCTGGAAAGAGCTGAAGCCAACGTTTGCCGCACATCTGCGTGCAGCGTTTGAATTGGGGATGCCCATGTGGATGGCATTGGGGCCGGTGGCGGTGGAAGGCGCTTACCGCGGATTGATTGAGCGCAATGAAGTAATTGCAGCGTTGTTGCAGTCGTTGGATATGGTGAGTAGACCGGGGCATCGAAAACAGTTAGTTACCTTGCTTACCGCGGTGTTGCGGATTACCGATGAAGAAATACGTGAGCATTGGGAGAGTTTTAATGGGGTATTAGCAAGCGCGGAGCCGAGTCTTATTACGGCTTTTGGGCTGCGGATGATTGCTCTTGTCACGGACGAACAGCTAGCCGAACTTGTACTTCCGTTGTTGTATGTCACCACATTAAAGGGGCTCAAGGATGTACTGAAAGCGGTGCAAGCGCGAGCGGATTTTAGTGAAGATACCCCCTACGTATTGGCGGATCGTGTTCAAGAACTCGCTGGACATAAGGATCCCGGCGTGGCTTCGGCCGCAACAAAGTTATTGTCCAGGTGGGGTGTCACGCCCCAACCAGCGGAACTAGAGCAAGTGCTCATTCCGTGGAAGCAGACACCGCCGGTATGGCAACTGCCCCGATTTCACCGTGGGCCTGCCACCATTGATTCCCTTACTGAGTTATTAAGTTCCGGTGCGATGACGGAACGGGTGAGAACTTTAGCTGAAGAAGATTTCTACGCTCAATTGGTGCAGTTAGCGCACACTGATGTAGCTGCTGCTAAACGATTATTGGATGGGTTGGGTGACCAGTATTGGTGGCTGCCAACGGTAAATGAATCTGCTGAGCGTGGTCCATTGCAAAGTTCTTACTGGGATCAATTCTGGGACAGGAAGAATCATATTTCCTATACGTTGGGGAAAATTCCGTGTTTGCTTTCAGAACCTAGTTTCGTGGATTTCAGTATCACCTTCACTGATTTGCTGCAGCGGTTGGAAAAATATCACACCGCTGGGCTGCCCGTGATGGAACCGGATTTGCATTTAGCGCTTACTCGGTTACGGATTGATGAATTAGACTTCGATAGTGCCTATGAACAGGCATTACGCTATAGCGTGCCGGTACAGTATGACGTAGAAGAATTTCTCGATCGTACCGCTGGGCAGATTATCGCTGATTATATACGCCACCCTTATCAAAAACCCAGTTTGGAGTGCGCGGTTTCCCGTTCGTCGTGGAGTAAGGATTTGGCTATTCAACCAGCAGAAATCCCGGTGCCAGACAGCTTGGGGGATATGCCTCCCCGGTTAACGCTCACCGTAGAACAGGGCAAGTTGCGTGCAGCGGAAGCACCACTGTGGGGTGATGTGGTGTGGACCGACTTGGCTTATGATTCCCGGGCTCATGCGGATTACGAAGGTATGCTGGCGCTACAAGCTGCGCAATCGGAGCAGCCGTTAGGGCCAGGTGCCGCGGTTAATCTCATTGGGCTGTGTCGGCCGTCGAAACGCAATGCCCATGAACGAGCCGAAGAAGCAGTGCGGTTGGCTTGGCAACGCGGCCTGCTGAAACCCGGGGTGCCAGATCCCCAGCTGCTGGGTTGGAAACCGCAAGGGAGTAGCTTTAAAGGGATCGCGGAGGTTTTAGTAGATTGTGCACAGGACGGAATGTTGGCGCTGTCGTGGCAGCTTCTCGACGACTTCCTCATGTTTGCCTCTCAGCAGGCAAGCACGCCACCGGGCACGAGTGAGGTGGCAGAGGCAATGGAAGTACTAGCGCCGTCGGTTGCTGCGGCGCTGCACGACCACATTGCCGACGAAACGGCAGCCATGGTGCCGGGTTTAAGGTTTTTTGCTGCGAAGAATAATCGCTCCAAAGCCACGGCAGCAGCACAAGCTGCCGTGCAGTCGTTGCCATCGGTGGAGCCTGCTCCGGCTAACTCTCGTATTAATATAGATCAGTGGGCTAAGCCGCAACCGGAAACGATTGATGATACTGCCACGGTGTTTGTTGAAACTGATGCGGATCATGACGATCGGGTGCTGGTTCGGTTAGAGATCCCAGATGTGGTTGCTAGCGTTTGTGTTGAAGGCACCGTGATACAACTGTGGCGGCTGCCTTATAGCCTAGAGCGGCTGACTACCCATCATGAAGTTGAGATATACACCACCAGAGGTGGCAACTATTTCGGTCATTTTTATATGCGCTGGGAGCAAGGGCAGTGGGTGGTCAAGACCAATCCCCTTGCTAAACGCCCACAACAACAAGAATTGCCGATGTTAGATAGCATCGTGCAGGTTCTGTTAGGGATGATCCATACCGAGCCTAAAGCGAAAACTGCCCGGGATCCGTTCCAGCAGTATTTATTGGAGCATAGAATCTCGGCAAACTCCGTGGCCAAGGCTGTAGCAAACCTCGCTCGAAATCCATTATGGAGTCCGGTTAGGGCATTGAAGCTGGTGGAAACCGATGAGTTTTTGCCGGTGCTATGGCCGTTAATAACTGAGTCGCTGGCAGCTGGGGCAGAACACGTTGCCGCTGGTAGTAGTGCACCCCGTTGGTTATCAAAGGTGTTGGACATGGGAATCCGTCATGGTGCAGTGTTGGCGGCGGCAACTGCCGAAGGCTATATCCCGGCCACCGCCTGGCAGCCACTTAGTGTTGTTGCAGCGCAGCCGAAAAAGACCGCAGCTAGTAAAAAAGCCGCTGCGCTACAAGCCGTGGTTGGCGCCTAGCTGGCTTTGCTGACGACGTTGCCATTAATGCCGTCTACTAAAAACTGCAGTTTTTTATCGGTGGTGGGAACAAGCCAGTTGGGTTTCCACAACGGCCAAATTTCTTGGGTTAGCTCCAGTTCAAACCTAGAACCGAGCCGGAGTTTGCCCAGCAGTTTGGCACTTAGTGCCTGTTTGGCGGCTTGGATGGCATCGTCGTGGTTGAGCCGAAACCGCAGGCTGGATAAATCTATGGCACCTAGTGGTGGTTCTGGTGAATAGCTAACAAGCGTGAGCAGTTCTGGAGCTAAAAGTGGAGTTCCGGAAACTAAATCCACCACCATGTCGCATTGGTTGCCGTGCAGTGATTTCGCGGCACCTGTTATTCCTAACAGCTGAAAGGATAGTCCGAGGAGGGGAAAGTAGCTGAGGGAGGCGTCGGCAAGCGTGAAGCTAGGAGGGCAGCACCGCTGCGCCAAATCGTATGCAGCGGTGCTATCAATGTGGGTGGGGAACATACCGTGGGACATTTAGGTGGTGGGGAATTGGTTAATCAGGGTCGGGTCGGTGCTGGTTTCGGCTTTGCGGTTAACCGGGGTCACGCTGGCGGCGTCGTCAATTGCGGCTTGGACCGTGGCAGAGACCGGGTAGCGCTGCTGGGTGCCAAGTGAGCCGATGATCATTGCCGCAGTGGAGGCAGCTAGGCCGGAAACGAGGGGGTCTAGGCCGGTGGTGTCGGCAAGTCCTGCGGTTTGCCACCAAATAACCACGGCGGTACCAGCGATGATCGAAGCAATAGCACCGACGCGGTTGGCTTTCTTCCACCACACCGCGCACACATAAGCCGGGACGAAAGCTGCGCCTAGGATTGAGGTGGCGAAAACTACCAGCGCGAATACTCCCGGAGGCTGCCATACCGCCAGAATCACACCACCTAAGGAAAGCGCTAGTACGGAAATCCGGGAGACAATCACCATCTGTTTTTCGGTCATGTCTTTGTTGATGAACCGGCCAAAGATATCATTAGCGGCAATGGTGGAAGATTGTAGTAGCAGCGCATCGGCGGTGGACATAATGGCTGCCATAACTGCAGCCATGACGATACCTACGGCGAAATTTGGCAGTACGGTTTTGGCCACCTCGAAAATTGCTTGTTGTGGATCATCTAGACTAGGCAAGATCAGCAGGGCGAAAATGCCGATGATATAAGGCGCAGGAATGAAGAAAATATTAAAAGCCGTGGCATAGACACCAGCTGCCCTAGCAACGGAAGGCTGTTTCATTGCCATGTGGGAAACCACCACATGCGGCCACCCCATATAACCAATGGAAAAGAGCAAAACTGCACCTAGGATCACGCCCCATTGGCCTTGGTACTCAAGCTCTGCACCCCACATGGTGAGCAGATTAGGATTGATCTCACCCACGGCATTATTACCAGCGGTAAAGCCACCGACGTGTTGTAAGGTGGCGATCAGAATCCACACCATGCCAATAAGCATCACAATTGCTTGGACAAAGTCGGTATAGGCAACTGCCAGATAACCACCGAGGAAGGTGTAAAGAACAATGACCCCCACCGCGATGAGCAAAGCGATTTCATAGCTAAGCCCAGTTACCGAAGCCAAACCAGAACCACCGGCGACGAATTGAGCCAAGACGTACAGGAATACACACCCTAACGCAATGGGGGCAGCGATCAGCCGTACCCATTTACTTTCATAGCGATGTTCGAGATATTCAATGGAGGTCAGCGATCCCAGTTTTTGGGAAAGCTTGCGCATCCGCCGACCAAGGATGGAAAGGTTAATAATCCCGCCACCAATATCGCCCAAGGCATACCACATGCTGAAATAGCCTTGGGTATAGGCTAACGATCCAGCACCAAGGAACATATAGCCTGACATGGAAGAGGACTGGAGCCGAAGCGCGGTCACGACCGGCCCCAGCGACCGGTCGCCTAGCAGATAACTTTCGGAATCCGTGGAGGAGCGTTTCATGGTCCATACCCCAATCAGTGCCATGGCCACGAAATAAATAATGAGGAAAAACAGTGCAATATTCATGGCGTTGGGTTAACTCCCATCCTCATCGGCGAGGTGCCAGTCTTTACTGATCACCCAGAAGACTGCGGTATAAATAATCCAGATCAGCGTTATGCCAAAGATGGCGGCGGCTGTAAATGCTGGTAGACCAAACAAGGCAGCGTCCTTTCTTCGCTTAAGCATTAACTATCTCCACTCAAGCAGGAACTTCACCACTTGGTGACGCGCAATCTGTTCGCCACGGCGCGAAAGTTCAAACATATTGTAACTCATGTCACATTTTTTATGAGGGAGTGTGGGGTGGGGTGCTTTTCGACGCCCCTCAGTAGTTTGCAGTGGTAATGCTATAACGCGAGATCTGTCCGGAAGGTATAGTTCCTAGATAATGAAACCATCTATATACCTCCAGATGGAGCCAGTTATATGACCTTAGAAGAACTCTCCGCCGCAGTTGCCGTATGCAAAGAACTAGGTTGGGACACTGCCAATGACGATGAACTTGCTAGGTTCACCCTTGGCTCAGCACAACAGCAGAAGATCATCAAACAAGGACTGAGTAAAGGGGTGTGGGTGGAATATGAGTACTATCCAGAATTTCGCGAAATTGATTATCTTGAAGGAATGGATGAATATCGAGCGATACTTGCAGCTATCCGAGTGGGAGTAGCCCCGAGGCGGGTAATACAATTGCTGCGCAGAAGCCGCTACGATGATTTTCGACTGCTTGCAGATTTCGTGGCCGCCAATGGCGACCGCTATGCCAAAAGTTTCATTAAACAAGCAGCACGGTTTTCCGGCATGGATCGGCCATATTTCAACAACGAATACAATATTGTTTCTTTTTACCTGCTGACCCAGCATCTGGACTCCTTTGAGGTAGTGGCTGAACCAAATTATCTACAGGCTTGGGCAGGGTGCGCTTTAGACGCATTGCATAACTTACGCTATCGACGTGATCCTAGAGATGACCGTTTGCCTGAATGGCAAGAAATAGAGCCCACCTTTGTTGACCATCTCAAGGTAGCCCTCGACATGGGTATTCCCATGTGGGGTGATCTAGGATCACTCTCCCTTAAAGCGTTAGAGCGGGGGTTGATTGACCGCGAATCGGTGTTGGTTGCCGCCCTTGCCTCACTTGATGCGGTAACCCGGCCAGGCCAACGACAACGAATGATTGAACTACTGGTCAAAGACCTTGAAATCACAGACGAGGAGGTGAAAAAACACTGGGGAATACTCAGCACCATAGTGGCCACCGCCGAACCCAGTTTGATTACCGCCTTTGGGCTGCGCATGATAAGCCTTGCCGATACCGAGCAACTAGCCGACCTCGCCATAGCTGCGCTTTATGTCACTACTTTAAAAGGGCAAAAAGACCTACTTAAACAGCTCGCCGCCAGGGAAGACGGCAGCCTTGCTGCCGCAGAAATATTATCCGACCGCGTGGGAGAATTAGCCGTACATAAAGACAAAACCTTATCGCGGTTAGCCCAAAAATTGCTGGACAGTTGGGGTGTCGCCACCATCATAGAACCAGCAGATGAACAACAACTACTGGAGTGGAATAAGCCTTTGAAACTGTGGCAGATTCCGCGCTTCGAACGCGGCAGAGCCACTGTCGATGCATTGCGGGAACGGATGCATTCCGGATTTGTCACAGGCGAGGTGCGAACTTTGGAAGAAGAAGCCTTCCTCGCCCAATTGGTAGAACTAGCCTATAAAGATCTCCCAGCGGCTCATGGCTACCTCGCTGAGCTGGATAGATTTCGGCACTGGTGGTTGCCTTGGCGTATCGAAGACAACCAACCACAGCCTGATACACCACAGCTGAGCAAAGAGCGTTATTTCTTTATTGATTTACGATGGCATTTGTCCTACCGGATCGGTGCTGTGCCGTGTTTGCTATCAGAGCCAAGCTTTATGGACTTCACCATTACTTTCGAGGATCTACTAACGCGACTAGATCAGTACGAAACAACCGGCGCAGTAGTTCTAGAACCCGATCTACAGTTAGTACTCACCCGGCTTAAGACAACCGATTTAGATACCGAAACTGCCTGCCAACAACTCATGCAACGCCAAGCGAAAGTAGACTACGGGCTGGTTACGATACTTCGGCGCAGCGCTGGGGAGATCATAGCGGATTATCTCCGTGACCCTTACCAGAAACCAGGTTTGGAAAAATCAATGTCACGCGACCCATACACTCAAAAAGTGGTCATCCAACCCAGCGAGTTTCCGGCTCCCTCCAGCTTTTCTGATATTTCTCCACGGCTGAAAATGGCGAACGATCGAAGTGCGCTGGAGGTATCCATGGCGCCATTGTGGGGCGACATAGGTTGGCAACGACTGCGCCATCACGCTAGGGCGCGCCGAGATCGGGAGGGATTTTTGGCTTTGCAAGCTGCTAGATCTGCCACACCTTTAACACCTGGTGTCGCGATGAACCTCATTGGCCTCTGTCGGAAATCCCGGCGTGGTGCGGACGAGGCTGCCGTTGAAGCTGTTCATTTGGCTTGGCAGCGTGGCATTTTATTACCTGGCGTGGCAGATCCGTACCTGTTGGATTGGCAAGAAGAGGTAACCAACTTACTGGGAATCGCTGAGGTGCTGGTGGAACTCGCTCAAGACGAAATGCTGGCATTATCGTGGCAGCTTCTCGAAGACTTCCTGTCACTGGCAGCCACACGAACGAGGGTTCCGGCAGGTGCGAATGAGCTAACAGAAGCAATGGAGCAACTAGCCCCCTCGGTTGCTGCCGCAATACGCGATGGCTTAGCCCCTGTTTCCGCGGCCAAAGTGCCAGGTCTGAGGTTTTTCGCAGCGAAAACGGGTAATTCCAAGGTGGTGCTAGCTGCGCGGAATGCCATTAAAGTCCTAGACGCTGATGAGTAGGGTTTATCCCGAATCGGAATGCTGCTGGCGTAGTCCTCTTGCCCAGCTAGTGCTTTTGGTGATTCCAAGGATCGCAGCCAAGTGTTAACCAGTAACATTGTAGGATACTAGCTGCCATTTCCGTCGCTGTAAGGGTGCTGGTTATGTATATTCCAACACTGCCTTGATGTAGCCCTTGCGGTCATATCGGTGAACTACATGGTTAGCCCGGAAACGGCGGACAACAGTTTGTGGAGCTAGCTGCGTAATTCGTTGCACGTCTGCGTCGTCAAGCGCTCCGATGAGGCCGTAGTCTTCTAAGCGTAACCAGTTGGCATGCATGACCATGATGGGGCATGTGACCTTGCGTAGTGCTTCTGTGTGGGAGAAGTTGCCGTAGAACCGGCCGTCGACAAATGCGCGGGCGAAGTCGGGATCGAAGAGGGAAAGTGAATAGAAGATGTCACCAAAAGAGCGTGGCGCCCACCAAGCTTGGAATCCGGAAGGTTCGTTGGGGTGTTGTTGCTCAAAATGCCGCACACCGGGATCAATGAGGTGATCGATCACCCAATCAGGCATGCGTTTGACTCGTTTCGGCGATACGGGGAGTACTTGACCACGGAAATACTCCGCGAGCCGCCGATCTGGTTTTTCTAAGACCTCAACCGCGTGAACCAATCCTTGGTACACAAACCGGTCGTGGTCGCGGAACCGTGGCCACTCGGCGGAAAAAAACCGGGGCGTCTTCTAAAATAATCGCCGCTACCGATTCTGGTCGGTGTGCCGCCAACCAGAGGGCGAAGATGCCGCTGGAGGAGTTGCCCGCTATTACCGCTGGGCGGGTAACAACTTGTTCGAGGAAATCACCCAAATATCGTCCCACGCTATCCCAATTGTAAGCGCCGGTGAGCCAACTAGAACTGCCATGTCCTGGCATATCCACCGCGAAAACCTCGAAGTTGGTGCTGAGCGCCGGTGCGACTTTTTCGTAAGTGCGCCACGTGCCCATTTGTGCTGGTAGTAGTACTAGCGGTGTGCCATTATTGGGGCCTCGTACGTAACTTATGACTGTGTTGTTGATCTCGGCAAACTTTTGGCTAAAACCCGCCTGCCGTAGGGCAGTGGAAAGCGGAGCGTGCCATTTTTCAAACCGGTTACCAGCTATACCTTTATTTTTACTCCTTAAGAAACAAATATAGGCGCGCTTGATGCTTATCGACGCCCCAGCTGGGCTGTTGGTTATTAAAGGGTGGTAGCCTCGGGAGTACATGCCCGTAACGCAGATGAAGGATCGACATGGATTCCATTAATTCCCCAGTTACTCTTGCTAATGGCTATCAGATGCCATGCGTGGGTTATGGCACCTACCAAACTCCAGCTGATGAAACTCGCACCGCGGTAGCTGAGGCAATAAAACTCGGCTACCGGCACATTGATACCGCCGCCATCTACGGAAACGAAGCAGGCGCAGGAGAGGCGATTGTAAAAAGTGGACTTGATCGGGAGGAGTTTTTCTTAACCACCAAACTGTGGAACACCGAACGCGGCTACGACAGCACTCTAGCTGCGTTTGAAACCTCGTTGAATACGTTGGGGTTAGATTATGTGGATCTGTATTTAATCCACTGGCCTGCCAACTATCTGCAATTTGGCGACGACGCAAAGCAGATCAATGCCGAAACATGGCGGGCTTTTGAGGACTTATATGAGCAGGGACGAGTCAAGGCAATTGGCGTATCGAATTTCTTGCCGCATCACCTGGAGGCTTTAGCCGAAACGGCTCGTATCATGCCCATGGTGGATCAAGTGGAGTTTCACCCCGGTTGGTTCCAGCGCAGCATCTACCGGTATTGCCAGGATAAAGGCATTGTGTTGCAAGCATGGAGTCCGCTAGGGCAGCGCGCCGCATTGGATAATCCTGAGTTGGTATCCATTGGCGCCAAACACGGTAAAACCAGTGCGCAGGTGTGCCTGCGGTGGGCGCTGCAGCATGGGGTGGTGCCACTTCCTAAAACCGTCACCCCAGCCCGCATGGTGGAAAACGCCGATCTGTTTGATTTCGAACTTTCTGGTGCCGATATGGAGCTGATTGACAATCTCAGCATTAGCGGTGGGCCTTCCGCACGCCCTGATGAAGCGCTGTTCTAATAACGCTTCGCAGTGGCACCACCCGAGCTAATAATCTATTTCCCCAGGAAGTTGTTTCAAACAACCTTCTGGGGATTTTTGCTAAAGCTACTGGTGGAAGTTGTTTTTACTGTTGTTTCCAGCGTACATTCGATCCTCTCGTTGGGCCGTTGGGGTCGATCATGGCTAAACCTTGACTCCGTAACATGATGAGCGTGTTGGTAATGAGCTGGCGATCCACGCCAAGAGTTTCTGCTGCTTCCCGTGCGTTGATCGTTTCGCCTTGGTGCAATTTTTCTTGAATCCAGTGCTGCACATTAGAAACCGACGGTACGCGTGCGGACTTACCCATTAATTCTGCGGCTCTGTCGGATAGTGTCCATTCTTCTGCGTTTTCTAGTTGTTTCAGTAGTCCCGTGTCCTCGGATAGCCAGATCAGAATTTGTTGTGCTTCCACCTTGCTGATTTGAGTTTTTGCTACCACATCGTCGAAGGTTATTAGTGGGTAACGGTGAAGGTGTGCCAAGATGATGAGTACATTAATTGAGTAAATTTCATCAGCTCCAAAAACTTGCGCCAATCGGTATAACGCTCGGATGAAGTCTACATCGGGTTTCCCGGCGGCTAATATTACCTTTACACTGCTGTCATTTGCGTCAACTTCAGGATGCTCCCGTCCTGTTTGTAGCATCGATACCCACATGCGATCAAAGCCTTGGGAGGTTTCTTCCACCAACCCTAATGTCCGCAGAGCGGACATTAGGGTTGGGTTTCTGGGGACTGATGTAGTATTAAGTAGATTGTTCGTAGTGACTCCATAGGGAAATGGGCCAGGTGAAGTTATTACTAAAGTGCGTGGAGTTTGATCTACCACAACTGGGGCAACGTAATTCCAATCGCGATGCACTAGTGCATTCAAAATAACCTCATCAACTGCTGTGCTTGGGAAAGCGGGGATTGGTGCCTCCTGTCCGCTGTCGAGGTGGACACGTGCTATTTCTGCGCTGGCGTGTTGTTCGATAAGGTCTCGGATTATGCCGATAGCAGTAATTAATGGTGCTGTGATCTCTGTGACTTTCGGTGCCGCACCAATATGCGTACGCCAGAGGTGTTTAATGCTTATTCGGCCAGCCGGCATTGGAGCAAGGAGGATTCGCGCTGCTTCCTTCATGGATTTTCCATCGGGTCCGAGTAGGCCGAGATCGCGTAGTAGTCCCAATGTTGTGGTGGGAACCAAGGTGTTGTCGCCACTCAAGCGCCTTCGTTGAGTGAGTATTTTACGTGCTGCTTCAGTGTATTCGGCAGGTAGTTCATCTGGTGAAAGCTCCGATATTTTTGCAGTCCAGTCAGTGTTATGTCTACGTTGTAGAATCCGTCGCCGGTCTTCTTCGGTTAACGGAAGACAGTTGGTTCCGACTCGGTACGAGCCCCTGCCTTTTGTTCCGGTGTAGAGAGTTAGTGGTTCTGTTATTCGGATTGCGATTAAGCGAGTGTCTGCAAAGGTAAAGGCAGTTGCTTCCACTCGCAGGTTTGGCTCGGTGCGGCTATGTATTCGTCTTTCGATCCAATCGGGATTTCGGGAAGTGCCCGTGAAAGCTGGAGAGCCAGCTTTTTTATCATTGACTCCCAATACGAGATAACTATCCGCGTCTTCGCCATTAGCAAGGCAGATGCATTCGTCGATAAGCAGCTCGATGAGTTTAGCTTCACTGGTGGACCCGTGTACCTCAGGGTCTTCCTTGAAATCTAAAAGTGCGGATTCGCAATCTGATGCAGGAGTTCCATTAAGGATGTGCTGAAGTGCTTCATTGACTGGTTCGGGGATGGCGTACATAAGGCAATTGTACATTTCCCCAGGAAGTTGTTTCAAACAACCTTCTGGGGATTTTTGCTAAAGCTACTGGTAGAAGTTGTTTTTACCAGTATATTGCCCTAGTCTAGTTCGGCACCATTGGAAGCAATAACCCGGCGATACCAGTCGAAGGATTGCTTCTTACTGCGCTGCATGGTGCCAATGCCATCATCGTCGTAATCGACGTAGATAAAGCCGTAGCGTTTCCGCATCTGGTCGGTGGAAGCACTCACCAGATCAATCGGGCCCCAAGCGAGATACCCCATAAGGTCAACACCATCTTCTACTACGGCGGTGCGCATTTCCCGAATGTGGTCACGCAAATAGTCGCTGCGGTAGGAATCATCAATGCTGCCATCTTCGGCCACGTCATCCGCGGCACCCAACCCGTTTTCCACCACGAACATGGGGCGTCGGTAGCGGGCATAGACCTCGTTTAAGGTGATGCGGAAACCAATGGGATCAATGGCCCAACCCCAGTCGCTTACTTCCAGGTAAGGGTTTTTCCGCTGGCAAAAAGATTGCCCTCGGACATGCCTTGTGCCGCATTATCCGCCGACACCGTGCGACTGTTGTAATAGGAAAACGATACAAAGTCCGCGGTGTTTTGGGCAAGCGCTGCAAGGTCCTCGGCTGGAATCTGCGCTGCTACACCGGTGTTTTCTAGGGTATGCCATAGTTTCTTTGAGTAGCTGCCGCGCATTTGGACGTCGACAAAGGCATATTCCTCTTCGGTTACCTGCTGGGCTTTGAGCGCATCCGCTGGGTTGCAGGTGTGCGGGTACACCACGCCTGCGGCGAACATGCAACCAATCATGCTGCCAGGCAGCAACTGGCGTGCGAGCTGGGTGGCTTTGGCGCTGGCTACCAGCTGATGGTGCGCCGCTGCGAATGCGATCGCATCGCGGTTGTTCGCTTCGGTGATGACCAAACCCGCAGCTAGAAACGGCGCATGGAGTAGCATATTGATCTCGTTGAAGGTAATCCAATAACGCACATCAGGCAGGTTTTGGAACAGCACTTGGCACAGGCTCAGGTAATGATCAATCATTTCCCGGCTGCGCCACGAACCGATGCTTGCCACCAAACCCAGGGGCACTTCAAAGTGGGAAATGGTAATCACAGGCTCGATCTGGTGTTTGCGGCATTCCGCGACCACATTTCGATAAAACTCCAGCCCAGCCTCGTTTGGCTCCAGCTCGTCACCGTTGGGGAAAATGCGACTCCACGAGATGCTAAACCGATACGCTTTGAATCCCATCTCGGCGAACAGCGCAATGTCTTGCCGAAAATGCTGATAGTGCTCAATACCTTTCCAGGTGGGGTAGCGTTCGTCGTCACGCGGGGTTAGCGAATCAAGCTGCCCGCGGATCACCGCTTTTCGACGCTCCCCAATCGGGCAAATGTCAGTGGAAGCTAAACCCCTACCGCCCACATCGTAGGCACCTTCAACTTGGTTGGCGGCAGTTGCGCCTCCCCAGAGAAAACCGTTAGGTAGTGACATGAACATCTCCTTCGATAGCTGCTGATTTATGGGCAACGGTGATCAGCGGTTCGCCATGCTTAACGACGCCAATAGCCGTGATTCTTACTTCCTGCTCGTCAGAGGCATTAGTCAGCAACACTGGGGTTTCAATGGAGTAGCCTTCGCTTTGAATCGGCTCAGTATCAAACTTCAGCAGCTCTTGGCCCTCGGTAACCTGCTCTTTCTGCTTCACCAGTGCCTCAAAGCCGTTACCCTTCAGCTGCACGGTGTCGATACCAACATGGATCAGTAATTCCTGCCCAGTATCAGCAGTTAACCCGATGGCGTGGAGAGTAGGGAATAAGGCGGTGACTCGGCCGGAAAATGGGGCTTTGACTACACCTTCGCTGGGGATGATCACCACTCCGGTACCCAGCGCCCCAGAAGCAAAGGCCTTGTCGGAGCATTCCGCAAGTGGACGGATTTCCCCAGTTAAGGGACTACTTATGGTCGCAGTAGTTGTGGTGGTGTCCTCGATGTGTTTTTCTTCTTCTTTCGGTTCTTTGTAGAAGATGAACGTGCCAACAAAACCAAGGATGAGTGCCGCAACAATACCGGTGATTGCTACAGTGACGTTGCCTAGATCGCCGGAATCCCCAGGAAGGTCATATACACATCAGAGGCGAAATTAGTGCCTTCGAACAGCGTATATAACGCCTTAGCATCCTCACCCGATAGTGCGGAAAGCTGCAGCGCCGGGTAACACAGCACCGCACCGCAGGCCAGCCCCACCATCGGTCGGACCTTGAATTTTTGGGCGGCGGTGAACCCGAGGAAAATCGGTAGGAACGTGAAAAACGCATCACCAATACCATTGAGGATGATATAAGTACCAGATTCCTTGGAATACAATCCGAGGGTTTCAAACAAAACGTTAAACCCTTTGACCATACCAACGGCGGCCATCACGCCTAGCACCGGCTGGAAAATACCGGAAATCAGATCAATGAAGCGATCCAACAGGCTTCCAGAAGGCTGCTCTTCCTGGCTGGCAGTCACGCCTCCGAGCTGTTCATTGACGTCGGCATAAACATCAGCCACGTGATTGCCAATGACCACCTGGTACTGGCCGCCGCTTTTCACTAAGGTGACAACCCCGTCAGCTTTGCTAGCTGTTCGTGCTTGCCCATGAAGGGACTTCCTTTCTACTAATCAGCGCTCATAATATGAGCAACATGAATGGTGAGATAAAGACGTTCGTCATCAGTTAAAGTGTGGTGATATTTCACGGCGAGGAACTCACTGATCCGTTGCACACACGCCGCAGCTTTCGGATAGGTGGCATTAATACCAGACAGCATTTTCCCATGGTGGATGACCGAGCGGGGCTTTGGCGAAAAACCCGTTCGGAAAAGAACTTCAAATGAGTCATAAACCGACGATAGCTATCAGATTCGACATCAATATCTGTTAAATAGTGCATCCGCACTATGTTTTCGATTCCGTGGATAATATTCGTCATTGACGACAAATTGCCAGTATTCTCACCCGAACTTAATTTGGCATTAACCAAGTGCAGCGCAATAAAACCAGCTTCATCCTCGGTCATGGCGACATCAAACCGCTTATTAATAAGATCCACTGCAAAAACACCAGTGGCGAATTCATCCCGATAAAACTGCTTAATTTCATGCAGCATCATATTTGTAATACTGAGATTTTGGCGATACCTAAGGATCGTAATATGAATATGATCCGCCAAAGCATGAACAATAGACGTGCTCAGCTTAACAGGAATCGTGGCTTGGACATGAGCGAAAATTTCTTCTGCTACCGCGAGATACTCCGCGGGCAGGGGCAGCGAATCAGAATCAGTTTTAAGCACGAACACCCGCTCGACACGGGACATGTCCACGTCGGCACCGACGGTAACGGAAAAACCTAAACCGCGTCCCACCAGCACACTTTCGGTGCCGTCCTCGGTAGCAGCGATAACAACATTGTTGTTCAACCGCTTGCGATACTTCACTGCCCTTCTCCCTAAAAAACAGAAAAAGACCTGTCATCAACATCAAAGCACCCCAAAGAGCCGCTAAAGATGAAGATCACAGGTCAAGCTTGCCGAAGCAATAACTATCCTATTGATTTCATATTTAATTACACCAGCACACTAACACCAGTTAACGAGTCCGGTCAAGAAAATTTTCGCTGGTAGAGGCAGCACCAGCGCCACTTGATGGGGGAGGTGACCATCGACAAGCGAAAGTCCCCGACCTCATTACGGCGGGGACTAAAACACGATTATTATCCACGGTGTTGAGCTAGGATTTCCAGCAACCGCGCCGAGCGGGTGCCAAGCTCGTTGTCGGTGGGGCTGCCGATTGTCCACTCCGCAATTTGCCTCGCGCACAGAAGTACGCCTCGGTCGGCGCCTTCGCGTAGCGCTGGCTCCAGAGTGGTCAAATCGGCAGTCTTTGCAGCTCCAACCACCCGGCGCGACATTTTGCATGCACTGAACATCCACGCATCCCGGTGCCACTTTTCGACGCTTTCGGCAAGGAAGCCCGCATCCCACAGCTGATCGGAGGTACTACGGCGGTGTACTTCGGTGTCGAAGCCGCTAAGGACTTCGTTGCATTGCTCAACCAACCATTCCGCGCGGGAATCTTGATCTAAGGCAATCGCACGGGCGGCAGCAATGACGTAGTTTGCCATAATGGCACCCAAGTCGAAGCCTACTGGGCCGAGGCAGGCAAATTCCGAGTCGAAAACCTTCACGCTCGGTGCTTGGGTTTCGTTGGCGCGGACCATGACCGAACCGGTGTGTAAATCACCATGGATCAAGGCTTCTTTGCGGGTTAAGAAATCCCATTTCGCTGTCGCATTGAGCCGTTTCATCACTGGATCTTGGGCGAAAGCAGCGGCGTCGGGTTTATTTGCCTCCAAGGTGGAATTGCGCCCACTATCATAAATGGGTTCGGTAAATACCAAGTCATCGGTGATGGTGGATAATTCCGAGTTAACAAAATCTGCCTGATAGCTGCCAAAGACCTCTCGGTTAACCCCTAGCGGAGAGGTAGCCACCGCCACGGCACCTACGTAGGTACCAATTTGTTTAGCCACTCCAGGAATTGATTCGTTGGCGTTGAGGGATTTGCGCAGTACCGTGTGGTCGGCTAGATCCTCCATGACGAAAATATAGCGATCCATATTTTCATCGAGCACTTTAACCACAAGCTCAGGCACCAAGGCGCCGTGGATTTTCAGCGAACCAGCTTCAAACCGGGCGCGTTCTGGGGTCATGGGCCAGCCCTCGCCAGTCATGCGGACAAACGGTAGCGCCTGTTTGATGATCAACGAGCGGCCTTGATTATCACCAGCTCGGTAGACGAAGTTGAGGTTTCCATCGCCGATTTCTTCGGCGACCACCAAATTATCGGTATCAATGAGATTTTTGAGTTGTGGGCGCGAGGCAATATAAGAACCGAGTTCTTCTAAACTCATTGCCTCATACCCATAAGGGGAAACCACGTCAAACCTCCTTATTAAAACTGCTATCATACTGCCGGTTTAAACCGGACAGCTTTTTTGGACAAGGTATAAGCGAAAATCAGCCCTAGGATCAGCACTAATCCCTTGGCGGTGTCTTGGTAGTAATACTGGAAACCATTCATGGTCAGGCCGGTAAGCACAATGCCAATCAGTACCGAGCCCAGCAGGGTTCCCCACGCATTAGGTTTATTCATTGCCAGCACTGAGGTCCCCACCAGCGCAACGGCAACCGCTTCCAGCAGGGAGGACGCACCAGCATTAACATCACCTTGCCCAATGCGGGAGGCCAAGATTAAACCACCAATGGAAGCAAACATGGCCGACAAGATATAGGCCATAGCCCGGTAATTTCCTACCTTTACTCCGGCAATCCGGGCGGCTTCTGGGTTGGAGCCAACGGCGTACATAATGCGACCCCATTTGGTTTTGGCCAAGAAAAACCAGGTGAGAACTGTTAGCACCAGCATGATAATCACGGGGATGGGGATCGGGCCGATGGAACCGCGGTCGATCATGAGAAATGACTCGGTGAATTTACCGGGAGCTTGGGAGCCATCGCTCATGACCATTCCCGCGGACACCGATTGTCCAGCTACTGGGATAAGCTTCGCACCTTGAATGACAAACATCATGCCTAAGGTGGCTAGCATGTCCGGAACTTTCAGTACGACGATGAGCAGGGCATTTAATAGTCCGACAATCAAACCGCCCAGTAGAACTACCAGTACTGCAACTCCGCCAGTGTAGTTATAAAACACCATGGTCATGGCAGCTAACTGGACGGATAGGCCTGCGGTGGAACCTATGGACATATCCAAACCGCCCACCACCATAGAAATTGTGATGCCTAAACCGAGAATTGCCGTCACTGAAGCGAATTTCAGCAAGGCGAACATGGAGTCCGTGGTTCTAAAGGCAGGGAGTGTGGCCGAAAAGTATATAAACAACACGATGGTGATGACGATAAACCCCCATTTGACTAGGAGTTCTTTCAGGTCAAGCGGTTGTGTGGCCCGTGCCTTTTGTGCATTCATTTATGCTACCTCCGACATAGTTGCAACGATCTTGTCAAACGCAAGCTCGCTGTTATAAGAATCCAATCGAACTGACCCATCGACCAGTATCAGCACCCGGTCTGATACCTCCCTGATCTCGTCAACATCAGAAGACAGCACCACAACAGTCGCTCCGGCAGCGGCTAGTTCGCGCAGCTGACGAGAGATTTCACGCCGTGCACCAATATCAACACCGCGGAATGGTTCGTCGAGGATAAAGATTTGTGGGTCATTGACCAGCCACCGGCCGACGATGACTTTTTGCTGGTTACCACCAGAGAGCGCATTAACGCTTTGATGCGCATCGGTACAGACAACGCCCAGGTTATTAATAACTTTTTCACTAACGGTGGCTTGTTTTTGGGTACTTAAAACTCCGTTGGTGCTGACCCGGTTTAAGAAAGGCAGGTTGACAGTATCGGCAATACTCCAGTCGGGAAGCATTGCTTGTGCCGCGCGGTCTTCAGGAACCAGGTAGATGCCGCGTTCCACGCAGTCCTTGGGGTGGCGCGGCTGAAATGGTTGTCCGTGTAATGTGATGGAACCGGTGATATAGGGGCGTACTCCGTAGATGCCCATGGCGAGTTCGGTTTTACCCGAGCCAATCAAGCCGAGTACGCCGGTTACTTCACCACTGCGAATTTCCAAGTCGAATGGGGTGCTGCGGGGGAGAATTTGGACATTGGACAGCTCCAGTGTGGCCGCAGTTCCGCGTTGTTCGTCGATAATAGGTTCAGAGCTTTGGTTTGAGCTATTCACACCAAGCATGGCATCAATGGCGCGATCTAGTTCAAAGGGGCGCTGGTCGGTGAACACGATCCGGCCGTCGCGAAGCACGACAAGGTCGTCGGCTAGGCGGGCAATCTCGCCCATGCGGTGGGAAACATATAGGATTGCTACACCGTTTTCTTTGAGCCAGAGAATTTTTTCAAAGAGGCGCTCGACTTCGCTTTGCGAAAGGGTAGAGGTGGGTTCGTCTAGGATCAGCACTTTGGGCTGATGAATCAGCGCCCGTGCTAGCAGCAATAATTGGCCGTCTGCGATGCCTAAATCTGCGACGTCGGAACGCAGAAACGCCTCATCCCAATCAAGCTCCAAGGTGGCAATGATGTCCCGAGCACGGGCCATAATTGTGCTAGGGCTACTAAGCGGGTGAATAGTATTAGTAGCTATTTCTTCGAAGCAGAGATTCTCCGCCACCGTTAGCCCTGGCACAATCGACTCGGATACCCGTTGGTGCACAATTTGGATGCCATGGGTGCCGGCTTCCCGGGGATTGGTGATTTCTACTTCAACCCCACTGATGTGTATTTTCCCACCTGAGGGTGGGTATAAACCAGCTAGAACCTTAATTAAGGTGGATTTGCCAGCGCCGTTTGCGCCTAGTAGTGCTGTGACTTTTCCGGGGTGTAGGTTAAACGAAACCCCTTTGAGTACTTGGTTTTTGCCAAAGGACTTCTCCAAGTTTTCCAGCGACAACACCGCTGGGTTGGTGTGGTTAGACATGAAGTGACCTCGCTTAGTAGAAAGTCTGGTGGCGGTAGAATCTTGGGGCTGGTTTAGAACGTCACTGCCGGTATCCAATCCGCGCTGGATACATCCGAGATATTCAGCTTGTCGTTCTTTTCCCGCAGCTGATCCATGTTGGTGATCTTGTTTTCCCGCAGGTAATCCTGGGTAATGAGGATTGGTGGGAATTCGACCTTGGTTTCTTTCAACTCACCAGCCAGTTGCAGTGCCAAGGTACGGACTACAGCAGCGCCAATGGCATTAGGATCGGTTGCTCCGGTGGCACGCCATGGGCTGCCTTCTTCGATCATGAGCGCAATGTCCGCGGTGGAAATATCAGCACCGTAGACATACACCTTGTCTTTCAGGTTCGGGTTTTGCTGCAAGGCAGTTAAGGTGGCCTTGGTGAGCTCGTCGTAAGGTGCGTAAATTCCGGTCACCCCGGGGTTGGCCTTTAAAGCATTATCCACCATGGGTGCAGAATCGGTAGCGGTTGATGCGGTGTACTTGCCGGTCTTGAACTTTTCTTTCCAGTCGTTCTCTTTGACGTATTCACGCCACACCGCGTCACGACGATCTAACGGCGCAATACCAGCAACGTTGACGTAACCCACTTCGCTGCCGGTTGCCACTTCTTTCTTCATCAGATCCAGCACCAAGGAAGCCATGAGCTTATCCGACTGCTGGGTTTGAATGGCCTTCGGGGCACACTGTTGAATTTCGACATCGTAAGCGACCACGGTGATGCCCTGTTTGATGGCTTTATTGACACCAGGGCAGAGCGTATCGGCAAATCCGTGGCGAACAATGATGCCTTTAGCACCAGAAGCGATGGCTTGATCCAGTTGCGAGGCCTGGGTGGAGTTATCACCTTGGGCGTCATAGACGCTGAGCTCCAAGCCCAATGCTGCGGCTTGTTGTCTGGTTCCGTTGAGATATTGTTGGAAATAGTCCCCTTGGCCAGTGTTTTGCACAATAGCAATAGAAGCACCTTTCACTGCATCGGGAACTTCAGCGCTAGCTTCTGCTACCGAGGCAGTGGGGTCGTTGGCGGCTTGGGTGGTTGCGGTTTCCGAGCTGGTTTCTTGGGTGCAGGCTGCAAGCAGGCAAATGCTGGCAATGGCACCGAGGATTTTTGTGGTTTTCATGGTGGGCTCCTTAACTCGAAGGGGTTAGTACGGTTTCCATCACGCGGGGATTATTGGTGGTAGCTGGTTCCGCAACGCCGTTTTCGGTGGCAATGGCGGAAACTAAATCGCAGGGGGTGACATCAAAGGCGGGGTTGAAACCCGTAACGCCTTCCGGTGTGGCGCGCACGCCCTGGAACTCATGGATTTCGATGTCGGTGCGTAATTCGATATGGATCCCCGCACCGGTAGCGGTATCCATATCGATGGTGGAGGTTGGTGCGGCGACCACAAACGGAATGCCCGCCCGATCGCAGGCCAAAGCCAGAGCAACGGATCCCACTTTGTTTGCGGTATCACCATTGGCGGTAATACGATCGGCGCCAATAATGGCCACATCGACTAGGCCGCGCAAAATAGTGGAAGAAGCCGCACCATCTGCTTCAACGACATGGTTGATCCCCAGTTGTTTCAGCTCCCAACTGGTCAACCTAGCGCCCTGGAGCAGGGGGCGAGTTTCGTCAGCATAGACGATTTCCAGTGCGTCACGGTCGTGTAGTTCCCGAATGATTCCCAGCGCGGTACCCCAGCCAACCGTGGCCAAACCACCGGTATTGCAGTGGGTGACCACCCGCACTTTGTCTTTTCCGGTTTTCGCCAGGATCCAATCGGCACCCAGCTCGGACAGTTTTTTATTATTCGCTATGTCGGCTTCAGCGATGCGATGTGCCGCGGCGAGTACCGCCTGAAGTCCATCAGAAACCAGGTCACGTACCTGATCGACCCCCCACGCAAGGTTGACCGCGGTAGGGCGAGCATGCCGCACCGAGTGGATCAGTTCTTGCAATTGATCCTGCGACAACCCTTCGCGTTCGGCTTCCACCATGGCCAAGGTCACGCCGTAGGCTCCTGCGGCGCCGAGCGCCGGTGCACCACGAACCACGAGCCGCTGGATGGCATCAACCAAACTAGCGGTATCAGTAATGTCACAATACTTTTCGACGGCTGGCAGCTCCGTTTGATCAAGCAGTCGAATAGCTGCCTGCGGGGACTCCACCCATTCAATTGCCTTGAACACGACTTGTATCCCTCCTATTGGAAATTGTATTACAAGTTACGTTGATGGTAAGTCTAAAAACGGCCGGGTGTCAATAGTTTGCGCCTAGGTGTGGACTAAAATTCTAAAAATGGAAGAACAATCTCTAAACAAGGAGTAACGATGGCGCAGCAAAGTCTGTCTCGGAAAGTGGCGGGGGACATTCAGGCAGCAATAATGCGTAACGAACTAGCAAGTGGTGAAAAATTACCCAGTGAAAACGAATTATGTGAAACCTACGGCGTATCCCGCTCGACAGTGCG
The DNA here is from genome assembly GCA_963520895.1 of uncultured Corynebacterium sp. GTDB lineage: Bacteria > Actinomycetota > Actinomycetes > Mycobacteriales > Mycobacteriaceae > Corynebacterium. Next base: position 4,194 of record CAUQSW010000030.1, on the reverse strand, counting down.
CGCCGCGCTAAAACAACTAGAAGCCATCGGGTTAGTCAGGTCCAGGCAAGGTGCTGGCACGTTCGTACAGGAACGGCCCGATATTCAAACTGGGTTGCAAGAGCTAGATTCCATTACGGAATCCATCAGGCGCTCCGGCAAGGTGCCGGGAATGGAATACTCAATGGTGATGCGGCGGCCGGTGGTGCCCGCGGAAGCTGAGTATATGAACTTGTCTACCGGTGAGCAGGTAGTGGAAATCCGCCGGATAATCAGCGGCGACGGTGTGACGCTCGCCTATTCCTACGATCTGATTCCTGCGGCTATTATTCCTGATGATTTTGACCCTAGCATCGTGGGTGGGTCGTTGTTTGAGCAGTTTCGCAATGACTTGGGGCTGTTTCCACACACGTCTGTAGCGGAGGTGCATGCGGTGAGTTCTCGGCATGTCGGCTGGGGGAAAGAAGCCTCAGCGCACGATCTTTACGTGCTGCTTAAGCAACTGCATTACGACGCGAGAGGCGACCTACTACTTTACAGCCAAACCTATTTCATCGAAGGGCGCTACACCTTTACGGTGCACCGTTCCGTCTCTCAATGATTGTATCGACAAAAAGAGTTACTTGTCATACAAATATAGGCTATGCTGTATAGGGGAAAGAGGTTTATTACACACTACGAAGTGGACACAGGAATATGACAACGGAACAAAACCCACCACTCGACTTCGCGGAGGTGCACCGGGTGGGGGAAGAAATCATAGACATCGGCAACCTGCTGTGGCGGCGTGACATGGTGGCATCCAACGACGGCAACATTTCCGCTAGGCTATCCGACGGGAATATCCTGTGTACCCCTACTGGAGTATCGAAACGCGGCATGAAGCTGGCCGACTTGGTGCTGGTAGATCTCAAGGGAAACATTATTGCCGGTAACAAGCGGCCCTCGTCGGAAATAAAAATGCACCTACGGGTATACGAGCTGGCGCCATCGGTACAAGGCGTGGTTCACGCTCACCCGACATTTGCCACGGTCTATGCCGTTAAAGGCGAGGCTCCACCGGTGGACTTGGTGGCTGAAACCGTTGTGCTCATGCCCTCTATTCCGATCGCACCCTTTGCGGTTCCCTCCACCCAGGCAGTGCCGGATTCCATAACCGACATCGTGCCAAAAAGCAGCGTGTGCCTATTGGAACATCACGGGGCACTGAGCTGGGCTGGGTCCGTAACCGAGGCTTATTACCAGATGGAACGGTTGGAACATGTCAGTAAGCTGGGGTTTTATTGCCAACTATCCGGCGCTGATCGCAGTATCTCCCCGCAGCGTCTAGAACAAATTTACCAAGTTTTTAACCCGGATAAGTTGCGGTCCTCATAAGCTACTGCTAAGCTTGCCGCTCGAAGTTTGAATTACTCAAGTTTCACCAAAGACCGTCGGTCAGCCTAACTAGGCTCGAAGGATTTCAGGAATGCTGAAACGGCCCACGCAGGAGTCACTACATGAGTTCATCCTCCTTGAAGTTTTAGGAGTGTTGCGCCCTGTGCTCTTGCACGGGGCTTTTGTTATGGAAGCCTCGGCGGATAAACCTTAAATACGCACATGAGGAAGGAGGCGAAGTAATGGCAAACCCGAAGAATGTCGCATCTCTAGCAGAGCTGAAAGAGCGCTTTGCAGAAACCGACGCATTCGTGCTCACCGAGTACCGCGGCCTGTCCGTGGCGCAGACCACCGAACTGCGTAAATCCCTCGGTGCTGATGTCCAATACTCCGTCGCCAAGAACACCCTACTGAAGCTGGCTGCTAAAGAAGCTGGCATCGAGGGCCTCGACGACCTGCTGACCGGCCCCACCGCCGTTGCCTTCATCAAGGGCGAAGCTGTGGATGCCGCTAAAGCGTTGAAGAAGTTCGCTTCTGACAACAAGGTTTTCGTGGTCAAGGGTGGCTACATGGACGGCAACGCGCTGGATGCGGCTCAGGTTGACGCTATCGCTGAGATGGACAACCGCGAGACCACCTTCGCAAAGATTGCTGGTGCCATGAATGCCGGCTTGGCAAGTACCGCACAGCTGTCTGGCGCACATGCGACCCAGCTGGCACGTCTGTTCGCTGCTTTCGAAGAAAAGCTACAGACCGCCTAAATTCCATAGACAAACTTATAAGGGCACTTGGGTGCCCGCACACTGAAAGGATGGCCAACCATGGCTAAGCTTACCCCTGAAGAGCTCATCGAAGCTTTCAAAGAAATGACCCTGATCGAGGCTTCTGAGTTCAAGAAGCTGTTCGAGGAGACCTTTGACGTCACCGCTGCTGCTCCTGTGGCAGTTGCTGCCCCCGGCGCTGCTGGCGCTGGTGCTGCTGCTGAAGAAGAGAAGGACGAGTTCGACGTAATCATCGAAGACGCTGGCGCTAAGAAGATCGGCGTGATCAAGGCTGTCCGCGAAATCGTTTCCGGCCTGGGTCTGAAGGAAGCTAAGGAACTGGTTGAATCCGCTCCTAAGGCTGTTCTGGAAGGCGCTAACAAGGACGACGCTGAGGCTGCTAAGGCTAAGCTGGAAGAAGCTGGCGCTAAGGTTACCCTCAAGTAATCTGCTACGGCTAAGATCCCCTGCTTCGGCAGGGGTTTTTGCTATCTTACTGCCGAATACCGCTTGCCGTGTACCAACATTTCAGGGAAGCCCGGCGTACTCAAGGTGGAACACATAGCTTCTGGATTGAAGGTGACCAAGCCTGTGATTTCATTAACGCCGAATTCAAAAAGCGCAGGATGCAACGGAGTGGAGGGGCCGAGCATAATGCTATAAGCATTCCGGGATAGCTCCATGAGCCGCGGCGCGGTTTTATTAACAAAGCTGGAACCGGAAATGAACACGTAATCGGCGTCGAAAAGCTCGTATTCGCAAGCGCTGTCTGGCAGGTCGCCGGGTTGGACATTACGCTCTAACATTATCAATTCGCCTGCTTGGTTGAGTGCTTCGGGTGCAAAGGGGAAGTGCCCAATGACCACGACTTTTTTACCGGAAACGCGATCATTATAGGAGCGGAACAGATCAGGGAAAGATTCATGGCTGGTCACGGGCTGGAAACCATTGTACGTAGCCCGGTCGGGGTGACAGTAATAAGCGTTGATTGCGGCCATGCCTACCGAAGCTAGAGAAAAATCCCAACTTTTGGCGAGTTGAGCGACCTCAGTCAAGGGCTTGCCCCTCATAGTGGCATTGTGTTGATCGGGGGTGCGGCCAGGGTAACATGACATGGCGTAGGCCACACCTAAGCCGTTATCGTCGGTGGCTACCCTCGTCCATTGGCCTTCGGACTTGTTTCCCTTAACCATGATGGTGGGGTCAATACCAGCAATTAATAAATCGTAAAGGTGCCATGGGTTTGACATGATGCTCTTCCTGTTAGGTAAGGCTTGTATTGATTTCAGTGTAATGGGTTGTTTCCGCGGTTGTGAGTGGTTAGCTAGGAGCTGTCATGATCCGTAGGGGAGTAATAACGGCTTGTCTGATCGTAGCCGTACAACTTTTTACCGCAGCCAAACCACAACAGGTTGGCGTGGATGAAGCGGGCTTGGGGTACGGTTATCTCGCCGGAAGTGTGACGGATCTCAGTGCTTTTGCCGGGTGGTGGATGCAAAAAATCATACAGAGCCCGCCAGCAAGTCAAGGCAAAGAATACGGCTCGGGGTTGTTTAAAGAAGAATTCGACGGCCAAGAAATCTGGTGGCATTCCGGGCTATTACACTTTCATTGGCATGAACCCCGCCGAAGACAAAGCCGTAGTTGTGCTAACGAACCGTTATGGCGAGCTAGAGGCTGACAAAAACTCCCAAGCCGGCCGCAGTTTTCTGGCGGAGACCCCACCCCAGATTGGTTCCCCTAACTGGCAATGGTTACGAACTCACCGTGCTTGGCATCATGTCCGCCCTTGTTATCGCGCTGTTGGTATTGGTGGCTGTCAGTACAATTCGATTATTCCGCAGTCAACGGTTGCGCGGCCTAAAGAGCATGATCGTCATCGGTGTGTCCATCTTCTTTGGCGCTAGCTTTTCGACGATCGCGCTGTGGGCTCCCAATGTCGCGCTCTTATTCTGGACCATTGTGGCGGAACTGATATTGGTGATAATGCTCGGTATTATCGGAAGGAAGTTCGCTCAATAGCCCTTATTGTTTTTGGGCGTGGTTTTTGGCCGGGTCGCTGTGGGGTGCGGCTCGG
>CAUQSW010000029.1:0-35213 GCA_963520895.1 uncultured Corynebacterium sp. | reverse complement strand
TTTCTGCTACTGGTGTGTTTTCCCAGGTGCCGTAGGTGTTGACATAAAGTTCATTATCCATCTCTGCTGGTTGATAGGCTGTGGCTGGAATGAAATCTTCTGATAATGCTTCTAAATCAATCTCAGACCAGTCTTGGTTGTGTTTCATTGTCGGGTTGGGTTGTTTTTGCATTGGTAAGGACACCCCGAGATGTGGTCCTTGGAGAATGACTTTGTCCCAAGATTCTGGGTGTTTCCAACCAACATCAAAGTAGCCCTTTTTCTTGTCGATAGATTCGTCCCATCCGCGTGAGAAACTTAGTCCAAGTTCCTTAATGCGTGGCGCTGCCGCCAACTTCCTCAGTACTGCTGCAGCTTCGGTGTTGACGGTGTACACCATCCGTGTTTCTAACAGCGGAGTGTCTGGTTCTTCCAGAATCGATTTCCATACCTTCAGCACTGAATTGTCTACGCGAATAATCCGATCACGATGCGGGCGCAGATCCCAGTTGTCATTATCATCTTTAATGCCGGGAGCAGTGCCAGAGCCATCGTGTATCAGTGATTTTGCAGCAGTTTCTGGGTGATACATTTTTGAAGCCATCAAGAATTGGGGTTCTTGCGAGCTGGAGTATGTATGCACCCCATAGACAACATGGTCGTCGATGTCGAAAAGCATGAGCGCATTAATAAACTGCCAGTGCCTCCGCAGCCTGCTATAAGCCTGCTTGCGGAGTGGTGCGGCTTTCTTTTCGGTGAAGTGTGATTCGGGATGAATTAGCGATACCACACCGTTTGGTGACATGTTTTCCCATGTGCGTTCCATGAAGCCGCGGTACAGGTCGGGTTGTTGTCCTTGTAGGAAGGGATAATCGGCAAGGTTGCTCAAGATAGCCGAGATGGCTTGGGTTTCAGCGATGCCGTTGGTCAGAATGCCAGTTGCGACAGAACTTTCCATCAGTAGTTTTTCGCTGCGCTGTTTTTTCATAGCCTGGGTTGGCTTATGCGCCAACGCAAACCATGGATCGGTTTCTGCTAGTAGTGCATCGACGTCAGAACGCGGCCGCACCCACGGCGGGTTACCGATTTGCAGGTCGAATCCACCTTTTGCAAAGACGGCTGCGAAGTCTAGCTCCCAATGGAAAAAGCCTTGTTCTGCGGCGATTTCTTTGACGGTTTTGAGCCATTCGTGTTTTTCCAGGCATTCGGCGATCGGTAGTGCTCCGGCAAATTGTAGGTCTTGTATTTCAACATCGGTGAGGTCATCCCAGTCCGTGACTGAGGCTAGGGTTTGTTTGTTGATGAATGCCTTCGAGTGCATGCCTAATATGTCTTGGAGGGCGGCGAGCCAGGCGTCGAAAAGCGGGGCGTTGGCAGCTTCGGTGACTGGCCAGAACGACAGCGCGCACCAAGCATCCATGACCAGCCGGAGCCGGTTGTAGGGCGAGTCAGGGTTGGCGAAGAGCTCTTCTTCGATTTGTGTGCGTTTGACTACAGGCGTGCTTGTGGTGTGGTCAGCACCCCAGAGCGTGATGGTGCGGCGTGATTGTTCTTCGGCGATGCGGAGTCGCTGCAGCGCGGATTGCCAGAGGATTTCCACTCGGTAGCCAAGCATGCTTAGCGTTTTCGTTTGTACTGTTGTGGGGGAGCGTCGGATACTGTTACGCCAATTCTTTAATAGTTTCTGTTGGTCCGCAGCGAAGGATTTTAGGTCTTTGGCATCGGCAGCTGATCCCCAGGTTTTGCTGGGCAGCAGGAAGTGATGGATGCGCCCTGCGGTTTGTGGGTCTTGATTAAGCTGATCCATTGCGGCGGCGAGATCAGCGATCGGGTGCCGCTTGGGTACTATGTCCAGCCATTTGTGGTTTTTCAGGTTAGCGGTGCTGTATGTTGCACGGCTGGCGCCGATCAAAGAATTACCGCGGCGTAGGTGTAAACCAAACCAAGGAGCTTTAAGCTCGGCGGTCATGGTGTCGAGCCACAGCGAGATCTCGGCGAGTTCGACAGCGGTGGCATTAAGGTCCACACCGTAGACATTATGCAATGCAATATATGCTTTGGCTTTTTGCAGTTCAATGGTGCGATCGGTGGCGGGAATCTGCTCGTCTCGCTCTTGTTCTTTACGTCTGAGGTAGAGTTCAGCGAGTTGACGGACTGCCTCCACTGCGAAGGCGCCTGATCCCATTGCTGGCTCACAGATGCTGATGTCAAGTATCTCATCGGCGCAGCTGATTCGCCCTGATGCCTCTAGTTCCTCTAATGCTTGGCTGACGGTGAATTCCGTGAGTACTGGTGGGGTGTAGAAGGAGGCCGAACGCTGCCGATCCCGGCTTGATTGGCGGAAGACAAAGGAACCTGTGGGATAGACTTTATTCTTTAATATGGTGCCGCCCTCTGCAGCGGCGACGGAGACCTTGACTAGGTGTGCTTCCAGTCCTTCGGTGCGATGTCTGGGCACTACCCACGATCCTTTGGCTGCATCGCCATTAGGGGCAACTTCAAAGAGTTCTTCTTCTGCGATGAAACCTCGGTAACTCATCAGGCCCTCGTAGACTTGACCGAGCTCAGATACGCCGAGTGTAGCGTAGGAGATAAAGCCTCGGTCGCGTCCGCGCTTTTCCTTGGAAAGCAGAAGGTTTTGCAGAACTTTGTGTAATGCTAGGTTGGACAGCTTTACCCGGTCGATATAGGAGGTTTTCTCCGGGAGAAAAAGGTCGGCCGATAACTCTCGGAACCGCAGCCCTGGCGCGCCTTGGCTATGAATGTGGTGTTCTTCCGGGTCATGACCATTATTAATGAGTTGGAATAGGACATTCAGCGAGGAATACAAGTGGGTGCCGTAGGATGCGCGGCTAGTGGCAGGTTCATTGAGGATGAGGTCTCTAATCCGTGCTAGACCGTATCCTTGATCGTATTCTTGAGCTCCGGTGGGGAGTATTTCCAGTTCCGGTCGGGCTTCGCCGAACAGTAAGAACAGGATGCGGTAGAGGTACCTGAGACTTTGTTTGGCTAGCTCGTTGCCGATGATGTCGGTTATGGGTAGGTTCTGTTCGCGGTGTCGATCCAGTACATCATTGCCGATGATTTCGATGGAGGTTTTTACTGCACCGCGCAGTTCTGCGGAGACTTGAACAGCATGGTTGAGTGATTCCTCCATGGTGGTAGTCCACCAGGTGGTGTCATCGGCGGTGCGTTCAGTGTTTTCTCGGCTGAGGATGACAGCAATTCTTTGAAGTTCACCTTTAGACTTTTGATCGTTGCGTTCTATCGCGAGGTTGAGGTCGATGGCGAGGTAACGCCCTAATGGCCAGCCTTCGCGTTCTGCCAGTATGGTCCAATGACCTGCGGTAACAATAACGAAGTGTGGGGGAGTATCGCTGAGGAATAACTCACTTATTGTTTTGTGGGTGGACCATTTTTGGGGTTTATCGTTTAAAGTGACAGAGCCTAGTGGGGTTGTATCGCTGAGTTCTTCATGGCTAGCGATAGCATGGGAATCAAAAGCTATGACGCTGCCGGAATCGCCGACCCAGGTGTTAATAAGATAGGAGTCTTTACCGCGGTGAAATGTGTGCGGTTCGGGTGTGCCATAGCCTAAGGCAGAGCGCACCATGGTGGCTGCGGTGTTTAATGCTGCTAAGTCGTCAGTATCCAACGTTGAAAGCGTCATCTGTAGGGATTGACGTTGTGAGCTGAAACGAAGCCATGGGTTATGGTCTTCGATTTCATTCTTCCATTCCTTAATGCGCCCTGCGGTGCGTTTGCCAAATGACGCACCTTTGGTTTCGTCAGTGGTGAGGTAGTGGTCGCTAATCCATTCCTCTACATTAACGATTGAATCGTAGGCAGCCATTGCTTAAGAACTTTCTTTAATAGGGAGGACGACAAGAAGTGGGCGAACAAGCAGCTGGGAGGGATTGAGCGTTAGCTTTAGCTCATTTTCGATAGATTTGAGTTCCTCGCTGCGGAGAAGAGTCCATGAGCCAGGCGCATTATGGTTGCGTTTCGCTTCCCAGTTTTCCATTCGTTCACGCCATGACTTAACCCGGATATTCGCTTGTTCAGCTGCTGCGTTTTGCATCGGGTTTACCGCGTTTTTGGTTTGTCTCACGGCTTCGGCAACCAGCTCTATTAAAGAATCGTCCACTTGAGTCTGCCCCGTATTCACGGCATTAGATCCGAGGCCGATGCTGGTTAACCAGTCAACCGCATTAGGGATTACTTGTGCTTCAACGCCGAAATCTCCCTGGTTTGCGATCACAAATGCCCGAGAGACAACTTGGCCGCGATTGTTGGTCAAGGTGGCCATGAGCAAAACCGTTGGGACACTGATATGGGGTGCCGTTGCCGCTGGAATTTCGCGGCGTCCCATCCGAGTAAGTGCTCTATCAGCTGCCCATTGACTGACAGGATGCAGCGGGCCAAGGTAGTGGGCTTCTGGCCAGGTAGATTCCGACTGGCCTTCTCGAGCGGCTTGGAGGGATTGGTTTCCTTGTCGCGTACTCGTAGCAAGCATCATCTTTTCTTTTACTTTGCGGTAAGAAACATAGTCTTGGGGTAGGAAGTCGATCCGGCGTTGTAGATCTGGCGGTGGGATGAGGTTTGCAACTTCATTATCGTGGTGGCGAAACCCAATGCCTCCAGCGGCAGGGGCTGCACTAGGTACGGTATGAAATGCCTCATTTAAAGCATCCGCTAGGTAGTCGATTTCGTTGGCATAGAGGCTGTTTTCGACCAGTGGAGGTGCTTCCACGATGGGGGTGGCTTCCGCTTCCGCGAACATCGCTAGCAATGCATCTATATTATCGTCGGTGTGGGCAAGGATTTCCTCTGGCTTTGCGACTGTGGCATCAAAATCCCGTTCCCCACGCAATACCTCACGTATAGCGTCTTCTTCTCGTTTAATCGAGTGTTCGCCCATAAGGGAAGAAGCATCCCCTAGCACTTTATAGGCAGCATGTTCACGTTCCATGAGTCTGGCAAGTACTTGAACTTCACCAATTGAATTTTCGCTTGCTGGGTCCAGTAGCAGTGTGGTGATAACCGGTGGATATTGTTGGCCGTAGCGATCGATACGACCGTTACGCTGCTGGATGCGTATTAAAGACCAAGGGATATCATAGTGGATAAGGTGGTGACATTGGGAATGCAGATTGACACCTTCACTGGCGACGTCTCCAGTGATGAGGACGCGGATGGGGGTGTCTTCGCGCTTGAACTCGTCGACAAGCCGCATTTGTTCTTGGTCGGACAAACCGCCGTGCATTACTGCAATCGAGCCTTTAGCGAGTTTAAGGTCTTTTGCTAGGTTTTGCGCTAGCCATGTCAATGTTGCTACTCGTTCGGAGAATACGACTACTCTCATTGCGGAGCCCTTGGCTACGCCAATACCCTTGAGGTAGTCAACCAGTTGTTTATATTTTGCGGATTTCTTTGGCGTGATTTTGGCGGTGAGGTCTGAAAGCCGCTGAAGTGCTTGGTGCTCAGGGGTCTGCTTAGAAGTCTTTTTTAATCGGTTAGTTACAGTTTCTATTAAAGCTGCCGGTGAGGATAAAAAAGCCTTGACAAGGGTCCAAGGAAACAGGCGATCCTTAGAAATTGACGTTGCAATCCACGAGTGGTGTAGTTCGTCTGCGACGGCGTTTTCTTCGGGGGAAGCGTCAACGAGAATATTATTTGGTTCGGCGCGGACCGCCCAATTGTTACCAACAATGCTAGAGACTTCGGGACTGTTTCGATGTCGTCTAATAATGAGCCGTCGTGCGGCTTCCGAATCAATAGTGCCATCCGGCAGCACAGACGTCGGGTCCAGGAAACGCAAGATTTCTCGAAACGACTCTGGGTCGCCATTATGAGGTGTTGCCGATGCCAGTATTAGAGCTTCAGTTGTTGGGGCAAGAACGCGGGCAAGTGTATTATTTTGAGTACCTGCGTTGGTAGCGTTATGGATTTCGTCGATGACTACCGCATCCCAACGCACTTTCTCCAGTTGAGCGCGATACTTCGGAGACTTAATGGTGTCCATCGAAATAATCACACGAGGAAAATATGTAAAAGGATTACGCGAAGCCGGTAGTTTTTGGCGAACCTTCTGAATTCCCACGGAGTCCAGCCGCACTAACGGAATGGCAAAGCGAGTCCACAACTCCTGCTGCATCTGCTCTAAGACGTGCTTCGGGGTGACAACGAGGATGCGGTCACCTCGACCCCTGCGGATTAACTCTGACACAATAAAACCAATTTCCAGAGTTTTACCCAGCCCGACCGCATCTGCTAAAAGGATCCGAGGGCGGATGATATCAGCACTTAAAGCTTGGCGAACAGCATCACGCTGGTACTCCAAGGGGTCGGCCAACATTTTTGGACTGACGGTGAGCTCCGGGTGGTAAAGCGGAACTGGGGTTTGCCTGATTGTAGTTTCCAGCCACAATCTTGTGTGGCGATACTGGGCTGAGCGATCAGGTACTACCGTAACCTCGGCTGGATCAAAAACTGTGATTTCATCTAGTGCATCATAAAAAGTTGCAGTAGTGTCTCGGACATAATCCGATAATCCGCGTACCTGTAGTTGCCACCCATCTTGGGTTTGAATGGCTTGAGTGATCAACCACTCTTCGTCTCGAACCTCAACAGTTAAACCCGGAGCAAATTTAGTTTCACCAGCGGCTTTGGCCATGGGTAGTACTTTACCAGGTTTGATGCGGAGCAGTGGATGTTCAAATATTTGAAGCTAGCGTATGGGCAGAAAAACAAACCTAAAAATTTCTCAGCCGGGTGCCCCCGAAATGCACAACCCCCATTCTATATTTAGACTCCGCCAAACCCCGGTTCGGTTCCCTCAAGCCGCAAATTCTCAGCTGGCGTGTGAATTGCTTTAATGGGGCTTAGAAACTTGCTAAAACCCTTGCTCAGCGGGGTTTTTAATACTTAAACTTAAAGGCATGAACACCTGCATTGCCGACTTCGCCGCACTGGCTCCCCGCGGCGCCGAGCTGCTTACCGCTATTAAAGAAACCAGTATCACCAAGCATGCTCTAGCGGTCGAATTGCAGGTTTCACTTTCCACCGCCAGCCTCCTGATCGCCGTGGCCGCAATCTTTGATGCCGAAGAACTAGCGTCAGCAACGGGCCTTTCCATCGAGAAAATGCGCGCTATCTCCCGCACGGAGTTGACATTGTGCGCGGACGTTGATCGTCGTCAAGTGCGATTGCAACTTATCGCCGAAGCCCACGCCCAAACCGTTGACGAGCTGAAAGCGCACGTGGCGGTGGTCATCGAGAAGCTTAATGAAGGGCGGGAGCGGCGGCGGAAATGGCACCTTCGGTACGGTGCGGAACCCGACGCCGATGGCATGGGCTACCTGCTGGCGAAACTGCCAGCCGAGCAGATCGAGACGCTGCGCAACTCGCTGACCCCGCAGGCGCGCGGGTACGTGCAGGCAGGCGAGGCAGTTGACGAAGCCGAAGGGCACGCAAAGGCGCTGTATAACCGCGTGATGAACGGCTTGCAGGGACACGAACATGTCGAAGACTGGGAAGACTCGGAAAACCCGCTCGACGTGCGGCAACGCCCCTGCATTGTGATACCTGACTGGGAACTGGAAACGCGGGTTGACGGCACCGTTGTAGACACCAACGGCAGCATAATCAAAATTGAAGACATCGCTAATCGGCGGGTAGCAAAATACGGATTCGCGGTGATGGTGCATAAAGACCACCGGGGAATCATGCGCCCGCAGCGCGTTTTGCCTATTAAAAGACTCGCCGATGCCGAACAGCGCTTCCTGGCCATCACCGGGCACCTCATCTGCCAACACCCGGACTGTAACGTGCGGGCGGTGCGCTGCGAAATCCACCACATCGTATCCTTCGCCGCCGGCGGGCCAACCGAAAACGACAACCTCTGCCCGCTATGCCGCACCCACAATCTTCTTAATGATGACAACCCGGAAAACGTGAAAAACGGCCACGTATTCACCGACCCCGAAACCGGCCAAACGTGGTACAAAGCCCCGGACGGCACAGTGCGGCGTAACTGGCACGCCATTAACGACCGCGGCCTAGTAGCCTACGGGCTCAGACTGACCGAGGAAAACATCCGCGCTAGGCGCCCGAACTGGGTAATCGAAGCAATGAAAGCGCTGGAATAGCCGCCAGGCTGTCCGCTCAGCCGCCGCCCGCCACGGCCCGCGGCTATTAAAGCATGCCTAAAACCAGGTACGCGGCCGAACCTTATTAGACATATCCACTAGGTGGTACCGGTGCGCAGGCGACGGTGCACTTCTGGCCTGCAGCCGCAGAGTTTTCTCCAAACCTTCGCGCAAACCAAGTTGCGTAAACGGAAACTCAAAAAGATCATTCTTGCTTGCCGACGCCTCCAAGTTCTCAGAACGCAACCACTGCAGCGCCGCATTAAGAACCGCAATCTGTAATTGCAAAAACCTTGGCTCATTAGTAGGAATTTCCTCTAATCGGCGGGCGGCTCTTCTAATGCGCTGCTCGTTCGGGGAACCAGTGACCAGATACAGAATGGAAGTCAACTGCGCCATCCTATGATGCATGGACGATGACGGTACCCGATCCAGCGATTGGATCGCCATCTCCACCTGGTTTTCCGCCATCAACTGTCGCGCTAAGCCAAAACCCGAACTCACTGTCGCAGGGTTAGTCAACCACACCAGCGCATACAAATAAATCGCTTTGTAGCGAAGCACAGCGGGATCCTGGGTGAGCTTATTCCACAGCCCAGCCATCGCGGTAACGTTATCGCCCTTTAATGAGGCGGCTTCCAAAGCAATCCCCGGCTCTAATAGGGGAGTGTTGGCGAGGCCTTTAGACTGCAAGATAATCTCACTCACCGCAGCCCGCGCCAACTTGGGGGCAGCTTCGCCAGGCAGGATGGTAAACACCTTATTAAAAGACGTCTGGGATTGAGCGTAGTCGTCGAGAAGTAAGCTGGTGACGCCGTTGTACCACTGGTAGCGCCAGTCGTCGGCAAGCTTCTCTTCGAGGTTGTCCAGCCAAGCTTTCGATTCCGCGGTAAAGCCGAGATCAAGCAGCGAGCGCACGATGCCCAGCTTGATTTCTTTACTCTCCGCGAATTCCTCCTGGGCCAGCGCCTCGCGCATGGTCTCTAATGCTTCGGAGGGCTCGGTGTAATTAGAGCCAGCAATCATGACCGCGCCGGGGTCATTTCGATCCAGCAGCGGGATGTGCAGCGCCGCGACCACTTCAGAGGAGGTGATGCGGATATTGCGTTCGATGCCATCAATCAGCTGATCGGTGCGAAACACGATATGTTTCGTCCCGAACGTGGAACGCTGTGGCGAAAACAACGAATGCTGCGCCGGGAACTGCAAACCGTCACGCACCGCGAGAAATTCCCTCAGCACACCATACAGCTGCGTTTCCAGCTCCCGTATATTAGAGAAGCGTTTCGACGGGTCCGGGTCCGTCGCCCGCTTTAATAGGCGGTAGTACGAAAGGTACTGCGCGAACAGCGGCTCCTCCTCGGGGTTCGGCAACCCCGGCGCGTAGGCGCCGTTTTCTTTCGGCAGTTTAATGGTCATCGCGGCGAGCGTACGCCCGATGGTGTAAATATCACTAGCTACACTGGGGCCTTCGGTGGCGACTTCAGGGGCCTGGTAGCCCTTGGTGCCGAAAATAAACCCGAAAGCTCCGATGCCGGAAACGGCACCGAGGTCAATGAGTTTGACCTGGTCTTCCGTGGCGATGATATTGTCTGGTTTGAAATCGTTATAGACAACACCACGCGCGTGAAGGTATTCCAGTGCAGGCAAGGTCTCTAATATGTAGCCGATGGCCATGTTGATGGAGAACACGCCGCCCGGTTGTTCTTTCTGCCGCTGCTGCAGGGAGGGGCCGGGGGCGTATTCCATGACTATGAGGCCGCCGTCGACACGCGGGTCGTCAATGAAGTTATACGCCTTAACGATGATCGGGTGGGTGATGTCGGCGAGGAACTCGCGTTCCGCCACCGCGGCGCCGTAATCGCGGGGATTGTCGGTGCCCATTAATCCTTTAATGACGACGGTGCGGCCGGATACGTTGCGATCCTCGGCAAGGTAGATCCACCCCAGCCCGCCATGGGCAATGACGCCGAGGATTTCGTACTGACCAGCAACGACGTCGCCTTTGCGCAGGACTGGTTGCTCGACGCCTTCTTCCTCATTAGGGTCGATCAACCCAAATTCTTTAATAGGGACGAAGGGGAGGTGCACCATGCCGTGGGCGACGGCGCGGCTGCCCCTGGCGGCGCTGCGGCGCGCCCGGAAGGTGGACAGTGCTTCGTTGCGGGAGCGTTCCGAGGGATCAGCGGTGGGGGTAACCGGCTTTAATGGGGGCCAGTCGTCGAAGTCGTCGTCTTCGAAGGGGTTGAATGCGACTGCGCTTGTCGGCGCCTCCCTATTAAAGGCGAGGGATGCTCCTGTGTCTTCGTCGTCGTCAAAGGGGTTGAAGGGGACCGCTTCGGTTTGGGGATCATCGTCGCTCATGGCTTTTCTGCCTCGTTGGGTTCGTCGCGGTAGTTGGTTGCGGGTGGGTTTTGGTGGGGCAGGTAGATGCCCAGCCAGTGGTTGTAGGTGCGTTGCCAGGTGCCGTCGGCAAAGACACGCTCCAGTGTGGAATTTACTTGCCGGATCAGCCCTTCGGTGTTGTGTCGTACGCCTGGTTTGGCCACGGCGATTCCGTATTGTTCCATGCTCAGTGGCCTGCCGACGATGGAGGTGAAGGGGTCTTGCGCCGCCATGCCGGATAAGATCACGTCATCGGTGACTACTGCTGCTGCTCGGTTTTGTTGGAGGGCGATGAGGCAGTCCGCGGAGGATCGTACCACCAGCAGGTCGCTTTCGGGTGCTTGTGCGCGGGCTTGTTCTGCGCCGGTGGAGTTGTTGGTCACGCAGATGGTTTCCTCGGCCAGGTTGGAAATTTCTTTAATAGGGGAGTGGTTGGCTACGAGCATCCGGGTGGAGCCGGTGAAGTAGGGGGTGGAGAAGAACACTTGGTCTTGGCGTTCGCGGGTGATGGATGCGGTGCGCATGGCTAGGTCGATTTGTTTGGCTTCGAGTGCTTCGATCCAGTTGGCGGAGTCGACGTAGCGGAATTCCACTTTATGTGGGTCATTAAAGATGTCGCGGGCGATTTCCCGGGCGAGATCAACTTCGAACCCTTGTAGCTCCCCGGTGGCAGTGTTGCGAAAGGACAGCAAATTTTGTGATTGATCCACTCCCACTATGATCCGGCCGCGTTTAATGATCTCCGGTACCCGCTCGGCGGCGGTGGCGTCGTCGGGGGCGAGGCTTCCTAAAAGGTTGGTGGTCTGGATGGTTTTCGGTTCGTGGGTGCCTGCTTTTTCGATCACCGCCCCTTGGGTCAGCGGCAGGTACGGCAGTTTGTCATCGAGCGGCAGCGTGGTCTTGGGATGTGAGTTGACGCAGCCTGTCAGCAGCACGGCGCAGAGTATGCCACAGAGTATCTGCCGGGTAGCCATTAGAGGTACTCCTGTAGTCGCGGGCGGATGCCTAACCACAAGCTGAGCACGGCGAGGATGCTGAGCACCAGCACCATGGAGGACATGAAGGTCGAAGCCGTGATTCCTTGCTGAATGTAGTTGCGCATGGTGGCGCGGGTGGCGTCGATAAGCTGGGTGAGCGTCGAATCGAGTTTGGAGTAGGACTTGGCCGTTGTCGGGTTGAGCGCGAGTTTCTGCGCGCCGTCGTAATCGCCCGCATTGAGCTTTTCGACGATCGCATCGTGGGTTTCATGCCACGACTGCAGAGCCTTTTCGGCTTCCCGCGCGGTGGGGTTGTCGAAGGTGTCCAAAGTTTCCTTAATAGAGGTACTGGTGGCAGCGAAGGTTCTATTAGTGCCTTCGAGGGATTCCCGCCACACCAACGCTAACATTTCCTGCGTCCTGGCTTGCTGGGCGGAAATCCTGGCATTAGTTAAATTCTCTAATGGCTCGGTGGCTTTAATAGAGGCCTCGGAGCCTGCCTGCCAGGTCAGTGCGTTGACTGTCACCACCCAAAACGTGGCCACCACCATTAAAGCGAAGGCGGTGAGCATCCCCTTGTTCAGGCGTCGATTAGTAATCGCAGCTAGCCAAAACTGCGCCAATACCAGTGCGATCAGTGCTACCGCCAGCCCAACGATTGGCCGCCAGGCGGGAACCGTTAAGGCCCGCTGTTGCTCGGCAACATTCGCACTGGTCAGCGTGTACAGCTGGGAGGCGGTGGGCAGCAGGTCTTTGCGCATTAAAGACGACGCATCGGACATGTATGCCACCCCAACCGGATTCGCCTGCCGATTATTAGCCCAGGCGGTTTCCACCAGTCCGGTATAAATAGGCAGCTTTTGTGAGAGCTCGGTGACCAGTTGCATTTCTTCACTATCACGATCAGCAATACCACTGGAAGTAAACGCAATAGCACGGCCAGCTTTTTGATACTCGGTAGCGTAATCGGTGCGAAACTCCGTATTAGGCGTATCCGCCATGACAAACCCCGACGATGCGGCCGTGTTGGCATAGGATAGCGAGGAATAAAGATTCTGCGCCATGTAGCTGACCGGCTCAGTATTGTTGATCAACTGATCAAACTCAGAACGTCGATCCGCCGCAACCTGCGACATGGACAATCCCGCTAATAAAATAATCACCGACAACGACACCACCATGGCGGTCATTTTGCCGGGGGTGGTTTGCAAAAACCGCCAAAACTGTTTTGACCAGCGGCGGGGATAATTCACGTAGGCGTACCAGAAGGACACGGTGGCGCTGCGCCTGCGGACTGTGCGGTCGAGCCAGCGGTCCTGCGTGTCCTCGGGGACTTGGGTGGCGGGGCTCAGTGGTACGATCTGGGTCTTCATGAAGCGCCTTCGGGTGACTAATGACTGTTTGATAAAAAGGATAGAGGAATTGTGACCTTGATTGCTTTAATTAGGACGGATGTGTGTCTGTGATAAACGATGGTGATGGCTGGGTGGACACCCCAGAAGGCAAACGATGGGGCAAATTCGGCGCCGCAGGATTATTACTTTTTAGCCACACCGACGCCGGACAGCTCGTAATTTTAATGCAGCACCGAGCCAAGTGGGTGGCCCAAGGGGGACTTTGGGCCCTGCCAGGAGGTGCCCTTAATAGTACCGAAACCCCAACCCAGGCGGCACTACGCGAAGCGGAAGAAGAAGCCGGCATCGAAGCCGCCGCCGTGACAGTCCTGCGCCACCACACCACCGCTGCCAGCGGTAGGTGGAGTTACACCACTGTCATTGGGCGGTTGGAAAAACCTTTAATAGGGGTGGGCAATGCTGAGGCCGAAGAGCACCGGTGGGTACCGGTCGATGAGGTCTCCGCACTGCCGCTGCTGCCGGACTTCAAATCCGCGTGGCCCGATCTGAGCCAAAGTGTGACAGAATTGCTCTCATGATTGAAGTGCGAGGCCTATCCAAACAGTATGGAAAAGTGCGGGCGGTCGATGACCTAACATTTGAGGTGAAACCCGGCATCATCACGGGTTTCTTAGGCCCTAATGGGGCGGGAAAATCCACCACCATGCGGATGATTTTGGGGTTGGACAGCCCCACCGCAGGAACCGCCCTTATTAAAGGAAAACATTACAAGTCGCTGAAGAAACCACTGCGCACCGTGGGGGCGCTGTTGGATGCGAAAGCGGTGCACCCCAACCGGCGCGCCGGGGATCATTTGAAGTGGTTGGCGCAGTCGAACGGCATTCCCAAAAAACGGGTGAAAGAGGTGCTGGAACTCGTTGGGTTGGGCGAGGTTGCCCGTAAAAAGGCCGGTGGTTTCTCACTCGGCATGGGGCAACGCCTCGGTTTGGCGGGTGCCCTATTAGGGGATCCGGAGATCCTGATCCTGGATGAACCAGTCAACGGCTTGGACCCGGAAGGTATTAGGTGGGTGCGGGAATTCTTGCGTGCTTTGGCTTCCCAGGGGCGTACCGTGCTGGTCAGTTCCCACTTGTTGTCGGAGATGGCGCAGACCGCGGATCATTTGATTGTGATTGGGCGGGGGAAGCTGGTGGCCAATTCTTCCACCTACGACTTCATTAAAGAAAATTCTGCTTCCACCACCGTGGTGCGGTGCCATGATTTTGAGCGCTTCCAAAAGATCCTCGCGGAAGCCGGGGTGATTGCTACGGTGGCCGTGGATGAGGAGAAGCGCACGCAGTTGCTTATCGACGACCACAGCACCGACCAGATCGGCGCCCTAGCGTTTGCCAACGGTGTTGAGTTGTCGCTGTTAGCAGAGCGCAAGGCTTCGCTGGAGGAAGCCTTCATGGGTATGACCAGTCACGCCGTCCAGTACCAGGCTTCGGAGGGAAAGAACTAATGATTAACACTTTGCGTTCCGAATGGACGAAACTGACCACCACCACTGCGGTGTATTGGACCACCTTTTTGCTGGTTGCGTTGAGTTTGCTGGTTGCTGGCATTATGGGTCGGAATGTGACACCGGATCCGGCGATTTATAATATTCCGATTTTGTACGCCCGCGACGCCGTGGTCGGAATTTTCTTGTTTGGTTTGTTTATTACCTCTATTCAGGCCATCATGACGGTCACCTCTGAGTATCGGCATAACTATCAGTCGGTGACGTTTTTGGGCACCCCAAACCGGATTGTGGTGGCGATAGCCAAGTGGGTGCTGTACGGGTTCATTGCGGCATTGTTGACCTTCGTCACGGTAGTTTTGTGTTATTACACGGCCAAACTGTTCGCATCGGATGCAGCTTCCACAACCCTGCGGGTGTGGCAGGATGATAACGCTATTCGCTTCATGTGGGCGTATCCGTTGATTATGTTTTTAATTGTTACTCTCTCGCAGGGAATGGCCTGGTTGTTGCGTCAAACCGCCGGTGCAGTGGCGATCATGAGTATGTGGATTTTGGCCTTGGAAGACCTGTTGGGTTTGATTCCCAAGGTGGGGGAGCAGGTCACGAAATTTGGCCCTATTAAAAACATGCAGGCGTTTGCTTCGCAGCAGGACATAGTCGATGCGCCGTGGGATCATATGGGGTCGTTGTACTATTTTGCGGCTTGGGCGGCGGGATTCTTTATTCTTGGAATCATCACATTAAGGCTGCGTGACGCCTAGACTAAACAGGCATGAACAAGAAACTAGCATTAGTGGCAGCTGTTGGGCTGTTGCTGGTCGGTTGTGGTGGGAAGACGGAGGACACCGCCGCCCCTACAACCACGGCTGCCGCAACCACAACCGCTGCGAAAACCACGGAGACGGTGACATCCGTCGAAACGCTGACTGAGGAGATTCCCACATCTGAGGTACCAGCGGGGATTGCCGTGGTCGGCCCCGGTGAGACCTGCGGGGCGGTCAGTTCCATGTTATTCCCCGGGTTGGATGGCAGGGAAGTCACCATTGAAAGCGGGTCGGTGGATTGCGTGGAAGCCTATGAGATTATGATGACGTACGTTAATACCGAAGTCGGCCCGGACACTGGAAACACTAATGTGCAGCAGTTTGGTGATTGGGCGTGTATGGCTCCTACTGCGGGTAGGTCGGAACAACTGCAGCAGGTTGCTGTGTGCACCAAACCCAGCGGTGAGCGGATTTACCTGCCCAAGTAGGGGTTATTGCAGTGCGGAGGTTAGCCGCATGACGTTATCAATGTAGCGCCTAGCTAGTGAGCGGGTGTTCCACTCTTCCAAGGTCAATTCCACGGAATTGGCCTTGTATTCTTCGGTGAGTTCCGTCAGGGAATCAACAATATCGCCGCGGGTGACCATGAGCGAAACCTCGTAATTGAGTCCGAAGCTACGCATATCCATGTTGGAAGAACCGATTACGCCAACGGCATCCTCGGTTTCTGGGTCGGCCAACACGTACTTAGAATGCAGCACGAAAGGTGCGCGGTATTGGAAGATTTTCACCCCGGCTTCCAGTAATGCCTGGTAGTAAGACGATTGCGCATGGCCGACCATGAATTGGTCGGCTTCCTCGCTGACTAATAATTCCACTCTGACTTCCCGGTAGCATGCTGAGGTAACGGCCTCAAGCATGGATTCGTCGGGGATGAAGTAAGGTGAGCACATCACTAACCGGTGTTTGGCGTGGTGGATGATGGAGTTGAACATCCGCAGGTTTGGTTCGGTGGTGTATCCCGGCCCAGAAGGAACCAGCTGCACCAGATTGACGTCGTTGTTTTCGTAGTCTGGTGAGATTTGGTTCGCAATTTCCAGCATATCTTCGGTTTCGAGGTACCAATCCACCGCGAAAACGGTATTCATGCTCACCACCACCGGGCCGGATAGTTCGATCATGACGTCGATCCAGTGCCGGCCAATTTTTATATTATTGGGCAAAAGGTAGGTGGAATCGATCATGTTCAGTGAGCCCATGAAGCCGCGTTTGCCGTCGATAATAAGCATTTTGCGGTGGTTGCGCAGATCTGGGCGCCTAAACCGCCAGCGCCATGGTTTCAGCGGCAGCATGAGGTGCCATTCCACTCCGATTGCGGTTAGCCGTGACCCTAGTTTGGCAAAGCCTGGGTATTTCCAGCTGCCCACGTGGTCGAGGAGCAGGCGAACTGTCACCCCGCGGCGTACCGCGTTAGCGAGTGCCTGGAAAAACACGTCCGTGGTGTCGTCCCATGCCATGATGTAAATCTCGACGTGCACGTATTCTTGGGCATCATCAACCGCCGCTGCCATTGCTTTAATAGTGGCTTGGTAATCGGTATGCACCCCGTGGTTTGTACCAGTGACCGCGGGCATCCCGGTTAAGGTGCGGTTGAGCTGGAACATGGATTGAATTTCGGGGCTCAGGTCAGCGGGAACGAAATTCGGTATGGCGTGCTGTACGTTGGTTACCTGGGCGTTTGCTGTTTGCTGGCGTTCGTGGCGCCGCCTATTAATATAGGGTGACCCCATGAGCAAAAACAGCGGCAGCCCGATATACGGCAGCGCTAGGATGGCCAGCAGCCAGGCGGTGGAAGAGGAGGGTCGTCGGCCTTCCGGGACAAAACCAATGGCAATGATTTTAATGGTGTAATCGATGATTAACCCGATGGTTTGCCACTGGCTTAGTTGGACGAAGTCAAAGCTCATAAATAATCCACAATCACTGGTGCATGGTCGGAGGCACCTTTAATAGCGCGTTCCTCGACGTCGATAAACGTGTTCGCTACTTTCAGATCGCGGCTTAATTGGAAGTCAATGAGCATACCTTCACCCCGATCGAAACGGGCACCTTTATAATCCCAATAACTATAACCGCTAAAAGGTGAGGCAATGGTTAATCCCGATTCGACCAGCATGTCGAAAGCTTGCCGTTCTGGTTCGGTGACGTGGGTCAGCCCGGCGAAGGCCGCCATGGACCACACGTGTTCATCCCGCGGTGCGACATTAAAGTCGCCGCCAATGACCAAGGGCCCGGTGGTGTTTTCCACGTATTTAGCCAGCGCGTATAAAAACCGCAGTTTGTAGTCGTAATGCCGATCGGCAATATCGCGACCATTGGGCACATACACCGACCACACCCGCACCCCGCCGCAGATCGCAGAGATCGCGCGTGCCTCCAGCTCCTGCGGCTGGTCGGGGTCTTTGTGGAACCCCGGCTGCCCCGGAAATTGCTTTTCGACGCCCTCAAGCCCGACCTTCGATAAGATCGCAACGCCGTTCCACTGGTTCAGCCCGAAGTGGGCGATCTCGTAGCCGGGGAAACTGTCGGCGGGGAACTGGGCATCGGTGCTTTTGGTTTCCTGCACTAGGCACACATCAATGTCATGGCGGGTCAAAAAATCCGCCATCCGACCCGCCCGGGTCCTAGCGGAGTTCACATTCCAGGTCGCGATACGCATGGTTTTACTCTACAGCTTCTTTAATAGGCCATAGCGGTGCCGATGGTGTTCTGTAAAGCCCAATTTCTGATACAACTTGATTCCCGCCTCATTAGAGGCAATGACTTGCAGGTAGGCGGTATGTGCACCCCGGGATTTCCCCCAGGTGAGCATCCGGGCGCCGAGTTCGGTGCCTAGGCCTTGGCGTCGAAAAGCGGGGGCGACCTCGACCGCTGAGTAGCCGAGGTAATCGTTGGTAATGGTACCGCGGGTGATAGCGACAGTGTTGCCATCAATGAGCAGGCGCCCGAACCCCATTTCGCCATCAATGCTGCCGCGCAACTGCGCCAGGGCATGAGGTGGCAGCGGCCTGCCGCGGAAATGATAGAGCTCAAGCCACTGGTCATCGGGTTCGGCATCAATGGCGAACTCCGCGGTGGTTGCTATTTCCGGCACAGTTTCCAGATCACGGGTCATCACGATGATTTCCGAGCTGAGCTTTTCGACGTATTTCTCCGCCATTTTGCCGATGCGTTCGGGGATCATCACCAGCGGTGGTAGCTGATGCTCGGCGTAGAACTGGAAAATTTCTTTAATAGGAACCGGGTTGAAGGCGGCTTCTGCGCCGAGCGGCACCGCCGAATTAGAGCGTTCGGTAATGCCGTCCCCGGCGCGCAGCAACCACCCATTAAGCCACTGGTGGTGAATGCCGGGAAAGGCCTTGGCGTAGGCCTGTTCAATGCTACGGATTTCGGAGTTGCGGATAGTGCGGGGGCTGAGCTTTTTCACAATTTTAATCTCCGCAGCTGCCACGGTGATCGCTTCTTTGAAGGAGGGGAAGCCACCGGCTAATTGCGGCCGAATGGTGGTTTCGGTTTCATTGTGTGCGATGACATGGCCAATGATGTCTCGGTAGGTACCCGCAATCTCCCGGCGCAACACCACCCGGTCGCCTACGGCGATGTCGTCGCTACGAAAAATCCGGGACATTAGGCCAGCTCTTCGGGGTCAGTGTCGTGCCCGAAGGGGTCGGGGTCTACTCCGGGCATCCAGGTTAGTCCGGGTTCTGTCCAGCCTTCGCGTTTGATGGCTTTTTTGGCGGCGCGTTTCCAGCGGCCTTGGAGGACATCGGCGTAGACGAAGCCGTCTAGGTGGCCGACTTCGTGCTGGAAACACCTAGCTAAAAAGCCGGTGCCTTCGACGCTGACTTCTTCGCCGTGTTCGTTTAGGCCGGTGACTTTCGCCCAGTTGGCGCGCCCGGTGGGGAAGGATAGCCCTGGTAGCGATAGACAGCCTTCGTCATCAGAGCCGTCTACTGCGGGCATGCCGAGGGGGATTTCGGAGGTTTCTAATACGGGGTTGATGATGCAGCCTTTGTGGCGCACGCCGTCTTCGTCGGGGCAGTCGTAGACAAATATGCGCTTGTCTACCCCGATCTGGTTGGCGGCTAGCCCCACCCCATGGGCTTTTTCCATGGTTTCGTACATGTCTTTAATAAGGTCTTGGAGTTCAGAGATCGGCTCTGTGACATTTTTTGTGGGATTGTGGAGCACTTCGGTGCCGTAGATAACGATAGGACGCACTGTCATGTCATACAGTGTAAACATGCTTGCGCCTCTAGACCTTCTTGCCTTTGAATCTACCGCCCCGAAATCTATCGGTGCGAAGGAAGAGGCGATCCGCAAACAGTTGGGTTTAAAGCCCATCCGGTACTACCAACAACTTAATACTGCAATTGATACCCCCGAGGCTATGGCTAAATACCCGCAGCTCACGGCTCGGTTGCGTCGCATTAGAGACCAACGGGCTAAAGAGCGCGACGAAGGCCAGATAGGATAGTTCAAGTGACCAAGCCCAATTCCCAACAGTTGCCCTTACGCGGCGTCGCAATGATCCTTATTGCGGTGGCCTTGCTTCTTGTGGGCTGGGGGTTGTACTCTGCCACCCAGAAAGATAACAGTACGGATGTGGTGGTAGCTGAACAGACCACCGCTGATCAGCAGGCCGCACCCCAGGCCATGAAACCGGCGACGCAAAACCCCGCGCCCGCCACCACCGAGGCGGATACTCCCGCTGCGGCTGATAATGCTCCTAGTCAGGGGCAGGCGCAGTCGGATAATTCGCAGGTGACTGTCCACGTATTAAATAACTCCACCATCCAAGGTTTGGCTGCTAAGGCTAAAGATAGTTTGGCTCAGCAAGGGTACAAGGTGGGGCACGTGGGTAATTATGCCAATTCAATCGTTCCAGAAAACACTGTCTATTACACCGACAATGAGGCTAAAGCGCAGGAGCTAGCAGCGTCTATTGGGGGAGTTGCCGAAAAGCGCCCCGATAATTTACCTGCGGAGACTGCCGGGCCGAATTCATTGGTTGTGGTATTAGCTGGTGATTTCTAGCCTAAGTACAGGAAACCCCGCCTAAAAGCTCATGCAAGAATTTCATGCCTCGCAGAAACCCACCCTTGGAGTGGAATGGGAAATTGCCCTCATCGACCCAAAAACCAGGGATCTGGTTTCTAAGGCCGGTGATGTTGTTGCTCTGGTGAATGCCGATCATCCCGACATTCACCTCGAGCGGGAATTCCTCGCTAATACTGTCGAGTTGGTTACCCCTGTTTGCCGCACGGTGCCGGAGGCCGTGGCGCATTTAGAAACCGCCTTGGATGCTGTGAAAGCGGCGGCGGATTCGTTAGGGCTGAAACTGTGGGGTTCCGGCTCGCACCCGTTTAGCGATTTCCGCACCCAGCCGACTAGCTCTAAGGGTACTTACCGGGAGATCATTGCCAGGACGCAGTACTGGGGTAACCAGATGCTGATTTGGGGGATCCACACCCATGTGGGTATTTCGGATAAGGATCGGGTCTGGCCGATTATTAATGCCTTGTTGACTAAGTTTCCGCACCTGTTGGCGCTGACGGCATCGTCGCCAGGCTGGGAGGGTACTGATACCGGTTATGCCTCTAATCGCACGATGTTGTACCAGCAGCTGCCCACCGCTGGGCTGCCGTACCAGTTTAAGAGCTGGTCGGAGTGGGAAGAGTATATGCGGGATCAGGATATTTCCGGGGTGATCAATCACACCGGTTCCATGCATTTTGATATTCGACCCGCCGGTAAATGGGGAACCATTGAAGTGAGGGTGTGTGATGCCACTTCTAATCTGCAAGAGCTTGCGGCAGTGGTGGCATTGACTCATTGTTTGGTGGTCCATTACGACCGCATGATTGATCGGGGGGAACCGTTGCCGAGCCTGCAGGATTGGCATGTGGCGGAAAATAAGTGGCGGGCCGCCCGCTATGGGATGGACGCCATCGTGATTACCAGCAGGGATACCGATGAGCGGCTCGTGACGGATGACCTTAAAGATTTGGTGAAAGAACTTTCTCCCTTAGCGGCTGAACTTGGCTGTTTAAACGAGTTACACTATGTCCTAGAGATTATCAGTAAAGGTGCGGGTTACCAGCGGCAACGTAGGCTGTTCCAAACAACTGGCAGCTGGATTCCCGCCGTGGATGCCACGATTGCGGAGATGTATCAATGACATACGTGCTGGTGCCGTCGACAGGCGAGCTTGCCGACGTGTTCACCGACCTAGTGCAGCACTTAGAGGGAGCCAAAGTGGTTCCGCTATCCGGCAGCCTTGCCGAACAGATCACCCAGTGCACCAAGTTTTTAGAAAAACACGAGCTGCGCCGCGACGTTATTTTTATTACGCGCGGCACCGGCGCGTTCGTGGCCCAGGCGGTCACCGCCCACCAGTCGCAGCGGGTGGCGGCGATTTTGGCCATCGGCTACCCCGATCAGCTATTAAAGCTTCCGCGGTTTTTATTCAAAGACAAGCCGCTGGTGCCCACCAATATTGCAGTAACTAAGCTGGATAACGAGCAGGCGTTGATAGACCTGCTTTAAACGCTTGCTTGTCGACGCCGCCTTTGGACGAAAACGTACCCGATGTAGCCGAATATCGCCAGGTAGCCGATGCTGATGAACAGCGGGTTGGTGCCGGATAGCGCGAAAGTAGTATAAGGGCTTACCGAAGGCGCCATGTGTGGTAGCAGGAATAAGGTGGTTGCGTATACGGCGGCGACTTGCAGCCATTGATTGTCCCACGGTTTGCGAATCAGCACCGCGGCCAAGGGCACAATCCACACCCAGTGATGGAACCAGGTAAACGGTGAGACTAGGCAGGCGCCGAAACCGGCTATGATCAGTGCCCACACCATGTCGTGGTTTTTCACCGCCAGCCAAATACCAAAGCAGATAATGATCATGGTGATGATTACCGCGGGAATCCACCAACTTTCGGCGTGATAAACCCGCTCTAAAACTGAGCGGAGTGACTGTGCCCCAGCGTTGGTATGATCCCCCACTCTAGATGAGTCTTTGATGGCGCTGAACCAGAATCTGGAGGCATCCGGCACAAACAGCCACCCGATGAGCACGGTTGTTAAGAAGGTGCCTGCCGACACAAAGACAGCCTTCCACCGGCGCTCTATTAAAAAGATCAGGACGAAAAACGCCGGGGTGAGTTTTATGCCAGCGGCCAGGCCCACCCCGATACCGGCGAACCGGCGATTCTTGGGCAAAAAGTCCAGCGCAACAAGGAACATCAGTATGGCGTTGATCTGTCCGTAGAAGAAGCTGCCATGCACTGCATCTAGCCCGACTGAAGCAATAGCCAAAAGCACGGAAATGGGGATGCTGCGGGTAATCATCCAGATCACCGCCATCAGTGCTAGCAGGTTTGCCCCTTGCCATAATAACGTCGCTTCTAGATTGCCGAAGAACGTGAAACCTTGGAAAAGCACACCTGCAAACGGTGGGTAGGTAAACGGCAGATCGTAAATATAGTTTCCTTCATAAAGGTTGCCGCCGTTACGCAAATGATGACCGGCGAGAATATAAATCGCTAAGTCAAGTGGGGGGACGTAAAAAATCCGACCTTCAGGCCGGAACTGAAATTCCGCAACGATAACCCAAATAACCAACGGGATTAACGCAAGGATGGTTCCAAGTTGCTTCCGCATCATAGCTTTTAGCCTATAGGTGTGGGTGCTAAGCCTCCAATACAACCCACAACACTTAGCAAAAGTTTTGGGATATATCAGGTAATGGGGGATTCGGTGTACAACCTACACCGCAGCCGAACTAGCAGCTAGGGCGGGTGGTTGCGGCTGGCAAGCTGGCTTGCGTAGATGCGGAATCACACCCAACAATGCGGTGGCGGCTAGGATGGCAAAAAATCCCGGAAACTGCCACGGGCCTGGACCAAGGTCATTGACTTCGCCAAAAATAGTGGGAACGACCAGCATCCAAGCGATAATTGCCAGCAGTGTGAAGCGCAGGGTGTTCAGCCACAGCTCAACAGTGACCCTATCAAAGGACAAAAACGCGGCTGTAACCCAAGCAAAAACCACCAAAGGGAATGGCCCTAGGGCACCTAAGGTGGTGAAGAGTTCCCACAGCCGCAAGCTGGGATCCATCTGGTACACATCTGCGATATAGGTGTGCCCCATCAGTGGAAGTATCAGTGAACCTAGTGCTAACAGCCAAGCTGCAACGAGAGGAATTTTAGCGGGTAACTGTGCAAGCATGATCTCACCTGTGGAATGTTGGTATTTGGGCACGTTCTAGTGAAAGATATGCTCACATAAACGGTTATCTTTTTCAAGCGTTTGTGATACATGCCATGCCCCCTTGGCATGTCGGGGTGGGTGATACCAATTGGTAACTCGGAACCAGTTGTAGGCTGACCGCGACCAGCACAAAACAAAAAGCTGTCTTTCCAAGGCTTCGTAACCAACGTCGAAAAGCCTGGAAAAGACAGCCGATCCTGTGCCTAACGCACCAGATTAGCCATGCAGCAAATAGGCCGCATTGCTTAAAGCGGTAGCAACGGACTGCTCCCTGGTGGAGCCGAATCCCATAGCCCAATGCTTACGGTCATTATCCGCAGCCAGGATGAAGGTGACCGTGGCCTCGAAAATTTCGAACTGATGGAACGAAGCAATTTCCACCCGACGACCAGCATTAGCCAACAGTTGGGTAGCTGCCGAAGCGGCACCAGAAGCAATGATCTCAGTGATCTCAACGCGGCTCTGGTGAGGGTTGCTGTAGGTCATGGATGCACTAAACCGCAGATTATTACCCCGCAGCTTCGTGATGTCAGTAAACTGCAGGCGCAAATCCGTAGCCGGAGCATAGGTGGCAGCAAAGGTACGCCACTGCATATTACGGGCTTCGTCCCGCAGACCTGCGGGCAGCTTATGACCAAACCTAGCGAAAAACGGATCATCAGCAAACGACCGCTTACTGGTCGGGCGCGGTGCCGCTGGTGCCGGGTGGAAATAGCTAAAAGAAGAACGCTTCTTAGTTTTAGTCGCGGTAATCATGTCGGTTCCTTATGTACTAAAATTCTCTAACTTTCTTAATGAAGATTCCTCATACCACTACCCGCTGCCGCAAAGGTGTGCGTGGGCATCGGCGAGGAATGATCTCGGTGTATGGTGGACCGACAAATTCCACTTAATGCAGATTCCTATGGTGACTGCCGGTTTTAGTTGCGGTTCAACCCAACCAAACATGGTCTAAGTCACATCTGGAATAGTAGCTAGTCACCCACGCCCCCGCCAACCGGACACACCCTATCTGGGGGAGTGTATAACTATTTGCGCAGCGTGGTTCTGTCTCTGCTGTAGCTTTGACGGGAAACGCTGACCCTATTTGGGGGTAGTTGGTGCTGGCTTTACGACGCCCACCGGCCCCATGCTCCCGGCGGGGCATAAAAACAAAGACCGGCCCTGGACTGATCGTAACGGTCAGCGGAACCGGTCATGTTGGAGTCGATCTTATGATCTATAAGCGTCATGTGGGTTGGGGTGATAAAGATTGATGGTATTTCCTTTTCGCCCGTTGTTTTGGCGTGGTCTCTGACACTATTCGGATATTTGGCTGCAAACTCCATAAAACCGCAGGAGAACATATAGACATGGATCGAATATCCGAATAGTGTCAGGGGCTACACGTTGGCGAGCTGGAAAACCAAGCAGTCACCAAAAGCCAACCGTTCAGCAACCCCAGCACCACACGCCCACCACGTGAGACGTCGGCAAGCGGGACTACCGATAAGATAATAAAAACGCAGCCTCGGCAATAGCAATATCCCTGATTTCATTCGGATCCACGGATTCGTTGGGGGAGTGGATGGTTGATTGCGGTTCTTCAACGCCAAACAGGGTCAGTTCCGCGCCGGGGACGGCCTGGCTGAGCACTGAGCACATGGGGATGGAGCCGCCGGTGCCGGTAATCACCACTTCATTATTTCCGTAAGCCTGGGACAAACACTGTGTGAAATGCTTAATTCCCGCTCCTTCGGTATCGGTGCTAAACGGTTGGGAGGTTTCGATGATGGTGGTTGATACCTTCACTCCCCAAGGGGCGCGGTTATGCAGCTGGTTGACAATGGCTTGGGCAACCTCGTGGGCGTCTTGCCCCGCTGGAACGCGCACATTCAGATGAGCCGCCGCCGTTGGGGGCACGGCATTAACGGCCTGTTCCACCGGAGTGGAGCTAAAACCGGTGATCGAAATCGCGGGCCTAGCCAGCAACATATCAAAAGGATCGTCTTCTTCGGTGCCCATGATGGCAACACCGTCCAACATGCCAGCATCGCGGCGGAAGGTTTCCCGGTCGTAGGAGCTGCCGTGCCACGTGCCGGTGCAGTCAATACCGTCGATGACGGTGCGGCCGTGTTCGTCTTTAAAGGTGTCCAATAACCGAATCAATGCGGCGGTGGCATCGGGAGCCGCACCCCCGAAAGCCCCAGAGTGGGCGGGGGCTTTGAGTGTGTCCACCCGCACCTCAATGTCAGTCACGCCGCGTAACGACGTCGTCAGTGTGGGCACACCAACCGCAATATTGCCGGAATCGGCGATGAAAATAACATCTGCATCAAACAGCTCGGGTTGGGTCTTGATGAGTTCATCAAGCTGGGCGCCTCCTTGTTCTTCCGAGCCTTCCACGACGACTTTTATGCCTAGGTCGCTACCGCCGAGTTCGGCAACGGCGCGCAGCGCGGCGAGATGCATGACCAAGTTGCCTTTGCAATCGGCGGCACCACGGGCATACCACCTGCCATCGCGCTCGGTGAGGGTAAAGGGATCAGATTCCCAATTGCTCAGCTCACCGGCTGGAACCACATCGTAGTGGCTGTAGAGCAATACAGTAGGTGCATTATTTACTGCGGGCTTGGTGCAGATAAAGACCGGTGAGCCGGAGTCTTCGGCGTAGGCCGTTACCGTTAATCCCAGTTCGCTGAAAGACCTGCGTACCCATTCGGCGGCGGCATGGTGGCTAGTGGCCAGCTCGGGCGTGGAGTGCACGGAATTAAAACCGGTGATTTCTTTTAAGTCGGCGAAAATCTGCTCGCGCTGGGCTTCGATAATCGGGCGTACTTGGGAAACAGTTGCTGCAATGGTCATAGTACTGAGCATAGTTGGATTTTGCCTGTTCGCCAGTAGCGTACGATCTTGCACTGAGTGGGTGCAGACTGATAAAACGGACTTAGCACTTGAAAGCTCCAAGTGCTAATAAAAGCTAAATATGTGAAGGGTTTAGCCGTCGCGGGTGCCCGGAAACACTACTGAAAAATATTAAGGAGTATTTTTATGGCAAAAATTATTGCCTTTGACGAGGAAGCGCGTCGCAGTCTTGAGCGCGGCCTGAATATTCTGGCTGACGCTGTTAAGGTCACCCTCGGCCCTAAGGGACGTAACGTTGTTTTGGAAAAGAGCTGGGGCGCTCCCACCATCACCAACGACGGTGTGTCCATTGCTCGGGAAATTGAGCTAGAGGATCCTTACGAGAAGATCGGCGCAGAACTGGTCAAAGAAGTTGCCAAAAAAACTGACGACGTGGCAGGCGACGGCACCACCACCGCTACCGTTTTGGCTCAGGCGTTGGTACGCGAAGGTCTGCGTAACGTGGCAGCCGGTTCTAACCCCATGGGCATTAAGCGGGGTATCGAACAGGCCGTAGCTGCTGTGACTAAAGATCTGCTTGATGGCGCCAAGGAAGTAGAGACCGAGGAAGAGATCGCAGCTACTGCTGGTATTTCCGCTGCCGATCCAGCCATTGGCCGTGAGATTGCTCGCGCTATGTATGCAGTCGGCGGCGGCAAGCTCAATAAAGAGTCCGTTATTACTGTTGAAGAATCCAACACCTTCGGAGTAGACCTCGAAGTAACTGAGGGTATGCGCTTTGATAAGGGTTATATTTCTGGTTACTTCGCAACCGATATGGAGCGGTTGGAAGCAGTACTAGAAGATCCTTATATCCTGCTGGTTGCTGGCAAAGTTTCCAATATTAAGGACCTGTTGCCGCTGCTGGAAAAGGTTATGCAGGCTGGCAAGCCCTTGCTGGTTATCGCTGAAGATGTTGAAGGCGAAGCACTGCAGACCCTCGTGGTGAACAAGATTCGCGGCACCTTTAAGTCCGTGGCGGTCAAGGCACCTGGCTTCGGCGATCGTCGTAAAGCACAGCTGCAGGACATGGCTATTTTGACCGGTGGCCAGGTTATTGCCGAAGAAGTTGGCCTCAGCCTAGAGACCGCTGACCTGCCGCTTCTGGGCCGCGCCCGCAAGGTAGTTGTCACCAAGGACGAAACCACCATCATTGAAGGCGCTGGCGATCCAGAGCAGATCAAGGGTCGGGTCAACCAGATTCGTGCCGAGATCGAGAACTCCGATTCGGAATACGACCGGGAGAAGCTACAGGAGCGTCTAGCTAAGCTGGCTGGCGGTGTGGCTGTGATCAAGGTTGGCGCTGCTACCGAAGTTGAGCTGAAAGAACGCAAGCACCGCATCGAAGACGCCGTACGAAACGCCAAGGCTGCCGTTGAAGAAGGCATCGTTGCTGGCGGCGGCGTGGCTTTGCTGCAGGCCTCCCACGTTCTTAAAGACGACCTAGGTCTCAACGGCGACGAGGCTACCGGCGTGAAGATCGTACGCGAAGCACTATCTGCACCACTGAAGCAGATCGCGCTGAACGCTGGCT
Organism: uncultured Corynebacterium sp.; assembly: GCA_963520895.1. Lineage (GTDB taxonomy): Bacteria > Actinomycetota > Actinomycetes > Mycobacteriales > Mycobacteriaceae > Corynebacterium. The sequence continues at coordinate 7,346 of CAUQSW010000029.1, read as the reverse complement.
TCGAGCCCGGCGTGGTGGCAGATAAGGTTTCCCAGCTGCCACAGGGTGAGGGCCTTAATGCCGCTACCGGTGAGTACGTTGACCTCATGGAAGCTGGCATCAACGATCCCGTGAAGGTGACCCGCTCGGCACTGCAGAACGCTGCCTCCATCGCAGCTCTGTTCCTGACCACCGAGGCTGTGGTTGCTGACAAGCCAGAACCAGCTGCTCCAGCCGGTCCTGGTGCCGACGAGATGGGCGGCATGGGCTTCTAATCTCATCGCTTTCCCCCAGTTACCTGCTTGGCAGGGGCTGGGGGATTTTTTCTTAAAGGCGCTTTTAAGTTTACATAGTGCGTTTCGACGCCCCACGCTGATTGTTGCACTGGTAGTTTTTGGCTCCTCAAGGGTGGTACTGGCGGTTTTTAGCGCCGCATGCCTTAGGGTGGGCAGTTTGCCCAGTGCGCAGGGGAGACGATCTGAGCTAAGAAACTCTCAGAAAGGCTCGGGATTCAACCCGATTGGGGGTGGAATGTGAATTTTTTATTGCAAAGGTCACAGTTGGTTTTTTATTTGCCCTCAACAGCCCGTTTTTGCCGACGTTAGCGTAAGTTTTTCTATTATATTAATTTGTTAAATTAAATAATTGCAGGTCACAGAAGTATCGATAAGAATTTTTTTGTAAGCTAGATAACGATTTGATTAACCATCAAGTGTTTTCTTAGGTTTGACGAATTTGCATACTCTGGCATAATGGCTACGAAGAGCACTATTTGGTGCTACGGAGTCGATACGCCAGTTTTCTGGCATCATTGTTAGGAGAAAAAATGGACGTTGGTACCATTGCTACTGAGTTTGGCAAGGCAGAGACCTTCCTCAAAGCCGTTGCTACCCTGTTCGGTCAGACCCCGAAGGTACTGCAGGGCTTCCTTGTTCTAAGCGGCGGATCTTCCGAATAATCGTAATCTAACTACTCTATAGGAGAATTAAGCATGGCAAACGCATCAGGATCTTCCGTTGTAGACGGCTGGGCAGAGCTTTCCACCACTGGCTTCTTTGGCGATCTGTGGCCACTACTCAAGGGCGCAGGCGACATCGCTGGTGCTATCTCTGACTTGGCTGGCTTGGCTAAGTAATAGCAACAAGCATATAAAATGCCTCGTTTGGGTCGGGTGTTACTCGACTGAAACGAGGTTTTGTCGTTTTTATATCACCTCAAGGCGGAAAAACAAATATAGTTCACCCAACCGATGTGAGTTTACGGGGTAGTATCAAACTATGGCTGATTCTGATAATGACCTCCCCGTCATCGACCTTGCTGCAACTGAGGGCTATATCGTTGATGATTCCGATGAAGATGACCCAGTGCTTTTAGGTCCCGACGGTAACGCAATTGAAACTTGGCGGGAAGATTATCCCTATGACAAGCGTTTGACGCGGCAAGAATACGAACACGTTAAGCGTCAGCTGCAAATTGAACTGCTGAAATGGCAGAACTGGACCAAAGATACTGGTCAACGCCATATCATTTTATTTGAAGGGCGAGACGCTGCCGGTAAAGGCGGCACCATTAAGCGGTTCAATGAACACCTCAACCCGCGGGGTGCCCGCACCGTTGCTTTGGAAAAACCCTCACCACGGGAATCCACCTCTTGGTACTTCCAGCGTTATATTCAGCATTTCCCCTGTGCCGGTGAGATCGTGTTTTTCGACCGCTCGTGGTACAACCGCTCTGGGGTGGAGCGAGTGATGGGCTTTTGTACTGAATCACAGCACGCGGAGTTTCTCCGTGAGGTGCCCATGTTGGAAAACATGATTTTAGGTTCTGGTATTTCCTTAACCAAGTTCTGGTTCTCGGTTTCTCAAAAAGAGCAACGCACTCGGTTTGCCATCCGCCAAGTCGATCCCGTCCGGCAATGGAAGTTATCCCCCATGGATCTCGCGTCCCTGGACCGCTGGGATGACTATACCCGCGCTAAAGAAGAGCAGTTTAGGTATACCGATACCGACGAATCACCGTGGATCACCATTCGTTCCAACGACAAGAAGCGAGCCAGGCTCAACGCCATGCGCTACATCTTGAGCAAGTTTGAATACACGAATAAAGATTACGACGTAGTCGGGGAACCTGATCCCAAGATCGTTATGCGCGGTAGGGATCAGATCGGCGACTAATCTCGGCCGTTTTCAGCCTGGGCTATGAGTTCGTTCAAGTGCTCATAAACCGCTTGAGCGGACTTAAGCCCGCCTCTAAGGTCATGCGTCGATAATGGGCAATATCCGCTAGCTCTGGCGCAATCGCGGTTTCATTGAGATCTTTGGCCAGTTGGCGCAGCTGGGATAACTCTTGGCCAGCACGGTGCGAAATATTGTGCAAAACCGTCAGACGTTCGGTTGGATCACTTAAACTCCCCACAAAGAACAACCGCGATAACCCCCGCCACCTCTGCGTCCTTTTCTTCCAGTGGCGCTGTCAGCCAAGCAAAAAATGCAGCTTCGCCCTTTTCGGTAATGAAATAGATTTTCTTGCGCCTACCATTTTCGGTGGTTTCGGTGAAAGTTACCTCCTTGGCCTGTTCCTAATTTCAACAAAACGCTGCGCAAGGCTCCCAAACTGGCGCTATAGAACAATGAAATTGAAGCCTCAAACTGTTTATTTAAGGAATAAATGGTTGCTGGCTGAACTAGTAATAAACCTAGCACCATAAAATGCATGCTGCTAGTCTTCTTTGGGTTCAATGGGATTGCCTTGCCACCGAGAATGCGGCGGTACTTGATCGCCTCGCATCACTAAGGATCCCGGTTCAATCACTGCGTTTTCACCGATCACCGCGGCAGGCAAGACCACGGAGTGCGCGCCTAAGGTGGCGCCGTCGGCAAGCGAAACCGTGCCAAGGCTCATCACCCGATCTTGGAATAAATGCGTTTGAACCACCGTACCTGGGCCAATACTGGCAGCTTTCCCGATATGACACAGATCAGTTTCGGGAAACCAATAGGATTCCACCCAGGCGCCTGAGCCTAAGTGCACTCCAAGTAGTCGTAAACCTGCATTAAACAGACCGGTGCCTTGCTGCGGATTGAAAAACCACGGGGCGGCGACGACTTCGACAAAAGCATCTTGCAGCTCATTAAGCCATACAAATGGACTCCATAGCACGTGGTCAGCAACCCGATGCTTCCCAACAAGCAGCCATTTCATAACAGCGGTTATTACCAAGGCGAGGATGCCGAACAGGGTTAACACCACACCGGATAATAACCAGGTCATCCCCAGTCCAAAAGAGATATAAAGTTGGTGCAGCGTCCATAAAAAACCAGCACCCAAGGTGGCAGAAGTCATGGGAGCTAATAGCCGCAGTGTTTCTAGCACGCCGCGGGCGCATTTCACCCGCAGCCCGGGTTGATAGGTACGAGTTTCATCATCGGCGGTTGCTACCGTAACCCGCCGCATGCGTTCCGGAGGTGACCCCCACCAATTCGAACCAGCCTTGGTCTTCTTCGGGGTGGAGGATAGCACCGCCACCAACGAGTTTTTAGATAATTTACGACCAGCACCAGCGATACCAGAATTACCAACAAACCCGCGCTTGCCAATCTTGGTAGGTTCAATGCGCATCCAACCGCCGCCGAGCTCGTAGCCACCAATCAAAGTGTCATCAGCAAGGAACGAACCATCACGGATTTCCACCAAAGCTGGCACCAGCAAAGCGGTGGAGATTTCAGTATCACTGCCCACCTTGGCTCCTAACAGCCGCAGCCACCAGGGCGTTAATTGTGCAGCATAAAGTGGAAATAAAAAGGTTCGGGCATCATCCATTAACCGCTCAATCAGCCAAATGCGCCACCCTAATAACGAACGCACCGGAAAAACCCCACCACGTGCGAGCACAGCAGCTGCCAGCTTGATGCTCAGTAAGCGAACCAGCACCACAACCAGAGCCATATAGGTAACAAAAGCCACAAGCGCACCTACGGGGGCGAAATAAAGAATATGAGCAGCTAACAGCTGGTGCGCAACCAGCATCACACCACCACCGGCTGCCAACGCCAGCAAGGGAAGCAGGAACAGTACCACAGCGGTGCCGCCATAAATGGGGATCCACCGCGACCGCCGCGAAGGCGGCTCATGTGGAAACCGATACTTAGAACGACCCACCTTTTTCGCAGGGGAACCGGCCCACCGCGAATTAGCCTTAATGGCCTTGACACCAGTGACCGTCGCACCGGCTTCTACATGGGCATTCGTCCCGATCACCGAACCAGGCAGCAACGTGGACCGAGTGCCAATGCGAGCATTAGCCCCGATTTCTATGGCACCAACATGGATGCGATCGCCGTCTATCCAGTAGCCAGACAAATCCACCTCTGGTTCAATGGCTGCCTGGTCGCCAATGCTCAGCAACCCAGTCACCGGGGGCAGCGAATGCAAATCCACCCCACTGCCCAGTTTGGCACCCAGCAGCCGAGCGTAAAAATTCACCCAGGTGGCACCTGAAATGGAACGAGAGCCAGAAGCATCAGCAAGCCGTTCCGCCGCCCAGATCCGCAGATGCTCCTTACCACCTCGCGGATACGTGCCGGGGGTGATGCCATAGGTGATAAGCCGTGCGCCATAACCACCCAGCGGTAGGCGCCCAAGCGGGGAGACAAAAACTAAAATCACCACCGCCAGCATGCCCCAAGGAACCGGTTGGGACGTGTGGAAACTCAGCAGATTATGCAATAGCAAAACCACCACCAACCACGGGGTGGCCTGCATCGTGGTAATAGGAATATGAATCAACGCCTGAGCGATCCGAGTCTTCAGCGGCACTGGAGCAACCAGACGTTGCTCAGCAAGCGGCGCGGTGCTAAGCGAATCGAGATACTCCGCTAGCTTTTCTAAGCGGGGGTGGTCATATAAATCACGCACCGACAAGGTGGGGTAGCGCTGTCGAATCTGACCCACCAACGTAGCTGCAGCTAAAGAAGTACCGCCCAAGGAAAAGAAATCGGCGTGATTATCAGTTACCGTCACCCCGAGGGTATCCACCCACAGCTGGGCTAACCACTGTTCGGTAGCGCTAAGGCCAACGGCCGAAATCGTGGCGGTGGGCAGTGGCCACGGCAACGCCTTTTTATCTACCTTGCCAGCGGTAGTCACCGGCAACTCATCTAGGACGCATATCTGCGGTACTAATGCTTGGGGCATAGATTGTGCCAGAATCTGCTGGGTGCGTTCACTGTCTAAAGTGCGCTCTGGGTTTATCAGCGAAACGTAACCCACCAGTACCTTTTGCTGCCCAGCAGTAGTTTGCGCCACCACACAGCAACTATTGATATTGTCAATGGCTTGTAAATTAGCCTCTACCTCGCCCAATTCAATGCGGCGACCGCCAATTTTTACCTGGTCATCCACTCGGCCAACAAAATACAACCCGTCTTCTTCTAGCCGAACATGATCGCCGGAGCGATACGCCCTAGTCCACCCCAAAGAAGAAACCGGTGCGTATTTTTCTCTATCTTTGGCTGCGTCAAGATACCTAGCCAACCCCACCCCGCCAATAATCAATTCACCTACCTCGCCGTAGGCCACAGGTTGTTCGTTGTCATCGACCACCGCAAGATCCCAACCGGCAAGGGGCAAACCGATACTGACCGGTTGTTTGGGATAAACCCGAGTCGCGCAGGCAACCACGGTGGTTTCCGTCGGGCCATAGGTGTTCCACACCTCCCGGTCGGCGGTAGCGACTTTTTCAACCAGTTCCGCGGGGCAGGCTTCCCCACCAAAAATCAGCAGACGCACCTGATCTAGTGCTTCGGCGGGCCATAACCCAGCCAACGTAGGCACTGTGGAGATCACCGTGATGGAACGCCGAATCAGCCACGGACCTAAATCCATACCAGAACGAACCAAGCTGCGTGGTGCCGGTACCAGACACGCACCATGCGCCCAGGCCAGCCACATTTCTTCACAGGAAGCATCAAAGGCGACCGATAATCCAGCCAATACTCGGTCTTCTGGCCCCAATGGAGCATCGGTTAAAAACAGCTGTGACTCAGCATCCACGAACGCCGCAGCGTTGCGGTGCGTAACCGCAACGCCTTTGGGGGTCCCCGTCGAGCCGGAGGTGAAAATAATCCACGCATCATTTTCCGGCTGTGGTTCGTGTGTATCTCCACTGCCAGTAGTGGCGGTAATGCGGGGGCCGTCGTCAGTAATAATGGCATTGACCTTGGCTTCGCCAAAGACTACCTCGGCGCGCTCTGGGGGATCATCCGCATCGACCGGCACGTAGGCTGCGCCTGCTTTTAACACAGCTAATATGGCGATATACAGCTCTTTTTTGCCGCTAGACATCTGAATGCCAATGCGGTCGCCCCGCCGGATCCCCAAGGATTGTAGGTGGGTGGCTTGGTTTTCTACGGCTTCCCACAGTTCTAAGTAGGTGAGAATTTCGCCGTCGTCAATGGCAGCAGCTTGGGGGTAGTCGTACACCGTTTGCTTAAAAATACTGATCAGCGTGCGTTCTTCAGGTGCCTCATGAGCTAATAAAAAATGCGCAGGAACTCGCCGCGCGTCGTTTGTAGCATCAACCATGTTGTTAAGGGGTATCGACTACCTCAGCCTCAATAATGGCTTGAGCCAGTTTACGTAGATGTTTTAGTTGCTTATGGGTGGACTCATATAAAGCGGAATCCTCGGCCTGGGAGACCAAAGCTCTGAGCTCCACATGTGTTTTACGCCCCTTCTTCGTCGCCCGCACAATCTGGCGTCTGCGATCTTTGGGGTCGCGTTCGCGTTTGACCCAATTCTTCTTCTCTAACGCATCAACCAAGCGCACCATATCTGAGGCATCAATGGCTAATACCTCACAAAGCGCGGACTGGCTCGTGGCGTCCGTGGCCATCAGGCAACTTAACACCCAAAACTCGCGTAAAGTCACCTGTTTTTTCACCAACTGTTCCTCAACCGCGTCACGGGTGCGCCGGCGGAGACGTTCAAGTTGGAATGAAGGGGATTCCAACAGCTCAGTGGGAATTTCAAACGCGGCCATGACCTCCATAATAAAGTAACGAAACAAAAGAGTGTGAGCCGATGAGAAACTAGGGGAGATAACACAGCAGCAAATGCAATATTGCTTGCTTGACGACGCCCCAACGCTTGAGAAAAACACCGCGGTGCCAGCATGCTTTCGCTAGGCGGATTTCCACTTAAAACACCTAGTGTGTATCAGTTCTGCCAGGATGGGTTGTGTGGTCATCCGGTATGCTCGTGCGGTAACGATGGGATAGTAGCCAGATGGATAAGGCTGGATAGTCAGAGCCGGAGGATTTTCTATGGTTCAGCATGAGGATTTTGTCGAGTTGAGTAACTCTCATTTT
>CAUQSW010000028.1:0-35550 GCA_963520895.1 uncultured Corynebacterium sp. | reverse complement strand
TTTCTCAGGCCTGGAATTTCTTAAACGCGGTGGAGCAACTAACTGAGCACACCGTAAGCGGTGATGTAGCAGTTAGGAAGGTAACCGCCTTTGTCCGCACCGCCGACAGCCGTGACGTTGGCATTGGCGCGTTTCCTATTTCTATTGATCCCACGCCTTTTATCCAAGCTCAGGTGGATACCAAGGCGGTTCGGGCGGAACTTGGTAATGCCAAGACCATTATTTTAGGCGTCGACAGGCTTGATTACACCAAAGGAATCCTCCAGCGGCTCCATGCTTTGGAGGAGCTGCATGCCGCTAAGGTGCTGGATTCCAATGTGCTGTTTTTACAAATCGCCACGCCTTCGCGGGAGCGGATCGATCATTACTGCAAGACGCGGCGGGAGGTAGAAGAAGCCGTCGGGCGGATCAATGGCAGGTTTGGCCGGCTAGGTAAGCCGGTGGTGTCTTACCACCATATTTCGTTAAGCCGACAGCGGTTGATTCAGCTCTACAGCACCGCCGATATTATGCTGATCAATCCTTATAAAGACGGCATGAACTTGGTGGCCAAAGAATATGTGGCCTGCCATGGTGATGGTTCTGGGGCGCTGGTTTTAAGTGAGTTTGCGGGCGCGGCAGATGAATTAAAGCAGGCCTATTTGTGTAATCCTTTTGATATGGAGTCCGTTAAACGGCAAATTCAACAGGCGATCACAGACCTCGGGTCAGCCGCTGCGACCGAGCGCATGACCACCATGCATAACCAGGTGGTTCGCCATGATGTTGCGCTGTGGGCTACATCATTTTTAGATTGTTTGGAGCACTCGGCATGAAAATAATGCGGTGGGCGCTAGTGTTGCTGCTGGCCGGTTGTAGTAGTTCGGAAAGTTTTGCCGACTCGTCGTGGCAGGTCACCGAGGTGTACACGACTCCTGATTATCCCGCGGAGGTGCCGGAGGCGATCGCGGGTGCAGTGGTAGTGAATTTCGGTAATTCCACACTCAATGGTTTTACTGGTTGTGCCCCGTTTAATGCCACGGTGGAATTCACCAAAACAGAGGGCGATCAGCAGGTTATCAGCACCAGCGCAGAAGCTGACCGCATGAAGATCCCCGAGGTGATTTTTGGCGACAGTGAGGGTGATTGCACTGGCCATGTGGAGTTTGTGCACACCGCTATGATGGATTTCCTCCAGTCGCAGGAGTTTAATCTTTCCCGGCCGGAGGAAAAGGAAATGGTTATTACTGTCTACTCTGCTGATCCTCAGGCTGTTGATCAACCCGCTATCCGGCTTGTGCAGTAGCCATATTGGGTAATCTTGACACTATGAGTTTTACTTCCCGGTTGACCGAGTTAGCTGGCACTGCACGCCTGCTAGTCATTTCCGATTTTGATGGCACTTTGGCGGGTTTTTCCACTGATGCCTCCAATGTCCCCATTAATGCTCATGCTGTTTCAGCTTTACAGCAGTTAGCCAGTCTTCCTGACACCACAGTGGTGATATTATCTGGCCGACATTTGGACGGTTTAAAGCAGGCCAGCGGTTTTGGCTCTGATTTTGTACTGGCCGGGTCCCACGGCTTGGAATGCCCCACCGCTATTTTTTCCATGACCGACGAGCAGGAACAGACCCTAGAGCAGATCACCACGGAGTTTGAAGCCTTAGCTAAGCAGGTCCCGGGTGCGTTTGTGGAGTATAAACCGTTCCACCGCGTGCTGCACATTATTCGCGCTACCGATATTGCGGCCGCAGAGGCCGTGTACAACCAGGCCGCAGCGCTTGATATTCCGGGAGCATATTTCAAACCAGGTAAGTGGATCGTGGAAGCGACCGCGGTTAATGTGACCAAAGGCACGTGGATCACGCAAGCTCGCGAGCTTTACCAGGCCACCGGGGTGATCTTTCTTGGCGACGACCGCACCGATGAGGATGGTTTCGCGGCACTTAACAGCACTGATCTTTCAGTGAAGGTTGGCGCTGGCGACACCATTGCTGCGGTGCGGGTGCCGGATATTGATGGGGTGGGTGGGCTGTTAGCCACCCTAGCCGAGCTTCGGGCCAGCAACAGTCCCACCAGTGTTAAAGCCCACGTCTAAGATAGTGGTTTTGTCGTAATCTAAGCCCTCCACCATGTGGTGCAGCACCTTTCCAGCGGCTGCACCTTTGGTTTTGTTTGGCTGCAGTACGGTGGTGATATTGCGGATCAGCGCGGTGGAAATACCGTCAAAGCCAGTCACTGAAAGGTCTTCTGGCACGCTCAGTCCCTGACTGGTGGCATACTCTAGCACCCCCAGCGCCATGGTATCAGTGGTGCATAATACGGCGGTGAGCTCGGGATGGGTGTGCAACAGCTCACGGGCGGCATCTATATTGTTTTCCGGGTCGTTGATGTGGCGTTCGATAATGGGCACGGATTCTGGGGGAATCCCGGCGCGGGAAAAAATATCAAGTGCGCCTTGAACCCTGGCTTGTTGCACGTGGTGTTGTGCTTGTTCTAATCGCTTTGGGGTTACTGGCCCATTATTGCTATCGGGTGACAGCCGGATGCAGAGGATGCCGATGTGGCGGTGTCCGGCGTCGATAAGCGTTTGTGCGGCAGGGGCAATGGCGTGGGCGTCGTCAATGCCCACGAAGGGGAACCTGGCGTCGTTGGCTGGCTGGTCGCAGACCACAATGGGCAGACCACGACGGTGTGCTGCTTCTAAGTGGGGGTCGTGTTGGGCGACTGAATAGACGACGAAACCGTCGACAACTGCGGAATTGACTAGTTGTAGTGCCGCGGTGGGCGAGGTGGTTGATGGTCCGACCGGCACGAGGGTCAAGGTGGTTTGGGTGCCAATGGATGCTTCGGCTAGTCCTGCGAGGAAGTCCACGGATGCCATGTCTTCGAAGGCGTAGGTGAGATGTTCGGTTAATAAGACTCCGATGCTGCCTATACGACGCATCCGCAGTGAGCGCGCTGCTGGGTTGGGCCCAGGGTAGCCGAGACGGTCTGCGGTTTCTAAGATGCGGGCGCGTAGTTCTTCGGAGAGTTGCTCGGGGTGGTTATAAGCATTGGAAACGGTGGTGCGGGACACGCCGAGCACTTGGGCGAGGGATGCCAACGAGGTTTTGCGTGGACTACGTTTCACCATGTAGTCAGATTAGTCGATTGTGCACTATAAGACATAAAACTGGTTCGTTTTCAACAAGGTTTCAATTGACAACAGCTTTCAATAAGGCTTGAATGTCAAGCATGAACCGACGACTCACATTCAGTACCCTAGCGATTAGCACGATCGCCGCCTTAGCACTGAGCGGCTGCAGCACCAGTAGCGAACCGGCGGAAGATAAGGACATCAGCATCGTTGCCTCCACCGCCATTTGGGGTGACGTAGCACAAAATATTGCCGATACCGCGGACTCCCCCGTTACTGTGACTTCCATCATCGAGGGCAATGCCATTGACCCTCACCATTTTGAACCCAGTGCCACTGATATTGCCAAAGCCAAAGAAGCAGATATTGTGGTCGTCGGTGGCGGCGGTTACGACGCTTGGCTTTACGAAGCTGTGGATAACACCACCGTGATCCATGCCATGGAGTTAACCAGCCACGAACACGATCACGACCATGATCACCACCACGGCCATGACGGCGAGACCGCTGAGAATGAGCATATCTGGTATGACACTGAAGCGGTGGCGGATGTTGCCAGTGAAATTGCCGAAGGCATTAACAATATCAATATCGACGCCCACGCTGATGCCGCGGGCTATGTGGAAAAACTTGAAGCTATTCACAAGCGGATCCTTGACCTCCCAGAAGCCACGGTCGCGCAAACCGAACCCATTGCTGATTACCTGCTTGCCCACAGCCAGATGACAGACATCACCCCCGAGGGTTACCACGCCGCCACCATTGCCGAGCAAGAACCCACCGCGGCGGATCTCGCGGCCTTCCTGGATCTGATTAACTCTGGGAAACTGCAGGCACTGATTTATAATCCGCAAACCGAAACCGACATGACCAAGCGCATCCATCAGGCTGCTAAGGATAAGAAGATTCCGGTGGTGGAAATCTACGAAACCCCACCGGCGGGCGAATCGTATCTTGACCTAGTCACTAATGCTGTCGATCAGCTCGAAGCCATACAATAAGCTAGTGTCATTACTCAGCATTCGCGCAGGCTCTATCAACCCGTTGTGGAGCGAGCTCAATCTAAAACTCTCAAGGGCCGAGTTCCTCACCGTGCTGGGCCCTAATGGGGTTGGAAAATCCACCTTACTGGCTAGCATCTGTGGTACTCGTAAGCTTGACTCTGGCCAGATCGACCGTCCCGCTAGGATTGGCTACGTTCCGCAGCAGCGGATGTTTCCGCCCGATTTGCCGCTGCGCAGCTGCGATCTCGTCTCCCTGGCGCTCGATCACCGCGCACCGAGCATCCGGCGAGCTGGCACCACAATCCGCAATCGGAAAAAAGTCCAGCAGCTGTTAGAGCACGTGGGAGCCGCTGGCATAGCCCAGCGCCGAGTGGGCACACTGTCTGGTGGTCAACAGCAACTCATTCGGCTAGCCCAAGCCCTAGCCCATGACCCCGAAGTGTTATTACTTGACGAGCCGCTACTCAGCCTCGATCCGGCTATCCAAACCAAGGTGGTCACGCTCATTAACCAACGGCGTATCGACGCTGGCACCGGCATTATTTTTGTTACGCACAGCATCAACCCGGTATTAGAGCACACGGATAAAGTCCTTTACCTAGGTCCCCATGGACACACCCTAGGGTCAGTAGCAGAGGTTATGACATCGGAAAATCTTTCCGCCTTATATGGCGCACCGGTGGAAGTACTAATGGCGCATGGCCGGATGGTGGTGATCTGAATGTGGCTTGACGACACCCTAGCATTGCTCAATGTTGATTTTGTACAGCAATCGTTGATTGCCGCGGTACTGCTGGGCTTACTCTCCGGGATCATCGCACCTTTGATCGTGCTTCGCAACATGTCCTTTTCAGTGCACGCTACCTCCGAATTAGCCCTCATGGGAGCCGCCGCCGCATTACTATTCTCCTTTAACGTGGGCATCGGTGCCGTCTTAGGAGCCGTGGTGGCGGCAGTGGTCTTAGGATTACTAGGGTTGAAAAACCAAGACAGCACCGTTGGGGTGGTCATGAGCTTTGGATTGGGGCTGTCGGTGTTGTTCATTCACTTGTATCCCGGCAATTCCCGCTCAGCCTTTTCCCTACTCACCGGCCAGATAGTCGGGGTACGGGACACCTCAGTCTGGATCCTGGCCGGTATTACCGCACTGGTGGTAATCACGCTAGCCCTAGTGTGGCGTCCCCTCCTGTTTATCTCCGCGGATCCAGTCTTAGCCACCGCTTTGGGAGTTAATATTCGCGGTTACTCCTTACTTTTTGCCGTACTGGTGGGATTAACGGCCTCTCAATCCGTCCAAATAGTTGGGGCATTGCTGGTCATGGCGTTATTAATCACCCCTGGGGCAGCAGCTATTCAGGTTGCTAGCTCACCGTTAACTATTGTGGTGTTCTCGGTGGTCATTGCCTTCGTATCTGCCGTTGGTGGCTTAGTATTATCGCTAGCGCCAGGGCTGCCGGTTTCGGTCATGGTGGTGTCTATTAGTTTTGGCATCTACTTAATCTGCCGGTTTGTTGGCTGGCGCAAGTCCCGCCGAACCACCAGAGATGATGCAGCTGCCCGCCGCATTAGCGCGTACCGCACCCAAGAAAACTAACTATGCAGCACACATCGTAGCGGTAGCGGGGTTTTAAAAAACTGATTAGCCAAACATCAAACCTGTTGCCCTCGGATCTTTCTATAATGAACTCACGCATTTCAACAGAAAGTACGCATACATGTCCATTTTAGAGTTCCCGCTTTTCGGCCCAGTTTCTCCCGGCGAAGAATACGACACCACCGCTCCATTTAAGGGACAACAGATCCCAGTTCGCCTGAATCTGCGCCAGATTGAAAGTTTTGTGGACAACCGGGAAGTTATCACTGCCGCCTTGGAGTTCATCGCCCATTGGGAAAAACACTTAACCACTGCGTTGACCGCTATTGACGGCAACCCACAGGTGGTGGAGTATCTGGAACACCACCTTGCGGAATTCGATCAAGAAACCTTGTCGCAGATCCTGCACGAGGTGTTGCGGGAAGGTGAGCAGCCGACCGTCGAAAAGCTAGCTACCACTTTGGTGCTCACCGCCATTCGGGCAGTCCCTGCACCTGAGGCAACAGAAATCGGCTCCATTGATTTCTCGCTCGGCAACAGTGAAACTCAGTATGTGCTCAAAGCTGTTTTTGATACCACCGGCGAGTTCACCGGCTTTCAGATGGATAGCTAATCGTGGTGTTCTATCCGCAGCACGGAAGTGGAATGTCCATCACGGTTGAGATCAATACGCTCATGTGGATCAATCAAAACCACATCGTGTCCATCTAGACCCAGCCTGCGTATCCCCTCGGTTATCATCACCGCACCCACTCGGTTGACCACAGACACGAGGGTGAAATCCACCACAATCTCATCAGAGCCGGGTGGGATGGTTTCAAAATGCCGCAAAACCATTTCTGCGGTGGTGAATGTGATCGCCCCTTGGATAGCAATCAAACGTCGGCCATCATCAGTCCGAGACCGCTGCCCCACTGCTTCAATAGACGTCGGTGGGGTTCCCATCAAGTGCAACCCCATGTCGCGGCTTAAATGCTCAAAAACTTTAACGCCACGCACTGAATGGCCAAACCGATCCAACCGCGGTGAGAACGCCCCCATCCCCACCTGGCCGGGCAACGCCCCGAGCAGCCCACCAGACACCCCGGATTTCGCCGGAATACCAACATGCGATAACCAATCTCCGGCCGAATCGTACATGCCACAGGTAGTCATCACCGAAAGCACCTGTTGCGCCACCTGTTTGGCAACCACCCGTTGCCCAGTTTTGGGGTTAATACCGCCACTGGCCAAGGTCATGCCCATAACCGCAAGATCTGTTGCCGTAACCCGGACACTGCATTGCTTGGTGTAGCCCCGCACCGCCGCTATCGGCTGGCCGATCAACCGCCCATGTGCCTTAACAAAATTCGCCAGCGCTTGATTACGCCAGCTCTCGGACAATTCAGAAGCACAGACCGACTCATCAATATCCAGCTTCCTGCCTGCAAAAGCACTGTAACCATCCAGCATCCGCTGCGTGCGTTCTGCCTCCGTTAAATCAAAATCACCAATGAGGGCGTAGGTGGTAATCGCCCCGATATTAATCATGGGATTTTTCGGCCGCCCAGTGTGCTTATCCAACGAAACCTCATTGAAGGCATCACCGGAAGGCTCAACATCAACGTATTCCGATACTTTTTCAATGCCGTGATCCTGCAGCGCCAGCGCGTAGGAAAACGGCTTAGAAATCGACTGAATACTAAACGTACGATCGCTATCACCGGCACCGTACACCGTGCCATCTGGGGTGCACAGCGCCACCGCGAACGGAGTGGGATCAGCAGCCGCCAACTCAGGAATATAATCAGCTACCGCGCCGGAATCGTCGTTATGATGCGCCGCGATGATTTCCTGTAAGTACTCGGGAACCGGAGTGTGCATGAGTGAAAAAACCTTCTTTAAATAACGCAAATATCAGGGTTTTTATCATGCTAGCAACGCCTGCGTATACCAAAACTCCCCAGGAAGGAGTTCTTTTCCTGGGGAGTTTAAGCGATCAGCTTAGCTTTCGCGCCGAGCACGGAAGTACAGGATTGCACCGATCGCTGCGGCAACAAGGCCAATAAGGAGTACCCACAGTACCGAGGCACCGGTGTTAGCAAGTGCGCGCTTATTGTTGTCTTGTTGTTGCTGCTTAGCAATACCCTTTGCAGGTGCTGGGGAAGTCTCCGTCACCGGAGTGGTAGACACTGCTCCAGCAGGGGTGTTGTAGTTTGGTGCAGGTGGCAGTGGCAGGAACGGAATGGCCAGGATCGGGATCCACCACAGTGGTGGGTTAACCTTATTGGCCAGCTCTACCTCTACCGCAGCTTGGTGGGTACCGCTTTGAACGGTTACCTCAGCCTTAGCATCATCGAGATCCTTCACGCCGTCACCGGAGTACTTGGGATCTTGCCAGTCGGTGCCCACACCATCGGCAGGCAGCGTCTCGGTGAAGGTCACCACGGTGCCTACTGGCAGCTGTGGCAGCTGGTCGTAAACCTCGCCATCCTTCAAGATGAAGTCAACCGAGACTGCGTCCTGGCCTTCCAGCTTCCAGCTAGCGGTAATGGGGAACTGCTGGCCGGTAGCAAACCGAGCGCTGAAGCCCTTGACTACCTTCTTCAGGTTAATCCGTCCCAACTCGTCAAAGTGGTTGATCAGCTTCACTTCGGTGACTTTGTCTTTGTCAGCCTCAGCGGTAGGCAGTGCCACATCGTTAACCACCACGGTGGACTTGCTGGTATCGAACTGCAAGCCAGCCAACTGATCCAGCCCCGCAGTAGCCTCGGTGAAGCTACATACTGCACCCAGTGGGATTTCGGTAATGGTTGCAGGCTCATTGACGCTGAACTTCACCGAACCTTTGACCTCTGCGCCATTCTTCACGCAGGTGTAGGTTGCTTCGAATACCTGTGCCTTGAGTGATTCCAGCTCAGCTGCCGAGCCAGCGAGTTCCTTGTTCACCTGTACCTTACCGGTCAGTTCGGTATAAGCGTTGGTGAACTGCACCAAGCCATCGCGATCTTTATCAACGGTGACGGTCTGAGTGGTGCCGCCTTCCACAGTCCAAGTGGTCAGTGGGTGGTGAGCATCTTTTTCGGTAACCACACATTCGGAACCAGCTGGGATATTCTCCACAGTCTTGGTGGTACCAGTGGTCACACCGGTGATCTCGCCCGCGGTGACTTCGCCTAGCTGCTTCTGCTCACAGCGGTAGGTGAAATCAAAGGTCTTGCCAGAAACGCCAGCGGTTACTGGAGCGGTGATCGTCTTGGTCACCACGAGCTTGCCGACGTCCTTGGTGTAGTTATTCTCCACTACTGCCTCAGCGTCTGCACCGTCTGGAATCTCCACAGAAATCTTTTCCTCTGTGAGAGCCCAAGTGTAGCCTGGCACCTCAGCAGACTTTGAGTCCTCGGTGACCACACAGGTAGAACCGGCTGGGATGCCGTTGAGCATGCCTTCCTGACCAGCTCTAACCTTCAGAACGAAGTCCTGGGTGAAAGCAGGGTTGACGCGCTCACAGCGAATGTTGAAGGTAAATTCCTTATCAGTCACCGCCGCAGCTGGTTCGATATTAGCGACCTTGCGTACCCGCAGGTTGCCCAGTTGCTCGTTGTAGGTATTGGTAACGGTAGCCACGTTGACGTTGGCACCGGTTCCCTCGGTAATAACAATGGTCTGTGGCTGGCTCTTGACCCAGCTGAAACCAGGAACGTTGGCGTCGTTTTCATCCACTACGCAGCTGGTGCCCACAGGGAACTGGCCGATGGTAAGCTTCTGGCCATCCCGCAGCAGTTTGGTTGCTGGGGTATTTGCCTTGTAGGAACCATCTTTGCTGTCGTTATCGCAGGTGTAAGTAATCTCGTACTCTTTACCGTAAACAGCCTGCAGGTCAGCTGGAGCGACTGACTTAGTGATGTTGAAATCACCGTATTTAATGTCAGCAACGTAGGTGTTATTAACACCAACCTCAGTGACACCTGCATTGCGAACAGTCAGGGTTACCGAAGACTTATCAGGAGTAATAATGAAGTCATCCTGCGGCACATTGGTGCCCGACTTACCTTCACCCAAGGCGGAGCTTTCCAACTTAAAGCCAGAAACTGCGCCAGCTTTTTCCTCAGTCAACGTGACTTTGGTCAAATAAGGCAGACCGGTGAGCTTAGCAGCGGTAGCTGGATCGTTACCTGGTTTAACGGTTAAGGTTTTGGTTTCTTTACGATGATCTGGGTAGGTGATATCTGCTTTGATATTGGCAGAGTAATCAGCAGGAATCGCAGCAGGGTCAGCACCGTGTACATTCTTGAAGATATAGACGTCGCCTAAGCCCAGCTTGCCTTCACCATAAGCATTAATGGTGTTGCGGGCGCTAACAATATAGGAGCGTTCTTCACCGTTAATGGTTGCGGTGTTGGAAATTTTGTCACCAGCGCGGTAGTAATCAGGATCTACCTGGGCAAAGACGGATACCCGGTACCATTTACCCACTTCGGTTTCTGGGATTGCGACAGTAACGACATTCTTGTTTTCACCGTCAACGGTTTCCTGGGTCCAGTCCACGTTAAACTTGTCATCGTTTAATTTGATAGAGGTGCCAGGATTGCCGTCGTCGAAAAGGTTCCAGTTACCACCGGTGTCGCCTTCAGCTTTGGGATCGCGCACACGCACCTGCACGGCAGCCTTACGACCAGGCTTATTATCGAAGTAAGCAGCCTTTTCTTGCGGGGCGCTTAGTGCATCACGCACGGTGACAGTGCCACCATTACCCTTGGCCAGAACCAGCCATTCAATGATGGCTTTACCTTCGGAATAAGGCAGCAGACCATGGAAACGACCCACTTTTGCCTGCTGAGCATTGTCTTTAATTACGTCAGGCTTGATCGGCGAGGACTTACCTGGAGTAATGCCCTTCTCAAGCGTTTCTTTATCAACGATGCTATTTAGGTCGACGATGACATCAACGGGGCCAACTGGGAAGCTGGTTGGGTTGATGGTTTCGGCCTTTAACAGCCACATTGTTGACTCGAAGCCACCACTAACATCGGAGCGGTTGTTGACGTTTTCATTTAACGTACAGACAACCTTGGAGTTTTCAATGACGTTATTGTCCGTCCCCACTCGGCCACTCTGGACGCAGGTACCGACAGATACACCATCCTTTTTCATCTCGGCAGTCCCCGGTGCAAACTGGGCCCATGACGGTAAAGTCACCGTCAGGGTATCGCCCGCCTGCGCGGCGTCCGGCGTACCGTAATACTTTGACGCATCCCATTTGAACTTAAATTCCAATCCTTCACCTACGAGCAGTGGGGCGTTGCTTGGCTTGTTCGAGGTACGCCTCAGAGTAGCTTCGGTAATAAACAAAGCACCTTTTTCTCTGCCCTCTGCACTCGCAATCTCTACTGCTTCTACTGATTCTGGTATTTCTACTGCTTTATCCGTGTCAACAGTAACCGCTTCATCGGTGTTGACAGCAACTTCTTCTTGGGCGTGTGCGGTTGGAACCTGGATCAGACCAGCCATCAAACCCAACACGGCAAGAATCGCAAATAAGAGACCAGCTAACGGTCGGCGTTTTTGCACTGAGTGTTCAAAAATCGTTGACATTTTCGATGCTGTACACCAATCTTTCAAATCAAATCTACTGACTAAGAAGTACTTAGGTATTGCCTACCGAGACTCGAAGCCCTGCTCAATGCCCTACTTGAAGTCATAAATAAGCAAATCCTGAAGGCATTCAGCGGCTAAACCTTAAGTAAAGAGCTAATGCCTGACAGATCTATTTAAGGATTATTTATGTAATCTCTCCAAATCCCTTCGGTGACATTTTCCCTTAGGCCAAACTTACTTAAGAG
This sequence comes from uncultured Corynebacterium sp., assembly GCA_963520895.1. GTDB lineage: Bacteria > Actinomycetota > Actinomycetes > Mycobacteriales > Mycobacteriaceae > Corynebacterium. The sequence goes on along the minus strand of CAUQSW010000028.1, from coordinate 24,010 downwards.
TAGATTTATAGCTACTGGTACTGGCAGAAAAATTGCTTCACTCAGATTTTTTCCAACACGCAACCTTGCAGCATAAGCGCGTTTAAAATTATTTGCTGGTCAAAAACCATTAATTAGACCTATTGCATAGGTTGAATAGTATTGTTGATATTATTTTCACCCCACCCCCACGTAACATTTTCCATCATGCAGCACACTGTATTTTGCTTGGACATTAAAACCGCTATCAATATAAGAGGAAGCTGAAAATTATCCCCGGCAAAACTCTTAATATCGCTACCGGGGGCACTATAACGCACCAAAACTTAAATGTAGACATAACTCTATATTTATAGATATTTAAAATAATGTTCAAACTGGGATAGCGAAGTTACAAATGAGCACCTTTGCGTCAGTCGACTTTAGTGTGACCAACATCGCTTTTCGCTCCACGGTAAAATTACCCCCGTTGCCACCCCCATGTTAGCCACCTCCCGCGCCATCTTGCCTGCAGCACTTTAGCCAGTTTCTGCGACCCTCAAAACAGGCATTCAAACTCTAAAGTTGCTGCATGAGGCCTCTTTTCTTTGGAATCCATTCGTAAAATTGCATAGAATTTTCACTATGGTTAATAGATAACTGGGCACAACTTGAACTTGACTCTCCCATTTTGAATAAGTTCCGGTGGGAACTCGGAAAACTACTGTCAAAAGCGGTGAAACTGATTCTTGGGGCATTTCACAAGCGCTAATTAAATAGCACTAGCACGCTACCGTAATTATTGAAACGCTTCTCCAGTGCTCCCCTTTGCTGGTTATAGCCTAGATCGTTATAGCGTTGTAACCATAAGTACGCAATTATAAGACCTAATACTTAATAGTGAATACCGCCACAAGAGATTATTTTGAGTGGCACATATCCCTTTACTCAAATATTCATGAGCTAGCTATCACGTAAAAAATAGCGTTATTTAATGACAGCCCGGAACACACCACAGCTCAAGCACTTGTTCGGCACTGACGGCTTGCGCCCTGCTTCTATAAGCCGTCGATAAGCACCACAACTGGGAAACAGCGGGCATAACAAAAGCGCACTGTAGAAATCTACTGATCTCACAGTGCGCTGTATGGCTGGCTAACAAGCCCGTGTTAAAGCCGCCGCTGCCTGGCAAATTCACTGAGCACCACGCCCGCAGCCACGGAGGCATTCAGTGACTCGACCCAATCGGTCATAGGGATGGTGAGCAAACTATCGCAGGTTTCTCGCACCAACCGAGAAATACCTTTACCTTCCGAGCCCACAACAATAACCACCGGCCCAGTGCCATCGTAGGCATCTACGGTGGTTTCGCCTGCAGCATCTAAACCAACCACCTGATAGCCATTGTTCTGGAACTCCTTTAGCGCCCGGGTTATGTTAGTCGCCTTGGCTACCGGCAGCTTAGCGGCCGTACCCGCAGAAGTACGCCATGTGACTGCCGTGACTGAAGCCGAACGTCGCTCGGGGATCACCACGCCGTGACCACCAAAGGCCGCCACCGATCGAATAACCGCGCCCAGATTCCTCGGGTCCGTAATATTGTCTAACACCACGATCATGCCCGGCCGACCGGAATCCTTAGCTAGGGTGATCAGGTCAAAAACGGTGCTGTACTCAAACGGCGGGATTTGTAACCCAATGCCTTGGTGCAGACCATTTCCGGTCATGCGATCTAACTCGCTGCGGTCTACCTCAATGAGCGGAATCGAGCGGCTATGGGCCATCTGCACAGCTTCCGAAAGCCGATTATCATTCCGCGTTCCGGTCGCAATATATAACGCAGTCGCGGGAACTCGGGCTTGAAGGCATTCCACGACCGGATTGCGCCCGACTACTAGTTCTGGGAGTTCTTGTTCATGCCGTCCCTGGTCCCGGCGCTGCTTTTCCATTTTCCGCTTGTAAGCAGCATGATAAACCCGATCCTCGGCTTTCGGAGTCGGGCCTTTCCCACGCAGCCCACGCCGCCGTGCCCCACCGGTTCCTTTAGTGGCACCTTTTTTATTAGTTTTCCGTACACCGGGACGATTAGTGTTATTGCCTGCCATAGTTTTTCCTTTAATTCAGCGACCATTCCGGTCCGGTCGGGGTATCAGTAACAGTAATGCCAGCGGCTTTGAGACGGTCGCGGACTTCGTCGGCAAGCGGCCAGTCCTTGGCGGCTCGCGCATCGGTGCGACGCTGCAACTCGGCTTGCACCAATACTTCTAAAGCACCCAACGCAGCATCAGCGGTAGCGTTGTCACCGGCTTGCCACTGGTGCGACTGCGGATCGACCCCCAACACCCCAGCCATGGCACGCACTGCCCCAGCAAACTGTTGAGCGGTGGCTTCATCCCCAGCATCTAGGGCGGCGTTCCCGGCACGCACCGTATTATGGATTTCAGCGAGCGCGCGGGGTACTGCAATATCATCGTCCATGGCTGCTGCGAAGGCGGCAGTCCACTGGCCTATTTCTACCGGCCCCACTCGGTCTAAAAAGGCTTCGATCCTGCGGTAGCCTTGGGCGGCTTCTTGGAGTGCCTGCTCAGAGTATTCCAACATGCTGCGGTAATGCGCCGAACCGAGATAGTAGCGCAGTTCCACTGGTCGCACCATGGTCAAAATATTAGGAACCGAAAGTACATTGCCTAGCGATTTGCTCATTTTCTCCCCGGACATGGTGACCCAGTGATTGTGCATCCAATATCGAGCAAAGCCATCACCGGCGGCGTGGGATTGGGCTATTTCGTTCTCATGGTGCGGAAATTGCAGGTCAAGCCCGCCACCATGAATATCAAACTCGCCACCTAGATACCAGGTAGCCATTGCGGAGCATTCGAGGTGCCAACCCGGCCGCCCGTCACCCCATGGGGTGGGCCAGCTGGGTTCACCGGGTTTGGCTGCTTTCCATAGCGCAAAGTCCAGCGCATTTCGCTTGCCGACGTTCTCCGTCTCCCCTTGCTCCATCTCCTCGATTTTGTTACCGGAAAGCTGGCCGTAATCGGAACCTTCGGTTTCTGACCACGCGGCCACATCAAAGTACACGGAGCCGTCCGCTACGTAGGCGAAACCGGCGTCGATAAGCCGTTGCATGTAGTCCACCATCTGGGTGACATGGCCAGTAGCCCGTGGTTCTACCGAGGGAGGCAGCACGCCGAGCTGGTCATAAGCCTTGCTAAATTCCCGTTCGTAGGTGGAAACCCATTCCCACCAGGGGCGGTTGTGCTCTGCTGCCTTGTTTAAGATTTTGTCATCAATATCGGTTACGTTACGCACGAATGCCACATCTAGGCCGTTGGCCATGAGCCAACGGCGCAAAATATCAAAAGCGACACCAGAGCGCACATGCCCAATATGCGGTTGGGTTTGTGGTGTTGCCCCACACAGATAAATCGAAGCGTGCCCGGGTTTAAGCGGCACGAAATCACGAAGGGTGCGGGTGGCGGTGTCAAAAATGCGTAAAGTCACGCACCCAAGTCTATCTAAGCAGCGGAAAAAGCTGTACTTTATATTTGGCGGGTCTGCGTTGCTGCACCAAATCCACTAGCAATATCTACTAGCAACGGCAGCTGGTTCTCCTTATTGGTCTCCTTCAAGCTCTTTCAGCGCAGCGATGGTTCGCGCTAATTCCTCCCCTTCTTGCAAACCAAGAACCACTCTACCCAATAGTAGTTGTGGAGTATAGCGTTGTTGCGCATCAGCTTGCAGTTTTGTGTATTCATCAGCCCAGCCGAATTGTTCCGCTAGTAATTCGATGCCCAGCCAAGAAAAGTCCCGTTTAGTCTGCTCTGATACAAACCCAACCTCACGCAGCGCGACAAGCGCCATCTTTGGTGTCACCAAGAAGCTCCGTACGACTTGAGACAACACCGGTAGTACCGCTGCAGTCGTGGTCATGCTAGAAAGACACTGTTTCACTCCTGCCTGCGGGATTAGCAGATGCCTAGTAAAAGCATCGGCTCTGGTCTCCGTATCCAACAGATCATTTAAAGCTTCTGGGTAGTACTTATCAAAAAAACCAATGCCCCAGTTGATGCGCAAGAGCTAGACGTTGCCACAGGAAATCTGGGACATCCGAAACCGTTAGTATCTCCACATCGCTGCGTGGATCCCGAATGGTCATACCGTGCTGGTAAGGATTAGAAGTGGTAAGTATTGCCACCTTACATTCGGTTGTTTCCTCGATCGTTTTTACCAAATCTGTATGGGCGCAGCCCCGAGCCCCTGTGATCGCCTAAACTTTTCCGCCGCCTTACGCCCAGCTAGTTCGGTATTCATACGGTTAGGCTCCTCTGATCGAAATACAAAACGTGCCACTGTCCTTGCGGAGTCGGCTAGCCAAGTAACGCGGTCGTGGCTTTCTGGTGCCAGCTTACTGTTTCTGAGGGTATGAGGAGGCTTACTTTACGACGGCCAGCGGCGGTGACAATTTTTAAGGCACTAGAATAGTTTCACGTTGACCCCTTAAAATGGCTGTCAAAGAGGTGGAAGAGTGAGCGTCCGAGTTCCGGCCAATCCGAAAATTATTCAATGGGCTACTACCCAGGCCACAGAACCCGAAGCTTTGGTTCAGCATGATCCCCGCATCACAAAGTGGATTTCTGGAGACCTCCAACCCACATGGCAGCAACTTCAAGATTTCGCGCGAAAAGTTGGAACTCCATTTGGCTACTTTTTCTTAGACGAAATCCCAGAACGTAAACTTCCCATCGCTGATTTCAGAGACGGTTTCGCTGGTGCTCCGGCAAAAGTTTCCCCAGAGCTATGGGCAACTATAAACATATGCGAGCGCAGGCAAAACTGGTTTGCCGATTTCGCCCAAGAATTAGGCAATGATGATGTTCCTGTAGTGGGTATTGCCCAGACTTGGGAACCGATAAAAACCGCAGCACACATGCGTTCTACGCTTGGTTTCGAGGTGTCTCAGCGTAAAGGGAACAGCTCGGATCAGCGTAAGTTCCTCATTTCCGCGTTCGAGGAGCTGGGTGGACTGACCGTCTTTAATTCTATGGTGAATGACAACAGCCACCAGCTACTTGATGAAGACGAGTTTCGGGGTTTCTCGCTTGTAGATAAAATTGCGCCACTTATTTTCGTCAATACTCGGCAAACTATTAACGGCCAGTTATTCACCTTCGCCCATGAACTCGCCCATGTTTGGCGCGGCCGTGGAGGTCTGGGGAACTCGACGGTTAATACGGATTCCCGTAGCACCAGAGCCACAAATGCCAGTGAGAAAACCGGCACCACCGGTAGAACAACCAGCTCAACAATCGGTCCATTATGAAAACTGCGCTGCAGTTCGCGCAGCAGGTAAGGCACCACTTTATGCAGGTTCACCTGGTTATCGTTCAGCTTTAGATCACAATAATAAGGGCATAGCCTGCGAGCATTCATGACCAATCCCTAGGCACCGGCAACGGTTACTCATTGCGCCTAACGAGCCCTAGGGAGTCACTAGGTTCTTCTATCGCGACAGCAGCGAGCATGTCATCAACCGTCGGGATGCACAACCCCAGACGCAGCTCGTTAAGAACCTCTTAACCATAAGCGCAGCCAACACGTGCTGCCCATTCCGGTACCACTGATAAAACCCTGTTCAAGTTTGTTATGACTTTTCATGTTGGTGTTGCGCTGTGATTTTTGGGTGATGCATCAAAGAAGTGAAAAGACCCTTGCAATTAAAATATCGGGAACACTATACTTATGACTAGGCTCTCACACCGCAAGGTGTGAACCAACCCTGCCGCAGCCCTAGACTTTCTTAGAAAGTTTCTGGGGCTGACGTGCATAATCACCAGAGTCGTGACCACCCTTTATCATCTGACGACTGTATCGTCTCCCACAGCATATCGTTAGCTTTTACCGCACGTGGATCTTCATATGTCAAGATATGTTTCCTACGATACACATAGGTTAATAAATCAGCTGCTTGCACCAGCCTGCTGAAATGGGATGGAGTAAAATGCAAACCATCTACAAATTGTGACAGCTTTGATTTATATAGGCCATCGGTCCCCTTTCGCCGCGCTATGGCATACATAGTTTGATAGATGTCTTTGTTGCCAACGTCATCACAAATAGCAATGACTTGTTCATCAAGGGAATGCGCATAGCGGTCCACTTGTTCAAGTGCAAAAGTTAACGCCCAATAATGACTGTCATTGGGCGATCTTTTGGCTAAATCTACACTCCCACGGCACAAAGCAGCTCCTTCAATGGTTGCGATTTCCCGTAACGCATTCGCATAGACCCACATGCGCAATCGAAGTGGCACTCCCTTCCAAGACTTTTCGCCACTAGCAATTTCGTAGCCATGCAATTCTGTGGCATCCGAAAGCATGTCATGCCTCCTAGCCGCTTCGTCCACGATGCTGTCTAATTTAACTTCCAACTCACCAATTGCATTTACCGGTAACACTAACGCAATAACAGCATGTTCTACATTCAGCGAGTAGGTTTCATCGATATACGCAATCAGCACCGCTGATCCTTTTCTAGCACTTTAACACGCAACACTGCCCTGATTAAGGATGTATCCAATCACCATAAATTCATGCCGAGAGCTCAACCTTTACTGCTAACCAGTGTGGATCAATCATTGCGTCGTCCGATCGTTCGTAGTTGCAGTTCTGTGATTGCGGGTATTGCACCTAGATAGACTAGGAAAATGACCAGCGAATGGTAGGTAATGGCATCTGTTGCTTCAAGGCTTGATGCCTGGGCGATCGCGGCTGCAAAAAGCACCCCGCCGAGGCAGCCAGCTAGAACAAAGGGCAAAATCAGGCAGACCACTTCAATACGTATCAAAGTCTTTACTACCGTGTCTTTGACTCCCCGCAGCAACAGCACAGCGGCCAGCTCTTTGCGATCCCGCACCGCTGCAACTGTTATGCCACAAATAGCCGCTAGGCCAAATATTAAAATGGCAGCAACTAAGAAAATCGCCATATTCAAATAACCCCTACTCCGTTCAGCGTCGACATAATTTATGCGCTCCTGGGAAGTAACACCATTGCGGGTATCTTGGATTATGGACATAACCGATTCTGCAGGAAGCTTTTTAAGGTCCACGTAGAGGTTGCGATCGATAGCATTTAATTCGGGGTTCGAGGTAGAAATCAGTACCTCAGTAAGCCCGGGAACCTCCTGTAGCCGCAGCGGCGGTAATTGAAGTTCAGTGCGTTCAAAAGGCACAAATATATGTAGCTGCTCTACATCTTTATCGAAACCCTCTGGCACCAAAATAGATTCCGCTTCCTCTGCTGGGCACACCGGATCATCGGCAGAAGCTGCGGCATAATCAACACACGGCATGATGAAGGCATTAGTCGAATCTGAGCGGTCACTTTCTAGTCGCACCTGCGCGTATGTCCCCAGTACTCCCGGTGCCACTAAATCAGGATATTTTTCATAGATATTCACATCCTCCCTCATCGCTCCCCAGTGCATTCCCGGTTTCCAAAAACTTAATCCCGAACCAATCTGCCCTAAACCTGCGTTTGTTAACCCAACGGTGACTGTTGAAACCACACAAACGCAAAAGAGCAGTACAACGCTGAGACCGATAGACCGCGACCGATAGCGTAACGACGCGGCTACCAACGTTCCTTGAATATTCTTCTGAAACGCCTTTTCATAGCACCAAGCAGCGGCATAAGCGAACAACGGTGACACATAAATCAGACCGAAGATCAACGGCAACAATGACAACGGCACGAGAATAGAAATATTGGCAATCTCGGCAAGCAGCGCGAGAATAAGAGCTAAAAGTATCCCAGCGGGTAAAACTAACAGCCGCCGTTTACGTGGCATGAACAACGATCGACCTCCTTCGCAGGTACAGCACCAGTGATGAGGCCATTGTCAACACCAGCCCGCAGCCGACAGCTACTAGAAAAGCAACGTGGGCGTCTTGAGCTATAAACGCTTGACCATCCCACACCACATCTTTTAGTAATGTCGATAGCCACAATAGCGGCAGAACAGAACCTACCCAACCAATCAACAATCCCACCGAAGGAACATAAGACAGCAACGTAGCTGCAGCCCTGGTGCCAGCACCACGTAACGCTAAAATCGAGGCCGCTTCCATCCATTTGGCGTCAAAAATACGTGAGACGTTCCAAAAGCACACCAAGCAAGGCACTATCACCACAACAAAATACACTTGGGCGATATAAAGCAACCACATGTTAATCATTGACTCAGGTTCCTGAGTCCAATCACTGGCAAGATCAGCTGGCAACTCACCAATGTGTGCCACCGTGACATTACGATCATCAACAACCGCACCACCAGCAAGCTGTGCTGAGCACCCATACGTTTCAGCGTAATTTTTAAACTGCTGCGGTGCAGCCACACCACTACCAACAGCACAGTCCTTAAGCCGTTCCGTACCGGAAAGAGGCACGGCATCAGCCGCACCTGGTTCAACAAGCACAAAGTCCAACGAACCATCACCAGAACTAATCGACCAGCCCACCGACGTCAATGCACCGTCAGCACCACTGCCAAAACGCCAGTCCAGTCGCTGTTCCGCGTGAAACAGCATGACAATCCCCATCACCGGAACCAGAATAATAACCAATAATGCTAGGTGAAAAACGGCTATAACTGCGGTTTCATCGCGGTTTCGACGAACCAAATCACCCATCATGATGCGACGTTTCCAATCTCATACACGGAATTGGCATACTGCTTGACCCGGTAATCATGGGTAACTAACACCACCGGAATCCGATACTGCTCAGCAAGCTCAGTAAATAACTTGATAACCACCCCCGCTGCCACATCATCAAGACTGGATGTTGGCTCATCTGCTGCAATTAACGAGGGATTATTCGCCAACGCACAAGCAATACTAATCCGCTGCCGCTCGCCACCAGACAATGAATAAGGAAAACGCCCACCGTATTCCTCCATCCCCATCCGAGCTAAAATACCCCGCGCAGATTCGAAGCTCTCTTTCTTGCTCTGACCCGACATAGCAGCAATTAACCGGATATTATCCAAGCAGGTGAGATCCTCAATCAAACGATTCTGCTGATCAACCACCCCGATATTCTGCAGCCGAAACGCCCGAGCCTCATCACCGGACAAACCAGAATACTCATTTCCCGCCAACGAAATAGAACCAGAATCCGGCCGATAAATCCCCATTACACACTTAAGCAACGTAGTTTTCCCACTACCCGAAGAACCAGTAATCGCCACTAACTCACCATCAGGCACAGCAAAACTGACGTCTGAAATAATCTGTCGATCATCAATCGCTTTATATAATTTTTCCACTACTAACATATTTATATCTTTCACTAATAAGTTACGGTAAGGTTATGCAATAAAACTTGAGCTTGGTACCGCCATCTAAAGAAGTAGTAACTCCAAGGCTACCGAGCATTTTTTACCTTTTCAATCAAAAATAAAACTTTATAGCCGAACATATCAGGAAAGACGATTTTGAGGACGCTACGTCATACGAGCCTTGCAAACAGCAACGACCACCATGTCCACATTCAACAAGCGCCAAAGGTACCTGCCACATCGTCGAGCTTTCCTAAGATAGTTTCGGAATTTGCATCTTTAATTACCAATAGGCCCATGAGCAGGCTTATTTAAGTGTGCTGCAGGAAATATTGCTAAATTCACCAGCACATCTCACGTTTAGTTTATCTAGATCAACATCGGATCGAGTGACCCCACTAGCCCAACCCCAACAACTCTCGACCAGGGGCGGTGAATTTGACGGTCACCGGTCTACTTTTAACCTTTTTAATCAGCTCCAACTCTTCTAGGTGTTTAAGGTCTTTTCGTAACGTCTGCTGCGTAATATCCAGAGTTTTTGCGATTGCAGCTTGCCCTTCGCCACTTACCCATTCGAATAGTTCTGCTTGGCCGAGAACATACAGCAGATCATAAAGTCGCAGTTTTGCGTTAGCAATGACACCGCTATTAGCAAGATCCTTGATCTTACTCGACAGAGTTTTAAGCTGATTGATCCGCACTAACAACTGTTCATGCAACTGCTCTTGTGCGCTTAGCAATAATGAATACATGGTAAGCAGGAAGGGTGTACCGTCACCAAAATTCATCTTGTGTTGCACGTCGACAAATGCCTTATAGTACTTTGATTTTTCTTCATTGATAGCTGTTGAAAGCGCAAATGCCGTAAAGATAGACAGTTCCGACGACACACCCTGAATAAGCAAGAACCTGCCCAGCCGACCGTTTCCATCATAGAAAGGGTGTGCTGCTTCGAACATGTAATGAGCCATGATTGACTGCAACAATGTCGGTCCAGTTTGTGCATTCATCAGTGACAGAGCAGTATCTACACCTGATATAATCGCAGTTTGTGGCTCAAATCCTCGGTGTATTGATTCCCTAATACCATCGGTGATCGTCACAGATGCCGCACGAAACAGCTCACCATCTGGTATATCGTCTGGTACGATTTCGCCATCAAAAAAGCTATCATATAATTCTCGCAACTCCTGCGGGTTTTTTGGTAGCTCTAACTCCCCTTTCAAAACCTCATAAAAGTAGTTGAGCATTTTCACAAAACTCCTATCAGCAGGTGCCTGCTTCTTTTCTACATGAAATAATGTCTCATCCAGTTCCTGCCTAGTACTGTGAATATTTTCAATGGCGTTGGTGGCAGAAGCTTCAGAAATTAACAGGTGCCGCAGCATATGTGCTTGCGCACCACCTGACAACTCGGACCATAGCCCAGTTAGTTGCACTTCTTTCTTTCCGATTGCTTCCGTGAGAGCCAACAATTCAGGCGTGACCACAACGAAGAGTTTCTCGTCCCTTACCGGGAAATCCCAGCATAATGCGGTGTCAGATGTACGCCGTTTTGCTAGTATTTCCCTCGCTATCTGCTCATTATGCTGGTGAAAGATAGTCTTTAGGGTTTTGTAGTCTGCCATCGCCCACCCCCAGTAGCCCTGCCGCTCTTACTACATCATTCCGTGAAAAACCGCATTTTTATAGTTTTCACACGCAGTCAGTCCAACCTAAACGATAAAAACCGCGATTTTTCACTTAAAGATAGTTTAATACCACCGCTATTGCTTTGAGTCTTTGCCGCACCAGCCAACAGCCTTCCCGCTCGACCAGAGCATCTCGGCGCAGCGTCACATAGCGGGAGTGGCGCCACACTAGAGCACCCCGCTTTCGCTTCATTGTGCTGGTGAAAGTTAGATTTCCAGCGCCAATCTGCCACCGTCCAGCCCTTAAATTCTCAGCTTTTATGGATTTAATTTTCACAATAGAACACTCATTCTCAACTGCCAACACATCAAGTATCGACGGAACTAACCCCGTTTTAGGTAGTGATAACTGCCACAACAAGATTGTCATCCATCCTATTTTTATTAAAGAAAGTTAATAAGTAACTTTCATAAACCCTCAAATTTAATAAGGATTTTCCAAATGAACTACCTTCTGCCGCCACTGCCACCGCCAGCGCAATCACAACACACCACGCCGTTGTGGAAGGCACTACTCGCGGGCGTATCCATCTTTTCGGAGCCATATTCTTTCTGAGCCTGTTCTTCGTCAATGGGTTCCGAGAGGTAGTAAGCGGATTGTTGCTTGCTGTTGCGTTTGCCATCCCTGGTGTTTGGTTTTTCCTGCATGAGCGCCAAGCCAAGCTGGGTAATCCCATGCGTCGCCATTGGGGCAAAGTTGCAGCCGCCGCTGTGGGGATATTCTTAACAGCTGGTGTTGTTTTCCCTACACAACCGCAAAACACGGAGGTTACCCAGTTTTCCTCGCCGCTGACTTCGTCGTCACGCCCAACAACTACCACTTCAGCGCCGAAAACCACCACTACAACTGAAATAACCGAAACCGCAGAGCCGATCACTCCCGAGGAGCCCGAGGTACAACCAGAACCAGAGGCACCTAATGAAGTGATCCCCAATAACTTCGTCAATGTGCCAGAGCCTGCACCAGCTGTAGAGCCTGCGCCGGTACAGTCCGCTTCTTACGGCAGCTGCGCACAAGCTCGGGCAGCCGGTGCCGCACCACTTTATGCTGGTTCGCCTGGTTATAGCAGACAACTGGATCGCGACGGCGACGGCGTGGCCTGCGAATAATCCCTTAACCTTGCCAGACCACCGCGGTAGCTACCGCGGCCCTGCCCTCGCCCCTGCCGGTAAAACCGAGGTGGTCGGTGGTGGTGGCCGAAACAGACACTGGCGCACCGAGGATTTCGCTCATGAGCTTTTCTGCCTCAGCCCGCCGTGGTCCCATCTTGGGGCCTTGCCCCACCAATTGCACTGCCCCATTGCCGATCACAAAGCCGTGCGATTCCAGCAGCTCACGGCATTCTTTAAGCAGCCTAGCTCCTGATACATTGTCGTATTCTTTTCTGCCCACCCCCACGAAGCTGCCAAGGTCGCCGAGGTTGGCCGCAGACAGCAGGGCGTCGACAAGCGCGTGCGCTACTACGTCCCCATCGCTGTGCCCCTCGCAACCGTCGGCCTCGGGGAAGAGCAGGCAAGCTATCCAGCATTCTTTACCGGCTTCAATCTGGTGAGCGTCGGTAGCAATGCCGACACGGGGGATGATGGGGGTCATGTTATACCTCAAAAATGGTGGGTTCGGCTTCATCAACGACCGCTTTAGCCAGTGCGTAATCGATGGGAGTGGTTATTTTAAAAGCCATGGGGTCGCCATTCACGCAGGTCACCGGCACCCCGAACCATTCCATTAAGCTGGCATCGTCGGTAGCTATAAAACTAGGATCAGCGAAATAAGCCCGGTTGGCAGCGATCAGTTGCGCCAAGTCGAAACCTTGCGGGGTTTGCACCGCTCGCAGCTGTGCTCGATCTAGGGTGGATTCCACGCGGTTATCGGCAACTACCTTCATAGTGTCCGCGACCGCTAGCACCGGAATTACAGCTGGTGCCCCGTCCAGCACAGCACGCGCCACCCGAGCAATCATTCCAGGTGGAGTCAGCGCACGGGCGGCATCATGAACCAAAACCACCGCGTCGGTTTCCCCGATCGCCTGCAACCCACACCACACGGAATCCGCGCGTTCCACCGAACCATGCACCAGCCGCACCGGCGCTGCAACATTGGCCAGCACCTTCGCGGCATATTCTTCCATGGTTGGGTCGACCACCACGAGAATCTCGTCAACGATTTGCGAGGTCAGCATGGCCGTCACCGAGCGTTCCACCAAGCTACGCCCACGCAGCTGAACATACGCTTTCGGCAGCTGGGCACCCAACCGAGTACCTTTGCCAGCTGCTGCCACAACCGCGATAACCGGGCGGGAGTTACTGTTCATACCGCTGCTAGTCGACGTCGTCGAAGCTTAGATCGTCTAAGTCAATATCGTCGTCAATGAGCACTGGTTTTTGCTCTTCTTCGGCGGCAACGCCCTCTGCTTTTTGCTTTTCGATGGTCGCAGCGATCTGCTGCAACAAGTCATCCGCCTTGGCTTCGTCCTTAACTTCAGCCAATGCTAGCTCACCAACCAGCACCTGCCGAGCCTTGGCCAACATGCTTTTTTCTCCAGGGGACAGACCTTTACCTTGGTCACGACGCCACAGGTCACGGACCAGTTCCGCCACCTTATTCACATCACCCGAAGCAAGGCGCTCCTGATTGGCTTTGTATCGCCTCGACCAGTTGCCCGCCTCTTCCACGTCGGTTTCCCGAAGATAGCCGAATACTGTTTTTAACCCAGCTTCATCAACGACGTCACGCACGCCGACTAGCTCGGCATTTTTAGCGGGAACTCGAACCACAAGGTCGGATTGGTGGAATTGTAGAACGAGGTATTCCAAGGTCTCACCACCGATTTCACGCTGTTCGATAGCTTCAATGACGGCAGCGCCGTGATGTGGGTAAACGACGGTATCGCCGACCTTGAATTCCATATAAAATTCCTCCACAAGTGCATTTAAAAGTCAACCAGATATTTTAGCATGGCTCGTCAAGGCGGTTTAGTTTAAGCGCAGTTTCGCCTGCCTGACCGCACCCCACACCAAGCGGAATAGTAAATCAGGTACCCACCTGTGTCGTACCCCACATCCACGGCATACACCGCACCACAGGTTTTAACCCAGCTGGGTTTCTGCGCAGGCAGAGCGGCAGAAGCTACGGCCAGGACCTTTTCGGCCTCTACCAGCACACTGGCACCAAGCCTTTGACACCACGCCAGCATCCCCCTTTCGTTTCCCCCCGTTTGGCTATAGATAGTGCGCGTTGGTGTGTACAGTCACAGCAAAAGGACTAGAGTGATAAAGGATAAATTGCCCCCAAGTTGGTGTTTCTCCCGCAGTTTAGAACGAGGAACAAACACCAAACTCACCCCGATGGAGGACGAACACGTGAAGCCCCTAAAGACCGTCGCCCGCCGTGGCGCCCTGATTACTGTTGCCACTGCTTGCACCTTGGTTTTGGCTTCTTGCTCTGCTGGCCAGATCACCCAAACCTCAAATCAGGTGGCGGCTGTGGATGGCGCTTCCGCCAACGCTGAAGACAACACCATTGCTGTGCGTGACGTCACTGTCCTTGTCACTGATGCTGGTGAAACCGGTGTAAAGTTCACTGCCATCAACCAAGACACCACCGATACCACCCACACTCTAGAAAGTGTGACTATTGGCGACGAAAAGGTAACCATCAGCGGCAAAGCCAGCATTGCCCCTAACTGCAATCTGGTTGCTGATATAGCTTCCGAAATCAAGAAGATTCCCGAGGCTAAAGACGGTTGCATTACCTACCTAACCACCTCGGCAACGAACCCAGGTTTTGCCCTAGGTGGCAACCAAGAGGTGACCTTCACCTTTGACAACACCACCATTACTACCACTGCTACAGTTTCTTCCCCTGTGGTAACTTCCGGTGAAGTCGATCGCACCACTGGCGCTGAGGCCCATAAGCACGAATCTCACTAAACCTCCCCTATAACAGCCGCCGACTGCACTTTAAGTGCGGGTGGCTTTATAGTTCAAAGATTAAAAGCTAGGCCCGCCGCCGGAATTCAATTAGCATTTGCGTGATCCATACCACCCCGGCCAAGGCGATCGCTATGGCGATCATATTGATACCGATCCCCATTTTCCCAAAAGAAGACAGTGCTTTAACGAGGGTATTTTGGCAGGTTTGAACGATTTCGGTATGCGAAACCCCAGCCGGTTCCACCGACTGATCGACTGCGGTTAAGTTCCACCGTTCCGCGCTTGGTTCCACAACCTGTTCTGCGGCAGTGCAGACTTCCACTTGGGTGAATTGTTCAGCACCTAGGGGCAATCCGAGAGTAATAATGCCAGCACAGAGTCCACCCAGCAGAAAACTTGGCAGCTTTAATCGACGCATCATCCCTCCTTCGCCATCCTAGAACCAACCCAAGAAAATTACACAGCTACCTGATATATGAAATTTATAATACGTTAAGGATTCTTGGGATACAAACGTCCCTGCACAAGCCAGTTAAATTCAGACACCACCCCCATAACTCGACTTAAAATCACCCGGGTTAAAACGGCAAACCTCTCTTAGCTACTGAGAGAACGGTGAGCCTAGGAAATAATTTCATGTCGGCATCGTGGTCTACCCTAGTCCCATGGCCAAGAAACAGCGCAGCATCCACCAATGTAATGAATGCGGTTATTCCTCCCCTAAATGGTTAGGGCGCTGCCCGGAATGCGGCAGCTGGGGCACCATGGAAGAACACCAACCAGCCGATAATGGAACTGCCGCACAAGCCGCAGTTAGCGGGACGGTCACCAAAGGGCTCACTCCCACTTCCCCGGCAATACCAATTACCACCATCACCGCTGCGGCTGCGCACACCTTAACCACAGGCATTTCTGAATTAGATCGGGTATTAGGTTCCGGCATTGTGCCGGGTTCGGTGGTTCTGCTCGCGGGTGAACCTGGAGTGGGAAAATCAACACTGTTATTAGAAGTCGCTAGCAGGTGGACTGAACAAAAAACCGCCGAGGGATCAAACCGCGTTGCGCTCTATGTCACCGCCGAAGAATCCGCTGGGCAAGTACGGTTGCGTGCCGAACGCACCAAAGCGCTACAACCAACCTTGTATCTGGCGGCTGAATCTAATCTTGATGTGGTCTTTGGCCATGTGGACCAATTAAAACCCAGCTTGCTCATTGTCGATTCGGTGCAAACCATGCACGCAGCCGGAGTGGAGGGAGTCGCTGGCGGAGTTGCGCAATCACGCGCCGTGACCGCAGCACTGACCACCTTGGCGAAAAATACCGGCATTCCAGTGCTCTTAGTCGGCCATGTTACCAAAGATGGCAATGTTGCTGGTCCACGGGTATTGGAACACTTAGTGGATGTGGTGTTGAATTTTGAAGGCGATCGCCACTCCAGTTTGCGCATGTTAAGAGGAATCAAAAACCGGTTTGGAGCCACCGACGAGGTGGGGTGCTTCGAACAACAATCCGACGGCATTAAAGAAGTCGCTGATCCCTCTGGGCTGTTTTTATCCCACCGCGACAGCACCCCAGATGGCACCGCGGTGACCGTAGCCATGGATGGGGTACGGCCAATAGTGGCAGAAGTCCAATCACTAGTAGTGCCCACCGAGGCTAAAAACCCACGGCGGGCAGTCACTGGGCTAGATGCCACCCGGGTTCCTATGGTGTTAGCCGTCCTCTCTGCCCGAGCCGGCCGGAAAACCCATAATTGCGAAGTGTATGTTGCCACTGTAGGCGGCATGAAAGTGGGCGAACCCGCCACAGATCTAGCCATTGCGCTAGCAACAGCTAGTGCTTTGAAGAAAAAACCACTGCCAAAGAAAACAGTGGTGTTAGGCGAGGTGGGTCTCGCTGGCGAGATACGAGCAGTGCCCAACGTGGAACGTCGATTAGCAGAGGCAAAGCGGCTTGGCTACACCCAAGCGATCATCCCGGTACTGGATGTGACCGTACCGGGAATGAAGATCATCCCGGTGGCAACCGTACGGGATGCGATTAACCTCCTAAATTAAACGCAAAGGGGGCGGAAGCATTATCGCCAATGACGGTGTGCAGATAGTAGCCGCCTGGAGCAACCTCTTCCCGGCCGGTGCAGGTTTGCGGATCGGAATACAACCGTGACCATTGGGTTTTATAATATTTTTCCTCACCGGCTTTGAAAACTTTCACTCCGGTGCCAATGGGGTCATTGCAGTCGATGTCGGCCCAGACTCGTTGATTGGTGTCTAGGGTATAAACCTCAAACCTTAAGGGTTGTTGCCCGAGATCAATCTCACAATCGGTGTCTGTGGGGTTGCGCACCGTCATAAAGAAGCTGGGTAAATCCCCGGCATGGTAGTTCGGGTGATCAGCAGAGGCTTCAATAACGAGGTCGTTAAGATCACAGCTGCCTTTAGCCGTGATGGCTTCGGTGGGTTCTGCGGTTGCCGAGGCACTTTCGGTAACTTCCTCCGCTTTGGAGTCGGTGGCAGAACCGGAAGCGGTTTCGCTGCTGGAGCTGGTTGCTTCCTCGGTGCTGGTTTTCGTGGGCTTAGCGCTGGTGCTGGTAGCAATCGCAGTTTCGGTAGCCACGGGAGTGCTTATGGAGTTTCGACTCATCCTCGCTAATACCGCTACCACCACAATGACCACTAATAAAATGGCTACGACCGCGGCAACCCGACGCCGCCGGTAGTAGATTTCCGGTAGCCGGGCTGCTGCTTGGTAGTCCTCCCGGTCGGTGGCGTATTGATCGCGTCGCGGCGGTCGTCGGTACCCACCGGAGGAGTTTCTGGGGTTATTGTCTCGACGGTCCACACCTAAAGCCTAAAACGTTTCGGGTTATATTCACCGGAGGCGGTTCGGTGTGTTTTTAGATACCTTCGGAGGAAACCAGTTCCACTAACCCATCAGCTAGCCGGTAGCGTGCGGCAATGGCTGCCGTTTTACCTTCGGATACGGCATCGGCAATGACGGGAGAAATCTGCATGATTTTCGCCAGCACCGCCTGGGCGTGTGCCCTTTCAAAATCTGCCGCGCAATGTCCACCTTTGGTTTTGGATTCCAGGATGGACGGGGCAATCTGTTCCACCAAGGTGCGTTGGTGTCCAACCGGCACTTCAGCGCCATTGAGCACAACTTCAGCGGTGGCTCTTACTGCGCCGCACGATTCGTGGCCGAGTATCACCAAAACTTCCACCCCTAGTCCCGCGATGGCGAACTCCAGCGAGGCCAGCACCGCGGAGTCTACCACTTCCCCCGCGGTGCGGACGGTGAAGATGTCGCCGAGGCCGACGTCGAAAAGCAATTCGACGGGCACCCGGGAATCACCGCAGGTCAATACGGCTGCCCGTGGCGCTTGCCCCAATTTGAGCTCTTCACGACGACTGACGGACTGGTTGGGTCGCAGCGGCATTCCTTCCGCGAAACGACGATTGCCTTCGAGCAGACCTTCCCATACGAGTTTGGGGTCACGAGGTAAGTTCTTCATGTCTGTATTTTCGCACTATTAGTGGATTTTCGGCGACCAAACCAGCTAGATTATTTTTTCCGATGCAAAAAACTTTCAATTCTGTTCTTATTCAGTGGTACCACCGCCACGCCCGCGAGATTGCTTGGCGTAGCCCTGATACTTCTGCCTGGGGAATTCTGCTTTCTGAAGTCATGAGCCAGCAAACCCCAGTTGCGCGTGTAGAACCTAAGTGGCAAGAGTGGATCAACCGTTGGCCTACCCCTTGTGCCCTCGCCAAAGCCCCCACCGACCAAGTGCTACGCGCCTGGGATCGGTTGGGCTACCCGAGGCGGGCACTTAGGCTCAAAGAATGTGCGGAAGTCATTTGCTCACAGTTTGATGGCGCAGTACCCCAAAACCTTAATGACCTGCTGGCGCTGCCTGGCATCGGGGAATACACCGCCCGGGCGATTGCCGCTTTTGCTTTTGGGCAGCGGGTGCCGGTGGTTGACACCAATGTGCGGCGGGTGTACTACCGGGCCTGCGTGGGCCGGTTTTTAGCACCAGGGCAGGCTGCCACCCGAAAAGAACTCGCCGCAGTATTAGAACTGATGCCAACTGAGCAGGCGCCAGAATTTGCGGTAGCACTGATGGAATTAGGGGCAACGGTATGCTTGACCAGCCCGAATTGCGATAGCTGCCCGTTAAAAGACGAGTTCTGCGCCTGGCAACAAGCCGGTTGCCCACAACCAACTGCGGAAGAGCTAGCGGCGAAGAAAAAACGAGTCCAGAAATTCACCGGCACCGACCGCCAAGTGCGCGGCATCATCATGGCTAAACTGCGGGAGAGCACCACACCGGTACCGCAATCCGGTATTGATCTGCTCTGGCCGGATGCCGAGCAACGCCGCCGCGCATTATTTTCTCTGTTGGAAGACGGTCTTGCCGTACACGACAGGCAAGGATATAGCTTGCCGGTGAGGTAGTTCTTGGCCCAGCAATATTCCGTAGACCGAGCTGTCATAGAAAGCACCTTATATCCTCTAAGTTATTATTTGTAGGAGGGAGTGATGCACGATGATGCAAGACAGTCGCCGGAAGCTGATAGCAGTATCCAACCACGGAATGAAGACCTACTCAACAAGGGTTTACGATCCGAACGAAGAGATTCGGGAGATATGGAACATCGTGGGCAGCGATATTCGGAGGTCGATGGATACAGTCCGGCAAGAGATCTACAGGTAGACCCCTCCTTAGAGGGGATATTTCGCACCCTAGTGAGCTACAAATAGTTCAACAATACCCTAGAGTCTTATTCAGGCCCATTACCATCGGCAAAAGAATTATTCGGCTACGAAGAAGTACTGACTGGGGCTGCCGACAGAATACTAAAAATGTCGGAAAATACTACTAATGCTAGAAATAAAGCAACTTTAGCCGATGCTGAAGTCACACATGCGATCGCAAAAAGGATTAGGGACGACTCCAAACGAGCTGATAAACAGCAGTACTTCTTTTTCCTAGCTAGCATAGCAACATTTGCAGCTACTTGTTGGTTTACCGTTCAAGGTAGTACGATTCCTGCACTATTCTCCTTCATCCTTCTTCTAACATCGGGAACTGTTGCATACCGCAGCACCAGAAGTCATGACAAGTTCATGCTAAATACAAGCGAAGAAAGAGCAACAGAAACCCGATAAATGAAGCATTTTTGCGTTCAGAGAACAATATGTGCCTCAGATTACTAACATTGTTGTGTATGAATCTTTTCCTACGCACCACCACTGCCCTAGTAGCCCTCGTAACCTGCTTAGCGCTGACGCCGCCTACCGCCGACGAATACCAGCAAGGTATAAATTGGGCGGCTAACAACTCAGGTAATCAGTGGTTGGAATCGCCCATTGATGATGCCTTTTACCAGCCGCCTCCTGACATTCCCACCACCCCCGGCACGTTAATCCGCACGGAACCAGCACCGCATATTGCTAATTTGTTCGGGCCAGATTTCCCGGGTTTCGCCCAGACCATGTTGTATAGCTCCACCGATCAAAACGGCAATCCGGTTGCCGTTTCCGGTTACGTTATCGAACCCACCGCTACCTGGACTGGGCCAGGGCCAACCCCGACCATCGTTTTCGCGCCGGGGACGCGGGGGCAAGGCGACATCTGTGCACCTTCGCGTGGGGCGCTGCTGAGCAGTGCGTTTTCGCCTGAGGATCAAGCTATTGGGTTTAATTACGAATTGCCCGTGCAATATGCTGCCGTCAGCATGGGGATACGGGTGGTCATGACCGACTACATTGGGCTAGGAACTCCCGGGGTGCACACCTATGCCAATGCCGCCGAGCAGGCCCACGCAGTTTTAGATGCTGGACGTGCTAGTTTTCAGGTTTCTGACATTCCGGCGGATTCACCGCTGGCACTGCATGGTTATTCCCAAGGCGGCGGCGCGGTAGCGGCTGCGGCAGAGCATGCGGCATCCTACGCGCCTGAACTGGTTATCAAAGGAACCTACGCAGGAGCCCCACCGGCAAATCTGCTGGAAGTGTTTAAGATGGTCGACGGTTCGACAATTTCCCCGGTATTAGGAATGGCCATTAATGGTTTCGCCGCTCGGGATGCCCAATTCAAAGCTGCGGTGGATCGCCACCTTTCTAACGAAGGCCGCGCGCTCTTAGCCACACTCGCCAATCGCTGCATTGCTGATGCTTCGGCGACGTTAGCGTTCACTCCCTCAGAGCGTTTCATTAAAGACGGCGGAAGTTTTGAATCCGTGCTGGAACAAGAACCCGATACTGTTGCATTGTTGGATCGCCAGCGGTTAGGACGCTTGCCCCCCACCGGCCCGATTCTTGTGTCCATTGGGCTTTTCGACGACGTTATTCCCCAGCCCCAAGTCCAACAATTAGCGCGTGATTACTGTCAACGTAACGCAACGGTGCTATACGAAGAAGACCCCATGGCTCGGATAACTCCCGACATAAAAAGCGGGTTGAACCATGGGGTAATGGTCTTCGCAGACATTCCCACCTCCCTTCAGTATTTAACAGATCGTTTTAATAACGTTCCAGCACCAACTAACTGTGGCAGCTTTTAGGTGTTACTCGGTTCCACTTCAGCGGTGGGCTGTTCTTCGGTTGTTGAAGCAGTTGGCTCTTCAACAACGGCGCTGGATGCGGCGGTGCTTTCAGAAGGATCTTGCGACATGCTGCTGCTGTTGCTGTGATGATCGCTAGTAAAGACCCCCGCGTCATAAGCCTTGAGTACCGAGGTCTTGTCCTCCTCGGTTAACTTGCCTTCAGTAACCGCCGCGTCGAGGCGGTTTTCTAGAACTTTGCGCTGCTCGGCAGAATCTTCCACAAGCGCCTGCTCTACCTTGGATTCCTCGATGCCTAAGGCGTCGGCAAGCTGCTTTGCTTTGTTGCCTCCCTCTTGGTTTTTAACGGTTTTCAGCGCTTCGGTGAGTTCTTCTGTAGTAACTCCTAACTTGTCAGCGAGTTTGGCAATTTTTTCTTCACCGTCACGTTGTTGTTCCGCTGTGGGTGTCTCCTGCGTGGTAGCCACCTCAGGGCTGACCTCAGTTTGCGCATAGGCCATGGCACCACTGCTAATAGCGATCGCGGTAAGACCGCCAGCTGCGGCTAGTGTGAACTTCTTAGAAAAAACTCGCAAGGATTTACTCCTTAAAGTCGGGTGTGGATATCTCTAGCTTGTGGCTGTTTTTCACCACATATTGATTACCCTATAAGCCGAAGCTGGATAGCAGCTGGCAAAGTTACTGGAGAAACCTGTGAGGTTAGTGGGAAAATAGTGAACTACTTTTTCCACTTTCCGCGGTAGCTAAAACCACCAGGCAGCCGCACCCAGAAACCACCCCGGGTATTAAACGTCACGGGTCCTACTTTCACAGAACCAGATGCGCCCTGCTTGGAAACATTAATCCAGCTGTTTTTGTTCAACTTGATGCGCTTACGAAAACTAAAACTCATGACGTGCTCCAATGACAAGAACGAGTAACGATATTAATTTGACCATAGCCGAATCCAGACGCAATGGGTAGAAATGAAGTATGAAGATTTTCGTCATTGGCGCAGGCGGACGAGTAGCCGCAGAAACCATCGCCCAACTAAAGCACCTCGGCCACACCGTTTACTGTGGCTACCGCCGCCCCAACACCAGGCCCCAAGACTTCCAACAGATCCCAGTCCACTTCGACCTCCACTGGGAAGTAGAACAAATGAAAGAGGCCATGGCAGGCGTAGACGCAGTGTATTTCTTGGCGGGATCGAGGGGGAAAGATCTGCTCCAAACCGATGCCTTCGGCGCTGTACAATCTATGAAAGCCGCAGAGGCCGCTGGTATTAACCGCTACATCATGCTCAGCTCTCAGTTCTCCACCGAACCGGAAAAATGGCGCGACAACCCAAGCTTAGAAAACCTCCGCCCCTACTGCATGGCCAAGTTCTTTGCCGACCAATGGCTGATAAACAACACCAACTTAAACTACACCATTATTCAACCAGGAACGCTTACCGATTCCGCCGCCACCGGCCTTATTAGCACAATTCCAGATAAGCACGAAGAAAACCCCATTGCCGATGTCGCCGCCGTGCTGGTAAGCGTATTGGAACGGGAAAACACCTTCCGCACCCTGATCCCAGTGGTCAGCGGTGATACGCCGATTGATAAGGCACTAGCTGCGATTACGCCAGAACTGGGCTAGCAACAGCAACACCAGCAGCGCTATCGAAATATACGTGAAGGCGAATTTAGTCACGGTTCCGATATTTGCCACCACATACCAAATGCCCAAACCGCCTGGGTATTTGGCCAACAAGATACCAATAGCTAGGTTTTCCAGCCAGTCGAAAATCATCGCACCCCACGGCAGCAATGACAATCGGCTGGCTGCTATTCTGCCCGGAATCTGCGGATCCAGCCTGGCCGCCAAGAACCGAAACAACTGCGAGAAAAAAATCGCGTAAATCAGGGAATAGCAGAAATCCGCGACGAAGAACTGCTTTAAGTACACCGCTCTGCCGTCAGCCCCAAGTGCTGCAATCGTTTGGCGAATACCACTGTGCGAATTACCGAAATTTACATCCAACACCCCCACGCCACCTGAAGCTGCCTGCACCCGCATATCCATATACCGAATCACCAGAACACCGACAATAAAAAGTGCACATAGAACCCCAATCCGGGTTCGAGAAACAGGACGCAAGGCTGGTCAATCTCCACTTCGGTAACAATTTCTCACCCAGTATAAAGCGCTATCCCTGCTTTCGCTTTTCGACGTTTTTTGTGGCTGCGGGTTTTCTTGTGGATAACGTGTGTGCTGTTTCTATGTTGGGTTGGTTTGTTTGGTAGCCTTGATGGGGTCGTTGGGTGGTTTTTGGTGGATTTTCAGCCGGTAGCGGGTAAGTTATCCACAGGTGCTGATTTTCTTGGTTTACCCCTTGTTTTCCCCGTAATCTCTTACTAGGTTCAGGGTTATGAACACGACAAACCTTGCCCAACATGTAGCTTCTATTGAAACCACCCACGGGATGGACCTGTTAGCCGACTATGTTGCTTGGATAGAGTCGGACGGAATCACTGTGGTGGC
>CAUQSW010000027.1:0-35631 GCA_963520895.1 uncultured Corynebacterium sp. | reverse complement strand
CTTCATAATAGGATTACTGCTACTCATAATTTAAGGAAGAACTGTCCTTTCACAGATTGTTTTCCACTGATTAACTCAGTGAAAATTTCCTCGTACACCTTCACAACGCATAATAATTGAGATTTGTTCCATTATGAAGCAGTTCAGCACCCCTACGATGCGGAGCAAGTCATCGTTTTACCCACTTGAACAGGGAAAACAACGATTTGGCTACAACTTAAATAGTGGGGATTAAATCTTGCTCTGCGATCACTCGTTCGGTTTCATCCAAAGGGGCAAATGGTATGGTGGCCATGGTTCGCATCCCAAAGACTAGTGCTTGATCCAGCGCAGTAGTGTTCGGCAGCTGCGTATCAGCAAAGTCCCACGGAACTGGCAGTGCAATAGAACCTGCCGCAATATCCAACCGGGTATCGGTTCCACCGGGAATGGTAACCGTTTCACCTGAGCCAAGGAAGCGACAATATCCGGGCGTGGTAACCGTTGCTGTGCCTTTATATATCCACAACAACTGATCCCCCTCTGCCCGGGCAAAAGTAGTCACCGCAGGCACCGGCGAAGTTTTACCTGCAATACCCATACCCACTGATCCCGTGGTAAAAGCGGAAGGAGTCACGCCGGTATGACGCTTAAACGCCCTGGTAAGACTGGATGTGGCCTCGAAGCCAACCATGGACGCAGCATTTGCGATAGTAAATTGGTGCGCCAATAGTTCAGCGGCTGCTGCCACGCGGAATGCCGCACGCCATTCGCTGAATGAGTACCCAGTTCCCGACAAGAACTGTCGTTGCAGCGTCCGAGAACTCACGTTCTGCTGCTTAGCGAAATCTAGCAACGAGGTTTGATTAGCTGGATTTACCTGCAGCTGCTTTGCCACTGCTAACGCAGCTGGCGCAGTAGGATTCTTTGGTGGCTTGGCACGGTCGTCAAATAACCGGGCTATATCTGCGCTTAGCTTCTGCTCTCCCAATAAACTGCGCGAGCATTCAGCGATCATACGATCAGACCACACATGACCCAAATGAAGCCGCCTTGTAGCACCAGCAATATCCATCTCTGGGAAACAAATAGGCACAACGACACCGGTGAGATGCTCAGGGCTAGAACCTGTGATGAATGCACCTTGGGGCGCAATGACTAAATCACCGGCAAGTACAGAAATAATCCGATCGGGCGCATTAACAATTGCGGTACCTCGATGACACCATAATAACGTCGGCGTTGTTGCAGAGAATCCCATAACTTTCGATCGACCTTCCCTAGACTATTCCATTAAATGAGCCTAGCCTAACTTTATTAGCGATGAGTTTCAAGTTTTACTCAATTTTTTCTGTCTTTTATTACGTCATCCCCTGCCACCGCCCTATCACACAATCCCACTAACCGGTGCCGCAATACACAGCGAGCACGGCTTGCCGCACTCACCGAACGTAATTTGCGCAAAATAAAACTCTGACCCCCACCGTAGAAGGAGCCAGAGTAAGTCTGTAGAAGCTTTGAACTTTTGCCGCCACCCTCCCCCTTTAGGAAAGGTGAAAGGAAAGGAGAAGGAGAGGAAATGCCAAAGGGGAAGGCAGCGGTAAAAGCTCAAGGCTTTTTATCAAGTTAGCGGTGACGCACTCGGGAAATATGCTCTGGAGCCACTCCACGCGCCATAGACCTGAGCGGACTAACACCCTGAGCGAACCGAGTGGGTTGACGCTCACGCACATAGTAGGAAGAACGCTCTTCATAGGGGTTGAAGTCTGCTAGGTGGTAGACATCGTTGGAGTTAAGATCGCGGGTGTTGTAGATGTCAGCGAAAGAATCGGTGGCAACTTCAGCGGTGAAGATTTCTGCGGTAATGACGCTCATGATAATGCTCCTTGTGATTAGTTTTTGTCTTGTTCTTGCTTTGTTAAAAACAAATCTAAGGGGCAATTCTTGGGGATAGGTGCACCGAAGCTGGCAAGTCGCTGTGAGTTACTTTGAGGTTTGTTAGTAGGCAGATTTTATTAACCTGTAACCGAAAAGAATCCAGATTGATAAGCTAGGAGCTGGCTTTTCTAAAGAACCAAAAAACTAAAGCTCAGAACATCAAAAGCACTTAGGATAATGAGCCATACACTTGTCCTACTATAGGTACTATCGGACTCGCGCAACAAACGTTACAGGGCTTAAAAAAATTTTCCAGATTTTCCTTGCAAGCCTCATCTCTACCCCCGTTTCCTCCCCCAATATGCCTACTCCACTATCCCCCCGCAGCGACACTAAAGATCTAGCAACACTACTTTCCATGCCGCTAACTGTACTTTTTAAGTATCATACGCGACAACCTTCAACAATAACCTTTAGGTACAACCTGCCGCCGTCAGCCACGGTGCCAGCTCGGTGCTTTTCGACGCCCACCGCACCCCGCCTCAGCTACACAATTATTGTGAGCCTTTCTTGTTAAAGATATTTGGGCCTTCCCAGCAGCGACCTGGAACATCTCAGACCTCCCCCGGCGCGCCCAGTGGCTTTGTGGCATAGCTCCGCAGACTTATCGGAGTTCTCTAGCTGGGCCGATTGTCCAACCGTGACTAGGAATATCTATGCGGGCGCGAATCCGATTAGTCTCACGTACTACAACACAACCGTGGTGTAGCTGACTGCTTTTTATCACCCTCTTATTGGGAGGAATGAAGGAAGGCGTTGGGAGGCAAGCGTGCCAGACGGCGGCTTAATCCAAGTTTTCCTGCTATCCCCTTTTGCGCTGCATGGCTGGACGGTGGCGCAATTCTTCACCTGAACCACCTTCACAGAGCTCAGCCGAGTTTTTGTCTTTTTAATACCCGCTCGTAGCCGACATCAGCAAAGCTCTAGTCCTGCACGATTTTTATCCCGGTCAACTCCGCTGCATTTTCCATTGATCCCAGATCAGTGACTTTGGTAAAGCCGGCCTGCTCCATCAGGGCGGTTGCTTGAGCGGAGCGATTGCCAGAGCGGCAATAGACAAAATACTCTGCGTTTTTATCTAACGTGCCTAGGGCTTCTTCTAGTTCACCGTTGGATAGGTCGAATTGTGTAGCTCCTTCTAAATGTCCTGCGGCGTATTCAGCGTCTGATCGCACATCGATGATATTTGCAGATTCAGTCACCACCACGGAGGCCGCTGGGGGTTCACTTACGCTGTTGGTGTCGTTACTACTACAGCCTCCCAATAATGCAACGAGTGTGATAATACCTAGGGCAATCGCCGTTCTACCAGACATGTTTTTCATGCTTTAAGACTACAAGGCGACATTAGGTAGCGCCTAATAGACGGCGATGGAAGTGCGTAGCTGGAGTCGTCGTAACGCTAGTGAAAGCTTTTAAACAGTGTCATATTCATCGATGACCTCATCGAGAATGCGAATAGTTTCCCGTTGCTTGCGGATTTCTCGGGCCAGCCGTTGCCGATAGTCACGGAGCAGATCAACCAGCAAAGAGGTGCGCGCGCTTTCATCCATCATGCAGGGCAGAACCGGTTCAATCTCTTTGCTGCTAAGCCCTGCCGCGTAGAGACGTTGGATCAGAATCACCCGATCAATGGTTAACAAGTCAAACCGGCGATGACCGGAATCGGTGCGGTGCGATTCAATCAGGCCCTGTTGTTCGTAATACCGGATCGAGCGAGTGCTCACCCCGCTAGCTGCTGCCAAGCTGCCGATAGATAACAACTCTCCAGCGGAATTATTTACATCAGTGTGCAGTTCCTCCATGCCGCTAGTTTAGTGAAATTTATAGGGAATAATGATGCCGATTTCGCCCATGACTTGAAATTGACACTGGTGTCAAGTTATAGCCTTGCATTAAAGCAACAGCCAGTGACAAATCGGTGCTGTTGTTTTTCGACCAATCGCTTTTTGATAGTGAAGGATTATTCATGCATTGGCTATATCTCGCAATCGCCATCGTTTTTGAAACCACCGTCGGCATTGCCGCGGGAAAGGCAGAAGGGTTCCGCAATATTCCGTGGGCCGTCACAACGCTCATTAGTGGTGCTATTGCAACATATTTTCTCAGCTTGGCGCTACTGACCTTCGATGTGGGAGTTGGCTACGCGCTGTGGACCTCATTGGCTGGGGTGGGCATTGTGATTATTGGCGCGTTAGCACTATCCCAAAAACTGACCTGGCAGAAGCTACTGGGCACTGCAATTGTCATCATCGGTGTCGTGGGGTTAAACCTCGCGGGCTCTGTTTAACTAACCCACAACCTACGGATAAGGAAATAACAATGATTTCTCCAAGTACGCACATCACGAAAAAACAGCACGCATGGATGGCGCTTCTTATCGCAGGCGGCTTCGAGGTTGGATACGCCTTAAGTGTGAACGGCAGCCAAGGTTTTAGTAACCTTCTGTGGTCTGCAGTTGCGGTAGTGTTTTTCCTTTTCACTCTGCTATTCCTTAGCATTGCGCTGAAAGGCATCGACGTTGGCATTGGTTATGCCGTGTGGGCAGGTATTGGCGCCATTGGTTCCGCCACGCTCGGGCCAGTATTCTTCGACGAAATCATGACCGTTACCAAAGGCTTCTGGTTAGCCATAATCATCGCTGGCGTGGTGTGGCTCAAACTCGCCGACTAGGCACAGCATTATTTCAGCTGATCGCTGCTGTGAATGAGTTGTATCAGCATTATCGGGCCACTGCCTACCCCAAGCCAAGTATCATAAGCAGCAACCCTGAACCGTTAGGGAGCATAGGCAAAACTCACCGGCCAGAACACCAACGAAAAACCACGCTGCAGTAAGAAAACGGCAATAAGAGATAGGTGCGACAAATCATGAACAGGGAATGGAATAATCTTTTAGACATCGACGTGCTGGAGGGTTCCTATGAGCCAAAACAGCCCATCCCAAAGGAATTTAGCGAAAGCGGCGCAACTGCTGCCATCAATGTCCATCGGCAGCTTCCTGCCTACTCTAAAACACCGCTTTATTCGCTTTCTGCGCTAGCGGAAAAACTCCACGTGAAGAACATCTACATCAAGGATGAATCGCAACGTTTTTCCTTAAACGCTTTCAAAGGTTTAGGTGGAATTTACGCCATGTTCCGCATGATTTGCGACAAGCTCGGCCTTGATCCTACGACAACTACCATCGACGATCTTCAAAGTGATACTTGGGCACCCCAAGTCTCTGACATTGTTTTTGTCACTGCTACTGACGGCAACCATGGTCGGGGTGTTTCTTGGGCAGGTGGAATTTTCGGCTGCCAAGTACATGTTTATATGCCCAAAGGAACTGTAGAACAACGTGCAGCGGCGATTCGTAACGTTGGTCCCGCTGATGTTGAAATCCTAGATAGCAATTACGACGAAGCTGCCCGCTACGCCCGTAAGCAAAGCGAAAAACACGGCTGGCTGCTCATCCAAGATGCGGCTTCGGATGGATACGAGCAGTACCCGATCTGGATTATCCAAGGCTACCTGACCATGGTTGCAGAAGCTCTGGAAGAAATGCGCAAGCAACAGCAGACCCCCACTCATGTATTCCTCCAAGCAGGCGTTGGTGCCATGCCAGCGGGTGTGGTTGGGTATCTCACTCAAACCATGGATAAGAAACCTGTCATCGCCATAGTAGAGCCGGTGACCGTCAACTGTATTTATGCCTCGGCCAATGCAGCCAATGGGAAGCGTCATTCCATTCAAGGCGATCCTGTCACCATTATGGCTGGGCTCAACTGCGGCACCCCATGCCAGCTTTCCTGGCCAATCCTTCGTGACTTCGCCGAGTTCTACATATCGGTGCCTGATTATGTTGCAGCTCATGGCATGCGGGCGTATGCCAACCCCGTCGCGGGCGACCCTAAGATTATTTCTGGAGAATCCGGAGCTGCCACCCTCGGCGCACTTGAACTTATCTTATCGAACCCAGAATTCGCCGAAGTCCGAGAAGCAATGAATATCAACGAAGACTCCGTGATACTCCTCATTAACTCAGAGGGTGATACTGATCCCGTTGGTTATCAGAAAATTGTGGCAGAAGGTCAGTATCCGCTGCCGCAGTGAAGCTGCTGTTTGGTACTAGCTTTTCGACGCCACCTGCTACGGACGGATGCATGGAACGATTAATACTCCTTTGACCCATACAGCACACCTTCATCCACCTTGTCGAATCATCCAATTGATTACTCATGTCTTGGGATACTCTTTGTGATGCGGTCTACGGCATTCTTTGGACCATGTATCGCAATTCCGACTAAATCAAGGTCGTCAGCTCGGACTGCAGCGACAGCTTCCCGGTTGGATTCATCGTCTCCCGTGGAAAATAGCTCGTAGGTATAGATGCTCATAGCCATACCACGACTGTGAGCTTTAGCACGAGCATTTTTGAGCTGTTCGGAACTTGCCGAGAACACCAGTACTGGTTGCCGGAGCATAGGGAGATACTCATTCCCATCTGCATCAAAGTAGCGATCACCAGTCATGTCATCAGTGCTGTTCGCGATTCCGCTTATCAAGAATGCGGTGATATTGAGTTCCTGCCATGGTAATAAATCGTCACGTAGAAGCACCACCACTCTGGTTTTATGGCGGACTATGGATTGTGCCTTAGAGATAGCGTTAGATACGGCCATGACTCCACGCTATTTCGTTGTTGTTAGTAAGTCTACTGAATAGTTTCACAGATATTGTTTAGACCACCTACACAATCTAAGAGCACTGCATGATTATTTGGGAGTAGCGATGGGGTCAGATCGAAACAGCTTGTGCGATATCTGCGATAACCTTGAATATAGTCTGTACAGCTCGGCGCTGGGCTCGATCTGGTCTCATAACGGCAGACAGGTAGCGAAGGGATGGAACATCAACAATGGGAAGCAACTTAAGATCACTGTTGATCGGCGTCGTGAAGCGTGGCAGCACGGCAAGATGATCACTGGCAGCGACGAGAGCTTCAATGAGACGGTTGTCGCGGACGCGTTGGGCGACATGTAGTTGCCGACCTGAGCGTTGGGCGATTGCAGCGAGCACCGTATCAAAAGGATATCCCTCGGGTACACCAATCCATGTAGCATCTGCCACGTCTTTAACACGCAAGCTCGATTGCGAGGCAAGTGGGTGCGTTACTGACATCGCGATATCCAAAGGCTCTTCTGTAAGATCACGGATAACCAGCCCCGAAGTACCGGCAGGTTTTAAACCATCGAGACTATGTGCGATCACAATATCGTAGTCTACAGCTAACTCGGCAAATTTTTCTTCTGCAGGATCTAAATCGGTAAAGCGCAGTTCGATGCCCACGGTTGAGGCCATTTCCATGAGACGTGGAAACAACAGTGTCGCAGCGCTAGGAAATGCCACAATAGATACTGAACCGCCAGGGTCATTTCGATAAGCATCCCAACGAGCTTGAACTGCCGCAAGCACCGCCTCAACCTCAATACCACCCGCAGCCAAGATTTGACCTGCCTCGGTGAGACGCACTCCGCGTCCATCAGGCTCAACCAACTGCATTCCCGCAGCTCGCTGAGCTGTACGGAGCTGTTGAGACACTGCGGAAACAGTACGAAATGTTGCTTCAGCAACAGCTGTAACACTGCCGCGGTCTGCAAGTTCGCGAAGAAGCTGAAGGTGTCGCACATCCATGTAGGTAGACTACACTATATCTATAGAATATTTTAGTTGTCCTTAAATAAATCCTAGACAACAATAGACCCATGCCTCTACGTCATGTTGTTCTTGCGCTGTTGGTTACCGTGATTTGGGGTGTGAACTTCATTGCGATTCGTCTTTCTCTTAATATTTACCCTCCACTACTTTTGGTCGCGATACGGTTTGGTCTGCTGGCAATACCAACCGTGTTGTTTATACCGCGACCACAAGTGCCATGGCGTTGGCTTATCGGATATGGTGCTGGGTTTGGAATACTACAGTTCGGTTTCTTATATTGGGGCATAGCAGCCGGGATGCCAGCTGGTCTCGCCTCACTTGTTCTCCAAGCATCGGCACCGTTCACCGTACTGCTAGGTGCATTGTTTTTCAGGGAACGGATCACGCTATTTCGCCTACTCAGCATCGTGATTGCCATCGTTGGATTGTCCATCGTCGGGTGGCAACGCACAGAGCAAGCAGCGTTTTTTCCATTTTTGTTAACTCTGATGGGAGCACTGGGATGGGCGATTGGGAATATCAGTAATCGCCAAGCACACACCACTGAACCATTCCGATTCATGCTTTGGATGACAGTCATCCCACCCATCCCAATGTTTGTCCTCAGCTTAGTTTTTGAAGGTACTGGAGAAATTACAACCGCGCTTTGCCTAGCAGTCACACCAGCGGGCGTATTGCCAACACTAGCGCTCTTGTTCACTGTTATCGTCGCAACCTTTGGTGCTTCTGGCATCTGGACATGGCTCATGTCACGCTATCCTGCTGGTATTGTCGCACCATTTTCGCTCCTAGTTCCCGTCTTCGGCATGCCCGCAGCCTGGCTTGCTTTCAATGAACCGATCCTTCTGGGCGAACTGGTAGGAGCAGTACTGGTTGTTATTGGAGTACTTCTCGGGGTATGTGCCCATCAGAGCGTTATCAGCAGAAAAGATATCTACCACACTTGTATATCCGCCAGAAAGTGAAAGGCAAAACTAGGGATCTTATCCGCCAATGAACAACTCAGATTCGTGCAATGCTCAGCCACACGATTGACTGGTTTAAAGCCAGAGAGCACCTAGTCAACATCGATAAGTCTTCACGTAGCCCATTGAAAAGTCGATTCAGATATCGCTTCTAACACGCCGAACTGGTTCGAGGGTCTGTAGTGAAAATCACTCTTCAATTTAGAGCATGGACTTTTTGAACTTGGGGGCGGTGTGGGATGACGAACTATTTCACCTCATCATCGAAAGGATCGGATTGGCTGCACAATAGCGGCCATTTTGTACGTTCATAGCAGCATCACAGGTAGTTAGCGTAACGTTGCGACTATGACCAAACATGACATCACTTTAACTTTCTTTGACACTTACACACGTGCGCTGCTCGACCGTGACGCCCAAGCCATCGCTGACCACTATGCGGTGCCATGCCTGATCGAGTTCCCCGGTCAGGCCATCGCAGTATCTGATCGACGTCAAACAGAGGAGTTCTTCCTCGGCGCCTTCGCCCAGTACGCCGATGTCACTGCAGCCGACACAACTGTGACAATCGTCGCCGAGACTGAGCACAGCATCTGGGCAGATGTGTCTTGGAACCATCACGGCGGCGCACCCAACGAGCGTAATATGTACCAGCTCGTCCGTAACGGTGATGGCAAGTGGCAGATCGCCGTGCTCACTCCACTGGATCCGTAATCTGCCAGACCTAGGACATGTGCACCAAAAGCCACAAGAGAATCAATGACTACTCAGTCAAACAGTACGACCAGTGATTTTAGAAGACAAATTCGTACTACGCCAGCATCGCAGCATTCACAACTGCGCTCAGTCCGGGGCATTGAGTACAAGGCACACACTGGCTTTTCGGCAAAGCGGAAGTTCTTAGGGGTATGGTCATATGAGAAGACCGCAGATGGCACTGTGTATCTCAACACGATACTAGATCAGAGTCGATGATCCTTACTTTCACAACGTCACCTAGGTCAGCATCAACCGGTGGAATCATCACGTCACGGTGGAGTCCGAAGTAATTGCGACTAGTGAGTGGCTCTACGCACGTATCCGCGAGGGATATAAGTTCGGGCAGCGATAACCGTGATCAACGTGACCTCACACGCTTAAGAATTAAACGCCCCATCACTCATTGCAGTCGAGATGATCCTAGTCGATGTCAGCTTCCTTAGGGGGTAAAACCGACATGCAGGCGCAGGTGTCGTTTCTGCAAAAAGGCCGTAAGGCTGTTGTCGTCCATCAGCTTGCTTAGGTGGTGAGCTTTCATCTCTTCATGTACTAGAAGAGAATCCTTGGGAAAAGAAAAGCACCAACGTCGTGAATTTGTTTCACTTAACTGGTGCTTATGCTCGCCGTACGCAAGGGTGTGCGTCTCTTTACCTGCGTAAAAACGCAAAAGCCCGAGCGGATTTATATTTTCGCTCGGGCTTCGTTGTGGTGCCCCCAGTCGGACTCGAACCGACACTGAACGGATTTTAAGTCCGCTGCCTCTGCCGATTGGGCTATGGGGGCAACGAGAATTAAGTTTAAACCACAGGCGGGCTAAAGAGAAACCGCTGGCTAATTCCCCTGCTCGCCCTCATGGTTAGGTTGTTGTTGTTTGTATATCAACACTCGCTTTTCGGACGGCTTGCGCTGCCCGATCGTCGGCAATGAGCTCGGCGATAATGCCGTCAAGGATGTCTTTTTCGGAAATCACCATGTCGTTAACACCAGCTTGCGTTTCGATCATGTCTAGGATCCCGTTGACCACTACTGCCCCACCAGCGATGACATCAGCACGTCCGGGATGCACCACTGGATTGGCGCGCCGCTCAGCTGAAGTAATGGTGATGAGGTGTTTGGTGAGCACGCGCAGGGCGTCGAAACGCAAGCGGCAATCGTGGATGGCGCGGGGGTCGTACTCTTCCAAACCTAAAGCCAATGCGGCGATGGTGGTAAACGTACCGGCACAACCGACAAAGGTTTTGGCTTGGGCGATAGGCACCAACGACGGTAACTGTTCTAGGATTTCGCCGACCTGGTCGTTGGCGATTTCGATTTCGGTTGTGGTGGGAGGATCGGAACGCATGACTCGCTCGGTTAGGCGCACGCACCCCATTTGCGCGGAATGTGCGCCCAGTAGTTGGCCGTCGGCGGTTCCTACGACAAATTCGGTAGACCCACCCCCGAGATCCATAACACAGTAAGGGCCGGGTTCGTCGGAAAGGTCAGCGACGGCACCAATGAAGGATAGTTTTGCTTCCTCCTGTCCACTGATCACCTCAGCTACGGCGCCCGGCCGGATGGTGCCAAGGAGTTGGGCGGTCATGCGGAAGAAATCGTCCTTATTGCTAGCATCACGAGTAGCGGAAGTAGCAACCATGCGTACATCGCGTACCCGTTCTTGTTTCATCAGCTGTACGTATTTATGCAGCACTACCCGAGCACGTTCAATGGCTGCTGGGTTCAGCCTGCCCGTAGCATCGACACCTTGCCCTAGGCGAATGATTTCCATCATGCGGATGATGTCTTTTACTTTGCCGTTATGTTCTTCGGCGATCAAAAGACGTAAGGAGTTAGTGCCGCAGTCTATTGCTGCGTAACGAGTCATAATTAGCCAGATCCTTATTTCTTACCGGGGACATCAGCGTGAGAAAAATCGAATTGAGAAAGATCAATTCCTAGGTCTGTGCAGCTGGGCCACGTATCAGGAACCGCTGTTCCACGTAGCCCGCCGTGGTCTGCGGCGAGGGCCACAGCTTCGGTACCTAAGCGGAAATGCTCGGGTCCTTCTGCCAAGGCATAGGCAATAAGCACATGTAAACACTTCACTCGGTCGGGCATGCCACCGCCGGAAAAATCCGTGCCTAGATCTGCCATGGCATTGCGCTTGGCTAGGTAGTACTCATGCGCTTTAAGATAATCTGCTTGTAGCGCGGAATCTGTTTCCAGCCGGTTTGTCATCCACTTCATCACATGGGCGACCTCTAGGCGGGAGGCCTCGGCAGTCAGCCTAGGATCCGTTAAATAATACAACGTAGGAAAAGGTGTGCCGTCCTCCAGCTTAGGTGTAGTCATGACCACCCCTGGTGCACCATCAGGACACCGGTACGAGATTTCCACTACCCCTCTAGGGGTACGGCCTAGTTGCTTAGCAACGGCTTCAAGATCTTCAGGGCTGACACTCATGGATACATTGTCTCACGAGGCCGGACAAGGAACTAACTTTATAACAGTTCATGCGGCTTAAGGTCCGTTACGCGGCAAAAAGCTTAAGGTGCAGCCGGGTCTGCTGGTTCACTGGCAGTTGGGCTATTGGGATCAGGGGCAATGGGTAGCTTACCGGTAGGTGTGGGGGTTTCCTCGGTTTCTTCCAGTGTGTCTGGCACAGTGACGGAATTCCAAAGGACTTCGTACCAGCTGCCTAAGCCATCCTCCATAGCTGCGGCGGAATCACCGGTTTGGCGTTGGTTTTCCAGCGCCGGATCAATCACCCGGTAGGCCACTTCACCGGGTTCTATGACGCCCAACCGGATACGGGCTTGTTCTTTGATATATTCCTCGGATTGGTATTTCTTAATTTCCGATTCCAACAATGCTTTTTGGTTATTGAGCGCATTAATGGAAGCTGTGCGCCGCGCCAGCTCAGCGCGCTGCCCCATATAGTTGCGCAGCGGGACGGTTATCATCACCAGCACAATAATGACCACAACAATGACGAGCACTAGTGGTTTGTACCCTAGGCGCACGCGCGGAACCTTGATGGTGATCCCTGATTCCTGTTCTGCGCGGTTGACGATGGGAACGTTGCGCCGTGTTTTCTTTGCCATAGGCTTTCTATCCTACTGCCCTCTTGGGACCTTGCTGGTGTATGACACCACGCTTTTTGCACTGGCGCACATGTTACTTTGGCAACCAGCACCACGCATGGGAAAACCCAGTCCCCTAGCTTCCGAGCAGAGTGCTAGGGGACTGGGTTTTAATTGGTAGGTCTTAGCCGTTTGAAACTAGCCCTTAAAACGAGGGAAAGCATCGCGGCCAGCGTAAGTAGCAGCGTCGCCTAGCTCAATTTCGATCCGCAACAAACGGTTGTACTTTGCTACGCGCTCAGAGCGAGCTGGGGCACCGGTCTTGATCTGGCCACAGCCAAGGGCAACTGCCAGATCGGAAATGGTGGTGTCCTCGGTTTCACCGGAGCGGTGAGACATCATGGTGCGGTAGCCTGCGCGGTGTGCCAGTTCCACTGCATCAAAAGTTTCGGTGAGGGTACCGATCTGGTTGACCTTCACCAGCAGCGCGTTGGCGGCTTTCTTTTCAATGCCTTCTGCCAGCCGGGCAGGGTTGGTGACGAAGAAGTCATCGCCAACGATTTGCACTTTATCGCTGATCTTTGCAGTCAGCGCGGTATAGCCCTCCCAGTCATCTTCCTGCAGCGGGTCTTCAATGGAGACAATCGGATACTCAGCGACTAGGTTTTCGTAGACAGAAGCCATTTCATCAGCGGAGTATTCGCCGCCTTCGAAGTGGTACTTGCCGTCCTTGTAGAACTCGGAAGATGCCACGTCTAGCGCAAGGGCAACATCTTTGCCTGGCTCCAGACCAGCCTTCTTGATGGCTTCCAAGATCAAATCCAAAGCTGCTTTGGTGGAATCCACCGATGGTGCGAAGCCGCCCTCGTCACCGAGTCCGGTGGATAGACCCTTGCCTTTAATCACGGACTTCAGTGCGTGGTACACCTCAGCGCCCATGCGTAGTGCTTCCCGGAAGGAATCAGCCCCGATGGGAGCAATCATGAATTCCTGAACATCCACACCGGAGTCAGCGTGGGCACCACCGTTGATGATGTTCATCATGGGTACCGGCAGAATATGAGCGTTAGGTCCACCGATGTAGCGGTACAGCGGCAGGCCTGCGGACTCGGCAGCAGCACGGGCAACAGCCATGGAAACACCCAAGATTGCGTTGGCACCAAGGTTGGTCTTGTTGGCAGTGCCATCAAGCTTGTTCATGGTCAGGTCAATCAGACGCTGGTCGTCAGCTTCGATGCCCACTAGCTCATCGGCAATGGTCTCGTTGACATTTTCAACGGCCTTCAAAACGCCTTTGCCAAGGTAACGGTCGCCGCCATCACGCAGCTCGTGCGCTTCGTGGACACCGGTGGAGGCGCCGGAAGGAACGCCTGCGACACCTACAGAGAGATCGTCGAGCACGACCTCTGCTTCAACGGTGGGATTGCCACGGGAATCCAAGATCTCGCGTGCAAAAATGTGCATGATATCAGCCACTGTATATCTCCTACTTTTCGTGTAAGCGTGCTGGTTTGCCACGTGAATTTTTGATTGTTTTTGTTTTGTTGAGGTTTCAGTCGAAAACTCACGCCTATATCCAATTATGCCAACAAAACTACGATGCTGCCGTGCCAGGAGAGTGAACAATTACACACCTGCATGTGAGTTGAGCTACACCCCGCTCCCATTCGGGGGTAAAAAGCTGCGCAACCGGACATTTTTCAGCCGAATGAGGCGAAGGTGGGCGTCGAAAAGCGCTAGCTAGGCAGATTGCCCCAATGCATAGTTGGCAGCAGCGTCGCGCACTTTATTCACATAATCCTGCGAGTTGTTATAGGCGCGGATCGCATCAGTCCAGCCCTCTTCCGTTGCAAGATCCCGCCCAGAGCACAGCAGGTTTGCCGCGGATAATGCAGCGTCGTCGATTTGATTGGGGTCAGCTACCCCATCGCCGTTAGCGTCTCGGCCGAATCGTGCCCAAGAAGTAGGAATAAACTGCATGGGGCCGACCGCACGATCAAACTGAGTATCGCCGTCAAGTTTGCCGTTATCAGTGTCTTGGATCTCGGCGAAACCCGGGGAACCATCGAGGGCAATACCCACGATGGGCGGCTGAACATAACCTTTGTCATCAATGACGCGGGCAGAAAACAACGAGCCAGAATAGGTGCCGTGCCGCGTTTCTACATACCCAATACCCGCCAAGGTCCCCCAGGACAGATGACATTCTGGCCATGACTGAGCAGCAATCAACTCTGCATTGGCATAAGCGCGCAAGGCAGGTGACGAAAATCCAGCTTCCGCCGCAATGGGGTCAGCCCAGAAAGCCAGCTGGTCAGAGGTGCGCCCAGTAGCGTGAATATCAATTTCGGGAACTGCTTCCGCTCGTGCTGGTGGCACGTCATTTGCAATAGGTTGCCGGGTAGGGATGGGGGTGGGGTCTTCTAAAAACGATAGACTCCAGCCAACAACAGCCACTACGAGGATGACGGATAACACAATTGCCCCTGCGCATCCGGTACCACACCCAACTCTTCGGCCTGCTGAACTCATGGCGTGAAACTATACCTACTTTTTCTGTGAAACAGCTGGCACCACGACGAGATTTTTCATAGTTGCAGCTTACCCAGTTGCCACAATTTCTTTTGGGTGGCTACCGGTACCACCCCTGTGGTGCCATCAAATAAGTAGGGCGCCCGCGCTTTGAGCTTTTCGACGAACCCCGCCGCCACATCAAAAAAGTCGAAAGCACCGCGCCTAGCGGCAATCTCCGCATGAAATAGCACTTGCAATAGAATATCGCCGAGCTCTAAGCACAACTGCTGTTCAGGCTCGCCGGCTGTTACGGCTTCGATAAATTCGGCGACTTCTTCTTCGAGGTACGCAAGCAGACTGTGATGCGTTTGTTGCTGCTCCCACTGCCCTACTGTTAGCGCGGTTCGCATAGTCATAATCGCCTCGGAGACACTGTCCACTGCGGAAATAACCGTTGCATCAGGCGGGATGGTTGCTGGATAATAGGTCACCCGAATGTCGTTGTCACCAGGCGAAATCAGCTTCTCCAAGGCAGTACACACCGCTGGGTCAACATCGGTATCTGGTTTTACTACCCCAGTCAACCCCAGAATTTCTGTTACAGGAATCACTCCTGGCCGTAGCCGATCAAGCAGGATTACCGTTTTATTTGTTGGTTCTGACATCGTTATTTCCTCAAAAGTTAGTCCAACACTGGAATTGTACATTAGGGTAAAAGCCGTGGCAGCAACAGAGACAGCTCAATATAACGGTACCGAGACCAGTAAAACACACAAGGTAAGGATGTGGACACTGGTCGGCATCATTATCGGCTCTACCGTCGGCTCGGGAATTTTCGCCCTCCCGCAAAACATCGCCTCGGTGGCTGCACCAGGGGCGATGTTTATTGGTTGGCTGGTAGCAGGCGTTGGGATGCTTAGCGTTGCTTTTGTGTTTCAGATCCTTGCTCATAGAAAACCCCGATTAGATTCTGGAGTCTATTCCTACGTCCGCGCTGGCCTCGGTGATTTTATTGGGTTTGCCTCAGGTTGCGGTTACTGGTTGGGCTCGGTGATCGCTCAAGTCGGTTATGCCACGTTATTCTTTTCCACCTTGGGCCATTATGTTCCTATTTTTAATGGCGATAACCTGCTCTACCAAGCCTTAGCGGTATCCATACTAACCTGGGGAATTTTTGCCATCCTGGCCAAGGGGATTAAACAAGCCAAAATCATGAACGCCATTACCACCATTGCTAAACTGCTGCCGATCATGGCGTTTATCGTTTTGGTGGCGTTTTTAGGATTCAGCTGGGATACCTTCACTTTCGACTTCTGGGGTGAGTCCACTGGGTTGAGCGTTTTCGAGCAGACTCAAAGCATCATGCTGTTTACCGTGTGGGTATTTATCGGCGTGGAAGGCGCTTCTGTTTATTCCAAACAAGCACAACAACGCTCTGACATTTCTAGAGCCACCATCTTGGGGTTTTTCAGCGTATTGGCGCTATTGGTCACGGTAGCGACCTTGTCCTTCGGTGTCTTAAGCCAGCAGGAATTAGCGGCTCTCCCCGATAATTCCATGGCCTCAGTTTTAGAGGCGGTGGTGGGTCCCTGGGGTGGCGCGCTCATTTCCCTGGGGGTGTGTCTTTCGGTGTTAGGTGCTTATGTATCATGGCAAATGCTGTGTGCGGAGCCACTCACACTGATGGCTTTCGATGGGCTTTTGCCAAGGAAGATCGGTGCAATCAGCAAGGCTGGCGCGCCTTGGGTGGCGCAATTGATTTCCACGATTGTTATCCAGCTGTGGATCATCATTTTCTTCCTCAACGAGACCACGTATGTGTCCATGGTGCAGCTAGCAACCGTGTTGTATCTACTACCCTATTGCTTCTCGGCACTGTATTTGGTGCTGCTATCGGTACGCGGCCGAGGGATTAGCCACCCTCATGCAGGCACCCATTTTGATGATTCCGGCCCTGAGGTATCTGCCAGAGATAACCGCAAGCATTTAATTGTTGGCAGTATTGCTTTTTGCTATTCACTGTGGCTAATTTATGCCGCCGATCCAGTCTTTGTGCTGTTTGGGGCGTTAGCCATCCTGCCCAGTATCGTGCCATACATTTTGACGAGGCGCTACCGTAAAGAAAAAGCATTTAATCTTTTCGAATGGTGCGTGGTCACCATCATTGTCATAGCTGCAATTGTGGCGCTGTGGGGGTTAAGCGCTGGCACGCTAAGCCTTTGATATTTCCCTTAAGGCGGTTTTCACTAGGAAGTCGCCGGTAAGCGGGCATTAAAGTCGGGGTCGTTGCGCATGCCCAGTGGCCAACGACCCCGACCCGTTCAATATGGTTAGAACTCGACTCCGTCGATTTTAAAGACAAAACGTTTGTCGCCGCGTTCAATGACTTTATCGCCAGTTTCGGTTTGATTAATCC
This sequence comes from uncultured Corynebacterium sp., assembly GCA_963520895.1. Lineage (GTDB taxonomy): Bacteria > Actinomycetota > Actinomycetes > Mycobacteriales > Mycobacteriaceae > Corynebacterium. Next base: position 18,296 of record CAUQSW010000027.1, on the reverse strand, counting down.
GTACAATCTCCGAACCATCGTCGGGGGTTAAGGTGATCTCGTTGGCATTAACCACTGGTCGGCAATCCTCGACGTCAACATCTGGGACGCTACTAAATTCGCTCTCACCAGTATCAAACCGGTGGGTAAAGGAATTCACGTCACTACCGGTGGCAGGATCTTTCCAGTGGGTTCCACCACCGACGCAGCTAAAGTCCGTTGGGATACTAAACTCGCAGAACAGCTTGGTTTCACCCAAGCCATTGCCGAAGGCAAAGGCATAGTGCGATTCTAGATATTCACCGGCTGTTGCCTTAAAATCCAACGAACCTGGTCGCGGAATCTGTCCGTTAGTGAGGTGTTCATAGGACCGCTCGTATTTGAACTCATTCCCCTCTTTTTTGACGGTAATAACCACATCGTTGCCACCGATGGTTGGTTTGCCTTTGAGCTTAACCTGAACGGCATCCTCTGCTGGATAACTCACCTCAGCTTGATCGCCAACAAGCAGGGAGATATCTACCACCTCGTCCAGCTCACCATTGATAAAGAACGCGGGAGTTTCCACATGCTCTGGGCCGTAGGTGCCTTGCAGTATCACTAGACTTATCAGCTTGCAGGAATCATAGGCGTTCTCCTTGATACCCTCAGCATGAAAAACTTCCCCACTTGTGGTTTCAATCGGAGAATTAAGCAAATTCCCCTAATTCGGTATCTTCCACCTTCTTATCAGCGTCACACCCAGATGCCGAGCTTGTCGACGTCGTTGTCGTGGCAGTAATAGAAGTTGAGGTTACTGTAGCACTGCTGGTCTCAGTCTCAGACTCCGAACCGGCCTTGAACATACTCATTCCTGCACTGATAGCACTACAACCAGACAGAAGAACTGCTGAAAATGTAACTGCAAGAACTCCCCGACCGATTTGGCAAATCTTCGACTCATTTCTCCACATATAGGCAACGTAGCATAGTAAGCTATATTAATCGCAAAATACTTATGGATCTATTACCCTAAAAACCGACAAAGTGACAGAAGCCATCAACATAAAAGTGGTGTGTGCTAGCTCAACCTTATCCGCCAGTTTTTAGCAGCCTAAGTGCGCCGCCGATCCATCCCTCTGCAGAAGAAACAGTGGATAAAGAGCAGACTCACTAGGAAGATACGAAGCATGTAGCACTCGCATTTCCCCGCCACACACCTTCTTGTTATGTGATTCGTGACACCGTTCTAATGCTTAACGAATGCCTTAATACTTTTCCAGCTTTTCTTGGCGTTTTCCTTGGCCGTTTGCCATCGACCCGCACCGCTTGATGCCATCGTTTTATACCCCCAGGTTGCAACACAGCCACCAACAGTACGCCCTAAGCTACCCATACAGATTCAGAACATTACAATGATCGAATTTTTTTGCATTTCATCGCATTATTTACCCAACCGAAGGAATAGTATTTTCCCAAATGCAGACAAAGCGGTATAGAATAGTTAGACAACATAGTCTATAACTTTTCAGGAGGATAATACCTTGTCTGCACCACCTTCCCTCAGCGATGCCCGCGTGGAATCAATCCGGCGCTTTACGTTCTCCGAAGACTGGCTCGCCGTCATTGTGGGGTTATCCATTGTTGTCTTAGCCCTAGCTGGCGTGATCACCAAAGGATGGTTACCACTATGAGCTTGACCCAACCTGCAACCCAACTGGAAGTAAATCCCACAGAACCCGCAACAGAACACCCGCTAGAGCGGGCGCATCTACAAGATGGCTCACGGTTAGCACTTGTACCATTCTTTGCTGGGGTAGCAGTAGTCCTTATAGGAGTGGTTTTCACCCGGATCTTAAGCGAAAATGTTCCAGAATGGTCCAAGGGAACCTTTTTAGAATCAGTAGGCGATGCCATAGAGTACCCAGTCTATGCCATTAGCTTAGGGCTCATACTTAATGCGATACTCTCGGCTTTTCGTCTGCAACACCAGCTATCTGCTGGTTTCCGTACCGAATTTTTCATCAAAACTGGATTGGTATTACTCGGTGGCACGGTCGTATTTACCGTTATTATTCGTGCGGCAGGCCCTGCCATCATACAAGCCTTGGCCCTTATTACCGGCGTATTTTTATTTACCTGGTGGCTAGGCGGCAAACTAGGGCTAGAAGATCAACTACGAGCATTGCTGGCCTCTGCCCTATCCATCTGCGGAGTCAGCGCCGCCATTGCCGCAGCCGGTGCCGTTAAAGCAAAGAAAGAAGACTTGGCTTATACCGCCAGCTTGGTTATCTTATTCGCTCTACCGTCTATTTTCCTGCTTCCCTGGCTTAGCTCATTGCTGGGACTGAGCCCTGAAGTAACTGGTGCATGGATTGGCGGCAATATTGACACCACCGCCGCAGTCACTGCCGCAGCTGCTGTAGTTGGTGAGCAAACAGTCCAAGTGGCATCCATTGTCAAAATGACTCAGAATGCCTTGATCGGTTTTGTAGCGGTGGCTTTGACCAGTTGGTTTGCCCTCAAAGTAGAGCGAAATAACGCAGCAGAACCACTGAGTGTAAAGAAATTCTGGCAGCGCTTCCCCAAGTTCGTACTAGGTTTCCTTGCTGCTTCACTCATCATCACCATAGCCGCAGAATTCGCTAGCGAAGCGCGGCTTGATAATTTCGATGCCGTCATCAAGGGTTTTAGAGATTACTTCCTCATTGCCGCGTTTGTATCTATCGGATTGGAATTCAAAGTCAGCTCATTAAAGCAAGCTGGCATTAAGCCACTGGCGGTTTTCGCAGCCGGAACGGCTTTTAATATCGTGCTAGGTCTAGCACTGGCGGCGCTGTTGTTTAGCAATTTCGCGCTGTAGGCGTCGAAAAGCTTAGTTTTCTGGGACACCGCCTGCGGAATTATCCGCATTATCCACTTCCACTTTGTGCTGGCTGAGCAACCAATCCCGCACAGCAGGAATCCGGTAGGCAGGTTCAAAGGAAGCCATATGCTCCTGATCAGCCACCGGATTTGCCGTAAGAACGCTACCTTCAGTGAAGGTAGCAAAGTTCAAAGAACTGCCCTTGGAAAACAGATCATTAGCATGGGAATTTTGCCGCTCCATGGGCCATGCGGCATCCCACGGCTTAGAGGCCTCGGCAAATTCGATATGGTCTGTTTCAAACATTTTCTTCACCGCTGCTTGCCCTGCAGACGCTTTAGCGTCACCGGCAGCGGTGATATACATCATGCGGTTATCAGCCAAGCTAGACAGATCCGCAGTATCCCACTGCCCAGAAACTAGGAGCACCGCCGCGAATAAATCAGGAATCTGGGCCGCTAAATACATAGTGGTCATGCACCCCATGGATTGACCAGTGCCATATACCCGAGAGTCATCAACCGCATACTTAGTTTGCAACCAAGTAATCATCCGCCCAGTGGCATCAACGTAATCAGAGACCACCTTGGCGCCATTATTATCATCAATGATTTTTTCGTTATACTGCGGCACAACCACGATGGACTCTTGTTCTCGTTGCTGCATTTTACTGGCCCAGATTAACGCGCCGTACTGCGAAAGGTAGTCTTCAGAGGACTTACCAACCACACTGGCATCGGGAATATACACCACCAGCGGATACTGTTTGCTGTCTTTATACCCTTCGGGCAAAAACACGTTATAGGTTATGCTTTTACCGCTCTGACTATCGGCGTAGACATCTTGGGTGAACTTCCCCTGCACCTCGGAAATCAGCTGGTCAATAGTGGGAACCTCGCTAGAGACAGTCGTTGGCGCAGCTGAAGTACCCAACACCGCTTGGGTGGTCTGCACCGGCGTACCAATAGTTGTCGTAGTTATTTCCCCTTCGGAGCCCACAGTGCAACCAGATACCGCCGTCACAGCCACCGCCACTAGCACAGCAGAGCTGCGTTTTACTAATCGTGCATAACCCATATATCCACGGTAATGACTATTACTGGCAATTCGCTGGCAACACGTCGACAAACCCACCCGTAGGTTAAGTGCAGCCCACCGGCAGCTACATATCAGCGCAACCGATATTTACGACGCCTAGCTTCCCGCTTTTCCTCATAATCCAGATCATCATCTGTTCTACGTGCCACGGTACGAGCTGGTGCCCGGCGAGCCGGTTGGGTCTTTTCCACGGCCGAAACCACCTGCTTCTGGGTTACCTTCCCACTGGTGACATTGATAAAGTCCAGTTCAAACAGCTCAGCAATAAAATCGGCCACCCACTGCAGCAATACCACATCCCGCAACGGTTTGTCGGTAACATTGCGACCTTCTTTAGGCATCGGTAACGAAATGGCCTTCGCTGCTGCCCGGTACACCGCACCAGGCAGCAGCCGCTTCAGCCGCACCTGCTTGGAATCTGGCAACTCCACCGGATGCACTTTAATCCGATTACCTTGCATCACCACATCGGTTATCCCGGCGCGCCGTAGCAGATGCCGCAGCCTAGCCACCGCCAGCAACCGGGCGACTTCGGGTGGAACGGGACCGTAGCGGTCTTCCATTTCTTCAACGATTAATCGCAGGTCATTATCCTTAGTGGAAGCCGCAAGATTCCGGTAGACCTCTAAGCGGAGCCGTTCGGCGTTGACATACGCCTCTGGTATATGCGCATCTACTGGCAGATCAATACGGATTTCTTTCGGTCCCTGGTCGGTACCATCAACCGCTTTACCTTCTGCTAACGCCCGGTAAGCCTCTACCGCTTCACCTACTAATCGGATATAAAGGTCAAAACCCACACCAGCGATATGTCCCGACTGTTCCGCACCGAGCACGTTACCAGCACCGCGCATTTCCAAGTCCTTCATGGCCACCGCCATGCCGGCACCAAGATCATTATTCTGAGCAATGGTGGCCAGCCGGTCATAAGAGGTCTCCGTCAAGTTAATGCCATCTGGGTAGAGGAAGTAAGCATAACCGCGTTCCCGGGAACGACCCACCCTACCGCGCAACTGGTGTAGCTGGGATAAGCCCATGTGGTGGGCGTTTTCCACAATAAGGGTATTAGCATTAGCTATATCAAGCCCCGTTTCCACAATGGTGGTGCAAACCAAGACATCGTATTCGCGATCCCAGAAGCCTTGGACGGTGCGTTCCAACCGCTCTTCGCTCATCTGACCATGTGCTACTACGATCCGTGCCTCTGAAACCAGCTCCCGCAGCCGCCGCGCTTTAGCTTCAATGTCAGCGACTCGGTTGTGGACAAAAAATACCTGGCCGTCACGTAATAACTCACGCCTAATAGCCGCAGCAATTTGCTTGTCTTCCTGTACACCGACATAAGTCAGGATCGGATGCCGATCCTCTGGTGGGGTCAAAATCGTCGACATTTCCCTGATCCCAGCCATGGACATTTCCAAGGTGCGCGGAATGGGGGTGGCCGACATGGTGAGTACGTCAATGTGGCTACGCATTGCTTTGATGTGCTCTTTGTGCTCCACACCAAAACGTTGTTCCTCGTCCACTACTACGAGGCCGAGGTTTTTCCAATGCACACCGGTTTGGAGTAATCGGTGGGTGCCGATCACAATGTCTACTGAACCATCGGCTAATCCATCAGTAATTTCCTTGGCTTCAGATTTAGCGGTAAACCGAGACAGACCCCTAATGGTGACAGGATAGCCAGCCATGCGTTCTTCAAACGTGGCAAGGTGCTGCTGTGCCAGCAAGGTGGTGGGCACTAACACAGCTACTTGCTTGCCATCTTGTACCGCTTTAAAAGCAGCTCGCACTGCCACCTCGGTTTTGCCATACCCGACGTCACCAACGATCACCCGATCCATCGGAGCAGGTTTTTCCATATCCGCTTTGACAGCCTCGATGGCTAGCAGTTGGTCTTCCGTTTCTACATAAGGGAAACTGTCTTCCATTTCCCGTTGCCACGGACTATCTTCGGCAAAACTATGACCGGGGGCGGCTTGGCGTTTGGCATAGAGCTCCACGAGTTCTCCCGCGATTTCTCTTACCGCGGCGCGTGCCTTCTTTTTGGTGTTTTTCCAGTCGCTGCCTCCCATTTTGCTCAGGCTGGGCTTCTCACCACCGACATACCTCGAAAGCATGTCCAAGCTATCCATCGGAACGTACAGCTGATCGGCGGGCTGGCCGCGTTTAGCCGGAGCATATTCCAAAACTATGTATTCCCGGCGAGAGGTTTCATCACCTGCGGTGATAGTGCGTTCGGTCATTTTTAAAAACCGGCCAATACCGTGGGTTTCGTGAACCACAAAATCGCCAGTTTCTAAGGCTAAAGGATCGATGCGGTGGCGTCGTTTAGCTTTTTTCCGTTTAGCTCCGGCAATATCACCGACTCGATTGCCCGTCAGATCGGTTTCGGTGATGACCACCAACGGAAGGCCGTCGGCACCTGCAGTGTTTTCTGTGTTCGCAGCATTAGCAGTGTTTTCAGCTGGTGTGATCCTGGAAAAAATCAGACCCGCATGGCTTAACGCTTGGTATAACGTGACTTCACCTGGCAGGGGTGCTACACCGGCCGCGGCGATGGTGGTGGGAATACCGTTATCTTTGAACCGCTGCGCCATGCGCTTGATCACGCCTTCAGCCGGGGCGATAAACGCAGCCCTACCCCCAGCAGTGGTGTGTGCCAACAGCTGTGCCATCATGGCATCGATTTTCTCCAGCTCCCCTCGGGGCGCAGGCGCCGCTTCAAATTCCATAGGCAAGGTATCTGATTCACTAGCTAGAATCATGCCGGGAGGAGCAAACGTCCACCAGCTACAACCTGCGGAAACAGCACTTTTTTCCAAAGATTCATAGGAGCGGTAACTAGAAGCAGAAAGATCAAGGTTGCGTGCAGCAATGGGGCCAGCAGCTCCCATGGCAGCAGCCTCCCAGCCCGCCGCTAAGAACTCCGCATCGGTAGCTTGCAGATCAGCGATCCTCGTGCGGATTTTTTCCGGATCCACCATGAGCACATGGGTGCCCTGCGGCATTAGTTCCGGCAGGGTGGTAAACGGGGCGTCGACCAGCGCTGGGATGAGTGCCTCCATACCATCGGTGGGAATCCGATTACTAATCTTAGTGAGTAACTCCGCTAAAGTGGCGTTTGATTGGTGATCAACCGACAGCTCTAACGCGCGCGCTGCCACTTCTTTAGTAATGAGCAGTTCACGCGCCGGGTAAATTTCAATCTGGTTCAATTCCGCATCGCTAAAGGCACGTTGATCTGCCACGCTGAATCCCCGGATTTCGGTAACTTCATCCCCCCAGAACTCCACTCGGACTGGATGATCCGCAGTAGTAGGGAAAATATCAATTATGCCGCCACGGGTAGCAAATTCCCCTCGTCTGGCAACCAAGTCAACGTTTTTATAAGCACGAAAGCCTAAATCTTGGGTTAATTCTTCAAAGTTTTTCTCTTCGCCAACTGTTAAAACCACAGGTTCGCGCCCACTGACGGTTTCTATAATTGGCTGAGCCAACCCCCGAGCTGCGGTGACCACCACCGAAAGATCGTTCAGGTGGGCTAAAACCTTTGCCCGGCTACCTGCCACATCTGCGGCTGGGGACAGGCGTTCGTGTGGCAGGGTCTCCCACGCAGGAAACCAAGCCACTTTATCGCCCATTAATGCCCGCAATTCAGCAGTTAAATCTTCTGCTTCTCGTCCGGTCGCGGTCACCACCACCACTGGTGTGTGGCGAGCCAACGCGCCAATAAGCCACGGCCTTAACTGGGTTATCCCTGATAAATGCAAGGTCTGGGCACTTAGGTGCGTGAGCATTCCCGAAAATTTTGTATCGGTTGCGGCTAAATCCAACAACCCTTCCAGCATGGCAGGTTCGTGCTTTTTTTCGTTCACAGCGTTGTTCCCGGTAGTGCTCACAGTGCTTCAGTATTTCCTTAAAAGGTCTAGTGAAAAGTGTCATCTTCATGATCGGCACCCAACTGTTCAGGTGGTGCCAACACACTTGATAAGGTGGGGTTGTTTTCAATGCCACCCAAACCATTCCAACACAGGTTAACAATATGAGCGGCCACATCTTCCTTGGTTAGGCTGTCGTCTGTATCACGCTGATCCAGCCACCATTGGGCGGTCATACTCACCATGCCCACCAAAGCCTGTCCATACAAAATCGCAGTATCAGGGTTTAGCCCAGAGCGCTTAAAAGCATTGCCTAGGATATGCGAGACCTGCGCTACGGCGTCGTTAAGCAAGGTGGAATAGCTTCGCCCCATTCCCGGCTGGGTGTCGCGCACCAGGATTTGAAAGCCATCAGTTTCGTCTTCGACATAGCTGAGTAAGGCAATCACGGCTTGCTCAATGCGCGCCCGAGACCTACCGTGCACCATGGACTGGGTAATGGTGGTTTCCAGCCGGTTCATTTCCCGGTCTACCACCACTGCGTAGAGTCCTTCTTTACCCCCGAAGTGTTCATAAACCACGGGTTTGGACACCCCAGCGCGTAACGCGATTTCTTCAACGCTGGCACCTTCGAATCCGCGCTCGGCGAACAAACTTCTGCCGATGGCGATAAGTTGTTCTCGACGCTGTTTTCCTGTCATCCGCTGACGAACCATAGCAACTAGCCTAGTGTGCTCGCATTATCTTTTGCGATTCCTGATAATTTCGCAGTTCATCGCCGAGTTTTGACCTTCCGTGCCCCTTTTCATGTAAGATGCAATAGGTCAACAGTTGGCATTAGTCATGTTCTGCTGCTGATTGTCACTTTTCCCCGTGGTGTAATTGGCAACACAACGGTTTTTGGTACCGTTATTCTAGGTTCGAGTCCTGGCGGGGAAGCATAGCACCCAAGAATTATACCTAAAATTCTTGGGTTTTGGTTTATCTGCACGTACAAAGGCGGCTCATGGATTCCTTCGATTCACAGCTTTTTGCAATGCTTGACTACACGCTTGCCGACGGATTACCCACCGACGCAGTCGCCTTTTGCGTCAATATCTCCCGCGTGGATTGCAATTCCGAATGGGCACTAGACATTATCACCTCTGATTGGTTTGACCCCGAGAATCCCGATTGGGCCTGTGAAGACCTCAATGCCATTGATGATGGTTATTTGGAGTGGCAGCAGGTAGCCACCTGGAACGAGATTCACCACCAAGTATGCCAGTCCATGAAACGCTATTTAACCACTGGTGAATACCGTTCGTCGTTGATAGGACTGCAAGCTGGTGCGGTTGGCTTTGTCGATGGGGACTTAGAGATCATCTACAACCGCTAATACTTGCGACTAGTTTTAAAGGGGCGTCGCCGCCATGAGCAATGGGGAGTTTTAGAGTTCCTGCTATAACTACCGGCAGGAAACCTCGCAGCGGCCAGTAGGCATGGAGGTGATTTCACCCCCGAAGCACTTTTCGATTAAGCGATTGTGGTGGCCAAATGCCTACCGCAACACAAATACCGAGGTGGTGTGTCCCACACTTTTGTCTTGTTATGACTTAGTTCTTAGTTTCTGGTTGTTTTATACTTCAAAATAGCGCACAACAGTGTTGCTCCACATTATAAATATCAAACTGGGAGTACTACACCCTTGTCTACTGCAACATCAGCTCCGCAAAAAAGTGGACTTCGTGTCGGAGTGCAAAAATTCGGCACTTTCCTCTCCTCCATGATTATGCCCAATATCGGCGCGTTCATCGCCTGGGGTATCATCACCGCCTTGTTCATTCCGAAAGGATTTTTTCCGAACGAGAAACTAGCCACCATGGTCGACCCCATGGTGTTCTATTTACTTCCCATCCTGATCGCCTATTCCGGTGGCCGCTTGATCTATGAAATCCGCGGCGGCGTGGTTGGCGCCATTGCCACCATTGGTGTCATCATGGGTACCTCCTCCCCGGTATTCATCGGCGAGGATGGCAGCGGTTCACCAATGTTCTTAGGAGCCATGATCTGTGGCCCACTGGCTGCATGGTGCATGAAGAAACTTGATGGGCTTTGGGCAGGCAAGATCAAACCGGGCTTTGAAATGTTGGTGGATAATTTCTCCGCCGGTATCTTTGCCGCAATTGCCGCTGTGGCGTCCATGTTCCTACTGACCCCTGTCATGACCACCTTCATGACGGTCGCTGGTAACGCAGTGGAGTTTTTGATTAAAAACAACCTGCTGTTTTTAACCTCCATCTTGATTGAACCGGCAAAGGTACTGTTCCTTAATAATGCCATTAACCACGGCGTACTCACTCCCCTGGCCACCGATCAGGCAGTGGAAACCGGTAAGTCCATTTTGTACCTGCTAGAGGCTAACCCAGGACCTGGTCTAGGCATTCTGCTGGCTTATATGTTCTTCGGCCGCGGTTCCGCTCGGGCTACCGCGCCGGGTGCTGCCATCATTCACTTCTTTGGCGGTATCCACGAAATCTACTTCCCTTATGTGCTGATGAAGCCAACGCTGATCCTTGCTGCCATTGGTGGCGGCATGACCGGCATCCTTATTGAGACCGCAACGGATGCAGGTCTCCGCTCACCAGCCGCACCTGGTTCAATCATTGCAGTTCTTGGCTCCACCGCTAGCGATTCTTATGTTGGTGTAGTCATGGGTGTTACTGGTGCAGCCGTGGTCTCGTTCCTCATTGCCTCCGCCATTTTACGCTTTAGCAAGCAAGGGGAAGACGACCTTGCCGGAGCAACCGCCAAGATGGAAAGCATGAAAGGCAAGAAGTCCAGCGTTTCTGGCGCATTGACCGGCGATACTGCGAGCACTCCCCTGATTGAAAAGGTAGTTTTCGCCTGCGATGCCGGTATGGGATCTTCTGCCATGGGCGCCTCCGTATTACGCAACAAGATCAAAGAGGCAGGTTATGGTGCTCAGGTAAGCGTGGTTAATTCCGCTATTAACAACCTCACCGATAGCTTTGACCTGCTGGTCTGCCATGAAGACCTCTATGATCGCGCCAAAGCACCTACCCCCAGCGCGGTGCATGTCACAGTAGATAACTTCATGAATTCTCCGCGTTACGATGACATCGTAGAACTGATTCGTTCCCAGCGGGAAGGTTCAGCTGGTGACAATGCAACCGCTGCGCCGGTAGCGGAAGAAGCAACAACCAGCGAACCGGACGCTGCGGCAGAAGGGGCAACTGCGGTAAAGACCAAAAAGCCACTGCTGATTGCCGAAAATATTGTCCTTGATGGCACGGCAAACTCTCGTTATGACGCCATTGATGAAGCCGGAGCAATCCTCGTTGCAGTCGGCGCAGTGGACGAAAACTATGTGCGAGCCATGCATGAACGTGAGGAATCCATCTCCACATTCATGGGCAATGGTTTGGCGATCCCCCACGGCACTAATGAGTCCAAAGACCTCATCAAAGGTTCTGCTATTTCTTTCGTCCGCTACCCACAGGGAGTGGATTGGGGTGGTCAAACCGCCCACTTCGTCGTTGGTATCGCTGGGGCTGATGGTTCCCATCTGAAGGTTCTGGCCAAGATCGCCAAAATCTTTGGTAAAACCGAATCTGTAGAGAAACTCAAGAACGCTTCCACCAAGGAAGAAATCTTGGAAATTTTCGATTCGGTCACCGGATAATTCCTGACCTGCCACCGGATAAGGAAGTAACAACACATGTCAGAGACAAAAACCGCACTACATTTTGGTGCGGGCAATATTGGCCGCGGCTTCGTCGGGGTGATTTTAAATAATGCTGGTTATCAGCTGATCTTCGCAGATGTAGCAGCGGAATTAATCGATGCACTCAATACCGAGGATTCCTACACCGTGCATGAGGTCGGCCACGAGCCGAAAGACATCACCGTCACGGGTTTCAGCGGCGTTAATTCGGCCACTGACAAACAGCAGCTGCTGGACCACATCGCCAACGTGGATATTATTACCACCGCGGTTGGACCGACCGTCCTGAAAATCATCGCCCCCACCATTGCCGAAGGTTTGCAGCTACGCGCTGCTCAAGGCAAACCAAAAATTGCCATTATGGCCTGTGAAAACGCCATTAATGCCACCGACGGTTTGGCAGAAGCAATCCGGGAAAGCTACCCGAAGGCAGATCAAGTTGCCTGGTTTGCTAATACCGCCGTCGATCGCATAGTTCCCGACCAGGCACCTGGTCAGGGGCTCGACGTTACGGTGGAAAACTACTTTGAATGGGCAGTGGAATCTGCACCTTTCGGTGATGACGTGCCCGACATTCCGGGCGTTACCTGGGTAACGGATTTAGCACCGTATATCACTCGCAAGCTGTTTACTGTCAACACCGGACATGCCGCCACCGCCTATTTCGGGTATAACGCTGGCATAGAAAAAATCGCGGACGCGCTCGCTGATGATGCGGTACGGCGTCACGTCGAAGCGGTGTTGGCGGAAACCAAGCAGTTAATCGTCGAAAAGTTCGGCTTTGCTCCGGAAGTACAGCAAGCCTACATTGACAAGATCATTGCCCGCTTCCAGAACCCGTCACTGCCCGACACGGTGCAGCGCGTCGGAAGGGCACCGCTGCGGAAGATCTCCCGGCACGAACGCTTCATCGGACCTGCGGCAGATCTAGCAGAACTGGGACATACCCCCACCGCCTTAGTTAATGCTGTTGCCGCAGCCTTGCGTTTCGACGTCCCGGAGGACCCAGAATCCGTAGAGTTGCAGCAAAAGCGCGCAGCCGCAACTGGTTCCAGGGAGGCAACCGATATATTGGCTGCTGAGCTGACAGGGATTACTCCAGATCATCCGCTGTTTTCCGCAGTCGCGCAGGCGTTTGCTTAAGTACCCTTCCTAGGGTTTTCTTCGACGCAGAGTTTTTCAGCGCGAAGTGCTCAAAAGCGCCCCTTCGCACGAACATCGAGCAAGATCATCGGTGCCGTGTTAAGGGGCGCTGTGCTGGTTATTGGTTGTTATTAGTGGTGGTGCTTATGGCCACCAGCTTGGGTGTAGGCAGTATCAAGTTCGGCTTTTTCGCCTTTATTCACCATCATGAACTGCCCCATCATGCCTTGATCCTCGTGGTAAAGCATATGGCAGTGATACATATAGGGGTAGTGATTATCCCTATACTGACCAAAGATCACGCCTAGTTTCAGGCTCACTCCTGGTGGAATGGTCACGGTGTCTTTCCAGCCAAGGGTGTCAAATACCACCTCCGTGGCTGAGGATTCCAGCACCTTGAAGGCGCAATTATGAATATGGAAATTGTGAATCCAGTCGGAATTTCCATTGGTCACATTCCAAATTTCTGGTTCGGAATGATCAATCACCACATCCACACGGCTCATATCCATGCTTTTGTCATTAATGGAAAAAGTATTTAACTCGAAATCTCGCTCTGGGGAGTTGCTGGTATCCACCGGTGCCGCGGCAGAAGGATCGAGTACCTTAGGCATGCTCACCGCAGGGGAAGCTTGAGCAGGTGCTTGGATAGTCAGCAGTGAAAACACGTCCTTAAGCCCGAAATCCAAAGCTTGGGCATCTTCGGGTACCCCGAGGTTATCGTTAAACCCGAGACTGGTCAGCACCACGTCTTTCCCAGCGGCTAGGTCAACCACTATTTCCGCGCGCTCCCCCGGGCCAAGCATCACATTGGTTACTTCGCGGGGTTTATCCAAAAGTCCCGAATCGGAAGCAATGTGATAGAAACTCTGCCCGTTATCAAAGCCCACGTTATGAAACCGCATATTAGAACCATTCAGCAACCGCAGCCGCAGCCTGGAAGTAGTGGCCGTAAATTTCGGGTTGGTGATGCCATTGACGTGCGGCACTTTTCCTTGCAACCCGAGATTGTCATCAAGGGTTTCATCCAACTGACCATCCGGGGTGAAATTGGCATCCATGAGTACTACCGGGATGTCATCGACGCCGTACTCCCGCGGTAGGTCAAGGCTATCTTCCACGTCGTCGTCAATAATGATCATTCCGGCTAACCCCCGGTATGCCTGCAAACCCGTGACCCCGTGCGGATGCGGGTGGTACCACAAGGTAGCAGCGGGTTGTTCCACGGTAAAAGACGCGGTCCAGGTTTGCCCAGGGTCAATGGGTGAATGCGGCCCACCATCCATCTTGGCGGGCAATAACATGCCGTGGCAGTGTACCGCAGTGACCTCAGTTAAGGAGTTGGTAAATTCCAGATCCACCTTCTCCCCCCGAGATACCCTAATCGTCGGCCCCAACATGGCACCGTTAAATCCCCAGGTGGTGGTTTTGGTACCCGGCAGGATTTCCGTTTGTGCTTCCTGGGCCTTGAGCTTAAACACAAACCGATCGCCTGCCCGCTCAGATTTAGCCAACGGCGGGATCGGCAACTGCCGCGGTTGGGAGTCCCAGCCTTGTGGAGTTTCGGGTGCTGAGGAAGAGTCAGGTTCGTCCTCTGAGGTTTGACTACAAGCATAAAGCCCAGCCGATAGGGTCAACGCGGTGGTTCCGTATAAAAACGAACGACGTGAAACAACCATTTCTTCTCCAACTATGGTTTTTATAAGGTGTTTTGGAAGCACAAGAAAAGCTCCCCCTTAACTCTACTTTCTTCGCCGCTTTCAGCGCTATCTCCCCTCATACGTGGTTTTCTTACCTACACTTGTAGCCAACCCATGGAAATACCTTTTATATTTGCTTAAGGAGCATACTTTACCGTGAGCACTTCAGATGTCGCAGTCATTATTCTGGCCGCCGGTGCGGGCACCCGCATGAAGTCCAAACTACAAAAAACCCTGCATACCATTGGGGGACGCAGCTTACTGTCTCATGCTGTGCATGCCGCTGCAGCTATTAACCCGCAGCACATTGTTACGGTCATTGGTCATGGCAAGGAGCAAGTCGAACCCGCTGTGGCTGAAATTGCGCAGCAGCTCGATACCCCCGTAGCGGTTGCTATTCAAGAAGAACAAAACGGCACTGGTGATGCAGTGCAATGTGGCCTGGCCCAGCTAGCAGATTTCACCGGTACGGTTTTAGTGACCAATGGCGACGTTCCACTGCTGCAACCGGAAACCCTCCAGGGGCTTTTCGACGCCCATACCACCGTCCCCACCGCCGTCACCGTGCTCAGTGTCACTATGGCTGACCCCACCGGCTACGGCCGCATTGTCCGCACCGCAGACGGTGAAGTGACCAGCATTGTTGAGCAAAAAGATGCCGATGAACAAACCTTAGCCATCACCGAAATCAATTCCGGTGTCTTTGCGTTCGACGCCGAGGTACTACGTGCGGCCCTGACAGAACTCACCACCGACAATGCTCAAGGTGAACTGTACCTCACCGATGTCCTGGCCATTGCCCGCGCAGCAGGTCATCCGGTGCGGGCGTACCTAGCACAGGACGCTCGGGAATTAGCTGGGGTTAATGATCGCGTACAATTGGCCGAAGCAGGTCGGGAGCTCAACCGTCGGCTAGTAGAAAAAGCCATGAAAAATGGCGCCACCATCATTGATCCACAATCCACGTGGATTGATGTAGAAGTAGTCTTAGGGCAAGATGTGGTCATTCACCCCAACACCCAATTGCTAGGTACCACTATCATCAATGACAACGCGGTCATCGGGCCAGACACTACGTTGACCAATATGGTTATTAACCAAGGCGCGCAGGTGGTGCGCACCCATGGCTTCGATTCCACCATTGGCGCTAATGCTACCGTTGGGCCTTATACCTATATCCGCCCCGGTACCGTCTTGGGTGAAGACGGCAAACTGGGTGGATTCGTCGAAGCTAAAAAGGCGGTCATTGGTCGAGGCTCCAAGGTACCTCACTTAACCTATATTGGTGACGCAACCGTTGGTGAAGAATCCAATATTGGTGCATCCAGCGTCTTTGTTAATTATGACGGCGTGACCAAACACCACACCACCATTGGTTCTCATGTCCGCACGGGTTCTGACACCATGTTTATTGCCCCCGTGTCCGTTGGCGATGGTGCTTATTCTGGCGCGGGAACGATTATCCGTGATGATGTTCCCCCAGGTGCCTTGGCGGTTTCTGCCGGTAAGCAACGCAATATTGAAGGGTGGGTTCAAGCGAAACGTCCGGGTACTCCTGCCGCCGAGGCTGCCGAAAAAGCGCTGCGGGAAAAAGAAGATTAGCCTACCGTTGACCACAGGCTTGGGGTCGCTATAGTGGCGCTTTACCCATTGTGGGGGTAAACCCATTACACTAACTTTTGGGCGTGAGCCTGCTCATGCCCTGTCATAGACTCATCGCCTACGTCTTTTCAGGAAGGCTTACAACCTAATGACCGCCAATAAGTGGAGCGATACCAAGAAGAACCTCATGCTATTTTCCGGCCGGGCTCACCCAGCGTTCGGTGAGGCTGTAGCCGAAGAACTAGGCATAGAACTCGTTCCCATGACCGCCCGCGATTTCGCCAATGGCGAAATTTTTGTCCGCTTTGAAGAATCCGTTCGTGGTTGCGATGCCTTTGTCATCCAGTCCCACACCCAACCACTGAACAAATGGTTGATGGAACAGCTACTGATGATTGACGCGCTCAAACGCGGCTCCGCCAAGCGCATCACCGCCATCCTGCCGTTCTATCCCTATGCCCGACAAGACAAAAAACACCGAGGTCGCGAACCTATTTCCGCCCGCCTAGTCGCCGATCTACTAAAAACCGCTGGTGCCGATCGCATCGTGGCAGTTGACCTGCACACCGATCAGATTCAAGGGTTTTTCGACGGCCCAGTCGATCACATGCACGCCATGCCGCTGTTGACCGACTACATTAAAAAGAAGTACCCACTAGACAACATGGTTGTAGTCTCCCCTGACGCAGGGCGCGTAAAAGTTGCCGAAAAATGGGCCAACACCCTCAGCGACGCCCCCTTGGCCTTTGTGCACAAAACTCGTTCCACCGAAGTGGCAAACCAAATCGTCGCTAATCGGGTGGTTGGCGATGTAGCCGGAAAAACTGCCGTGCTTATCGACGACATGATCGACACCGGCGGCACCATCGCCGGTGCAGTGGGAGTGCTGCGTGATGCCGGTGCCACTGATGTGATTATTGCCTGTACCCACGGCGTTTTCTCCGATCCCGCTAGAGAACGGCTGTCTCAATGCGGCGCGAAAGAAGTCATTACTACCGACACACTGCCGCAATCTACCGAAGGCTGGGATAATCTCACAGTCCTATCCCTTGCCCCCTTGTTGGCACGCACCATTAGCGAAATCTTCGAAAATGGTTCGGTAACCGACCTGTTTGAAGGCCAAGCATAACCCCTAATTAACCACAGGTTTTACTCGGCTTTAACCCGTAAAAAGGGTGCTCATCGTCATTGATGAGCACCCTTTTGATTTATTTGGACAATCCGTGGAGCTTGGTGGCGGGTTCGGCTTGGACTATTTCCTAGCCTGCGCCCAGCGCCTTGAGAGTTGTCGGATTACTGTAACTTACAGTTGTAGTCATCTAGGCGGCGTGGTGGAAAACGCCGCCTAGATGACTACAGATCAGAAACTGACTTAGAGCTTTTGAACAGCCGGAATGCCAGTGCGATCGCTCCGATCAGAGCCACAACCGCTAGGGCGATCACGAGCCACCACACCATGGCTATACCTTGGGAATCATCTTCCGCCTGTAGTTGCGTCGCATCGGTTTCCGCTTCCGAAGGCGCAGCATTAGTACCAGCTCTTTCAAAGGTCGGA
Organism: uncultured Corynebacterium sp.; assembly: GCA_963520895.1. GTDB lineage: Bacteria > Actinomycetota > Actinomycetes > Mycobacteriales > Mycobacteriaceae > Corynebacterium. The sequence goes on along the minus strand of CAUQSW010000027.1, from coordinate 766 downwards.
CCCGTGACTTCCTCCCCAACTGGGGTAAAGGTTAACCGGTATTTCACCGGCTGCAACTCGGTGGTGGCATCAGTATGCTCTTTACCTCTAAACATACTGGTAAAACTTATTTGCACATAGTGGCGTCCGCCCAGCCAGCTAGTATTTTTTACCACATTTGCATAAGAGATTGGCCTGAGCGTCCCGAAAACCTGCGGTTCATGCAATTTGTCTATGGTTCTCTCATTCACGGGATCAACTAATTCCATATCGTGGCCTAGTTGATTTTGCATATGGAATTCAAAAGAACGACCAACAGCTTCAATGGCGTTCACGTCCGCTGCCCCAGGGTCCTCTAGAATCTGAACCGTAACATCCAACGCTTGGCCCCAACCAATATGCACCGGGAAGTATTGAGTTTCGCCTTCGACGATTTCCGAGGTTATCGTGCCGCTCACCTCAGGCGCAGCACTGTCCCATTGCGTTAATGGCTGCGTAGTCTGCAGTTCACCAGCATCTGCGGCAGGGCTTAGATCCGCAATCTCTCGCTTGGTGGATTGCTTCTTATTAAAATCATCGCCAACATCGGCTGGTTCTGGAACCGCAGCGAGAATCATATCCATGTCTTTTGGCGGATCCCATCCTTCTTCCATTTCAAGATAGTAGAAATCTGAAGAACATTGCTGATCTGCACCCTGCACTTTGCTGATCAGCACACCGGCGTAGGGATTACTCGGGGGTGTCAAGTTGTTTGTGTGTGGGGCTTGTTTATAGGTATTTGTCGAAG
>CAUQSW010000026.1:0-37949 GCA_963520895.1 uncultured Corynebacterium sp. | reverse complement strand
ATGGGATACAACAATCCATGGGAGCGGTAGGCACAAGTGCTGACAACTCGCTAGCAAAAGTCATTTAATGCCACCACCGGACGTGAAGTCCTACAAAACCATAAGGTCTTCACCACAATCCTGGAGTGTAGAAAGCAGATCTTTGCTTGGTGCATACGTTACAACACCCACCGCCGACACTCCTGGTGTCACTACCTGCCAACAAATGAGCCCAAAGCCCAAACCGCATAAGCTAAAATCAAACCAACACCACACAACTAACGTGCCCACTTTCCAGAGGATCGCGCCCGTTGTATCAGCTAGTCGATGAATACCTTAAACCAATATGCCTGGCGGGCGTCATCATTGCTTCTCGTCCAGGAGAAGCCAGATGCTTTGCAGCGCCATCGCGAGGTATTAGCAGAAGTTGTGCCGTTGCGTTTCGCGAGCCCTGAACACACAGGGCATCGATACTGATGCTTACTCACCTACATATGCCAACCCCTATACTATGCCAATCCATAAAATTCGGTATTAAATACCGACCCCCTGGAATTCACGACCCCAACTAGATAAAAACCATCATTACCGCACTACAAACCCTAACAACACCCCTATCTAGACACACAATTTGGCACTTAACCCAAAATCACTTTACACCGCAAAATTTATGCGTCTTTTTTCTAAACTTATGGTTTGTTGAAGCACGATTAGTTTGAAAGTAGTATCACAATCATGCTTATTGGACTAGTTGGCATTAATGGTGCAGGTAAAACTACTCAACTTAAAAGTTGGTATCAAGTCAATTCCGGCCAAGCGTCCTTTTTACCGGATTCACCGGTTATCCCCATCGAAGTAACCGCCTATGAACTACTGTTTCACGTTGGTAAGCTACATGGTTTAAGCAAAGATCAAGCTCAAAGCCGCGCCCAACAACTGGTAGACATGTTACTAATCGACGGCGGCTATGACCGGCCCATTGAGGTGTATTCCGCTGGCAACTATAAGAAAACCGCACTAGCTTCCTTATTCGTTGAGCCAAGGCAACTTCTGTATTTGGATGAGCCACTGGAAACCGTTGATGCTATTTCCAGACACCAAATAATAACCATTTTAAGACAGCTCGCTGACAGTGGTAGCAAGATTTTTGTTTCTACCCAGGACCTAGAGATCGCCATGAAATGCGACGAAGTTCAAGTGTTTTCTGCGCTTCAAGTGGTGGCTAAGGGGAAACCAGCAGAGGTTCTTGGAAATGACCCGTTTGAACGCCTATTACAGCATTCCAAGTGTTCTCTAGAGCCAGTAGTACTAGAGTGGGTCAAGTAATGCTACGGCTAATACTCAAAATCCGATATGGCAAAAACGCCAAGACTATCGACCGGTTTATGGAGTTTATCGCTGCGGTCTACTTTCTCATCCTCGCCTTTTCTGCACCACCACCATTAACCATAGCAGCAGCAATGATAATGATGACTATATTCTGTTACGGGATTGGCAAACAAACCTGGCGAGTTTTTGCCGTACCTCCGCTTTCAGTGCCACATGGGAGGCTTGCAAAATCCTTGTTTATTTCTTCTCTGGTTTCTGCGCCAATGATTGCTGGTGTAGTAATTTCGGTGATACAGCTGAATGTCTGGATTATTGTAGCAATGGTTATTACAAGTGCAGTGGTGTGTGGCATCTTCGGTACATTCAAAAGCGCGAGCAAACATAAACCAGCGCGCAAAATCTACACAGACCCACCATCAGCAAAAACTAAACTTGGTCAGTATCTACTTTTAGACTGGCAGCGCCGCCGTTCTCATTGGTTATCACGGATTATTATGCCTTTTGTTTGCTACCCAGTGATGGGGATGATGATTGCACAGTTGCTTGCTTTTCGTAGCAGTGATCAATTGTCAATTACTGCGGTACCTACAGGAATAGCATTAGGGCTTACCTGCAGCTTGGTATATATCTACACTGATGATGAACCAGGGAACTTCCTGCAAACACTCACTAACGTAGCCTTTTTCTGGAAAACACTACCGTTAGGGATAACAATAATACTCACTGCTTTTTTAAGTTATTTATTAACACTTAGCCTTGCACAAATCACAGCATTAGTCGCAGCAATATTATGCGCGCTGAGTTTAGCTAAAACCAAAAGCATCATCAGTGATCATTGTGCACCTGTTCACCAGACTACTGCAACAGCGCAACCCACCACTATTCCTGATGTCATGGGCATCATACTCATTTTCGCAGTGTACGCTGGCACATATATAGCAGTCACACTAGCCTAGAGGAATTGTTTCATTGCTTGTCCTGGGATAGTTCCCGTGGTGGAATAGATTCTGCGGTAGTTGTAGTACGCTTTAAACATCGTTTCATAACTACGTGTCGTTCTTGGCGGGCGTGATGATTGATGGTATGTCGAAGCGGGTTTCTTCCCCACCGCGTTCAGCGGCCAAGGGCACAGGCCTACCATGTTCATCAGACCTCGCGGCGTTGGAGGCCATCGTGTTCGTACTGTCCCCAGGCTGCTGGTGGCGTGACATCCAACCAGAGATGGGATTCGGCTCTGCCATCACCTGTTGGCCGCCGGTTGCGTCAGCGGCAACAGGAAGACGTGGAGAACGCATGGGGTGTCATGATTCTTGTTGACGGGGAAACACTCTTACGACAAGGATGGAGAATTATGTCAAAGGCGATTTCTGAGCAGTACAAACAGCAATGCGTTGATGCGGTGCTAGTTCTGGGTAAGACACGAGAGCACGTCTTTTGGGAATACGAAGTGTCAACGTCAGTGTTAGGGCGTTGGCTGGCTAAAGCTAGGGGAACTGAAGGTATAGGATCTGGTTCAGCTCAACGTAAAGCCGCCCCTGCTTCCCAAGACCCACATGAAATGGCTAAGCGTATCCGTGAGTTGGAACTTGAAAATGAATTTTTTTAAAAAAGCGGCTGCCTTGCTTGCGAAGGATGTGTGAAGGAAGACCTTTTCAAGATCATCCATCATTTCCGTGAGGAAGGTACAAAAAACTTCCACTATCCCATCACGATGATGTGCACGCTTCTTGGCGTTACTACTGGCGGATATTACGCCTGGTGACGCAGACAAAATGTTTCACCTACATCGTCTACCCCACGAGGGCATCGACGTTCGATTGCTGCGGAAGTCACACAATTTTTCCACGAGGTTTTTCTCACCAGAAAATGGCGGCGCTTTAGTATCCTGCAGTTTTGCGTTGATCGCTAATGAGTTGCGTTACGATACCCATCAACTCTGGAAAATCGCAGCGTGCACAGTTGTATTTATTATTCCTGATGAGAAAACCTCCATGAACATCGTGGCTTCGGTGGCGTGCGAACTATCTTTGCAGATCTGATAAACACGGGTGTGAAAACCACACTCTATGCAGTCCGGAAAACTAGGGCGGAACTGGGTTTACGAACCAAGTGTGGGTGAACAAACAAAAAGACAACGGTTGCTGATCCTCAAGCATCACAACGTCATGATCTCATTCGCCGTCAGTTTTACCCACCAACCCCCACCACCTGTTTGTGTGGCGATATCACCTATTTACGTACCAAACAGGGCTGTGGTGTATCTATCCACTGTGATTGACCTAGCAACACGGATGGTAGTGGGTTGGGCTGTGAGTGATCGAATCACTGCCGCTGTTGCAGTGGATGCTTTACACATGGCTCATCAAACAGGATATGCGGCAGGAAACGCAGTGTTTCATTCAGATCGCAAAAGTCACTACACATCACACATGTTTGCAGACTATACGCGGAAAATAGACGTCCAGCTTTCTGTAGGAAACATTGGTATGTGCTGGGATAACGCCGTAGCTGAGTCATTGTTTTCAACAGGCAAACTCCACATGTTTTACGACCGGAAAATGTTTCATACAAAGCTGCAAGCCCGTGTGGAAATCGGCCAATGGATCGAAACGTATTACAACCGTCGCAGAATCCACTCCACTACAGGCACCATACCAACACAAGCAATGAAACATTTCTTCAGCCCCGAAATACTGGCGCACCAAGCTGCCTGGCCCAACAAAAATAAAGGGTTTCCCCGTCAACAAAATTTAACACACCCCAGGGGGAGGACTAGTTATTGAAGATTATTTGAACCAACCTGCGTTAGCGAACTGGGTCAAAATGGGGATGAAGTTCTCAAAAATCTTGCCGAAAGTGGTGGCCAAAACCTTGATGAACAACCCAAACATATTGGAGATTTCATCCTCTGGGTGTGGCACCGGAACCTTTTGAGAGTTCACAATGACGTACTGCTGCTTCTTTGAAGTCGTCGTGGTGGACTTGCTCTTTTTAGCAGTCAGCTCAATATCGCTGTTGGGTGGTTGTTGCGCCACCGGCTCACATTGGGTGAGATGGCCATCGCCCACCACGAAGTTGAGTTCTTTACCTTCAGCTACTTTGAAGGTGTACACACCGGGCTTCGAAAATGCCCACTGTACCTGACCTTGGGCAGGCTCTAGCTGGTAGTCTTGAGTAGTGGAGTTGACCAACACGGTGTTATTAGTGCTGTCGTAGGCACCGAAGCCGCCTCCTTCAGGTACGGATACCGGCTCAATATTCAGCTCAGACTTCGGCCACGAGATGGTGAGGTTATCTCCGCCAGGCAAGGTGAAGTGTTCACTGCCTACTGGTCCTAGGAAATCAAACGCCGCATCAGCTTGGTTTTCACCTCGGGTTTGCAGCGCTGCACTAGTAATACCAAATGCCACATCGCTTAAGGCCCGGTCGGTGGGGCCACCATAAACATTGGTATTATCTTTTACAACGATGTTCCCGTCTGCACCAGTAATCACTTCTGCCGCACCGCGGGCTAGAAGAAACTTATCGGTGCAAAGTTTTTGAGCATCACTGGTTTCGGTTGCGCTGACAATATTAAGACCGCCAACGGCAACAGCGCTAGCGGTAACAGCGGCTAGTAGGGGAAGCAGTTTACGCATGAGTTTTTTACCTCTCGACATAACTTTCTCATAAAAACACTAGCATTGTAATTACCAAAGCCCCCCCTGTGCTAAAAGCTAAAGGCGTTGCTACGCTGCAACGCCTTAGGATTTTTTACTACCCCCGAAACCTAGTTTAGGAAGTATTCTGCAAGGTAAATATAGCCCCCCTTGGCAGTGGTGGCTACACCGAAGCCTTGACCATGAGGAAACTCATTAGGTTTACGCTCTAACCAATTAATGTGTTCTTCAGCTTGTTGCGGGGTTAGGCGGTAAACATTTCCGGATCCTTTATCCAAGTGGGTGATGCCATCACCAGCATTTCCGTGGAAAACCACTTGACCTCCGGCAGCTTGATTTGCCCACTCTTGGGCAATTTCAGCTGCTCGATCACTGGGCTTATGTCCCATTTCAGTAAGGTGTTTTTCGGTGGCAGACTTGAGCCTGGCACGAATTTCTGCGGTTTGAGCTGGCGTTTCATCTGGCCGGAATTCGACAGGAATCATGATGCCAAGCTGATCCGCCAAATCGAGAAGCTGCTTGGGCAACACTACGTCGAATATGCTGCTGCCGGGTACTGGCTGCGCCTGCGCGGGGGCAGCAACTCCGGCAGCAATCGTTAAAGCAAGTGTGGCTGTTACTAAGGAACGGCGAATCATAAAGATTACTTTGTCACAGGTTTTTATGGGGCGCGAGTCAGGCTCGTCAAAGTTTTCAGATTGTTATTTTTCGGGGGTGCATCGGGGTGAAACCATGCTCACTGCCTAGAATGTAGTATGAATCACAGCACGTTACCCTTAAGGATGTGATTTATATGCCAGCACCACCTGAGCATTGGGAAGCTGATGTAATCCTAAACGATGGCGGCATCGCCACCTTACGCCCAGTTCGCCCTGATGACCGCGAAGGCATTATTGATTTCTATACCCGTGTGTCCCCCAAGTCGAAGTACTTGAGGTTTTTCAGCACTCACCCCACCCTATCTGAAGAAGATCTACGGCAATGGATTGACATTGATTACCACGATGCTGTGACCTTAGTACTAGTAGAGCGCGATAAAATCGTAGCCACCGCGCGCTATGAGGTAGTTTCCGACCGAGTAGCAGACGTATCGTTCTTAGTGCAGGACGATCACCACGGTCGGGGCGCGGGCAATATCTTATTAGAGCATTTAGCCCAGATTGGTAGAGAATGCGGCATCGAACGATTCTTCGCTGAGACTTTAACCGAGAATCGTTCCATGATCCAAGTCTTTATTCGGGCTGGCTACGAAGTAAAACCCCAATTGGAAGATGGGTTCATCGTGGTGGACTTCCCTATCGAATCTTCAGCTACTTCTAGGGAGGTCATGCAGCGGCGGGAATTACGCGCCGAAGCCAGCTCTATTAGCCGGTTGTTGTCGCCACAATCAGTAGCAGTAATTGGTGATACTACCCAACTGCAGCATGTCGTACCACAACTGGTATCGGCTGGGTTTCGCGGCCAGCTGTATACCGCACCTGACTTAGCCAGTATTACCAGCGATGTTGATTTAGTCCTGGCGCCTAAGCAAAGTACCGAGATTCTGCGTCAAGCAGCCCAAAAGAACGCCGCGGGCGTGGTGTTTTTAGCCCAAGGCCACAATCCGCAGCTGCGTCCCGAGGAGGCAGTGGAGTTCGTTCATCAAGCTCGTTCCCACGGGCTACGCACGTTAGGGCCAGCCGCTTTAGGCATTATTAATACCGACCCAGAAATTCAATTAAATGCCTCCCCAGCACCGACACCTTGTCCTGGTGAGGTAGGTATTTTTACCCAATCAGCCGGCATCGCCACCTTGGCCCTGTCCCACGCCTTACAGCGCAACTGTGGGATTAGTAATTTTATTGCAGCTGGGGCGTTTGCCGATGTCACCGGCAATGATGTGATTCAGTTTTGGGCGGATGATCCACGGACGAAGATCTGCCTACTGTCCTTGGATGTGATTGGCAACCCCAGAAAGTTTTTCCGGGTGTTACGGCGACTAGCTTTGGAAAAACACGTAGTGGTGTTCTTGCCGTCTCGGGCGCTCAAATCCGCTCGGCACTACGAAATCGAAGGACTGTCTACTGCTTCCTCTGATGCGTTAGACAAGGTGATCCGGGAAACTGGGGCCATGGTGACCACGCGACGCGATGCCATGTATGACATTGCTGAGTTTTTAAGCAAACAACCAGTCCCCACTGGGCGAAAAATCGCGGTTATATCCAATTCCGCAGGGCTTACCGCGCAGATGCAGCAGTCGGCGGAACGGTTCGGGTTTAGTCCCACTGCTATCACCGTTACTGGCGACCCCCTGGGGATCATTGCCGAAACCGAAAAACAACTGGAAAACCCCGCTATTGACCTGGTATTCCCAGCGGTTGTGGAAATTACCGAACCGATCACTCCCATAATATGGGAGAAAATTTCGCAGCTGGCTAGTACTACCCCACTCATGCTGGCAACCATTGGTTTTCATCAATTCCAGCTGACTCAGCCGGGAAATATACCGCTGTATCGTAGCTATGCAGACGCATTGGAGGCAGTGGCCGCGATTTTAGATAATGAGCAGCTGCGTATGACCGCACGCCCCCACCCCGATGATGAGGTGGGCAATGGGGATGCGGAAAGCGTCGAAAAGCTCATAGCAGATATAACAGCGCACTCTCCTGCTGGGCGTTGGGCTACCGACACCGAAACCACACAGATCCTCGCCGCATACGGTTTAGACCTCGTGCCGTGGCAAGCGGTTACCACCTTTGACCAAGCAGTGGTTGCCGCGGAAAGTTTCGGCTGGGACGTGGTTTTAAAGTCCACCCATCCCGTGGTGCGCGGGCGGCCTGAACTCAATGCGGTGATCCGTAATATCGTCAATCGGGAGATGCTGGAACAAGCCTGGCAATCCCTGCAAACCCTTGCCGAATCCCTCAGCCTCGACGATTGCCTTCCGGTGATCCAACCCACGGTGAAACCCGGTGCTTCATTAAGCGTGCGCGCCATAGAAGATCCGGTTCTTGGCCCTATGGTGTCGGTCGGTGTGGCAGGTATTCCCACCGAGTTGCTCAATGATCTTTCGTGGCGGGTACCACCGATTAGGCGTATCGACGCCCGCAGCATGCTCGATGGGCTGGGTAGCGCCCCGCTGCTACACGGCTACCGCGGCGCTAAACCCGCCCGCTTAGACACCTTGGAGCAGGTACTGATGAATATCGCCGCACTCAAGGACGATTTCGCAGCCATTGTTGATATTGAACTCAGCCCGGTCATCGCTGGAATAACTGAAACCGCCATCGTGGGAGCAAAACTTCGGATTGCCCCGCTCGATTCCCAACGCGACCCACTGGCTCGATCACTATAGGAAGGCAGTCATGGCTACTAACAAACCACTGTTAATTCACTCCGCCGAACTACTGGAATATTCCTTTGGCGCAGACCACCCCATGGGACCTGACCGAGTACGCCTGGCCATGAAACTAGCCGACTACTTCGGCGTCCTAGAGCTTTTCGACGTCACCGAACCCGGCGACAACTGCGAAGAATACGTCAAGTTGGTGCACTCACCGGACTATATTGTCGCCCTAGAATCAGGACAGCCCCACCCCGAATTGGGAATTGGCGACCACGAGCATCCCGTGGTTCCCGAGCTACCACCGATTGCCGCCCGAATAGTCGGAGCCACAGTGACCGCCACCCAAGCTGTCTGGAACGGATCCTATAACCGAGCGGTTAATCTCGCCGGAGGACTCCACCACGCCGCTGAACACGCCCAACGCGGTTTTTGTATGTACAACGATGCCGCTGCCGCTATCAAATGGCTTCTTAATAATGGTGCCCAACGAGTAGCATATATTGATCTTGATGCGCATCATGGTGATGGGGTGGAAGAAATATTCTGGAACGAACCAAGAGTACTGACCATTTCCGTCCACGAATCTGGGCTTTACCTTTTCCCTCACACCGGCTTTGCCCACGACATTGGCGGAGTAGAGGCGGCCGGAACCGCAGTGAATATCGCACTGCCAAAAACCGCTGATGACCTGGCCTGGTTACAAGCGATTCATGGCATCGTGCCACCACTGTTACAACGATTCCGGCCAGAAATCATCATATCCCAACACGGGGCCGATCCGCATATCAATGACCCACTGGCAGATTTGGAGCTTTCCATCAATGCCATGACCATTGCCTACCGCAGCGTAGCGAAATGGGCCGAAAAATACGCAGGTGGGCGTTGGGTCGCCATCGGTGGCGGCGGATACTACCGCGACTCAGTGGCACGAGCATGGACACAGGTGCTCGCCACCGTGGCGCAAGCACCATTAGATTTACAGGCGCCACTGCCAACCGGGTGGAGTGAAACGGCGCGCTGCACAACCGGCGGTTTCTTAGGTGATCAGGGTGCCGAGACGGCTTTAAAGGATTTCCGCCCCGAACGCATCATGACCAATGCCCCCTGCGCCCCCATGGTGGCCACCTCGAAATCCATTTTCCCCTACTGGGGGTTGGTCCCCTACAGCGACCACTCCAATTAATGTGCTAACGGGGTGGCATTCGCAACGCTCCATCAATACGAATAGTCTCACCATTAAGGTAGCCATTGGAAATAATCATGGCTACCAACTGGGCGTATTCTTTAGGCTCGGCCATCCGCTTCGGGAACTGCACCAAATTTTCCAGCTCTTGGCGATACTCCGCCGAAATCGACGCCATCATTGGCGTTTCCACAATCCCCGGCGCGATGGCGTTCACCCGAATGCCTAAGCTGGCCAAATCCCGAGCGGCGCAAATAGACAAGGCATGTACCCCGCCTTTCGACGCCGCATAGGCCGCCTGCCCAATCTGGCCTTCAAACGCTGCCACCGAGGCAGTATTAATAATCACCCCGCGCTGGCCGTCAGCGTCTAGTGGTTCTGTTTGCGCCATGCGCCCAGCAGCTGCGCTGAGCACATGGAACGTCCCTATGAGGTTGACATTAATGGTGGTGGCAAATAGCTGCGGGTCATGGATGCCTTTGCGCCCTACAATTCGTTGCGAGGGGCAAATACCGGCACAGTTAACCACCACCCGCAGCGGTGCCGCTTCGGCGGCTTGAGCCACAGCGGTTTCGACTTGCCCGTAATCAGTGACGTCCACCTGCGCAAAGGTCACACCGGGGGTCTCGGTGCCAGGGTTGAGATCGAAAGTGGTGACGGTCATGCCGGCGTCGGCAAGCAATTGGGCGGTGGCAGCCCCTAAGCCGGAAGCGCCGCCGGTGACAATGGCGGAAGCGGGAGTAGTGAAAAGTTGCATTACTTAACTCCTTGTCTTGTGGTTAAACAAAGGCGGATTGACCGGTGATCGCGCGGCCGACGATGAGGGAATTGATCTCGTAGGTGCCTTCATAGGTGTAGAGAATTTCTACATCGTTGAGCATTTTCGATAGGTCGTTCTGGGTCAAAATGCCATCGCCGCCGCCGATTGCTCGGCCTGCGGCAGCTGATTCGCGGGCCAACCTCGTGGTTGTTGCTTTTGCAAGGGCGGCATAGGGCATTTCCAGGTTTCCTTCTGCTTGCACCCAGCCCAGTTGGGCCATCATGGCCAAGGACGCCGTGGCATTGCCTAGGATGCGGCTTAAGGATTCTTGGACCAATTGAAACTTGGCAATGGGGCGTCCGAATTGCTGGCGGTTTAAGGCAAATTCCCGTGCCTTGTCAAAAATTCCCAGTTGGATGCCGGCCCCTTGCCAACCCACCCAGGCCCGGGAGTTTTTCAGGTAGATATTGGTTGCTTTAAATGATGTTGCCCCGGGAAGCAGATTGTCATGCGGGATGAGCACGTTATCGAAATGGAGGTCGGCATTTTGCATGATCCTCAGGCCCATTTTGCGCGAAATTTTGTCTCGATGCACATCTGGGCGATCCAGCTCAACGATGAAACCTTTGATTTCTTTATCGGCTGTGTCTCTAGCAAAGACGATCGCAAAATCAGCGAAAGTACCACCGCCAATCCAGCGTTTCTTACCGTTAATCACCCAACCGTTTTCGGTATTAGTCGCGGTGGTTGCCAAGCCGCCTGCAATATCGGATCCGTGATCTGGTTCGGTCAGGGCAAAACAACCGATTTTTTCGAATTTCCGCATACCGGGTAGCCAGGTGTCGCGGTGTTGTTGTGAGCCGAGGGCATGAATGAGTTCTAGGACCAGTTCGTTGTGGATTCCCACCAGGGCTGATAGCGAGACATCGGCGCGGGTAACTTCGGCATAAACGAGTCCTTTATACAACCGAGAGTGGCCCGAAAACTCTAATTCACCAAGGCCGTATTCGGCTAGTTTGGGCAAAAGCTCAAAGGGGAACTCTTCGCTGTCCCAGTATTTTCCTGCGATTGGGCGAACTTCGGTTTGCAGGAAGGTATGGATTTCTTTCAGCTTGACTTGTTCTTCTTCGCTGAGACGATCTGCAACATTAAAGAAGTCGGCGTGGGGAAAAGGAATGTTTTCTAAGCCGGGCAGAATTGGTGGCATGAGCGAGTCCTTTCTACACAAAGAGTACGATTTACTCCAGTATCGTACAGATATTTCTTCATGATTTGGGTGGATTTACCTAATTTTCTTTTCCCCAAAGTGATGGAAAGATAAAACGTGATGACAACCAACACGCCCCAACCCCCACTGACCACTAGGCAGCGGACATTATTCCACAACCTGCTAAGCAGCTTCCTTACAGAAGGCTTTGAATTCTTCACCATTGACGGTGCCACCAAGCGATTCTATTGCTCAAAATCCACCCTCTATGCCTTAGGCAGCAGTCGCGATGACATCATTCGGCGCATTTTGATTAGCTTTTTTAAAGAAGTCACGCGACGCACCGAAGCCGCATTGAAATTTCACCGCTCCCCCAAAGCCGCACTAGAGCAGTACTTTCTAGCAATCTCCGCAGCACTCAAACCGGCCAGCCCCGCCTTCATGCGCGACCTCGCCCGCAAGCCAGTAGCTCGCGAGATTTACCAGACCAACACGACTGCCGCCACAAAAATCATTAGCAACCTCATTGCCCAAGGCGCAGCCAGTGGAGAGTTTTCCACCGAATCACCTGCATTTATCGCCGCCTTAATCACCAATGCCATGGAAGGCATCCAGCTAGGAACCTATGCCGATTTTGTTTCCGCACCCCAAGCCTACGAACAGCTGGGAAAGCTCCTCATACAAGGACTGACACCACAAGATCCATAAGTCATCCACCCTGCCAGGCCGCGCCGAGGGAAAAAAATTAAGAAAGTTTTCCCCAAAACCCCTCCCATTTATTTCGAAGTTTAACTATAGTGGGGCGAGATGTAGGACACATTATTGGAAATGCCTCATCCGCACTCCGGCTTCTTGCTTCCAAACCAATAATTTAAGGAGGGACGTACATCTCATGTCTGCCACAACCGAACAGTTCCAAGCTGCCCGCGACTTTCTAGTACACAACCGCGAAGATTACGACGCCGCCCGCGCAGGTTTTTCCTGGCCTAGGTTCGAAACCTTCAACTTTGCCCTCGACTGGTTCGACCACCTAGGCACCGACCCAGAAAGTAAAGACCGCGAAGCACTGGTGATCTGCGAGATTGACGGCTCCCAAACTAGGCGTACCTTTGCCGAGCTATCCCAACGCTCCTCCCAACTAGCCAACTGGCTTACCGACATTGGAGTACGCCGCGGTGACCGCGTCATGCTCATGCTCAACAACCAAGTAGAACTATGGGAATCAATGCTGGCGTGCATCAAAGCCGGATTCATCCTCAACCCCGCCACCGCCATGCTCGGCGAAGCCGACCTCCAAGACCGCACCGAACGCGCCGAAATCTCCTGGGTGATCGCCAACGGTGACGACGCCGCCAAATTCGAAGCCGTCACCGGCGAGTTCACCGTCATCCAAGTAGGCGATGACGACGACGCCCAAACCGCCCACCCCACCGTGCGTTACAACGACTCCTACCACGCCCCAGCTGAGTACACCCCCACCCAACCCACCGCAGCAGACGAAACCCTCCTGTTATACTTCACCTCCGGTACCACCTCTAAAGCCAAACTGGTAGAGCACACCCACACCTCCTATCCCGTGGGCCATCTGACCACCATGTACTGGATCGGGCTGAGCCCAGGCGACGTGCACCTCAACGTTGCCGCACCCGGCTGGGCCAAACATGCCTGGTCCAACTTCTTCGCCCCATGGATCGCCGGCGCAACGGTGTTCTTATACAACTACGCGCGTTTCGACGCCGCCGCCCTCATGGCAACCATGGACGCCGAAGGCGTAACCTCCTTCTGCGCACCACCAACCGTATGGCGCATGTTAGCCCAAGCCGACCTGAGCCGACTACAAAAACCACCAACAAAACTGGTCGCCGCGGGGGAACCACTCAACCCGGAAATGATCGCCCAAGTAGAAAAAGCATGGGGCACCACCATCCGCGACGGCTTCGGCCAAACCGAATCCTCAGTACAAATCGCCAACACCCCCGGACAAAAAGTCAAACCAGGCTCCATGGGCAGGCCACTACCCGGCATGGATGTGGTGCTCGTCGATCCCATCACCGGCGAAATCACCAACCACGGCGAAATCTGCATGCGAATCGACCCACGACCGGTAGGACTTACCCCAGGATATTTCGGCGACCCTGAGAAAAACGCCGAGACCTTCCGCGACGGCTTCTACCATTCCGGCGACATTGCCGAGCAAGATGAAGAAGGCTACATCACCTACATCGGCCGCGGTGACGACGTATTCAAGGCCTCCGACTACCGCCTATCCCCCTTCGAACTAGAATCCGCAGTCATAGAGCACGAAGCCGTCGCCGAAGTAGCAGTAGTACCATCACCGGATCCCATCCGCCTAGCCGTTCCCAAGGCATATGTAGTACTAGCCGCGGGCTTCGAACCAACCGCAGAAACCGCCGAAGCTATTCTCAAACACTGCCGCGAAACACTAGCGCCCTACAAACGGATTCGTCGCCTAGAATTCCACGACCTACCCAAAACCGTATCAGGCAAGATTCGTCGCGTGGACCTGCGCAAACGCGAAATAGAGATCCACGCCAACGATCCCGAGGCAGCCAAGGTAGGAGCAGAATTCTGTGAGGCTGATTTCCCCTCCTTAAAAGGCTAAAACCAGACAGTGGCCTAGCCTAAAACCTCAGGCCACTCACTTAACTGACCCCGCTGATACAACAGCGGGCGCACCCCCTCGACAAAATCACACTCCAGAACTCTAATGGTCACAATGATGTGGTCACCACCAACATAACGATCAACCACCTCACCAGAAAACCACGCAGCCGCACCCCCAATCAACGGCACCGAATTTCGATCCCGGTTAATGTCGATACCGGCAAAACGATCCGGCACATGCCTACCGAACTGCACCGCAACATCGGTATGCTCGGAAGCTAAAACCGAAATTCCCACCGGCGCGCCGGGGTTAAGGTACTGATGAGACTTCGAATGTTGATCAATAGACACCAGTACCATGGGCGGATCTAGGGACAACGATGCAAAAGCACTCACCGTCAGCCCTAAATCAGTACCCGCGTAATGCGTGGTCACCACCGTGACACCTGAGGGAAAATTTCCTACCGTATTCCGGTAGTGCATCGCGTCAACTTTGCTCATCCGGCCACCGTCGAACGCGCTTGAGCCAATTCCCACCGCAGCTGCGATTCTGAAGGCGACTGTACGGGGATGAAAGCCGCCTCGCGGAAGCGTCGTGAAGCAGGCGAACGGCGAGCATAACCCGCGCCGCCCGCTACTCGAACCTCAACACCTGCCGCTGCTACCGCCACAGACGCAGCATCAAGTCGCAGTTCCAATAGTTCCACCGGATTGATCGGCTGCTGACCAATCTGACTAATAATAGCTTCTTGTTTGATAACAAGCTCGCGCACTTGAGCAGTTAAATCCGCCACATCCTGGGCAAAGGTCTCATTTACCCCCGTGGTACGCGGCGCCGCAGCCGCTAATGCCGCCTCCGCGACGCCTAAGCACTCAGCGACCTGCAGCACCACAAAAGTCGGGCGAACCTGCGCAATAAAGGAAGAGAAATCCGTGGTCAGCACCTGATCGGTGCTTACGAACACGTTATCGAAACTCACCCAAGCCGAAGCCGTGGCATTAAGACCTAACAAGCCAAACGGTTTACCAAAAGTCAGCCCCTCGGCACCTGCCTCAATGACGAAAAGCAGCTGCTCTCCGGTATTGGTACGTGCGGCTGTAACCACAACGGCATCGTCGTATAGATTCGAAGCCCAATTCAGCTTGCCGGAAACTCGGTAGCCGCCCGCCACTGGCGCGGCTTCCAACTCAATCTCGCCACAACCTGCAAACTCCTTAAATGCAGCCGCCATACCCGTAACCCCAGCACGCACCCCGCTGGCTAGTTCAGCACGCAGCTGCTCAGCATAATCAGTGCCCGCCGCCGCTAAGTACTCAATGACCATGCGGTGTGCCCACGCAGTGAACCCTACAGAAAGGTCCAACCGCGATAAGTCACGAATCAACCGCGCAGCCGTTACCAACTCGCCATCAGCATTAGCTGCCGCTCCTTTATCAAACAACTGGCGCTGCCCCAACAACGGCAGGATGTAATGTGCCTCCTGATTGCCAGCATCAACGTCAGCGGCGTTGGTTTCCACCAAATCCGCCAACTCAGGTTCCAGAACCAAATGATCTAATTCAGTCTTAATCGCGGTTGTCATGCGGAAGTCCTTAATATATTAAACGAGTTCGGAAGTGAGCTTTGCCGGACGGGTATAGGTATTAACTACAGGGGACCACTTGATAGCATCCTTATGAATCTGATCGAGGGTTTCACGATCCGCATCGCCTGCTAAGTCAATCTTGACCCGCACATCAGAAACCCCAGGCCGCTTATCCTCAGCCAAATCACCCACACCCCACGTGGGAGAAATATCAATATCGCCCTCAATATCGATTTCAATCTTGGTCAACGTGACCCCCCGATGAGTAGCAATAGCCTGAATGCCAACAGAGATGCAGGCAGCCAACGCCGCTTGGGCGACTTCAGTAGGGTTCGGAGCAGAATCATCACCTAATAACGCAGGTGGCTCCGACACCAGCACCGGCTCCAAGTTACGAATCTTGGTCACGTTACGAAACAGCCCGTCCGCCTCAGTGTGCGTACGAACAGTCTTCTTAGCCCCCGCCGGATTATCGACGTTCTTAGCCGCCAGAGCCGCCAAGGCATCCTTATCGATCGGTTGCAGTGGCTCACCGGGCTTGTGGTTAGGGGTTAGGTCGCTCATGGTTCTCCTTAGCGAAGTAGGTACAATCAACTAAACCAAGACCATAACACACGTTATAGAAAAATCATACAAGTCAGTCTATTATTCATCAGCAACCACCAACCGTTCACCTGCTATAATGCCCGTAAAAAGGCCTAAAAATTTTTTCATTCACCACGTAGGTTAGACAACCTTGGCAAGTTAAGATAAAGTTCTTCCCCAATTGAAAGACTAAGCTGTCTGTATTATTTAGACCGATAATTCTCCTCTGGAAGAACCCCAAATGGAACCACCTAACCCGCTTTTCACCAGACGCTCCGTATTGCAACTAGGCGCCCTAGCACTGTCAGCACTACCCCTAGCAGCCTGCGCTACCCGCACTGCCCAGTCCGCCCCCGCGCCTAACAACATCACCATAGGATACGTCCCCATCGCCTGCACCGCGCCCCTAATCATGGCAGACGCCCAAGGGCTATTTAAAGAACAAGGCCTCAACGTCGTGTTAAAGAAATACTCCGGCTGGGCTGATCTATGGAGCGCCTACACCACAGGAGAATTCGACGTCGCCCACATGCTCTCCCCCATGCCCGTAGCCATAAACTCCGGAGCGACCAACGCCACCCGCCCCACCGAAATCTGCTTTACCCAAAACACCAACGGACAAGCCATCACCTTGGCTACACGCCACCACCCCACAATAAGAACCGCCGCCGACTTCGCCGGCCTGACCATAGGAATCCCCTTCGAGTTTTCCGTCCACGCATTATTATTACGAGATTTCTTAGCCGCCGGCGGGCTCGACCCCGTCGCCGACTTAGAACTTAGGCTGCTACGGCCTGCCGACATGATCGCACAACTCCAGGTGGGCGGTATCGACGGCTTTATCGGACCGGAACCTTTTAATCAACGCGCCGTGGCTTCAGGCGTCGGCAAGATTTTTACCCTCACCAAAGACTTATGGAACGGTCACCCCTGCTGCAGCGTAGCCATGGCGAAAGACTGGCGTGCAAACCACCCACACCAAGCCGCGGGCCTAATAGCTGCACTTTCTCAAGCGGTACAACTGCTCGGCGATAACCACCAGCACAATCACGTGGCAGAAACTTTATCCAAGGAGAAATACCTCAACCAGCCCGCCAAACTTTTCTTACCAGCCCTTAACGGTACTTACGAAAACTGGGACGGAAAAGAAACCCACGATCCCCAGCGGATCATCTACGGCGGCGGAACCAGCTTATCAGCGGTTACCTGGATGGCAGCCCAAATCGCTCGGTGGAAACTAGGTGGTAGCGCACTGACCATGAACGATGTGGCAATCATGCAAGCAGCCGAAGATGTGTTGGCCTCAGACATACCACGCACAGTGGAACCGCTGCGCATCAACGGGAAAACCTTCGATCCCAACATTCCAACTGCAGGGCATTAAAACATGAAAACACCGACGTTCAATCCAACAGTAGTACGGGCAACCATCCTCGGATTCGCACTTTTTATTACCGGTATTGGTTTCTGGCAACTAGCAACCACCAATGGCTGGTTCAGCGATCTTGCCCCCTCCCCGGCTCTTACCTTCAGCCGCGGCGTGGAAATTCTATCCCACCCATTTTATCGGGACGGGCCCAGCAGCGTCGGAATATTCTGGCACGTCGTCGCTAGTCTGAAACGGGTACTCATAGGTTTTCTTATAGCAACCCTGATCGCCATTCCGCTGGGTTTTGCCCTAGGACGACTGACTTCTTTACGATGGGCGCTTGATCCACTGGTCCAAATCCTCCGACCAGTTTCCCCGTTAGCCTGGCTGCCACTTGGCTTAGCATTGCTCTCCAACGCAGAAAAAACCGCCGTGTTTGTTATTGTGCTCTCTGCCTTATGGCCAACGTTGATTAACACCATTGATGCGGTCCGTAACGTCAACCCCACTTATATCAACCTGACCGCCACCCTCGGCACTTCCTTTTGGCTGCGTATCACCCACTTATGGATCCCAGCAACACTACCAGGTATCATCACTGGCCTACGACTATCGCTGTCCACTTCTTGGTTGGTGATCATCGCCGCCGAGATGTTAGTTGGCGGCCGCGGGATCGGCTTTTTCGTATGGAACCAGTGGAACCGCCTTGACATCGCAGCGATTGTGGTTGCCATCGTTCTTATTGGGGTCATCGGCCTTGTATTGGATCACCTTGTCGCCGGACTACAGAAAGTTGTGCGTTATGACTAACCCCAGCCATGTTCACATTGACCGCATCACCAAGTCATACGGCTCCCACAACGTCATCGCCCCCACCTCCATAACCATTAAAGAAGGGCAATTCGTTTCCATTTTAGGCCCGTCTGGTTGCGGCAAATCCACGATCTTATCCATGATTGCTGGACTCGCGTTCCCCACCACTGGTACGGTGAGTGCGGATGGCAGCCAAATTACCGGGCCAGGCCCAGACCGCGGCATGGTTTTCCAGCACCATGCGTTGCTACCATGGCTTACCGCCCAAGGAAATATAGAATTCGGCCTGCGCTCCGCCCACCCGGAGCTGACCAAACGACAACGCAACGAAATCGCCGCAAAACATCTCACGCAGGTAGGTTTGGATCATGCCGCCGGCCAGCGCCCCGCCCGGCTGTCAGGAGGCATGCAGCAGCGGGTCGGTATCGCCCGCGCCTTCGCCATCGACCCCAAAATTTTGCTTCTCGACGAACCCTTCGGCGCCCTCGACGCGCTGACCCGTCGAGAACTACAACTGCAACTGCTCGACATCTGGGAAGCATCCCGACGAACAGTCGTCATGGTCACCCACGATGTCGACGAAGCAATCTTATTGTCCGACCGGGTTTTAGTAATGCGCAAAGGTCCCGGCTCCACGGTGATCGCGGATGTGACTATCGACGTCACACGTCCGAGACACGATGCCAACATACTTGCCGACGAACAAGCCGCCGGGCTACGCACACAACTGCTGAGCTTATTGGAGCATTAATATGATCCGACTTGCCACCCCCACTGACGCTCCTGCACTTGCGATCATGCTAGATGACTTTAATAAAGAATTTGGCGACTCCTCCCCTGGAGTTGACTTTCTTAACAACCGAATCTCAACTCTGCTACAGAAGCCGGAATTTTTCATCGTCGTACCTAATGAACACCTCGTAGCATTCGGGCTGGTCACCTTGCGCCCCAATGTTTGGTCACCTGGTCTTATTGCGGTTCTTGACGAACTTTATACCAAACCCGAACACCGTAACCAAGGTTTCGGATCCGAAATACTAAAAGGCGCCATAACGGAAGCTAACCGACGCGGCGCAACCGACTTCGCCATTGAAGTCGATGAATCAGATACCAATGCCCACCGGTTTTATGCTCGCCATAGCTTCCCACTAAAGAACCCCGAATACGCCTATATCTTATGGCGCGATATTAGCGATAAACCGACATAATTCTATTTTGGGCATGGGTGTAGGCCGAGCCGCCTAGGAGCAGGTCTCGGCTTATGGTTCCCCCTGAAGGATTAGGGTTTTTGCTGGTGGAAAGCGGTGATCGTCTTCTCCGTCGCTTGGTGATGATTAAATTCCAACTCGCCACCGGGAGTGCGACGTAATCCGGGACGTCCAGTTATCGGGTCGCGTTCGATTCGTCCGTGGACGTGGTGCCCAGGGTTGTCGTCGTTTTCTCCATTATGAGTTTTACATAACGCGGTGAGGTTCACACCGGTAGTCAACCCGCCATGCGCATGGGCTTTGATGTGGTGAATCTGGCACTTTGAGGCTGCGATAGAACAACCTGGCCAGGCACACACAAGGGTTTCTAGAATTGCTGCCATGCGCTGAGGTGGGCTGGCAAACCGATTGTGCACTTTCACCAACGCTCCTACTAGGGGGATCACCGGGTTATCATCGGTGGTGCCAGTAACCGCTGCCCATCCTGTCCGCGCTAGCCGCTCGTTAACGACATCACGAATATTGACTACGGCTCCGTCAGTAGTTGCTATTGTCCCATCTGCATGAAAACGGCAATCGGTGTTAATCATGAACATTGGGCCAAACAGCTCTCGCTGATTCGTCCCGTTTCCACCGCTGGTAATCTGCCGGATGAAGGCTTCGGCATAAGCATGGTCATACTGCAGTTCAGGGTTGGCGTCTTTAATTTTTGTCGCTAGCTTATGCAAAATCGTATCGATTCTAGCTGCTATTGGTGGGCTTAATGCTGCAGTAAACCGGCGTTTACCGTCCCGGCCAACTCGTTTATGCATGCAGGCCGTATCTGGTCGTTTGGTGGTATCGCCTGCCCACTGGCGCATCATTTCTTTTATCAATCTGAGAGCCTGATCGGCGCTAAGCCCGGCGAGCATCTGGCAAAGCTTAACCAATAAGTGCACTTTGTCTTTGCGTTTGCGGATCGCGTAACTTGCGGCACCAAGATCTAGAACCGTCGTAAAAGATAACTGGGCCGTAAGCGCTGCCGCTTGGACTCGAGAGTCTTCTAATGCCTTGAAGGCTCTTTTGTAGCGTTCGACCTCCGCTACGTGCATGCGGCTGGCGTCGGCTACAGCTTGTATGCCGTCTTTATTAATCCATGCGGCGTAATCAGCTAAGAGTTCTATGCCGTGGAATGCTTCGGTGTGGGCTCGTTGTTGTACCAGATTCATAGTTTTAAGAATGGTCCCCCTTATGCCCAAGGTCAAGGGGTAAAACAAGAAAAATCCCGCCTGTGGATAACTTCTCCGCTACCTCGCTTTTTAGCCCTAAAACAGCGAGAAAACCGGAAACTTAGGGAGAAGTATTATACACGACCACGAAAAATATCGAAGCTGCGGTGCTTTTTTATCCACAAGTACTAGTGCAGCTAGTCGCCCCTCCACAATCGGGTACTGCTAGCATGGAATCATGTCCCCACGAACGGTAACCATGCTTCCCGATTGTCTCTTGATAGGCGGCGTGCTTCTTATTGGGTTACTGCACTGGCTGCTTCCGATCGCTACGGTTGCCACAGTTTGGTCGCGGGTTATTTCCGTTGCTATCTGCGTAGGTGCGATCAGTTACGTGATGGTGGTTCTGCGTCTCTTATCTTCCACTGATGCTGGTAGTACGCCCACACAGCTGATCACCACGGGGATTTTCTTACGGAGTAGAAACCCTTATTACCTGTTGTGTGTGGTCTTTTTATCTGGACTTGCAGGTTTGAGCGGCGCGATTTCTACAGTGATTGTCCCTCTGTTGTATTTCTTAGCTATTCACCCAGTGGTCTTCTATGAAGAACGCCTGCTTCGGGAACAATTCGGCCCAGCTTACAACCGGTACCGGACAAAAGTCCGACGGTGGCTTTAAAATCATAGTGACCCTGTAAATCGTCGGTGGAGAACACAATCATGGCCGTACCAAAAACCTCAAAGGATTCCATTGCTGAAGCCAAACGCAACTGGGAAAAGCACGGTTGGCCGGAAGCGGCATCGGGTATGGCCACGGTTACCAATGTCATTAGGGTGGCACAATTGCTTAGGCAGCAGGCCGAGGCGATCCTAGTGCCGTTTGGCATTAGCTTTTCCCGTTATGAGCTGCTGGCATTGTTGATGTTCTCTCGGTCGGGCGCGTTGCCGATGTCCAAGGCGTCGACGAGGTTGCATGTTCCACCGGCTTCGATTACCCATACTGTCGGCCGTTTGGAAAAAGAAGGTTTGGTGCAGCGCATCCCCGACCCTAATGATGGCCGCGGTACCTTGGTTGCCATCACAGACCAAGGTATCACGTTGATTAACACTGCCACCCCGGCGCTTAATGCTTTTTTCCAAGACTTTGGACTCGATAAAACCGATCGGGATCAGCTGTTTGCCTTATGTAATAAGTTGCGCCTGAACTACGGCGATGCCGTGGAAAACTAGCGGTGTTTGAACTCCGGATCTCGTTTTTCCACAAAAGCGGCCATTCCTTCTTTTTGGTCGTGGGAGGCGAAACCGGAGTGGAAGACTCGTCGTTCGAAATCAATCCCTTGGGCCAAGGTGGTTTCAAAAGCAGCGTTGACTACCTCTTTAACCATCATTGCCGCAACCAATGACTTCGAGGCAATGAGTTCGGCGGTGGTAAGGGCGTCGTCAAGCAGTTGCGCTTGCGGTACAACGCGGGAAACCAGCCCGGCGCGCTCTGCTTCCTCGGCCCCCATCATGCGACCGGTCAGGCACATGTCCATTGCTTTGGCTTTGCCCACTGCTCGGGTGAGGCGCTGCGAGCCGCCCATGCCGGGGATCACGCCGAGGTTGATTTCAGGTTGGCCGAATTTGGCGTTGTCGGCAGCGATGATGAAATCGCACATCATGGCTAATTCGCAGCCGCCGCCTAGGGCGTAGCCGGATACGGCGGCAATGATGGGGGTGCGCAGCCTGGTTAAGTCTTCCCAACCTTTAAACCAGTTGCTTAAGTACATGTCGGTGGCGGATTGCTCAGCCATTTCTTTGATGTCAGCTCCAGCTGCGAAAGCTTTTTCACTACCGGTTAACACCATGCAGCCAATGCCGGGGTCGTTGTCAAAGTCGCGGGCGGCGGCTACGACTTCTTTCATGGTGGCGTCGTTGAGTGCGTTGAGGGCTTTGGGACGGTTGAGGGTGATCAGCCCTACTCGGCCTTTGGTTTCAACCAGGATATTGTTCATGAGTTACTCCTATCGCGGATGCTGGTGATGATACCGGAGAAGTCTTTGCCAGCGCCGTCGCCTTCGGCAAAGGCTTGGTACATCTTCACCGCTAGGCTACCCATTTGGGCGTCGGTACCGGTGTCGGCAATCGCTGCGGCCGCCAGCCCTAGGTCTTTGCTCATCAAGGCACCGGCGAAACCGGGTTGGTAATCGCGGTTAGCAGGGCTGGTGGGTACTGGGCCGGGAACGGGGCAATTAGTGTTGAGCGCCCAACAGGAGGCAGTCGCGGTAGATGCCACGTTGAAAAACACTTGTGGGTCTACGCCGAGGGATTCTGCCAATACGAAGGCTTCGGATACTCCGATCATGGAGATGGCTAGTACCATGTTGTTGCAGATTTTTACTGCTTGGCCAGCACCGGAGTCGCCGCAGTGGATGATGTTTTTACCCATGGCGGCGAGCACAGGCTGTGCCGATTCGAATTCTTCTGGCCTCGCCCCCACCATGAAGGTGAGGGTGGCGTTTTGCGCACCTACGATTCCGCCGGATACCGGTGCATCTACTCCCGGCCGGTGGCCCGCTTCGGCGGCCATTTTCGAGGCTGCTCTCGCGTCTGCTACATCAACGGTGGAGCAATCGATAAATAGTGTTCCTGCTGGTGCGGCTGCTAGAAGGTCTTCGTAGGCCGCTTTGAGGATCTGCCCATTGGGCAACATGGTGATGACTATCTGAGCTTCAGCCACGGCTTCGGTTGCGGTGGGGCATACTCGTACCCCTGTGGCGGCTGCTGCTTCGACTGCTGCGGTTACTGGGTCGAAACCATAGACGTCAAAACCAGCTTGGACTAGGTTTGCTGCCATTGGCCTACCCATATTGCCTAGCCCTATGAAGGCAACTGTGGTCATGAGTTTTTCTCCTTGTCGGTTAGGTTCAGTGGGGCAATCCTCGGATCGGTAAGCGGTGCGAAAATGCGCTTTACCTCTTCGTTTGTCAGCTCATTAAGGGTGGCTGGCGACCACTGAGGGTTGCGGTCTTTGTCTATTACTTGGGCGCGTACCCCTTCACTGAAATCGGCGCTGCGGTGCATGTTATTGGACACCACATACTCGGTTTCTAAGGCCTCGGCGAGGGTTTTGTCATGGGCATAGCGAAGGGATTCAAATGTCGCCTTCAGTGCTAGGGGCGAGTTGCGCTTGATTTTTGTTGCAGCGTCATCCGCCCAAGGCGCTAGGTGGGATTCCAACCTCGCTAGGATTTCCTCTACCGAATCCGCATCGTATACTGCTTTAATCTCCGCAACTGCCCCGGCAAAAGCTGGGCTAGGTTCGCTGGTGAAGTGGGCAATGCTTGCTACCTCACCAGTAGTGCACAGTTGTTCTATTAGTGCCGCTATGTCGGCGGTTTTCACATAGTAATCAGCGAGGTTTGCAGCAACTGCCTCAGCTGCTCCTACATGGGCTCCGGTGAGTCCCAAATGTAACCCGAGGTTGTTAGGCGCATGGGATAGCAGGTAGCTACCGCCAACGTCTGGGACGAAACCAATCCCAGTTTCGGGCATACCTAGCCGAGTGTCATCGGTGACAATTCGGTGGGAGCCATGCGCGGATACCCCAATGCCGCCACCCAAGACGATGCCGTTCATGATTGCCACATACGGTTTCGGGTATTGGGAAATATAGTGGTTGAGCTGGTATTCATCGTGCCAGAATTTTGCTGCGGCCGCTCCGTTTTCTTGGGCGTCGTTATACAGCGCCACAATGTCACCACCAGCGCATAAGCCACGCTCACCAGCACCGCGTAAGATCACCACGGCGACAGCATCGTTTGCCGCAAAGTCCTGCAGTGCTTGTTCGAGCAGTTCAACCATATTTTGATTGAGTGCATTTAAAGCTTTGGGGCGGTTTAAGGTAATAATCCCTGCCTTGCCCCGGATTTCGGTTAGCACCTCGGTCATGACTGGTCTCCCAATGGCATGATGAATTTCGCGCCCGTCGATGGTTCCGACGGCCACCGCTCAGTCACGGTCTTGGTCTTGGTGTAGAAGCGGAAGGAATCGGGGCCGTGCTGGTTGAGGTCACCGAAGCTGGAAGCTTTCCAGCCGCCGAAAGTGTAGTAGCCGATCGGCACTGGGATCGGAATATTGATCCCTACCATGCCAACCTGCACCCGCGTTGCAAAGTCGCGTGCTGCGCCGCCATTATTGGTCATGATCGCCACCCCATTGCCGTATTCATGATCATTGACCAGCCGTAGCGCCTCTTCATAATCATCAACCCGCAGGATGCACAGCACTGGGCCGAAAATCTCATCGGTGTAGATGGACATATCCGCCGTGACATTATCAAACAGGCTAGGACCAATGAAGAATCCCGCCTCCCGGCCTGCTACCACAAGGTCGCGCCCATCTATCACCAAGGTTGCCCCAGCGGCGATGCCTTCGCCAATGTAGCGGTGCACTCGTTCCAAGGCATCGCGGCCGACCAGTGGGCCATAATCCGCCGCAGGGTCGTCATAAGCTCCGACTTTCAGCGGCGCAATCCGCTCTTTCAGCTTTTCGACGAGCACATCCGCCGTTTCCTTCCCCACTGGGATTGCCACTGATAGCGCCATGCACCGCTCACCTGCCGAACCATAAGCAGCACCGACTAGGGCGTCTGCCACCTGATCGAGGTCAGCATCCGGCATAATCACGCAGTGGTTTTTCGCCCCACCAAAGCATTGGGCGCGTTTGCCCAGTTCCGCAGCCCGGGAGAAAATCGATTGTGCAATGGGGGTTGATCCAACGAAACCGTAAGCCCGCACCCGCGGATCTTCCAGCAGGGCATCTACTGCGGTTCGATCACCATTGACCACGTTAAAAATTCCCTTAGGCAGACCTGCCGCCAATGCTAGTTCAGCGAGCCTAAACGGCACCGAAGGGCAGCGCTCGGAAGGCTTGAGAATGAAGGCGTTACCGGCAGCAATAGCTGGTCCTAGTTTCCACAATGGGATCATGGCTGGGAAGTTGAACGGGGTAATTCCCGCCACCACGCCGAGGGGTTGCCGCATGGAATAGGTATCAATGCCGCCACCTACAGAATCGGAGAATTCGCCTTTCAGCAGATGCGGTGCACCCATGGCGAATTCCAACACGTCAAGACCACGCTCAATATCACCCTTGGCATCTGCTAGCACTTTGCCATGTTCTGATGACAACAATGCCGCCAGCGAGTCCATTTCGGCGCGAATGAGGTCAATGAATTTACCTAAGATGCGCGCCCTGCGTTGCGGATTGGTGGCGGCCCAAGCTGGCTGTGCTTGGGCAGCGTTGTCGATTGCCTTGGTTACTTCTTCGCGGCTTGCTAGCGCAACTTTGGCTTGCACCGCACCCAAAGCGGGATCGTAGACATCACCAAAACGGCCAGAGGTGCCGGTGACTGTGTGCCCATCAATGAAGTGATGAATTTCGCGGGTCATAGTAAACCTCCAAAGGAAATGTGTTCCAAGTTACAGCGTCTTGCGACTCGAATCACAGTATAACTATTTCGAAGTTGAAATACTAGGGTTTGGGATTTTTCTTTTTTAATCAGCCGATAGCAGTAACGCTTCCCCTTGCCCACCACCGCCACACAATGCCAAACCGGCACGACTAGCCTGCCCGTGGGCCAGCATCCATGCCGCGTGAACCGCCAACCGTGCCCCCGAGGCACCCACCGGATGTCCTATGGCAATTGCACCGCCATGAGGGTTAACCACATCTTCAGCTAGGCCCAACTCTTTGGCCGATTGCAGCGTTACCGCCGCAAAAGCCTCATTAATCTCCACCATATCGAGGAGGTCAATCCCCCACCCTTCTCGCTGCAATGCCTGCTCCAATGCCCTCGCAGGTTTTGCTTGCAACGAGTGATCTGGACCCGCAATCTGGCCACAGCTACGCACCACCGCCAGCGTCTTTAGCCCATTAGTCTCCGCATAATCCCGGCGCGCCAACACCAACGCCGCACTGCCGTCGGTAATTTGCGAGGCGTTGCCTGCGGTTATGGTGCCGTTTTCACCAAACGCAGGCCGCAGCCGCGCCAAAGATTCCGCGGTGGCAGCTTCGCGGATGCCTTCGTCGATAAGCAATTCGTCCATGGTTACGATTTCGCTGGCAAAAAGCCCTTGTTTCCAGGCCTGAGCTGCCCGCTGATGCGACCGGGCTGCCCACTGATCTTGAGCCTCACGCGACCACGGATAGCGGTCGGCATAGAACTCGGTGAGCACTCCCATTGATCGCCCATCCCCCGCGGAGCTGAGCGCATCAAAGGCCATGTGGTCTATGGCGGTGACATCGCCAAACCGGTACCCGGCGCGCGATTTAGGCAGCAAATGCGGCGCTAAGGTCATCGATTCCATGCCACCTGCCACCACCAGATTGGCCTCACCTAAGCGCAACAACCGAGCCGCATCGATAACCGCCGTCAAACCTGACAGGCATACTTTATTAATGGTCAGTGTGTGGGCTTGTTCCCTAATACCTGCGCCCAAAGCCGCCTGTTTGGCAGGATTCTGCCCCACCCCGGCCTGCAGCACCTGCCCCAAGATCACCGCATCTACCTGCTGGCCAGCCACCCCAGCAGTAGCCAGCGCCCCTGCTATCGCCCTACTACCGAGTTCGGTGGCAGGAATCTTAGCCAGCGCGCCCATGAGTTTGCCGAAGGGGGTGCGCGCCGCACCAACGATAACGACGTCATTATTATTAGAAACCATCACATCACCTCTCATAGTTTGCAGTACGATTTATCACCGTATCGTACCCTGATAGGCTTGTGGTTGGCTAGCATTGAAATCAAATAATAAAAACTGTGTAACCTTTTTCCGTTTGGCTATGTCTAAGTACTGTCAAGGCAAATACCAACCAGAAAGGAACCACCATGAGTGGGAACCCAGCAGACAACGCAGACAACACTGAAACCAATGGGAGCTACACCAGCCACACCGACACTCGCGATGTTGATGGCGATGGCAGCGTTGACGTTGTGCACTCAATTGTCGACGCACAACAACACGTCGACTACCTAACCACTGACGGTGAAGTCCTGCTTACCGACGTCGACACCGACGGCGACAGCACCTTTGAAACCACAGTTACCTCAGACAATGTCACCGATACTACTTCTACCGACTGGGATAATGACGGAAATATGGACACCGTTACCTATTCCGACAGCAGCACCGGCGTGGTATTCCAAGAGGACTCGCTAACAGACGACGGACAGGTGTATTCCTCCCGCATGGATTTCGACGGCGACGGCACCACGGATGTGGAACTGTTGGATGAGAACCTCGATGGGAATTTCGAAAAAGCAGGTGTGGATGCCGATTCCGACGGCGCGGCGGATGCAGTCTGCCGAGATGTCACCAGTGATGGTGAATTCGATTTCGTTGCCATTGACTCAGACGGCGACGGCACGCTAGAAACCAACCTTGATGCAGCCGACTATGGCGCCTCCGGTTTGGGCGACGTTTCCAATTTTGAACAGATGGGCGCCGATCACATCGATACGCCGTAATTGACCTAAGGAAGCGATGACCGGAATGGATAGCTATGAAGACGATGGTGATTTCTTAGGCGGGCAACTGAACTCGTTTTTCGAACACTCAGAATATGCAACCGGAGAATACACCTTTGAATCTGAAGAAACACTCGATGAACCGCCACTTACTGAGGATTTTCCTGAAACCGACGAATCCGCAGTAATTCCAGAACCAGAACCAGAACCAGAAGCAAGTGAAGTACCTCCACCAACAGACGAGGAGCCAATCCTAGAAGATACCGCAGAAGACGGTGTCTATGGCAATGCCTACGAGTGGCACGGCGACTGGTTCTTCCAGCAGGTTGATGGCTACTGTGGCCCCACCTCAGCCGCCATCATTGTCAACGAGTATTTCGACGCCGGAATCACCGACCCTGAATACATGGTCAACCAAGCCTACGACATGGGCTTAACCAATGACATTTCCCAAGGCATGTACATGGATGACGTGCAAAAACTCCTAGAGGCCAATGGCGTGCCGTGTGAGAATGTCACCAGTTCCATGGATGATTTAGCCAACCGGCTAGAAAACGGCTATGGCGTCATAGCTTTCGTGGACTCGAGTGAGATTTGGGAAGGCACCGGCGAGACCGGTGAAGATAACACACCCGATTATTTCCTGGTGGTCACCGAAATCGACACCAATGCGGGCACCGTAACACTGGAGAATCCAGGTGACCCCAGCGGTAACAGTCGAGAAATTCCCTTGGAGGAATTTGAAAACGCCTGGGCCGATAGCAATTATGAAATGATCTCCACTACTGCAACAGATCCTGATCTGGGTGGATCTAGCAACGATCCGCAGCTGGCCATTGCCAATGTGACAGGTGATGTTGTCATTCAATAGTGACAAGGTAGACTACTATTGAACTGGAAACTAGGGAGAATACACATGGCCAGTAAAGATGATGCGGCTCCTTTCGAGTTGGACCTGTCTCTACCGCCCCAGCCGCTGGAGGACACTCTTTGGCAGCTGTTGCTCGACCGTGCCTTCACAATGGATCCATCCGAGCTGCCTGAATCCCTAGTTCCCGATTTCGACGGTGAAACCGATACCGATGAGCTTACCCTCCAGGACAGCTCCATCGACTTCCTCGCCTTAGATGGCGACGTTGTTTTTGATGAAATCCTTGACGCTGACACTTTTGATTTTGATTTCGAGGATTCGGATTCGGATACGGACTTTCCCCTAGGCTCGCCCGGTCCTTGCGGTTACGGATCGCGTAGCTGGCGCTGCTTAACTCGCACACCACAGTAAACGACAACTGCGCTTCTATGGCGGCTTCCTGCACCTTGGTATCCGCTAACCGTTTAAAAAGCGTCTCGTAGCGTTCTACTTCGGAGACACGTTTGCCGTTTTCTTCGGCTACGATTTGCGCGCCTACTTCTTTGATCCACGCTACATAGTCGGCTAGGAGTTCCATGCCGTGGTGGGCTTCTACTTGGGCTCGGTCCTTTGCAAGGTTCATAACCCAAAAACTAACCACCCCAATAACGCCACGTCAATGGCCAAATAAAGAAAATCCGTCCTGTGGATAACTTTCTTGCTACCTGCGGAAAAATGCCCCTAAATCGAAAACTAGGGGAGTCAGATTGTACTCTACCCACCCCAGCTAGCGGTAATGAAGTACATTTGGTTATTTACAAGAATAAGTGCAGCCGGGTTTGTTACGAAAACGGGGGTGAAATCACACGCTGCGGGCGTCGATAAGCTAGGGCTAGACGAACAGATGCAGCGCGCCCATGAGGATCAGCACCACGGCAACAATATACCCAGCGAAGTTGCTGACCTGTTCGCGGTGGTTGCGCATCCATTCAAAACCACGGCCAATTGGGCTATAGGGATACATCCTGATGAAGCCGACCAGCACCGCCGTCAGCGCCGGTAGTGAAAGGGCTAGGCTGGCGTAGAAGATCATGCCCACATAGCGCACGGCAACGGAAAAGTCTCCGACACTCAGCAGTGCGATGCCGATGAAAAATGGTGCTGAGGTGGCGGATTGCACTAAGCCGAGGATTAATCCGGCGAGGAAAGTTTTATAGGTGGGGCGCTGTAGCGGCGGCAGGAGTTTAGCCATGAGCTTGCTGGAGTCACCGCCTCGCCAGGTTAGAACAGCAGAGAGCAAACCCACGGCAATCAGGATGATGCCGAACACCGGTGATTCCACGAGTGTTTTTATTGTGTTGCCGAGGTTGTCGAAGACAAACATCGACAGTAATGCCAAAAGGAAAACGCCTAGCCAGTCCCCTGCCACCAACAGGGTGGCTATGCGGTTATATCGCGCTTTTTTCGGCAGCATCACCCCGATCGCAACAATGACCCCGATGAGTAGAACGTTAAGGGAGTCCATGAGTGCGTAGACGACGGCATGCCACATAGGTTTTGCTTTCCTTAAACTCTATAAGTTGTGCGCGTACCGCCCTTAGTTTATAGCCAGTGAGCAGCGCCACCCCCATTCCAGACATTTTCTATTGCCGGTGCACTAAGATTCTGGGGGTACTGACACCCAACTTTTAAGGATGATCCT
Source organism: uncultured Corynebacterium sp. (assembly GCA_963520895.1). Classification (GTDB taxonomy): domain Bacteria; phylum Actinomycetota; class Actinomycetes; order Mycobacteriales; family Mycobacteriaceae; genus Corynebacterium. The sequence continues at coordinate 7,054 of CAUQSW010000026.1, read as the reverse complement.
TCTCATGCCGCAAAACTGGAATGACAAACTCGAATCTGCACAAAAAATGCTGCCGCTGCTTCATAAGCTGCACCGCACCAACAACGTGGTCACTTCCATCTTCGGCCGCCTGCTTATCGACGTCACCGACATTGATATTGTCAAAGCCCACCGCTACTCCCGGTTGGCCACGGAGACAGAGTTGTCACCTTCTGACACATTGCCGGTGCTGGAGACACTGACGGAGTTAGACCTAGGTACCGCTTCCATTGATCTGGGACGTTTGGCCGTAAAGTATCACCAAGTTGGGGGTGATTTGAATGAATTTTTACGCACGGAATTAAGCGAAGCCATCGGTGGTGAATCATCCACGCAGTCGCGCGACGTAGTGCTGTACGGCTTTGGTCGTATTGGACGGCTGTTGGCTAGGATCCTGATTTCGAGGGAAGCCGCCTATGGTTCCGTTAAATTGCGGGCGGTGGTTGTGCGCAAAAACGGCGACCAAGATTTGCAAAAACGCGCGTCCTTACTGCGCCGGGATTCCGTGCATGGGGCGTTTAACGGCACCATCACCGTTGATGCGGAAAACAATGTGATCTGGGCTAATGGCACCAAAATTCAGGTGATTTACTCCAATGATCCGGCCACCGTGGATTACACCGAATACGGTATTCACGACGCCATCGTGGTGGATAATACCGGCCGGTGGCGCGACCGGGAGGGATTAACCCAACATCTGGAGGCCAACGGGGTATCACGGGTGATCCTCACCGCCCCCGGCAAGGGTGATTTACGCAATGTAGTGTATGGAATTAATCACACAGACATCAGTGATAATGATGAAATCATCACCGCTGCATCATGCACCACCAATGCGATTACTCCGGTGCTGAAGGTCATCAACGACCACTACGGCGTGAAATATGGGCATGTGGAAACCGTGCATTCGTTCACCAATGATCAGAATCTCATTGATAATTTCCACAAAGGGGAACGCCGCGGGCGTGCGGCCGGTTTGAATATGGTGCTCACCGAAACCGGCGCTGCAAAAGCTGTTGCTAAAGCGCTACCAGAGTTGGCGGGCAAATTGACCGGTAATGCCATTCGAGTGCCCACCCCTGACGTATCCATGGCGGTGCTTAACCTCACCCTTGAAAAGGACATCACCAGAGAAGAGGTCAATGCCTTGATGGATCGGGTGGCACTGCACTCCAACCTGAGGCAACAAATCACCTACATCCAGTCGCCGGAGGTGGTATCCTCTGATTTCATTGGCACCACACATGCGGGAATTGTCGATGGCCTAGCTACCATTGCTAACGGCAATCACCTAGTACTTTATGTCTGGTACGACAACGAGTTTGGCTATTCCAACCAGGTAATTCGGATTGTGGAACATGTCGCTGGTGCTAGCCCCTTGGTGCTACCGCACCGGGTGGATCAAAAAGATCTCTAGAACCACCCCCATAACTTAGCTACCCCCTTTCTAAAAACATCGGGTGCCACCTATAATCCAACTGATGCCCCGCAACGAGGGTATCGGTTGGTGAAAGGCGGTGAGCATTGAACATACATCGGGACGACACTCGGCACGTCTCAGATCGCCCTCCAGTCATACACGTATACCGCATAAAAACCGATACACCTTTTCTATACTGGAGTTTTTCTTATCATGACTGATGCATACACACCTGTATCCAATGCCTCCGACCTTGACCAAGCCGTTGACGCTGCGATTACCCGCGCCCGGCACTGGTTATCTTTAACCGATAATGCGGCTTCAAAAAAAGAAGGAGCCGCCACTGAACAGCTAGCCGCCTTGGTGCGTGACGAAGATGGTATTCGCTTCACCATGGGTTTCGTGGATCGCGTCGCCCGCCCCGCCGATAATGCGGTTGCTGCTAAAGAACTATCAAAGCTTGCCAATCCCTTTAAAACCAGCCTGCCAGCTTTCATTGGTGGCGTGGACAAAGGCTTGGTGGGATTAGGTTCGATTGCCGCCCCGCTCCTACCCTCTGTGGTAATGCCGCTGGCTCGCAAGCGGCTGCAGCAGATGGTTGGCCACTTGGTTTTAGATGCCGAAGGTAAAACGCTTAACGCACTGTTAGAGCAAGCCCGTAAAGAAGGACACCAACTCAACCTCAACCTTTTGGGCGAAGCTGTGTTGGGTGAAACCGAAGCTCAGTCGCGGTTGGAGCGTACTCGCCAACTGCTGAGCAATCCGAATGTCACGTATGTCTCCATCAAGGCTTCCTCGGTATGTTCGCAGCTAAACCCGTGGGATATTGAGGGAAATACTGAACGGCTGAAGCAGCGCCTGCGCCCGCTGTACCGCGAGGCGAAAAAACGCAGCCCACATGCCTTTATCAATTTGGATATGGAGGAGTATAAAGACCTCCACCTAACCATTAAATTGTTCACGGAATTGCTCAGCGAAGAGGAATTCTTAGACCTCGAGGCCGGTATCGTGCTGCAGGCCTACCTGCCGGATACTTTCGACGCCCTCGTGCAGTTGGCGGAGTTCGCCAAGAACCGCCGCGCTAAGGGTGGCGCACCGATTAAGATTCGCCTGGTCAAGGGAGCTAATTTGTCCATGGAGCGGGTGGAGGCCCAGCTGCATGATTGGCCACAAGCCCCCTACACCACTAAAGAAGATGTGGATGCGAATTACATCCGGTTGATGGATTATATTTTCCAACCGGAACATGCTGATAATGTCCGCATTGGTATTGCTTCGCATAACCTCTACACCGTTGCGTTGGCTACTGAGCTGGCTCGGATTCGTGGTGTTGAAAAGCAACTGGATGTAGAAATGCTACGCGGCATGGCACCGGCGCAGGCCCGGGCGGTGCAAGAGGTCGTCGGCGGTTTAATTCTGTACACCCCAGTGGTACGCGCGGAAGATTTTGATGTCGCGGTTTCCTACTTGGTGCGTCGTTTGGAAGAAAACGGAGAGAAGCAAAACTTCCTTCACGCCTTGTTCGCCCCTGGTGATGAGCCTATGGAAGATCAGGAGCAGCGGTTTAAAGATTCCGTTCGGGATCGCTGGAAAGTCTTTGCTGGCCCGCGCCGCACCCAGGATCGCACCAAGGAATCAGGGGCACAGTCGCACACCACCGCCGGCTTGTTTGTTGGCGAACCTGATACCGATCCGTCGTTGCCGCAAAACCGGGATTGGGCGTTGCATTACCTCGCCCAAGACCCAGGTCCGGTGCAGTCAAAGAAGATTGTTGACCCAGCTGATATTGACAAGTTCGTTGCCACCGCTAAGCAGCAAAGCGAAGCATGGGCTGCCAAGTCTGGCGCACAGCGCGCTGAGGTGCTCACCAGCATCGCCAACGCGCTTGCCGACGCCCGCGGCGAGCTGTTGTCGGTCATGACTCATGAATCCGGTAAGACCATCGCCGAGGCTGATCCAGAAATTTCCGAGCTGATTGACTTCGCCATGTATTATGCCGAGTCAGCCCGGCAACTCGATCAGGCGCGCAGCGTATTCACGCCATTTAAGGTAGTGCTGGTGACCCCACCATGGAACTTCCCCGTAGCAATTCCGCTCGGTGGCGTGTTTGCCTCGTTGGCCGCGGGTGCCGCTGTGATTATTAAACCAGCTCCCCAGGTGGTGCGCTGTGCCGAGGTTGCTATTGGTGTTGTGCAAAAGGCGCTCGAGGCGGCCGGGGTGGATCCGCAGTTGGTGCAGCTGGTCAACGCTGATGAGGCCGAGGCTGGCAAGCGGCTGGTATCCCATGAGGATGTTGATTCGGTGATTCTCACTGGCGCTTCTGATACTGCTCGGTTGTTCCGTTCTTGGCGTCCTAAGATGGTGCTCAACGCGGAGACTTCCGGTAAGAACGCCATCATTGTCACCCCTTCAGCTGATCCCGATTTGGCTGTGGCGGATGTTTATAAGTCCGCTTTTGGCCACGCCGGTCAGAAGTGCTCCGCTGCTTCTTTGGTGATTCTGGTTGGTTCTGTGGGTAAGTCCCAGCGGTTCATCAACCAGCTGGTTGATGCCACCAAGACCTTAAAGGTTGGACCTGGCACGGACATTACTACCACCATGAATGGCATTATTGAGCCACCCGGAGAAAAGCTGCTGCACGGCCTAACTAAGCTGGATGCTGGGGAAACGTGGTTGGTGAAGCCACAGAAGCTCAATGAAGAAGGCACCTTGTGGTCGCCGGGTATCCGGGATAATGTCGCCCCCGGCTCTTGGTATCACACCAACGAGTGCTTCGGCCCGGTCTTGGGAATCATGCGAGCTGACACTCTAGAGGAAGCTATCGCCTATCAAAACTCCACTGGTTTTGGTCTCACTGGTGGTATCCACTCGCTGGATGAAGACGAAATCGCCTACTGGAAAGAAAATGTCGAGGTTGGCAATTCCTATATCAACCGCGGTATCACCGGTGCGATCGTCGAGCGGCAGTCCTTTGGCGGTTGGAAGGATTCTTCCATTGGTTCTGGCGCCAAAGCAGGTGGCCCGAATTATGTGGCACAACAAGGCCATTGGGCGGAAGGTGACTTGAGCTCGGTACCTACCACCACCATTGATCCGGCCATTAACCGCACTTTGCGGCAGATGTTCGAGGTTCTTGAACTTAGTGAAGAAGATCAAACGTGGCTGCGTAAGGCCGCCGCTCTTGATGCTTTGGCGTGGCGCGAGGAATTCGGTGTGGAACATGACCGTACCGCATTGGTCTGTGAATCTAACGTCTTCCGCTACCGGCCGTTGTTAAAGCCACTGGAAGTCCGCATTGGCGCTGGCTATAAGCTGCGTGATGTCCTCCGGTTGCAGCTGGCTGCGATCATCACCGGCTCCCCAGTTCGCTTCAGCTCTGCTGAGCCACTCAGCGATACCGGCATCAGCGTGGATGTCATCTCTGATGCAGCCTTTGCCCGGGAGATTCAGAACAACCCTGGCACCCGCATCCGCACCCTCGGTGAGGTCGATGACTCCCTGTATGTAGCGGCTGTGGAATCTTCTTCCGTGGTGCTGGATCAGCCAGTGCTTGCCGACGGCCGCCGCGAGTTACTCCCCTTCCTCCTCGAGCAAGCGGTAGCAACCACTATGCACCGATTTGGTGTCATCAATAAATAATGACAACTGAAGTCCGAAGCGCCCATAAAGCCGCAACCCGCGCGGCTTTGGCTAGGATTGCGGCTGAACTGGATATAGCAGGACAGTTGCATCTCAAGACTCTGGCCCGTACCGCTGGGGTATCGCTTCGGACTTTTCATAATTATTTTGATGGCCTCCACGCCGCCATTGACCATTATATGAAGTGCTCGGTGGCGGATTTCGTCGAAAAGCTACAGGCGGGCATGCCGCTGAGCCAAGCGGTAGCGGCCACCGACGATGTGGTTCAATTGCACTTTGTAGCACGAGGTTTATTGGGGACGCAGTCGCGGTTACCCGTGGTGGATTTCCTGCGCTACCAGCGTGGTTTTTCCGCTCTTCAGGCGCAACTGACGACGGCTGCCGCTGGGGCAGTGATTCAGGTAGTCTTGGAGAATTGTGATGAGCAGCCTTCCGCTGAACTTATCCACTCTGCTTTTAGTACCAACCTGAAGGGAATCGGTGATGACTGCGCAATTAGAAAGTCCCCGTAACGAGCGCGACATCCTCACGGATGGGTTCATTACGCAAGCCGGTATTGATGCTGCGCATATGGTCGTTTCCAAGGTGGAGTTTAACCCAAGCCCTAGTGGTTACGAAGCGGTATTTTATAGCGGTAAAAACGTCCAAGTTCTGCCGACCACCACGGTTGCGTCTATTGATGCGCAGAATCAGTGGACGTGGCGCGATGCTCCTGCTTTTTCATTCCTGCCACAGGGCGGGATTCCCGCAACAGATGAGCTGGTTTCCATCGCCAGAACGCTTCATGGCAACGGCCCGAGCTGTTTAGTCCCCACCGCGACTGGCTTTGATGTGGCCATTGTTCAAGCTGACGCGGTGCCCACACCGGATCTCCGTACCGCGCTGTGCGTGGGGCTGGCGCAGTTCCCAACCGACTGGGATTTACGACGAGCTTTGTTTGCTTTTAGTGCCGCTACTGGGTTCTCGATCCATGCCACGGAAGACGCCATCACCTTTGCTGATGGCACGGTAGTGGATTTAGCAGCTCGGCGGATTACTAGCCCATTGAGCTTTGCTGATGTGGTTGCTGATGCGTTTTATTTCTCCACCGAACATCAGTTGCTTTTCGAAGGCCGGTTCCCCCACCCACACTTATTCTTCGATCAGCGATCGAATACCGTGCTGATTAATAATGTGATCCGTGCTTACGGGATTGTTGCTGGCACTATCAGCAATGGACAGTGGCATTGGGCAGAACATGACACGGTACGCCGCTTTGCTATTGACTACGGTTTGCTGGAATTTTTCCGCCCCACCATCCCTGCGGCCGAGGCCGATGCCATGGGTGTCGCGCATGTGCTTAAACCATTGTTTAAGCACTGGACGCATGCGTTTATCCCGCTCGATCCCTACAGCACAGCGTTGGTTTTATTGGATGCCCCACAATTGCATCTTCCACCTGCCAGCCCGCAAGCCGCCGAAGCGGTATTATCCACGCCGGTTCCTCATGAAGTGGACCCGCAGCGAGCTAAAGCAAGCTACCACCAGTTGCGGTATTAATGGAGAGCTTACCGGTATGTGCTGGCAGCTATCGCTATTAAGGTAAAACGCCATGTGAGGTAGCCTGCAAGCTGTAGGTAACCCCACACTACTGGGAGGTTTATCATGTTGGTTGCCGTCTTGAGTTTCACGGCTCCTATCATTCCGTTTCTTGCTGGCATGTATCATAGCTTTTTCTACCCATACGCCGACCATCCGTATAAGGAAGAAAAATTCTTCATCTACATGCACAAAATGATACTCCTAGGCATGGCACAAGCATTTGCCGCATCCATCGCCGCCCAAAAATATGCACCGTTAAGTATCACTAACACTATCATCCTTGTTGTCCTTACAAATACCATCGCTGGTTATGATTTCCTTATTCGAGTACGCCCCTATGGGCCGTGGCGTTACGCCCGGCTGCGCGCATACTTTACCTACCAAAAACAACACAAA
>CAUQSW010000025.1:0-38808 GCA_963520895.1 uncultured Corynebacterium sp. | reverse complement strand
AGAGCCGTGCTCTATCCACTGAGCTACTAGGGCACACACAGTTAAGGCTATGCCGTTCCGTGCGGCATTAACAGTACAACACCGAAGGATTAATGGGCTAATTGCCTGTTGTGAGGGTGTGGGGAAAAATTTTCAGCGCGTTGTTGCTAATCGGCCTATGCTGGTATTTGGATTAAAATTCGTCAGCATAAGGAGAACTTCATGTCGGAACTTAACCCGATTTTTCATGACGTCGAGCGTAGAGCAGTGGCGGCAACGGTGGTCACGGAAAAAGGCGGTCCGATCTTAGCTTTGGATCTGCTCGCCGAGGATGGGACTGCCACGCGGCTGCTTTCACTGAATAAGTTTGATGCTCAGCAATTGTTGGATGTCTGCCAAAAGTACATGCTGCAGCAGCACTCCCAGGGTTATTCGGAAGTCAATACCCAACTCAGTGAGGCCGATCGCGTCGAGTTGGGTGTGGACAAGGACGATTAAGCAACCAAATTCAGGGGCAGTTTTGGCCGTGGTGGTGTGGATTTTTCCACGATTTTTCGTTGTTAAACCACCACTTTGCCCCAAAATTTCTCGTTTTACACCCCCAATCAGGGTGTTTTAGTGTGGGTTTCGCCTGAGATGCTTGGGCATTGCCTACACTTGAGTTAAGTATTTATCGGTAGAACTAAGGGGTGTCCCATGGCTGAACTTCGTCCAAATTTTACAGATGTTAAAAATCGCAAGATTGCAACTCGTTTGGCTGAGCATAACGGTTTTGAGTATCTGATCGTCGAACAGATCAACGAAGAAGGCACCGGTGTTGAAGAACTGCTACAGCTTAATGTGTACGATGCAAAGCGCCTGATGCAAGCATGTGAAGTATTCATGCAGCGCAGTATCGCCCGCAACTTCGCAGAATTTTCCGGCCACCTCACCCCAGTTGACCGCGACGATATTTTCCACGAAGAAGATTAATCTTTGCGACTACACTTAACACCTGCCCAACCAAATGGGTGGGTGTTTTTTAACTTTGGAGGTTGCATGCGGCAGGTATTAGTCATAGGCATGGGAGCGGGCAGCCCTAGCCACATTACCGTGGAGGCCATTGCTGCGTTACGATGCGCACAGGTTGTGCTCGCCCTAGATAAAGGCGATGTAAAAGAGGGACTGCTGGGGGTTCGGAAAGAAATCTTGGCCACGTATTGTCCAGAACTTCCGCTGGTGACTGTCGTTGATCCGCCTCGGGATCGGCATCCGGACAATTATGAACAAGAAGTTCAGCGTTGGCATGACCGCCGCGCCGAGCTACTAGAAGAAGCCTTACTCGCCAACACTGATCCTGATGGCATTGCGGCTTTCTTAGTGTGGGGTGACCCGTCGCTGTACGATTCCACATTGCGGATTCTGCAGCGATTTACCACCGAAATAACTATCAGTGTGATCCCTGGGATTACCGCTGTTCAAACACTGGCGGCTGCTCATGGCATAGTGCTTAACCGCGTGGGTGAGGACATCGTTATTACCACCGGCAGGAATCTAAGAAACCACGGCGTGCCCAGTAACTGTGTGGTCATGCTAGATGGTGGCAGTGCTTGGTTAGAAGCCGCAAACCCCGAAACGTATATGTGGTGGGGAGCTTATCTGGGAACCGAAAATCAAGTGCTACGCAGTGGTTATGTTTCTGAGATCGGCCAGGAAGTAGCACAACTCAAAACGGATTTGAAAGCCAAGCACGGCTGGATTATGGATATTTATCTACTGCGCAGCTAAAAACGAACCGGCATGCCAATCGTGGAACCCATTCGGGTGCTAAGCCACCCCGCAGTAAAAGTGCCTCAGTAAAAGTGCCGCACTGCCCGAATGGGTATTAAAGCCACATGGCTGTTAGCGGCCGATAAGCTCCTGGTATTTAGCAACAACCTGCTTTATTGGTGGGTTGGTGCTGTGGCTGCCGTCGGAATAATACACGGTAGGTACTACTCGGTTGCCGTTGTTAACCGATTCCACCCACTTGCCAGCTTCTTCATTTTCATCAACATCTACCAGTGCAAAGGGGATCGACTGGGAGCGGAGACCTGCCAGCAGCTTCTTGCAGAACGGGCACCATGTGGTGGCGTAGACGGTAATCGAATCTTTAGTCATATTCTCTTAACCGAAAATGAATCAAAAACGTTTCACTATTACCCCCGCTGCCAGGTTTCGAAACGAAACCTCAGCCCCGAGCGGGATTCCTGCCAGTCGCCGATGAAGGTAGCGCTAAAAGAGTCTGGGATTTCCGGGGCAAAGACCGCAGTTTCCCCCAAGGCGGAAAGATCGCGGTTGGTGTCGATAAGCGTGCGTTCGATGAGGGAAACGTGAGGCAATGCGGCGGCATAGACTTCGCCGCCGCCAATGACCCAGCCTTCCTGGGGAAGCTCAGTAACTTCCGTTGCTCCTTGCGACCAAGAACCCGGTACGCGGTGGGATAACACGATATTGCTGCGTCCAGGTAGTGGACGCACGGGGAGCGATTGCCACGTTTTGCGACCCATGATGACTACTTCACCTAAGGTTTTCTCTTTGAAGTGCTTGAGATCTTCCGGTACGTGCCACGGCATGGTGGCACCGTCGCCAATGAGACGGTCGAAACTTTGCGCCCAGATTGCCTTCAGCATTTACACTGCCACCGTTGCTTTGATGGTGGGGTGAGGCTCGTAGCCTAGTATCTCAACATCATCAAAGGTGTAGCTAAACAGATCCGGTGCTTGATGCAGCTTCAGCTGGGGATATGGGTGCGGATCACGAGTGAGCTGCAACTCCACCTGTTCCCGGTGGTTGTCGTAAATATGGCAGTCACCACCAGTCCAGATGAATTCTCCCACCTTTAAACCTGCTTGCTGCGCCAGCATATGGGTGAGTAATGAATAGGAAGCGATATTAAACGGCACGCCTAGAAACATGTCGGCGCTGCGCTGGTACAGCTGACACGATAACGTATCATCGGCAACATAGAGCTGGAACAACAGATGACAAGGGGGAAGCGCCATATTTTCTAGCTCTGCAACATTCCAGGCCGAGACGATATTACGCCGAGAATCTGGGTTGGATTTTAGGGTTTCCAACGCCTGGGAAATCTGGTCGATATGCCGACCATCTGGAGTGGGCCAACTGCGCCACTGGACTCCGTACACCGGCCCTAGATCGCCTTTATCATCGGCCCACTCGTTCCAGATACGAATATTGTTTTCTTGCAGCCAACGCACATTGGAAGAGCCTTGTAAAAACCACAACAGTTCACCCACTACCGAATGGACATGCACTTTTTTAGTGGTAATCAGGGGAAAATTCTCTGCTAAATTAAACCGCAGTTGTTGAGCGAACAGGCTTGTGGTGCCAGTACCAGTACGATCACTTTTAACGGTGCCTTCGGTTAAGATTTTCGCTAATAAGTCTTCATAAGGGGTAGCTATATCAACGGCTTGTGCAGACATGCCCTACAGCTTAGCTGATAGAACAACAAAACCCGTCTTGCCCGACGCGCAAGCGGGTTTATGCCTCAAAACACCACCGATCTTATGAGCCCGCAACGCCCGTTGATTTGGCAGATGCACTGGCGAAACTGGGGCAGTGGCCTGAAAATTTCACCTGCCTGATCCTGCCCACGCTAGCGTGAACTGAATCAGGAAAGCTACCTGATGGTGCTGCTAGTAGCTGGGTGTTAGTAACTGCCGTTGGATTCTCTAAACTTCGCAGCGAGGTCGAGGATTTCTTCAGCTAATTCTGGCCGACAGATCAAAATATCGGGCATATAGGTGTCTTTGTTGTTGTAGGTCAATGGGGTGCCATCCAGCCGAGAACAGTGCAGCCCGGCTGCCATACACACACCCACTGGTGCGGCGGAGTCCCATTCGTACTGGCCGCCAGCGTGGATATAGGCATCATAATCGCCTAATAAGACATGCATGGCTTTAGCCCCAGCCGAACCAAGCGGGTTGGTGGTAAACTCTAATTTTTCGGCAATGTGGTGGGAAACCGCTGGAGCACGGTTATGGGAAACGACAATCCGTTTGGAATACGGCCCACTGACGGCTCTCGCGTCAGAGGAGTGGAAAACCACACCCAAGTCAGGCAAGCCTACCGCGGCATGGGTGGGGGTACCGTTTTCTACCAAAGCAATAGGTACCGCCCAGTCTTGGCGGCCTGTGGCAAATTCTTTAGTGCCATCGAGGGGGTCAATGATCCACACGCGGTCTTTGCCCAGCCGTTCGGGATTATCGGCTGCTTCTTCGGATAGGAAGCCGTCATCTGGGCGGTGTTGCTCCAACACTCGTGCGATCCAGTTCTGTGCCAAATCGTCACCGGCTTCACCTAAAGCGCGTCCTTGTAATGCACCAACATTACGAACGCCTTTCAAAATTTCGCCTGTTCCTTGAGCTAGGCGTTGGGTCAAAGTGGCATCATCAAAATGAGCAGTCATACTTAAGAAGTCTAGTTGTTTTGAGTGAAGTGGAGCATGTCCTTATGAACCACCCCGATGCAGATGCGGATATTCTGCACCGATTTAAGCCGCAAGTGCAGCATTGGTTCAGTGATGTGTTTGCCCGCCCCACTGCGGTGCAAACGGCGGCATGGCAGGCGATTTCAGCAGGTGAAAACGCTCTTGTGGTGGCGCCAACTGGTTCTGGTAAAACTCTGGCTGCCTTCTTATGGACCCTCAACTCACTCGTTGCAGCCTCCGGTCAAACCACGCTTCCTGTGGGAAATCCCACTGTGAACAATCTCGCTTCCCAAGCGGTACCACCTGCTGGCCGGTCGCAAAGATTGTCACTAGCACAATCGCAGGAGCACCCCAGGGCATTAGGGGAGGCTACGTCAGGGGTCAAGGTGCTCTACATTTCGCCCTTAAAGGCGCTAGGGGTTGATGTGGAACATAACCTGAGGGCACCGCTGTTAGGGATCAATCGAACTGCAGAACGTCTGGGATTGGACTACTGCGATATCAGTGTTGGCGTGCGCTCTGGTGATACCACCGCTGCGGAACGTGCCGCCCAGGTGCGCCGGCCGCCGGATATTTTAATAACCACCCCGGAATCGGCCTACCTGTTGTTGACCTCCAAAGCTGCCAGCATTTTAAGCACCGTGGAAACCGTCATTATTGATGAAATCCATGCCATGGCAGGCACTAAACGAGGTGTTCATCTGGCCTTGACCTTAGAGCGGTTAGAAGAACAGGCGACACAACCGATTCAACGCATCGGCTTATCGGCAACGGTACGACCATTGTCAACGGTAGCGGCCTTTTTAGGTGGCGATAGGCCAGTGGAAATTATCAACCCACCGGCAGAAAAGAACTGGGACCTGCAGGTGATCGTGCCAGTGGCCGATATGAGTGACCTGCCCACCCCCGAGTTAGGTTCCACCATTGGGGAAATCACCATTGATGACCCCTTGGGCTTAAGCACCCCACTTTTAGAAGACACTACAGCGGCAGCTTTTGGCCAAACCAGTGACCTAGCGGGGGTAGCTGACCATGAGTTAGCAACTCAAGAGGGCACTTTAGATGCAGCATTAGCAGCCACGGGTGCCGGGCCAAATGCTACCGGTTCAATTTGGCCCTATATTGAAACCGACCTGTTTGGCAAAATCATGGAGCACCGGTCTACCTTGGTTTTTGTTAATTCAAGGCGTGCTGCAGAACGGCTCACAGCCAAAATCAATGAACTATACGCCAGGCAGCATGCCCCGCATACCGTGGCGGAAAAAGGTGCAAGGCCACCGGCTCAAGTCATGGCACCAGCAGACGAAATAGCCACGCCACCGACAATTATTGCCCGCGCCCACCACGGGTCGGTTTCTAAAGACGAACGCAAACTCACCGAAACCATGCTCAAAGAGGGCAGCCTGAAAGCAGTGGTGGCAACAAGTTCGCTAGAACTGGGGATCGACATGGGCGCGGTGGATTTAGTGGTACAGGTCGAAGCCCCACCATCTGTGGCAAGCGGTTTGCAACGAGTTGGCCGCGCGGGGCACGTAGTCGGAGCCGTATCAAAAGGAACCTTCTACCCCAAACACCGCGCGGATTTACTACAGACTGCCGTTGCGGTTAATCAGATGCGCGCCGGACAGATTGAAAAAATTCACGTCCCAACCAACGCCCTTGATGTGTTATTGCAGCAGACCATTGCTGCGGTGGCGGTGCGAGATTGGGACGTGGAGCACTGGTATGCGACTGTTACCAGGTCTTATCCTTATAAAAACCTGCCACGGGACGTTTTCGATGCGGTGATCGATTTGGCATCGGGGGTGTATCCCTCCACTGACTTCGCTGAGCTTAGGCCACGGATTATCTACGATCGGATTATTGGCAGGTTATCCGCACGCCCCGGCGCGCAGCGGGTAGCGGTGACCTCTGGTGGCACTATCCCGGATCGGGGGTTGTTTGGCGTTTATTTAGTAGGCGGCGAGCAGGGCGCACGGCGCGTGGGGGAATTAGATGAGGAAATGGTGTACGAGTCCCGGGTGGGTGACGTTTTTACCTTGGGGGCGTCTAGCTGGCGGATTGAAGAAATCACCAGGGATCAAGTGTTGGTTTCGCCCGCGCCTGGTTTAACAGGCAGGCTGCCGTTTTGGTTGGGGGATCAGGCGGGACGTCCCGCTGAATTGGGGGTAGCTATTGGGCAGTTTCGACGGGCGGTTGTTGCCGATCCTGCCGTGGTGGCGGCGGTGGATAAGTTGGATGGCTATGCGCAAGATAACCTGCTTCGGTTCATAGCGGAACAACGGGAAGCCACTGGCATTGTTCCAGATGAAAAAACGCTGTTGTTGGAACGGTTTAAAGACGAGGTAGGGGATTGGCGAGTAGTGCTGCACACTCCTTATGGTCGTGGGGTTAATGCGGCCTGGGCGTTGGCGGTGGGTGCGCGGATTTCCGCTGAGACGGGCATTGATGCGCAAGCCGTCAGCAGTGATGATGGCATTGTGTTGCGGCTGCCTGAAGCGGAAACCGAACCAAGCGCTGCGTTATTTGTCATTGATCCCGATGAAATTGAAGATCTGGTCACCCAGCAGGTGGGTAACTCGGCGTTATTTGCCGCGAGATTTCGAGAATGTGCGGCGCGGGGGTTGTTATTGCCGCGGAAAAACCCTGGCAAACGTGCGCCATTATGGCAACAACGGCAACGCGCAGCACAGTTGTTAGATGTTGCCCGAAATTACCCCAGTTTTCCGATTATCTTAGAAACGGTTCGTGAATGCGTTCAAGACGTCTACGATGTGCCCGCATTGGTGGAGTTATTAACCAAGCTGAACGCCTCAAAGGTGCGTATTGCTGAGGTGACCACGGGGCAGCCTTCGCCTTTTGCGTCGTCTATTTTGTTTAATTACACCGGTGCGTTTATTTATAACGAGGATTCACCGCTAGCAGAGCGCAGAGCAGCAGCGTTGGCATTAGATCCAGAGCTATTGGCCAAGCTGTTAGGGACAGTAGAGCTGAAGGACTTGCTGGATGGCGAGGTGATTGCTGAGGTTGACCAGCAGTTACGGCGGGTAAGTCCTGATCGGCGAGCCCGAAATCTGGAGGAACTTGCCGACGCCTTGCGGTTGCTTGGTCCCATTCCCACCGCCGCGCTGCCGGATCATGTGCTTTTCGACGCCGACCTGCCCACGATCACCGCTACGCTCGCGGCACGGGTGATGGTGGTACGCATTGCCGGGGTGGAGCACATAGCGCAGGTACTAGATGCACCGTTGTTGCGGGATGGTTTGGGAATACCGGTGCCACCGGGAGCGCCAGCCCAGGTAGCGCCGGTTATTGATGCGCTACAGCAGTTGGTGTCGCGGTGGGCACGTACCAGGGGACCTTTTGTACTACAAGACTTGCAGCAAGCCTTTGGCCTGGCAGCAGGGGTGGCGCATTCGGTGCTGAAAGAGCTCATGAGCACCAAGGTGATCGTTAAAGGACACTTTAGTAAGGGCATTGGTGACGATGAGTTTGTTGCAAATGACGTGCTAAAAATTATTCGGTCGCGTTCGTTGGCGCTGGCACGCGCCCAAACCGAGCCGGTGAGCCAATCGGCCTTTGGCAGGTTTTTGCTCAGCTGGCAGCAGGTTGCCGCGGTGGGAGAAACCCCAGAGCTTTACGGAGTTGATGGAGTTTTTGCTGTTTTAGAGCAGTTAGCCGGGGTGCGGTTGCCTGCCAGTGCTTGGGAATCAGTGGTGTTGCCTACTCGGGTGCGTGGTTATAATCCTGCCGATCTAGATCAGTTGTGCCACAACGGTGAGGTGGTGGTAGTCGGTGCGGGCGCGGCCGGTAGTGCTGATCCTTGGGTGATGCTGCTACCAGCAGATTATGCTGCGGAGTTGTTGCCAACGGGCGAGGAAGCGTCGTTAAGCATCATGCAGGAACAGGTCATGCAGCTGATTAACCGCGGTGGGGGCTTTTTATTCGCGGCGATCCAGGCGGCCTTAAACGGCGACGATCTGGGGTTACTTACCGGAGCGGGGCAAGCAGAATCACTGCGCCAAGCCATATGGGAACTATTTGAGTTGGGTCTGGTTAGCCCTGATAGTTTCGCCCCGGTGCGGGCACGGTTGGCTGCTGGCAGGGGAGGACGTACCGCGCACCGTTCGCGGCGTAGCCCAAACCGCACTAGGCTTCGGATGGGACGCACGAGTTTTAGCCAACGGGAGCAGGCGAACCAGATTCCGCCGGATATGCTGGGACGGTGGAGTAGCGTCGTGGCAGCTAATCAGGAGCCAACTGCGCGGTCTATTGCCCATGGCGAGGCGTGGTTGGATCGTTATGGGGTTGTCACCCGCGGCAGTGTGGTAGCTGAAGACACCATTGGTGGTTTCGCCTTGGCTTATAAAGTTCTCAGTGGTTTTGAGCAGTCCGGTAGGGCATTACGAGGACATTTTATTACCGGTCTGGGCGCAACCCAGTTTTCCACCCCAGCAGTGATTGACCGACTCCGAGGGCTCGATGATGAATTAGGCCATGATAGGTGGCCTTCTGGGGTAAAAGAACCAAAAGTTTATGTGGTAGCAGCTTGTGATCCAGCGAATCCTTATGGAGCCAGTTTGCCGTGGCCAGAAACCACCCACGCAGTTACCTTAACCAGGGCAGCGGGCGCGCTTGTGGTGTTGGCTGATGGTTTAGCTCTGGCGCACCTGACCCGGGGTGGCCGCAGGTTGACGCTGTTTACTGGCCCCCAAGGTGTTGGGGAGCACGAACTTATTGCCTTGGTGGTGCGCGCACTAATGCACACGGTTCAAACTACCAGCACTGAGCGAATAATACTGGAAAAAATCAATGGTGAATCAGCATTGCAGTCTCCTTACCTTGAGAATTTCCGGCAGGCAGGAGCGGGGATTACCCCCAAAGGCATTCGCATTGCAGCACCACCAACGGCACCTCAAACCAACCGAGGCGGGCGCAGCTTAAGCGAGGCGGTGGGTGAGCTCGGTACCACCGACGTTGCCCACCAAGCACAACAACGGTTTGGTCCACGGTGGCGGTAAGATTTCGATATGCCTGAAGGTGATTCCATTTATCAGCTGTCGCGCCGGCTGCAGTTTCTTGTCGGCCGGGAGGTAGTAGCTACCAGCATCCGAGTGCCGAAATTCGCCTTGGCAGATTTTACGGGTGCTACCACCGACCGCATCTGGCCTTATGGCAAACACCTGTTCATGCAGTTTGGGGCGCACATCCTGCACACTCATCTGAAAATGGAAGGCAAGTGGGCCATCCACCTCAAAGGCGATAAGTGGTCACAGCCGGGGCACACCGCTCGGGTAGTGATGAATTTTCACGGAGCGCCACATCCGCGTCCCATTGAGATAGTGGGTCACCAATTGGGGCTCGTGCGGGTATTTCCGGCAAGTGCCTATCACGAACAGATCGCCCACCTTGGCCCCGATGTTTTAGCAGATGATTGGGACACCTATGGCAAACAAGAAGCTTTACGACGTCTCCTGCTACGCCCCGAACGCCCAGTAGGTACCGCTTTATTAGACCAGCGCAATCTGGCTGGAATCGGCAATGAGTACCGAGCCGAAATTTGTTTCCTTTCAGGCTGCCACCCAGCCACACCGGTGGGAAGTATCAATATGGAAAAGGTAGTAGAGCTGGCTAGAAAACTGATGTGGGATAACCGGTTATCGCCCTTACGGGTGACCACGGGCGTGCGTCGAATAGGCGAGTCCACCTATGTGTTTGGGCGTAATCATCAGCCCTGTCGCAGGTGCGGTACGTTGATTACCAAGAGTTTTCTTGGGGGCGTAGATTTTTCCGGCGATGATGGAGAAGCAGAACGAGTGATTTGGTGGTGCCCACACTGCCAACCTCTTTGGTAATGAACCGACTATTGTGGAAGCCATGAAGCTTCTCTTGAATCTCATCTGGTTCTTCCTAGGTGGCCTGTGGCTGGCCATCGGTTACTTCTTTGCGGGGATCGTCGCGTGTATTTTGATTGTCACTATTCCTTTCGGAGTGGCTAGTTTCCGAATGGCCAGCTACGCATTGTGGCCTTTCGGGCGCACCGTCATAGAACCTGATACTGGGGTTGGTGCTGTCTCTACCATTGGCAATATCATCTGGTTTGTTGTTGCCGGTCTCTGGTTGGCTCTTGGGCATTTAACCACGGCTGCGGCTCAAGCGATCACCATTATTGGTATTCCGTTGGCGCTGGCCAACCTGAAAATGATTCCGGTGTCCTGCTTCCCCTTTGGTCGCAGTATCGTGGCATCGGATCAAATCCCCGTAGGCTACCGCCCTATGCTCAGCATGTAGGGGTATTACTGTATGAGCCAAACGCCTGAGCACGCAGCTTCAGCACCTGACCAACCGGCACCGCCTAGTACTGTACCGGAAGCCGAAAGCCACTCACCGCTTGATATCTACGCGGCATATTCCCCACCTTATGCTGCGCCGCCGGTAGGAGTAACACCACATAACCTTAAGGAAGAAAAGCAACAAGGTGAAAAAATCTCGGTTCCCATCGTGGTTGGGGCCATCAGCATTATTGTGTTACTGCTGTTGATTTATTCCGTCTTTAATGCGGTTAGTAATGATTCCTATTTGGCTCTTGCCAGTTAGCAGTAGGAGATAGCAGTACTTAAACTTAAAAAGCGAGGGATTGACCTCGCCTTTTTACCTATCGGTTAATTAGCCGCGGTGTTGCCTAAACCAGGTAATGAGATCATCAGTGGAGCTATCTCCGGAGTTGGCTGGGACTTCGCCAGAAACGGCAGGAGCTAGGTCGTTAGCTTGTTGCTTGCCTAGTTCCACACCCCACTGGTCAAAGGAGTTAATATCCCAGATCATGCCTTCGACAAAGGTGATGTGCTCATACAGGGCAATCAATGCACCCAAGACTGCTGGTGTGAGTTCTTCGGCCATGATGGTGGTGCTGGGGCGGTTACCAGGCATGACTTTGTGTGGCACAATCTTTTCTGCCACGCCTTCTGCGGCGATTTCTTCTGCGGTTTTACCGAAAGCCAAGACCTTGGTTTGGGCGAAGAAATTGCCCATAAGCAGATCATGCATGCTGCCGGTGCCAGAAGCGGTAGGCAAATCTTCCTTGGGACGAGCAAAACCAATGAAGTCTGCTGGAATGAGCTTCGTACCTTGGTGCATTAACTGGAAGAACGCATGTTGACCATTGGTTCCTGGTTCTCCCCAGTAGATTTCCCCAGTGCTTAAGGTCACTGCCGTGCCATCGCGGCGTACCGATTTACCATTGGACTCCATCGTAAGCTGCTGGAGATAAGCAGGGAAGCGCCCCAGGTCCTCAGAATAAGGCAAAACGGCGTGGGTTTGTGCCCCGAAGAACTCGTTGTAATAAACCCCCAATAAGCCCATGAGCACTGGCAGGTTCTTCTCAAATTCCGTGTTGCGGAAGTGCAGGTCCATGGCGTGGAAGCCTTCCAAGAACCGCATGAAGTCCATGGGGCCGATCACGGCCATCAGGGACAAGCCAATGGCGGAATCTACGGAATAGCGGCCGCCTACCCATTCCCAGAAGCCAAACATATTTTTGGTGTCAATGCCGAACTCGGCCACCTTTTCCGCATTGGTTGATACTGCTACGAAGTGCTTGGCTACTGCCTCTTCAGCGCCGAGTTTATCCACCAACCAGCGCTTGGCGGCATGGGCGTTAGCGAGAGTTTCTTGGGTGGTAAATGTCTTGGACGCCACCACAAATAAGGTGGACTCGGGGTCGCATTCATCAAGAACAGCTATGATATCGGCGGGGTCGACATTGGAGACAAACTTGGCGCTAATGCCAGCGGTGGCATAGGT
Organism: uncultured Corynebacterium sp.; assembly: GCA_963520895.1. Taxonomy (GTDB): domain Bacteria; phylum Actinomycetota; class Actinomycetes; order Mycobacteriales; family Mycobacteriaceae; genus Corynebacterium. The sequence continues at coordinate 26,552 of CAUQSW010000025.1, read as the reverse complement.
GCGCAGTGCTTTCACCGCCATGGCTGGCCCGAGGTCGGAACCACCAATACCGATATTGACCACGGTTTTAATGGTGCGTCCGGTGTATCCCAGCCACGCCCCAGAACGCAGTGAAGTGGCAAAATCCCGCATGCGGCCCAAGACTTCATGGACGTCAGCGGCTACATCCTGATCGTCCACTTTGAGGTCTTCATCTACTGGGAGTCGCAATGCGGTGTGCAGCACTGAACGATTTTCGGTGAGGTTAATGCGCTCACCGGTGTACATGGCTTCGATCTTGGCGGGTAAATCTGCGGCGCGGGCGACGTCGATAAGCTTGGCGAAAGTCTCAGCATCAGCAAGATTCTTGGACAGGTCCACATGAAGGTTGCCGCCGTCGAAAGTCAGTTCTGCGGCGCGGTTGGGGTTGGCGGCGAAGCGTTCAAGTAAGGTTACTGACTTATTGGTTTCGAAATGCTCCTGTAATGCTGCCCATTCGTTAGTAGCAGTAACATCAAATGACATGCGGATTTAAGCTCCTTACGTTGGAAAAAGTACAGCCGCAGCCCACCAAGGAGTGCAACCGATACTTCAATGAACACACGGTTACCTTCAACGCTAGTCAAAACCTGAAAATAATTCCGGTGATCTGCGTCCCTTTAGTGTGACTACGATTCGATTTGCCCCAACCGGCCACGTCCCATGCGCAGCAAAATTTGGGCTAACTGGGGGCCTTCTGGCCCGAGTTCTTCTCGGAACTGATTAATAATTGCTACCTCTCTGGTGTGTACCAACCGAGTACCACCGGCAGACATGCGGGTTTTGCCTATGGCTTTGGAGATTTCCGTGCGGCGTTTAATGGCATCAAGGATTACTCGATCGAGGCGGTTAATCTCGTTCCGGTACTGCTGGATTTCTGCATCCGTTAACGGATCATCAGTGCCAGAGGGAAAGCGAACCTCAAATTCTTTATCGACGTTTTCAGGCATATTTTCCTCTCCGATGGCAGTTAGTTTATTGGTGATGTCCAGCATATTTTACTGCAAATACCCCAGAAATGATGAGTGATTTCCAACCACGAAGCTACAGCCTGCATCCGATAAGTGGCTAGCTTTCCCATGCCTCGTTGTTCGCATCGCCTATCGGGTTTAGCAACACTGTTACAAAGTGCCGATAAACACCACAGATGAATTAGCCCAGTAGCGTTCGATTAGCGGGCAACAACGTTGTAAGTTGGAAGGACTATGGATAACTCCCGCCAGCTTTCACCCCAGGATCCAGAACCGGAATTCGATCTTTTTAGCACGATAGATGGATTTGCTGCGTCCGAGTTAGGTTCTCATTCTCATAAGCCAGCGACAGCGCACAGCACGCCACTGAAGCACCCAGAGATCAAACCAACAGCACAGTCACCCTTTACTGTTTCAGCTGACCATAAGCCCAACCCAGCGGCAACCACGCCGGCTTCCGGAATGGTTCACGAACAGCGCGAGCCGATACAGAGTTTTTCCTCGCCTAGTGCAGCTGTGCCCAGTAAAACTGCACTGAGTGGTGCTGACGCGCGGGCTGGGCGAACTATTTCGCACAGTTATGACGCTAGCGATTTGTTGGAAGAGCTAAACCCTCAGCAACGGCAAGCCGTGGAGCATAGCGGTTCGCCGTTGTTAATTATCGCCGGGGCAGGTTCTGGTAAAACCGCAGTATTAACTAGGCGGATTGCGTATCTGTTGCGGATGCGGGGAGTGAATGCGGGTCAGATTCTAGCCATTACCTTTACCAATAAGGCAGCTGCAGAGATGCGCGAACGGGTAGCTGGTTTAGTGGGGCCGGTGGCAAACCGAATGTGGGTTTCTACGTTCCACTCCACCTGTGTGCGGCTGCTGCGGGAACAAGCACACCTCATAGCGGGGTTAAACACCAATTTCACTATTTATGATTCTGATGATTCCAAACGATTACTCGCCATGATCGCTAAAGATATGGAATTGGATTTAAAAAAATTCACGCCCCGGTTACTAGCTACTGGGATTTCTAACCTAAAAAATGAGCTGATTTGCACGTCAGAAGCGTTAACAGAGGCGGAGTCAACGAGGAATCCCTACTCGCGCACCATTGCTGAGGTGTACGTGGAGTACCAAACACGATTGCGGTCGGCTAATGCCGTGGATTTCGATGACCTTATTGGTGAAACGGTTCGGATTTTCCGCAAGCATCCCGACGTTGCCGCCTATTATCGCAAACGGTTTCGCCATGTGCTTATCGACGAATACCAGGACACCAACCATGCCCAATATGTGCTCATCCATGAGTTGGTCGGTTCCGGTGAAACCGCCTCTGAGCTGTGCGTGGTGGGTGATTCTGACCAGTCGATTTACGCTTTCCGGGGTGCCACCATCCGCAATATCGAGGAGTTCGAACGCGACTATCCTAATGCCCACACCATTGTTTTAGAGCAGAATTACCGATCCACTCAAAACATCCTCTCGGCAGCCAACGCCGTGATCTCCCAGAACGAAAACCGGCGGGAGAAAAAGCTCTGGACCGATGACGGGGCAGGGGAGAAGATCACCGGTTACGTGGCCGATAATGAACACGATGAAGCAAGGTTTGTGGCTACCGAAATCGACGCCCTAGCCGATAACGGCATCGACTACGGTGACATCGCGATTATGTATCGCACGAACAATTCTTCCCGCGCTATCGAAGATGTTTTCATAAGGTCCGGCATCCCTTATAAAGTGGTCGGCGGCACCCGATTCTACGAACGCAAAGAAATCCGCGACATCATTGCCTACTTAAAGGTGCTGGACAACCCCGCCGACGAAGTATCCATTCGGCGTATTATCAACACACCCCGCCGCGGCATAGGTGATCGTGCTATTGCTACCGTGAATCTTCATGCGGAAAGCATGGGTATTTCCTTCGCCGATGCACTCATCGACGCCGCCCGCGGCGACATCAGCCTGCTTAATGCCCGCGCCAAAAACGCCATCCGGGGGTTCGTGGAAATGATGGACACCTTACGTACCGACGCCAGCAACGCCAAAGACGAGGTCACCGGCCTAGCCGATATTGGGGCGGTAGTGTCGGCGATTTTAGATGTCACTGGATATAAAGCCGAGCTGGAACAAAGCAACGATCCCCAAGATGGCGCTAGGCTGGATAACTTAAACGAATTAGTGTCCGTAGCTAAAGAATTCAGCTCAGAAGCTGCCAATCTCTTGGCTTACCAACAAATGGGCACTGATGATGAATTACCCGAAACCCCAGTAGGTGAACCAGAACCAGGTTCCATCCAAGCCTTCTTAGAAAAAGTCTCACTGGTTGCCGATGCTGATCAGATTCCTGATAACGACCAAGGCGTAGTCACACTCATGACGCTGCACACCGCCAAAGGTCTGGAATTTCCCGTAGTATTTTTGATCGGCTGGGAAGAAGGACAATTCCCGCATTTGCGATCCATGGGTAACCCCCAAGAGCTAGCCGAAGAACGACGGTTAGCCTACGTGGGTATCACTCGGGCGCGAAAAACCTTATACATCACCCGAGCCATGATGCGTTCTTCTTGGGGTAATTCAGTGAATAACCCAGCCTCACGTTTCTTACAGGAAATCCCCGCCGAACTGCTTATGTGGAAGCGGGAAGAACCTACGTTTAGTAGCTGGGATGACGATTCTAGCTACAGTTCCGGCTGGTCTGGCAGCTACTACGATAACTCCAGTTCCGGGCATACGCGTTCTGGGAATGGGGCCGCACAATCCCGACGAAAGCGCAGCACCCCAGCAGCACCAAAGCTTAATGGCAGTGATTTGGTATTGGTGGTAGGCGATAAAGTCAACCACGCCAAATACGGGTTAGGCACCGTCATAGCGGTGGACAACCAAGGGAAATACAGCTCAGTGACCATAGACTTCGGTTCCGCAGGAACCCTGCGGTTGATGCTCATTGGTGGAGTACCCATGGAAAAGCTCTAAAACAATAAACCCAGCACCCACTATGGTGCCGGGTTTATTATTTCGGTGTCCTGGCTAGGAGCTAGAGGTAGCTTTTAGTCTTGTCGGTAACTGAGCAAGTTTTTCGCCCTTGTGGCGAAAAACCCCATGAGTGCAGCAGCCAGCGGCACAGCTAAGCAGAGCAATCCGATACCGACCCAATCTAGCTGGTAGTAATCTAAATCGCCGGCTATGAGCACGTCACCATTGATATTGGTTTGCGAAGGATCAAGGAACCACACCGCCGCAATGTGACCTAACACCACAGCGGGAACAGTGCCTAATAACGCCAGAATAGCCATATAACACGCCCCAATCTTACGCAGTAACGATTGATCGGCGCCCAGTGCGTACAGCTGCTCATTCTGCCGCTGCATCTGTTGTGCTGATAGGACCAAGACAAGCCCAAGCACCAGTAACAGCACCACAACTAATGCCCAGGTGAGTTCAGAAGCAAATCTGTCGAACTCAATCCCGGTCGATAGCATCACCTGATCACCACTGGAAGTACTCAGTGCCTTCCGGATTTCCGTCAGTTTAGTTGTGCTGGGCTGGTTCTGGAACACCACACCATATCCCTCAGAAACAATTTCTGCATCAAGCTTGTTCGCAAGCTCTGGGCTGATAATCCAGGGCACACGTTGCTCGGTAGGCAGTGCCGCGGTAAACGGTGCGGTTACCTCTCTTCTCTCCGACTGTTTGCCCTGTTTTTCTTCCTGCGTTTCACCGGTGAGCTTCGATGAATAATCAGGATAAGCAGAATCCAATACGACAACCTGTGGCCCGGTTGCTTTAACATCAGCACTGCCAACCAACCCACCGTCAGTCAACGTCTGCGCCGCTTGCTGCTTTAATTCCGGCTCAATATTAAAGATGTCCAGTACCTCGGGGCCACCAACCAGAATCTGCTGGTTCAACGGTAAGCTGCTGTAAGACCTGGAGATACTGGAGTCATACCTCATGCGATATAAACAATGTTCAGCAGCCAGCGGGTCGGTAGCAGCATCCTTACCCTGATACAGATACGTAGGGTCACCAGCGCCCTGATTGCGCATTGTGCACTCGTTTTTCAATTCGATAGTGAGGTCATAGCTGGATTTATCAACAGAATAGAGCGGGAAGGATCGAGAAACCTCAGCCATAGTAGTAACCTGACCAAGGGCGGCACCTAGCTGTGGTGAAGGTTCCGACTCAGTCAGTTTCTTCCAGTCTTTGGCCGGATACACATCCTCATCAGCATAAGCGTATTTCAGAGCATCGACCAAGGCGAAGTTGACATTATAACTATCCGAATTGCGGGCAGTATTCATGGCCCTGTCAGCGGCGGCATCGACATTAAAAACCGTCACAATAAACGTGATACCAATCATTGCCAGGACAATTGACGCGGATTTCATCGCTTGCCGCCGCACCAGCCGACCGGCAAGTCTCACCGAAAGCGGCCGATTGATGCTCCCAGCGCTAAAGATCAACGCAGGAACGCTACCGAACAAGCACAAAAAGCTGACCAAGGTAAGCACAGCTAAAGCTATGGAGTCTCCCGCCACATCTTGGGTAGCACTGCGGTCATTGACCATCATGTACCCAGTCCACAGCACACCGCAAACAACTAACCCAATCGGTCCTAACGTCATCCACTTATGCCATTTACGAATACGATCCGGTTGCGCCCCAGCTACACCCGCCATAATGGAACCTTTAGCGGATAACAGCGCAGGTAAAAACGCGGAGATTGTAGCACCAGCCACGGTTGTGGCAACCACATACGCTATGTAGGGAATGTCTACGGCTACCGGCCAACCAGGATAAGAGTGTACCCAACTGAAATACCCGGTTAGACTGCCTAAAATAGCACCCAAGCTAGCCCCAATAATGCCTGCGATGGTGCCATAAGCCATAACAGCCAGCAGGATATGTTTTCGACTAGCTCCCTGAGTGCGCATGAGCGCATAAACCTTAGTCTGGCGAGAGGTCGCATTGGCAAAAACTGGACTAATTAAGAACAGCGCCATTGTCATCATCAAGCCATAAAACACCACATAAGCAACTGCCTCAGCGACGTTAACGGACCACCCTGCAGCAGGTATCATCGCTTGGGCTTGCGCTAATTGATCTTGGTACTCCGGATACATTTGATCCACGCGAAGGGCATGCGGATCATTGGAAAATGACTGCGAACGTACCACCAAGCCTTCTTGATTGAGCTTTTCCACCTCATTCCAGGTGAGATCGCGGTTCGAGCTGAGCTGAAAAGTAGACGTGGCACCCGCAGGGATGTGATCCAAACTCACCATAGCCGGTTGCACCACATAGCTATTGGAACCTGGCACAATCGTTGCCACAGTAAACTGCTCGGTTGTGCCGGTGGCTTGCTGGCGGTTGCCATCAAGATTGACTTTCAGATCAACCTGCGTACCAACCTCAGCTCCTAGATGCTTCGCTGCATATTCACCTAATGCCACTTCCGTTGGGCCAAACTCAGGCGCGCCGGGAAGCATTTGGGAATCAGGCACTTGAACCATCTGAACAGAAACCTGTCGATCACCCACACTGATATCGGCAGCACCAGTGACAAGTATTTGGACGTGGAAGTCGTTTCCTAACAGCTCACTGATGCGCTGTTGCGAAATAGTTTCATTGGCGGCTGGAGGATTATCGTCAGACTGAATACCATCAGCGCTGGATACGCCATTGGTACACGAATACGTATCCCCACTGTAGTTCTGCTTACAGCTGCTACCGTAATATTCTAAGGTGATATTTTGGAAGGAAAGTTCTTGAAACTGCCGATCAGAAGAAGATTTTACCGACTCATAACACAAGAACCCCACGGTTAAAGCAATGAGTGCAATCGCTGCGAGACTGCGCCACGGGTGCAGCCGAACATCACGAATCGTTGGGCGGATAGCTCCAATAAACTGACCCATGGTGTTATACCTCCCGTTCGGATAGCTGTCCGTCACGGACGTGGAGGATTCGATCTGCCCAGCTGGCAAACCGTGGCTCGTGAGTGACCAGCATGCCAGCAGCACCTTGGTCGATACGATCCCTTAAGATCCGTATTACTTCGTCACCCGTGCTGGTATCGAGCGCGCCGGTGGGTTCGTCGGCAAGCAGAAGTTTCCGGGGGCCGATAAGTGCCCGGGCTATGGCAACGCGCTGAGCCTGACCGCCGGAGATTTCTTCGGGAAACCGGTCGTAGACGTCCTCCAGTCCGACCTCGGCCAGTGCAGTTTCAATCTCTGGTTTCAGTGTTTTGATGTTTTTGCCAGCTAGCTCCAGAGGTAGGGCGATGTTTTCGCCGACCGTCAGAGTGGAAATCAGGTTGAAGCGCTGAAACACCACGCCTATGTGAGTGCGCCGCAGTTGTGCGGTTTTGGCATCGGTCATGGTGGAGGTGTTGATGCCGTCGATAAGCACTTGGCCGCTATTGGGTTTCTGCAGCAAGCCTGCGACATTGAGGAGGGTAGATTTTCCGGAACCAGACGGACCCATGACCGCTACCAATTCGCCGGGGCGGATGTGGCAAGAGACCTGGTTTAGCGCAGTGACCTCGTGTGGTGGGTTGCCGAAGATGCAGGAGACATTAACAAGCTCAACGGGGTGTGGGGTCATGATTCTACTCCTTTAACAGGGGACTTTAATGCCTCAATACGGTCTAGCCAACGTGCTTCGGCTTCTAGATCAAAAATGCGGCGTTCGAATAACAGCCGTACACCGGTACGTTGCGGGGGAAGGTCCTTTATTTCGTTATTGAGTTTGCGCAATTGCGTTAAGACGGCCGCACGCTGACTGTCAAGAATGTCGAGAAACTCTTGCTCAGGGCCTGTGGCTGCGAAGGCCAATTTCAAGACCAATTCGTCTCTGTCAGACAGTGCTCGCAAGACTGGAGCGTGCTGCCAGTCGTGCAGTTTTGCCCGACCAGCCGCGGTGAGCTGGTACTGGATGGTTTGATGCCCGGTCGGTCTTGTGATGGGGCCTGTGGCGGTGACGAGCTCATCACGTTCAAGTCTGGTCAGCGTCTGCGACACCTGGCCCATGTTGAGTGGTTGGGTGTCTTGAAACAGATCATAGAAAGCCTGCCGCAGACCGCTGGCAGTGTTGGGACCATCAGCGAGCAATGCGAGAAGTGCATATTTAATGGCCATGCTTGGGGCTCCGTTGTGGTTTTAACAGGGAAGATAACTTAGTTACCGAGTAACTAACTGTAAAGGTTACTCAGTAACCAAATTAGTGTCAAGCAAGTGTGAGCGATTGTGCGGCGGCATCTAAAAACCTGGGTGCAGGAGCTTTGCGACGACCTGCGTTAAGGCCTGTACGTTTTTATGAATATCTACTGTTGTGTCGGTTCTGTGGCGCAGGCGTTGGCATCGAGAAGCTTGGATCATATTAAGAGCCGGGAAGAGGTGCGGAATGCCTACGGCAATGTGGCGTAGCGGCGAGTGGTAGTTGGAAAATGAGGCAGAGGGATGGCTTGTTATGTTCCTGTTTAGTGCTTTGGTTATGGTGTTGGCCTGCTAAAATGCTCGAATTTATCGAAGAGTACGATCAAGGCGGCTGGGATGCCTGTTGGTAAGTGACGGGCGCTTTGCTATTTGCCGGTGCGCTATTTTCAAAAATCACTTGTAAAACATTTGCGTATTTAAACTGACAAATATCTCAGGAATAAATAATTTCACTTAAGTAACATAAACTAAAACTGTGTAATTACTGACGTTATGCTGGAAAGTAGCTTAGTGAATATTGGGTAAATCATGGCAAAAACTCAGAACGTGGCTCTAGGGTAAGAAAATGGTTGCGGCTAGAATGTCGAGCGCTGGGGGAGAAATGCGGTACCCCTTATGGGTGGATTAGCGGGTTTGAGGCGATTTTCGGCGAAATCAGTTGCGTCCAACCAGCAAAAACGTCTGTTAACTAGTGTGACTAAAGTGAATTAGTGGTGTTACGGCCGTAGTGGGTAGCGGCATAACAAAACCCCTCCGGTCGAGGTGCTCGGAGGGGGAGAAATGGAAGATATTTAGGTTATTTTAGGTATTAGATAGAGATACCACGTTCATTGAACCACGGCACTGGGTCAACAGCGCCATTGCCAGTGGGGTGGATTTCAAAGTGGAGGTGGGAGCCGGTGGAGAATCCCCGGTTGCCCATACCGGCAATAACTTGGCCAGCTTCAACTCGCTCACCAACGGCTACGTTGAGGGTCTCCATGTGGCCGTAGACGCTCATAGAACCATCGTCGTGCTTGATGCGGATCCAGTTGCCGTAGCCAGAGGCTGGGCCGGAATCAATGACGGTGCCGTCCATAACGGCAAGAATAGGAGTACCAACGGCGTTTGCGATGTCAATGCCGCTGTGGAAGGAGCCCCAGCGGGGGCCAAAGCCGGAGGTGAATGTGCCTTCTGCGGGCTTGGCCACGGTCACCTTGGGGGTGCGGGCCAACTCGTCGGCTTGTACAAATTGGGTGTGATATTCAACAGCCTTATTTACCTGGTCTTCCAGGTTAACCACTGGCTTGAACTCGGCGATATCCAAGATCTGTGGAGCAGATGATTTGAGGGTGGTTTCCAGTTCATTGGATGCCAGATTGATTCCTGCTGCGTCTGTATCCGCCGTGTGGGCGAGTGCCGCGCCAGAGGCGCCAGCAGTGGAAACGACACCGGTTGCGGCGGCTACGAAGGCTACCCGTCCCTTTACTGGAGTGGTCTGCTTGCGGTGTTTGCCACCATTATTTGGCCGCTTCTGCTGCATGAGCCCTACTTCCCTTACTCTTATTGATCGTCCGTTACATCACGTTACAAGGTGTGGTTGCCTTGCATTGTTTTGTAACTATATTGTTATCTTCCGAGAGGTAACAGTAGCCGGTTAAAAAGAGCCAAGCAAGCTGTTTCAAGAAAAATTCTTTATTATCAGTATTGATTCCTTAAAATTTTTCTCATCTGAAACGCCTGACCTTTATGAATACATAAGATCTTTTCTGGGAAGAATTTTTGAGAATTTTTTAGAAATACACTCAAACTTGGGTATTTTTCGGGCCGAGTCACACCAGAGCGAAGTATCACGAAGAAACTAAGATGTGAAAAATGAGCAAAAAGACAACTCCCACTGTTGGTCCCACTCGTAGGCCGCGGCGCAGCACTAACCGAATGGCTGGTCAATCTGCAGAAGCTACCTCTAGGCCAGGTGGTCGCATTAGGCGGACGGCAACGCCAACGGCCACTGTGGATGTTGATGCTCCTGACCCTACGTGGCGTAGTCGGTTACGTAAGTTTTTACCAGTGGCATTATGGCCCAATGGTTTTGCGGTAGTCATTATTATCGCCATTGCCATAATGGCGTTACTGATTACCTCAACCCCCATGGCGGCTTTAGCTGCGACAGTAGCGCAGTCGTGGTTGGTTATTAATGCGGCTCCGGTGGTGGGCATGGATAATACGATTGGCCTATTGCCATTAGTGCCCGCCATGTTATTAGCACTAGCTGTGAGCGCTCGGGTGCATAAAGCCATCAAAGACAAAGTGAGCCTCATGGATTTGGTGATGCTTTTTGCCTGTGTGCTTGGGGTTCCGGTGGTGCTTACGTTGATTGCGGTGCTCACGCTTATCGACGCCGCCAAGGTTTATCCAGTTGCTGCACCCAATGTATTTGTTGCTATTGGAAGAGTGTTACTGCTGCACTTTTTAGCATTGGTTATCGGTATGGGGATTCGCTTGTGGCGGGCATTAGCTCGGCGGTTTGGCTTACCGGAATGGCTGGTAGACCAAGCTATTAATGCCATAAAGATGCTCAGCTATGCTGTCATCGCCTCTGCCGTAGTGGTAATTGGGTCCATTGTCGTGCACTACGGAAAATTTGTAGAGCTCCTAGCGCTGTATCAAGGCTGGGGAGCGGTGGCGGTAATTGTGTTGTCGCTGCTTTATCTTCCCAATCTGGCAGTGGCAACAATGTCAGTAGCCGCGGGAGGCGAGTTTGTCATAGGCGATGGACTGGTCACTATTTTCAATGTGGTGGCCGTGCCTTTGCCGCCGCTACCGCTTCTGGCGGCGGTTCCTGCTACTGCGCATCCGGCTGCGGTGGTGTTGTTAATCATAGCGCCGCTGGCTGCCGTTTTGGCCTTGGTTAAGCAGGTTCCTCGGATTGTTGAGGTCACTGGCTTCGTGCTGTTTGTCATGCTGTTTACCTTCATAGCGGCACTACTTTCTTCCGGCCAGCTGGGGTTTTATGGCACAACTGGGCCCAATATCTTCCTCGCGGCAGGTTTTATGGGCTTGTGGGCTTTCGTCGTAGGGATCATCATGAGTGCAGTTGGTTTGCTGTTGCGCCGCCGTTCCGCAGCAGCACCCGCTACTGTGGTTACGTCGCAGCCGGAAGAGGAATCCGAACTAGCCGAAGACCTAGAAGAGCTAGAAAACCTAGAAGCAGCAGAAGCAGAACACGAGGAAGAAGATGAGAATCAAGAGCTCGATTATGATGCTGAAGCCACTGCCGAGGAGGAGCTGGAAGAACTGGAAGAGCCAGTGATTGATAATGTTGTGGAATTACCGATTGCAGCAGCAACTGATCCAGAAAACGGGGAAATTTTAGAAGAAGAAACCACCGAGGATGATTCTGTAGCAGTGCCAACGGTGGTTTCTTTGCAGCCAGTAGGCGAGGAAGAACCAAGCGAAGAACCAAGAAGCCCGCAGCTGTCAACTGAGCTTAAGCCCACAGATGATGAGGAAACTGATGTGGAGAAGGAGCCGGATGAACCGGTGAAGTAGTAGGATAAGCAACAACGAACTAAAGTGAGTGAATGTGAGCCACACCTCTGACGCATTAAAAATTGTAGTTTTGGCCTCCGGGTCAGGAACACTGTTGCAAGCCATTATTGATCATCAAGGAAAATACCAAGTTGTTGGAGTTGTTGCTGATGTCGATTGCCTAGCATTGGAACGGGCAGAAAAAGCAGGCCTTCCGGCTATAAAAGTAGCACTAGGCAGCGGTGACGATCGGAGTGCTTGGAATAAGCGGTTGGCTGAGGTCGTCGAAAAGCTAGGCGCCGAATTGGTGGTTTCTGCGGGGTTCATGAAGATCCTCAGTACGGAATTTTTGGATGCCTTCACAGGACGGATTATCAATACCCACCCAGCTCTTTTGCCCTCGTTTCCTGGTGCGCACGCGGTGCGTGATGCATTGGCCTACGGAGTGAAAGTGACGGGATCAACTGTGCACTTCATAGATGAGGGGGTTGATACCGGTCCGATCATTGCCCAAGAGGCGCTGGAAGTAGTACCTGGGGAAACCGAGGCTGCTTTGCACGAGCGGATTAAACAAGTAGAGCGCAGGCTCATTGTGAGAGTATTAAATTCAGCAGTTTTCGATTCAAAAGAAGTGAGTTTTAGTTATGAGTGATCGTATAGCGATCAAGCGGGCACTGATTAGCGTTTATGACAAAACAGGCTTAGCGGAGTTGGCTACAGCATTAAACCAAGCAGGCGTTGAGATTGTTTCGACCGGCTCCACCGCCGCAAAAATCCAGGAACTAGGCATTAACGTCACCCCAGTGGAGCAGCTCACAGGTTTCCCCGAGTGCCTCGAAGGACGGGTAAAAACCCTCCACCCGCGGGTGCACGCAGGAATTCTTGCCGATACCCGCAAAGAAGATCACCTTCGCCAACTCACCGACCTAGAAGTCGAACCGTTCCAGCTAGTGGTGGTCAACCTGTACCCCTTCACCGAAACGGTTGACTCAGGAGCGGATTTCGACGCTTGTGTGGAGCAGATCGACATTGGTGGACCCTCCATGGTGCGCGCCGCAGCGAAAAACCACCCCTCGGTGGCAGTGGTGGTATCCCCTGAGCGTTACGACGCCATCCACACCGCCTTGGCTAACGGCGGCTTTAACCGTGCTGAGCGCACCGAGCTAGCACTTGAAGCCTTCCGGCATACCGCAACTTACGATGTGGCGGTGGCGTCGTGGCTCGGTGGGCAACTGGAAAAAGACAGTTTCCCAGAGTGGCTCGGAAACACCTACCGCCGCGAAAATGTTCTGCGTTATGGCGAAAACCCGCACCAGGCAGCAGCGCTGTATACCCGACCCGAGGAGACGGGACTAGCTCAGGCAACGCAATTGCATGGTAAGGAAATGAGCTATAACAACTACACTGATTCCGATGCGGCATGGCGTGCGGCGTGGGATCACCAGCGTGCCTGCGTTGCCATAATCAAGCATGCTAACCCCTGTGGTATTGCGGTATCAGATTCCTCTATCGCACAAGCTCACCGGAATGCGCACGCCTGCGATCCGGTTTCCGCTTTCGGCGGTGTGATTGCCGCCAACCGGGAGGTTTCGGTAGAGATGGCACGGCAGGTTGCCGAGATTTTCACCGAAGTCATTATCGCCCCAAGCTACGAAGAAGGCGCGGTAGAAATCCTGGCGCAGAAGAAAAACATTCGGGTGCTGCAAGCCCCAGAACCTACCGAGGTAGCCTACGAAGGCCGCGAGATTTCCGGAGGCCTGTTGCTGCAACAACGCGATCAAATAACGGCCGAAGGAGACAACCCCGCCAATTGGACACTTGCCGCAGGTAAGGCTGCCACACCGGAATTGCTTGCCGAGCTGGAGTTCGCGTGGAAATCCGTACGCGCAGTGAAGTCCAATGCCATTCTGTTGTCCAAAGATGGCGGCACCGTAGGGGTGGGCATGGGACAGGTCAACCGGGTCGATGCCGCTAAGCTTGCGGTGGAACGAGCTAATAGCTTGGCCGGAGACCAGGAACGTGCCGTGGGTGCTGTTGCAGCCTCTGACGCCTTTTTCCCGTTCGCTGATGGTTTCCAAGTGCTTGCCGACGCCGGTATCACCGCGGTGGTACAACCAGGAGGTTCCATCCGGGATGCGGAAGTAATCGAAGCAGCCAATGCTGCCGGAGTAACCATGTATCTCACCGGTGCTAGGCACTTCGCTCACTAGGCTGTGAAGTGTTAGCGGGCCAGCCCTAAAGGGGTTGGCCCTTTTTGTTCTCAAGTAAACACCCGGGAAATCAGGCGTCGATCACACAGGGGGGCAGACCTGAACCACTCCACACGACTTTCGCGATACGTCCTAGCAAAACAAGCACATTTGTCACCCACATCTTTACCCTTTGATTAGATTTGATGCAGGAATTCTATGATTTCTAGTTGTCAGGAGCGTATGATTTATAATATCGCTCTGTGAAATACCTTGCGAATGGAGGAGGCGGTGCCCAAAGGCTACAAAACACTGTCATACCGCCAATTGATTACGATTGTCCGCAAATATACTGATGGTCCGATACGTACAAGAGGCTCGCACCAAATCTTCAAACGAAAAACAGACGGGCAGACTTTTAGTTTTCCTGTTCGTTCCAAAGACTTCAAAGCTCAAACAGTAAAGAAAATTTTGACCAAAGATCTGGGCTTGGAAGAAGCCCAAGCGCTCGTGGAGGTGAGCAACGCATGACAACATTCGTTAACGTGGCGCTGCGCCACTATCAAGGAGCAGATCCCGCATGGGAAGCACACGGTATTAATTACCCCTTCTATGGGAGTGGAGATACCATTGCTGAAGCTCGCGATGATGCACGCGAAGCAGCAGCGCTGTTACTCGATGAAGGCGATACTTACATTGAGCTGCAAGAGTTTCATGAACACTTAGTGCGCGCCGAAACGGATACAGAACCTGCGGTGTGGGTGCGTACGTACCAAGACGGGGACACTGACCGTATGCTTGCTCGTCGTAAGGTGCGCGAACATATCAAAGACTACTTAAAACAGCACCCTGAACGTATGAATACTTTCACTCAAGGAGTAGGGGTTATGGGAGATGTAGTCGCTACAGTCAAGTTCCCCTACGAGTGTCTATTGCAACTCTTGGATCAAGTAGGTGACGGTCAGCGACTCTATGTGGCTGTTCCATGCTCAGATGGTATCTACTGGCAATGCATATCTGAGGAAGGTTTGCTGGACGAACGTCCAGGCGGAATTGCTATAGGTGATCTGCCATTGTCTGATTCATCAACCATAGAAGAATTTATGAAGGTCACTGAGGCAAGCATAGACGCTTCAGGAAACATTGTGCTTAGTGCGGCGTAATCCTCGTACCCACAGGACATAATTCAGTCTGTAACCGTCGGAACCTGCCCAACGGCAGGGGTCGGTTCCGGCATTTGTTCTATGGTTTTTGGGTATCTCGTGGATTAGGTTGCGTGCTTCAACAGGGTATCTGCACCGTCTTGAACTGCTGCATGGAACGCAACAACCGCCTTCCAATAATCATCGCCTCCCAAACCAGCCCTAACTACTGGCTACAAGCAATGCCAAACTAAGTCAACGCTGGCTCGATGATCTGCAGAATCAACAACGGCTGCACCATACAACTAGGGATTGTGACATGAGAAAGAAAACCACCCAAGAAGCACTACTCAGCACTATTTACCGACACTCGCCACAATAGGAATTATCGTGGTTCTTGAGCCTGTCGGCAGTTTGCGGATAATGTCACGTCCAATACCTGCCAATTTCACAGGCTTTAATCTAGGCATGACGGTATTGCCACTTCGCCCCTAACCGCCTAAGCTAGCATGAACTCCGCAACTGGCGATGTCCCTCAACTAACATAGAAGCATGTTAGAAGTGAATTGTCAGTATGGACATAAAACTGCAATCGGTGCTATTAATCGCAGTTTTCACCCGGGAAAACTATATGGAATAACCGGTGCAAATGGAGCAGGAAAGTCTACCTTGCTGCTGACCATGGCCGGAGAGCTAGAACCCATCACAGGACAGGTGCGGATCAATGGTTTAGATCCAGCTCGTGCGGGTGCAGGTCAGATCATCAGAGTGGGTGATCCTGTTTTTATTCCTGATCTGACCATCGGGGAACATGTGGCTTTATTGGCTAAAGAAAAACAAGAGGAGCTGACATCGCAGTGGCAGCTCACCGAGTATGCCTCGGTGCCGCCTAGTTGGGTGTCTTCTGGCCAGCGTCAACGGGTATTTTTGGCAAAGCAATTGGTGCAGCCAGCCCCGGCGATTATTATTGATGAGCCAGAACGCCACCTTGATTCCGATTGGGTGGATTTTGTCTGTGCCGAGCTGCAGCAAATAGCCTGGGACGGGGCGGTGGTGGTTGTGGCCACGCATTCGCAGCAGGTGCTTGCTGCCTGTGATGAGGTGATCGAGCTGTGACTGCCTTAAGGAAAATTTCTGATGCCGTGAATGCACTAATCGTGGTGGGCATGGCTGGTGGGTTCTTGTGGTCACTACTTACCATGCTGCCCGAGGTGGACATGCACCTACCCAGGCCAGTGGCGGTGATTGCAGCGGTGGTGGCATTAATTGCCGTTGCGTGGCTGCTGGAGTTATTTATGCCGCTGCAGGCGGTTTCAGAATCGGATTGGGTGTATATTCTGCGTCCACGAGCAAAGATTCGCACCATGGATTTAGTATCTGCGGCTAGCCTGCTGTCTGTTGCTTTATTAGGAGGACTAGTTGGGGTGGTACTGGGGAATCCGGCGCTGTGGATTGGTGTCGCGGTGCTGCTGCGAGTACTGCCGTTGCTGCGGTGGAAACGGCGTCTACCTGGGCTATTAGCAGCAGGGCGGCGGCGGACTGTGGGAACAGCGGGTCTTTATATCTACGATTCCGAATTGGTCTCTAACGGTTTGGCTGCTGCTGCCGGTAAGTTTCGGCCAGTAGCACCTACTGGGAACCTGTGGGTGCTGTTCTTCCGCAGATTGCATCGACGTTACTATTTATGGCTGATTGCTGCGGGGTTAATGGGCGCTACGGTGGTGCTTACTTGTTTGCAACCTCAGTTGACCGTTGGGTTCTTCCTCATTGGGTGGGCGGTGCTTACTGCGGCGATCATTCGTTGCGCTCATTTCCTTCCGCTTGTCGACGCCCACTACCTAAGCCTTACTGTCCTGGTAGTGTGCGCACTGCTAGGAGGCGTGTTTGTCGCGCTCATCTGGGGAAAGCCGCTGCTGATCCCAGTGGTTGCGCTTGGTATAGGTGCCAGCGGGTGGCGACGATCCAAACCGCGAGAGATGTCTAGCTTTACTGTGGTAGACACCGGCCACGGGATAACCGTTCCTACTGGTCAACTGCAGTACTTCTTAGCAGGATTGGTGCCGGTTGGTATTGCAGCCGGTGTCTTTATAGCGTTGCTCTAAGAGGTTTTATCCCACTTAAATAGCCAGGTTCCCAAGGCACCAAAGACTAGGGTGACTCCTGCCAGCACGAGGATTGAGTTAAGTGGCCAGCTGGTGTTTTCCCAGGAAGCCCGTGCCAATTCTGCAATATGATACACGGGGGAGAAGTTCATCACCCGTTGAATGCCGTCTGGCATGATCGCGGTGGGAATGAGAATGCCGGAGAGCATAATGAGGGTAATCATCAAGCCGTTACCGATCCCAGTGGCCGCAGCGACGCTGGGATACACCGCTGCTAGGAATGCCCCGATGGCGAGCATGGCCATGAGCCCGAAGACATAAGCACAGATCAGCAGTGGAATATTCTTTGGCCGGGGTGCGCCGAAGGCGACGAGCCCGACGAGCAGGGTCAGTATCGCTCCGGCAAACCCGAGGAGGAAATTGACGGTAAGGTCTGCTGCCACGTAGGTTTTTGCCTGTAGTGGGGTAGCGCGCAGTCGTGCCAGGGCTCCAGAGGAGCGGAGCATTAATTGGCTTTGCGGTGCAATGATGATACCGGTGGTCAATAGCGATAATAGCGTGAGCCCGGGGAGCATATTATCAACAAAGCCATGATTGCCGAATTCTGGTTTGGGGTCATTTCCAAAGATCAGGCCCATGATGACCAACAGCAGTGGGGCGAAAATTATCAGGAAGAAAAATCCTACTGGTTCCCTCAGTTGTGACTTGATTAAAGCTTTGGTTAGCGGAGTGTAGCCACGCATTGTAGTTTCCTCATTTCCTCTGATCGTCGGTGAGATTTAGAAAGACATCTTCCAGTGAGGCTGTAGAGATCTCGATGTGTTTTGGGTTGTGCAGCTGCGCTAGCACTGCTGGGGCAAAGTCGCCGGTTCCGGTGACGGTGAGGTGGGTGCCGTCGAAAAGCACGGAGGCGATGTTGGGGAGCTCTTGGAGCTTATCCACTCCTTCGGCGGTGTCGAGAACCGCTTTTAACGTTGTGGCTCCGGCGTACTGGGCAATAAGATTTTCGGTGGTATCTAGGGCGACGATACGTCCGTGATCCAAGATCGCAATGCGGTCGCATAGCGCCTGAGCTTCCTCCATTAAGTGGGTGGTGAGGATGATCGACCGTCCGGATTTTTTGAGTTGCTTGAGGATGTCCCAAATGGCCAACCGGGTTTTGGGGTCAAGCGCGGAGGTGAGCTCGTCGAAAAAGAGCAGCTCTGGGTCGTGGATCAGCGCCAGAGCAATAAAGACCCGTTGTTTCTGCCCACCGCTGAGTTTATCCACTCGTTCATTGAGCTTTTCCGACAACCCGACCGAGGCAAGCACTTCTTCGATGCTTTTGGTTTTAGGGTAGAAAGAGCCGTAGGTTTCTAAAGTTTCTTTTACAGTTAACCTGGGGATCAGGGCGGCTTGCTGTAGCTGGGTGCCGATCCGGTTCATTAATGCCTTGCGGTCAGTGCGTGGGTTAAGTCCCAGTACGGAAATGGTGCCGGAGGTGGGGGTATCAAGCCCTTGGAGCTGATTGAGTAGTGTGGTTTTTCCGCTGCCGTTGGATCCTATGATGCCAAAGATCTGATTGGTTTCAACTTCTAGGTTGATGTTGTCGTTGGCTAGGACAGTCTTGAACTGCTTGCTGACATTCGTGCAGCGAAAAGCAAGCGGTGACATAGTCGTTTCCTCTCTTTAAGCGTCATTGAGGGTTGGGGGGAAGAAGGTTTTCGATTGCCGAGGCGGGCATGATGGCAATCCCTTGGTTGACGTCGGCTAGGAGTAGCACCTGATCGCCGGGTTTGAAGCCGAATAAGTCGCGAGCACCTTTCGGAATGACTATTTGGCCTTTGGGGCCGATGGTGAGGGTGGCTGCGAATTTTCCGGTAGGTGTTGGGGGAAATGGTTGTTGGGCCATGATTTGTCCTAAGGGTATAAAAGTTTAACTAGTAAGAAAAGTATAACTCTGCACAACAAGGTACGTAAAGTATTGCCAACGATCGGGGTATGGCATGCACAGTGGGGGTGAAAACTCCCACATAAGGGGGTTTTAAGCTGCTAAAAGCACGTGGCATAATAAAAAAGGAATATATTTTCTTCACCCGGAAAGTGCCTAACTCTATGAACGTGACCAAGCGCCAGCTGACAGTGGTGCTCCTTGCTACTGTGCTGCCCCTCGCGGCTTGTGGCTCATCTGGTTCGGAACAACCAGCAGCATCTCACCTAAGCACCGAAGCCACCACCCAGAATGTGAATGCATCCGAAAAGTTGGGGCTGTGGTACACCACAGACGAAGAGGCAGGCGGGGTCCTGACCACCCCCGATGTAGCAAATATCATCTTTCCTAGGGGGGCGCATTACACTGGCTACCGTGGTGAGAAAAACCGCATTGAAAACTCATTACTCCCACCCGGCGCGATGCCCGGGAATGAAGCAGCCGAAGAAGGCCCGTGGCGATTCGACAAATTCGAGCTGTACTACATTGGCAGTAGAAATACTAACCGGGAATTCGCGGAAGAAATCTACAAAACCTTCATTGCTTCGGCAAACCCTGACGAAGAAAACGACATGCAATTTGAAGCCTATTCGCCGCTTAATGGGAAAAATTTCACAATAACCTGCGAGAATGATCACCCGCAGTACGTCACCTGCCAAGGTGGCATTGGTGCCGTTATCTATATTGTCTAAAACTTAAGCGGTCATACCCGCTAGGCTAAAACCATGACAATACATATACCTGGCCCGGCGATATTATTCGCACCAGCTGGCCGCGGCGAGATCATCGCCAAAGCAGCCGCCAAGGCAGACATGGTGATTTTAGACCTAGAAGACGGTGCAGGCGATGTGGACCGCGAGGTCGCCTACGCCAATATTCGAAACGCTCACCTTGATCCGAGCAAAACAATCGTCAGAATCGTAGGCCCCACTGATCCGCATTTTGAACAAGACATCGAGTTTGTTCGCACTACCGAATACACCACGGTCATGGTTCCTAAAGTGTATGAACAACTCCCAGGAAGCCTGGCCGGTTTCGATCTAATAGTCATCATTGAAACCCCGCAAGCGGTGTTGCGGATACGGGAGATCGCAGAACACCCACAGGTGGTAGGCCTGTTTTGGGGCGCGGAAGACCTCACCATGGGGCTAGGGGGCACACATTCGCGGTTCTTACACGATGAACCGCATACCGACAGTTATCGGGACACCATGCGGCTGACCCGAGCATTGATGCACATTAATGCCGCAGCCGCCGGAATTGTGAGCATTGATGCGGTGCATGCCGATTTTCATGACGAAGCAGGCATGTTTGCTGAAGCTGCTGACGCGGCTCGTTCCGGTTTTGCCGGTTCAGCCTGCATTCACCCCAAACAAGTCGAAATAGTCCGCCGCGCCTACACCCCAGAACCACAGCAAGTCGAGTGGGCACGCCGCGTGGTCGAAGAAGCAGCCCAACATCCAGGAGCGTTTAAACTCGATGGGGAGATGGTCGATGCGCCACTGATCGCGCAAGCGCAGTGCATAATCGACCGGTTGGGTTAGGCATTCAACTGATTAAGCAGCTCCAAGGTGCGCTCAACGCGGTTATCGGCCAAGTCGGCGCCCAAAACGGTCAGTGCGGCGTCGGCAAGCATAATCGCTTTATCGGGTAGCTGCTCGGAAGACAACGGTTCGGGAATCACTCCGTCATTGGAGCGCATCTCGATTACCGATAACGCAATATGAAACGGCAGATCAGCGCGGGGATCGCCAACACCTACGATCTCTTCGGAAATCTCCCGGAAAATATCTCGCAGCTGTTGCCGCTGCCGGTGGTACTCGGCGAACTCTTCACTGGCTGCAATCGGCAACTGATAAAGACGCCCAACATTCCAACGAGTAGACAACAGAAGCCTACACTCCGCAGCGGTTAGCGCCCACAGCCGAAGCGGAGCGGAAATGAGATCGGCGTCTTTGAAGGCAGCTTCGCCGAGCTGGGCGGCAAGGGCAGTAGAGGGCGCAACCGTGGAGGTTAACAGTGTTAAAAAGATCTTTGTTTTCGAGGGGAAATGATAATAGAGCGAGGCTTGGCGAATCCCCACGGCATCGGCAATCTGGTGCGTAGAAGTGGTAGCAAAACCCCGAGTGGTAAAAAGCTCAGCAGAGGCATCAAGAATTTCCTCGCGCGCAGTTTCGCCTCGACGGCGAGGACTATTTTTTCTTGGTCTTCCGACTGCACCAGCCATGATGAGAAGCCCGCACTCCTTTCAACACATCTAATTTTATTCATGGCTGGCAGGTGTTGCACAGCCATAAGATTCCATCTTATACTGGCTGCCTTAAAGTGACACCTTTTTCCAATGGGAAACCCAGTTGTTGCGTTGGGTTGCACTATCAATCCGCGGTAGTGACCACACTTACTACGACCAACGTCACGGTAGTCTCCAACTGACCGAGGGAATCAACTTCGGCGAAAATACCGGCTGCACACTGAGAAATCGCGGCACTGAGCCGGTCTAAGGTCTGCGGCACCGGCTCATAGGAACGGACGAAAACCCCTGTTGTGATGCGCAACTGCCAATCAGTATCAGCAGTTTGCTCAAGCGTGACCTTCGGTAACTGGTTAGCGCGAAAGCTGACTAGATTGCGCCCTTTTTCGGTTATCGTTTCACCCGGTGGTTGGGTTAGTCCCGCCACCGCGGTATCTTCTTCCAAAATGCTACGAACCGCCGTTTGAATGGCATCGCTTAACTCAACATTCATAGAATCAGGCATGTGCATCCCCTTCCTGCGGGTAAAAGACATCCGAAATGGTGACATTGATAGCAGCCACCTTCAGCGAACTGTGGTGTGATAAGGACTCTAATGCCGCACGCCGAATCTGCTCCGCGGCTGAAGGGATCACAGTATGCGCTTTAATGGTCACATCAATATCCACCACGACCGGGGCGTTGGGCTGTTCGATGTCGCCGTCGAAACGAATGCGTCCAAGCAGCGCGCCGGGAACGGCATCGCCAGCGTCGCGGATCAGCGCTTTGATGGCGCCTTCGGTAATGAAATGTTCAGCACCATCGACCTGTGTGGTCACGGGTACTAAGCGGCCTGTGCGTGTTTCCGTGGAAAGGTTGTGTAATACGTTCAGCCACCATGGGGTTTCATCATCGACCTCTGCGGTGTCGACCGTGAGTTCATTAGTCAGTTTGGTTAACCGGCGCAGTTGTGCCAGTGCATGCCGAGCTTCGGGGTCTGAGTCGATTTCTTCGCGCGGTGGGTGACAGCCCGAAGCGAGATAGTCACTGAGTTCTTCAAGCGTAAACCGGCCCGTGCCGAGCTCATCTGGGTTCGTCATTTCCATCCCTCCATTCCTTTAATCAGGGAGGATCGTGCCCGCGCGAGCAAACCGCGAACTGTAGATACTGGTAACTCTAGTTCATCTGCGATCTCTTGATAGCTGTATCCACCAACCTCCCGCATCACCCAGGTTTGGCGTTGTACCAGCGGCAATTGGCCAAGAATCTCCCCCGCGGCTGCCAGCTGCAAATTAACCTCACTGGTGATCTCCGGGCCGGGTTCGGCCAACTGGGAAGCATCCTTATCCAAATCAATATCGCTATGAGCTTTACGACGGCGCATGATGTCAATCGCCGAACGGCCCACAATGCGCATCAGCCATGGCTTCACCTTAGAAGGGTCCTTTAACGTATCAAGAGACCGCCATGCGGTGATAAAAGCCTCTTGCACCGCATCATCAGCATCGTTGAGTTCGGAGGTCAACTGTTGCGCATAGCCATACATCAAACGCCGATAGCGTTTAAGAAGCGTGGTGAAAGCGGAAACATCGCCATCCAAAGCCCGCACCACTAAGGTTTGGTCGGGCACCAGCTCAAGGGGTATTTCAGACATGAATCCTCTCGACTTCGTTACTGAAAGAAAAAATTTTTTCCCTTCGTGCGTGACAAATTCAATCCTAGCCACGTCTTACTAATGACCATACAACATGTACCAAAGGAGGATTAAGTTGTCACAGAATAAACCATTAGTGCCAGCTGTCACCGGCACAACGGTGATCGAAGATTCCGTTATTGCTAAAGTCGCGGGCATTGCCGTGCGCGAAATCGATGGTGTCTACGCTCTAGGCGGCGGCGCGGCCCGCATGATGGGTGCGGTTCGCGATGCCATCGGAAGCACCGACCTGTCACAAGGCATCTCTGTCGAGGTCGGCGAAAAACAAGTAGCCGCCGATGTGCTGCTAGTTGCCGAGTACCCCGTACCGCTTCAAGAACTCGCTGACCGAGTGCGTACCGCCATCGCCAAAGCCATTACTGAACTCGTGGGAATGGAAGTAGCGGAAATCAATGTCACTATTAGCGACGTACACGTACCGGGAGACGATGCTACCGACGAGGATACCAGCGGCCAGGCACGGGTGAACTGATGGCAACACCAACAACGATAGGTATGGTCATTGCTGCAGTAATAGCACTGACCTGGATGACACTCGGGTTCGGCCCAGCCGTTTTCGTTGGCGTAGCCATCGGCGTTGGTGCTCTCATTGGTAAAGCGGTAGAAAACCAGGTAGACGTTCGTCGAGCGGTTGATGTGCTACTAAGGCGTGCGCAATCGTGACTGGTCGGACCCTGATAACGGAGAAAGCCTTAAAAAACCTCATCACCGGAGCGGCATCGACCGTGCTTAGGGTGAGGCCCGGCAGCGTTAAAGTCACCGTATCGGACCACAGTGGCCTGCTGGCTATTAAAATTCGCGGCCCAGTCGGTGTAACCGATGACGATGCCAACCTACTAGAGCAGGCGGAAATCGCCCGTCAGCGATTAAGTCAACTGGTTACCGATCTAAGTGGTCGGCAAGTAGGCGAATGCCTGCTAGAATTAGACGGAATACAGCGAACCAAACGAGGGAGGGCGTCATGAACTATCGACGGATCATCCGACGCACCACCCACGCCAGCCGCAGCATACCCGCGGTAATAATGGCGGTACTGGTTATCGGAGGTGCTGGCTGGGTACTAACGGAAATAGTATTACAGCAACTCAATCGGCCCGCCCTGCTTATTTCGCCATCGGGTATGCGGCAGGCATTCCTTAGGCCAGAGGCTATACCGCACACCCCGGCGGTCGTTGGGGGAGCGCTGGCAATGTTCGTTGGAATAGCGGCGATACTTTTCGCTATGAAACCAGGCCGGTTGCGCAAACACCACCGAAACGCGGTGATTGTCGATGACGCCCTAATCGCGCGGTTTATTGCCCGGGAATTAGCCAGGACAGTTCAATTGCCGGATTCGCATGTGGCGGTGCGGTTGTCGCGTCGATACGCGAAAGCGAAACTAACTCCGCTATCTGGGTTGCCGATACCTGCCGCGCAGGTCGAACAGCGGTTGCAAGCTCTGCTCGACCGCGATGATTTTCAGCCGCGGTTGAAAGCGCACGTAACCGTAGCCAAGGAAGGAAAAGTGGCATGAATGCGACACCGCGGTTCTACAACCGGTTTTTCCTACTGCTGTGCGGGTTGTTGCTAGTCGGCTCAGGTGCGCTCGTGGTGGCCACACAGTTCAGTACTGCGGTGGAGCAGTGGTGGCAGGCATTGGTTGCGCAATGGCAATGGTCAACGGTTGTGGCGCTCGGCATCATCGCCGTGGTTCTTATTATGGCTGTTATACTGGTTGCCAGTCAGGGCGGTGGCAGACGAACACAAGTGATTCAGGTTTCCGCCGATACTGCCACACCCGGTGCGGTAGCGATCAATGTGTCGCTGATCAACGACCTGCTGTCAGAACTAAACGAGCGCCAACCGGACATCGGAAAGCTCACGGTGAGCTGCTTCCAAGCCGGAAACGACCGGGCGCTGCGGATACGCACCCAGTTACGTAACGGGGCGTCTCCCACGCACATGGCGGAAGAAATCGACAACAAGCTTGCTGACATAGATCGCCGGTTAGGGCAACAAGTGCCTAGAGTGATCGAACTTGTCAGCGGAATCAGAACAGTACGTTAACTATATTCAAGGAGGACCCCATGGGTTTGAGTGACAAAATCAAAAACACCGCCGAAGAACTAGGCGGCAAGGCTAAAGAAGCGCTCGGTAAAGCTACGGACGACAAAGAAACCGAAGTCCAGGGCAAAAAAGACCAGACTGCTGCGAACCTCAAGCAAGCTGGCGAAAACGTCAAAGACGCATTCAACTAATAAGGGAGAAACATCACTATGGGTTTCTGTGCGTGTGTGGGTCTCGGAGTGGTCGCGGGCGCCAGTGCCAGGGCTATCATGCCTGGTAAACAAGGTGGCGGCTGGCTGGCTACGCTTGTGCTAGGCGTTATCGGCGCACTGGCCGGTGGCTGGCTAGGCAGCATGCTGTTTGGCGTTAATCTGCAGAATTTCTTCTCGCTCCAGACCTGGCTGCTGGCGATCGGCGGCTCGCTGGTGGTGCTGTTTATTTGGGGTTTGTTAACTAAGAACCGCACCTAAACATACAACAAACCGCTCGACCTTCATTATTAGAGGTCGAGCGGTTTTTGCTGTCATCGCATCCGGTTAGTAACTAACCGGAGCGTAAGTTCTCCCAGTCCTTAACGGCTGGTGAACGGCAGGAGAGCCATCTCACGGGCGTTCTTCACTGCGGTAGCAACCTGACGCTGCTGTTGCGGGGTCAGACCGGTGACGCGGCGGGAACGGATCTTGTGGCGATCGGAAATGAACTGACGAAGGGTGTTGATGTCCTTGTAGTCCACCTTCTCGATGCCAGCGGCCTTGAGAGGGTTCTTCTTAGGGCGGCGGGACTGCTCCATCCGCACCTTTTTCATGTTAGTGCGCTTCATTAGATACTCCCAAAAATTACCAGCTGGACTTACGGACACCAGGCAGCTCACCGCGGTGAGCCATCTGACGCATACGGACACGAGACAAACCGAACTTGCGCAGGTAACCGCGCGGACGGCCGTCATGTGAGTCACGGTTGCGGACACGAACTGGGGAGGCGTCACGAGGCTGACGGTTCAATTCGAACTGTGCATCCAAGCGATCCTCGTCAGAGGTATTAGGGTTCTTAATGATTGCCTTGAGCTCGTTGCGGCGCTCCGCATAGCGAGCGACAATTTCCTTGCGCTTTTCGTTTTTGGCGATCTTTGACTTCTTAGCCATGAATTATCGCTCCTCGCGGAATTCGACGTGCTTGCGGATGACCGGATCGTACTTCTTTAAAGTAATGCGATCGGGGTTATTGCGCTTGTTCTTACGGGTGACATAGGTGTAACCGGTGCCAGCCGTAGACTTCAGCTTGATAATTGGACGAATGTCGTTACGTGCCATCTACTAAACCTTCTCTCCGCGTGCACGGATCTTAGCAACAACGGACTCGATGCCGTCGCGGTCAATGACCTTAAGACCCTTGGTGGAAACGGTTAGGGTGATGGTACGGCCCTCAGAGGGCAGGTAGAACTTACGACGCTGCA
>CAUQSW010000024.1:0-40114 GCA_963520895.1 uncultured Corynebacterium sp. | reverse complement strand
CCATTAGACATCCGAGTAGTTAAGGATTGAAGTTCTGCGCGTATCAATGGGCCGACACTGCCATCACCGGAATGGAAGAAACCGTAATGAGTCCCCAGAGAAGAATCCAGCCAGATCAGCTCCAAGGTATGTAAATCCACCATAAACGGAATACAAGACGTGGTGGCGGAATGAATTTTCATACCGGTTACCACCGTACGTGGTTCGAAAATCTCCCCGACCATAGCCCCCTCACGTAGCATAACTCCTGCATAGTTATTGATGTGGCTAAATGCACTTCCACTGTAGCTCACCACACTAGCGATGGCGTAGCGGGCGGTGGGAAGCTGTGCAGTTATAGTAGAAGATGTTTTGTTTTTAGCGAAACGTCGCCACCCCGATTGTGGCCGCTGGTTGGCATTTATAACGACGGGACGGGTTTGACTGATGCGGATATCAATAAATTCAGCGGCACCGTTTGGTTCCGGAGCGCTAATAATATCGCCAGAATGCATGACCGATCGTTTCAACGTATTACATGAAATATTAGTGTAGTCGAGGTAACCCAGCTGTTTGGTCAGGGTTTCATCAGCAAACACCACCCCAAGGTCAACATCTTTGCCAAACCAGTGAACAAATAACCGCACTACAGTATCTTCGCCCAGCTCACCTAAAGAGATTCGCTGCCCTCTAGCCAACGGCTCTAAGGTATCTGAAAGATCGCGACGCACCAGCTCTATCGGCGCGGTACTTGCCGCAGCAATGGCTCCTTCCGGTAGTGGCAGTTGTTGCAGTTTGACAATAATGTTTTGCTCTAGTTTTCCTAACACATCAGCTAGCAGCTGCTGATCTACTGATTGCGGTGTCAGCGTCCGAATGTGGTTGGTTTTATGCGGGATACGCACCACCCGAACCTCGGCATCCCGATTGCGCAGGCCGTTAATCGCAGAGATGATAGTAGTAAGCCGGACTTTATCGCCCACTGCCTCCAGTGCTGCAAGTAGCTGGGTGGCAAGTTGCGTGCGGTTGTTGGCGTCGATAAGCGAGATAAGCCGCAGCAGGTGATCTATCCTGCGTAATAATGCCCCCGGTTTCCGCTGCAACAACACAATCGCCTGGGAAATATCACCATCAGCCAAGGCGAGTTCCACCTGGGCGTTAAAGGTGCGATGTTTTCCATTATTGTGAATGACATCGAGCAGTTCCTGAGCGTTTTCTGCACCTGCAATGCTGTAGGGGTGGACTTTACGCAGCACTCGGCT
The DNA here is from genome assembly GCA_963520895.1 of uncultured Corynebacterium sp. Lineage (GTDB taxonomy): Bacteria > Actinomycetota > Actinomycetes > Mycobacteriales > Mycobacteriaceae > Corynebacterium. The sequence continues at coordinate 38,873 of CAUQSW010000024.1, read as the reverse complement.
AAACAACTTCTGCCGCCTCATTGCAAGATCGCGGTTGGTTTCATTATTTAGTCGTGACAGCGCTGCAATAATGACGCGGCGGCCAGCTTTCGGAATGCTGAGCATGTCTACCGGAAACAGCTTAGAACAGTGCAGGTCGTAGCCACGCTGGGAGTCTTTGCAATACACCGTCAGGATCGCACGGAAAACATAATCCACATTACGAGCTTGTATCAGCGCCAACTCTAAAACTGTCAGCGGATCCAGCCGTGCCGCTATCAGCGAATCCACTGCCATGGTGAAGCGTTCACCGTTGCTAAAGCTAGTGGCAGAAAACAGCGCCGGAATATCACAGGTGTCTGTTAAAAATTCAGCTAGATCTTTACTGCGCTGAATATCATTATGTGAAGGCGCTACCGCCTTGCTCCAAAGATCGGTAAGCAAGTCGCTGGAGGCATAAGTGATAGTTATTGGTCGGTGGTGGGGAAACCGCGCGACTGGTTCAAGATGGCGGCGCTCAAATTCTTTTTCCGCATCGGGAAGCCATTCACCAAAAGTGAAATAATGCGCTACGGCATTAAACCATAGCTCTATATCGGATTTTTCAATAACCTCCTGCGGAAAGCCAGGATACATCACCGGCCAATTATGGTTGGTGCCCGTTATTTTACGGAAAGTATCAACGATGTTCTGCAAATCCGGGGTGCTGAATTTCTGCAACACAGCTGGTTCCAGAATGTAGCCGCAGTTTAAAACCTCCAGCATCGCGGTGGTCGCTTGTTGCTGATCGCTAAGATTTTCCGCCGATTCCAGTGGTGTGTCTACAAGCAAGAATCTTTGCCGAATAGTCGCTGCCGACTGTAACCATCGCACCGTATTAACCCCATTTTTCAGCCACAAAGAATTAAAAAAGGCGAGGAAACTAGATTCTGTGATGCTGAGCATAGGAAGCTCATTCCGTAAAAGAAGTAGCAAAATCACTAAGCCTCGCCAGTTAATTAGCGTACCAAAGGGAGTTAAAGACCCACCACCAGCCACACCATAGTGGTAATTATCAGCGGTATCAGCAGATTCACCCCGATCACCTTCGGCTGTGCCAGCACCTGAGCATGAAATCGGTAATCATTCCAGCCCGCACAGTGCTCGGTACCAAGGATCAAAATCCACTTAGGTTGCCACCAGCAGATCACCAACCAGTCCACTACTACGAGGTCGAGTATCAAAAATGTTAGACAGGCGATAATCGTACTCAGCAGCACCAACCAAAAACTAGAATCGACTTGTAACGCAAAAAGCACAGCAGACACCAACATGGTACTCAGCAGTGTTACTAAAAACACGAGCCCAGCTATAGTCGCATTCCTGCGATCTGCGGAAGTGGGTTGAGCCATGTGCCGTTGAATATCTACCGGCCAGTCAGAACGAAAGGTTTCAGGCGATACCGCAATCACAATAATTAACACGATGGTGGGGATCACCATCAGCGGTAGACTCACCGACAACCAATGCGTCGTAATCATGGGCCATGAGGTCATGAACAGTTCCTCTTAAAATTATTTACCAACTGGGAAATTCGGTGAGCCAGTCGCTTTTTAGCTTACCTCGCTTATCGACGCTCATTAATGTAAAGTGAAGAAGATGCAGATCATCGGAGTAGACCGCAACGAGGGACAGGGCATTAATAGCTTTTCCACCCACGCCATCGCTGATGGCAGCAGCTTTATGGAAGTGCTAGCCGGATTAGACCAGGTTGCCGCGCAAACACCACATTCCTGCTACATCACCGTGGAATTTCCTAGCCAGTTGGAAGACACCATGGGTCATGCGACAGAAAGATTCGAGTTTGATACCGAGACAAACTATGACGAACCCGAAGTGGACAGCGACGCTAAAATTTATCGCCGAGCGTACGAAGCTTTCCGCGATCCTAACCAAGCACGCAGTTGGGAATCGCTGAGCGGCAAGATGACCGCTACCGATGACGACCTTGACCAATTTATTCAGGTACATACCAAGCTTGACCACCTAGTAGAGCCTCAGCACTTTGTGCAACAAGTACCCAGCGACGATCCTATTGATTACCTCGCTTGCGCACCCAATGGATATTTCGATGGTGATTTCAATCCGTTTGAAAACGCCGCTATCGTTCGCCGATTTTGTGGCACCCATGGGCTGCGGTTTTTAGGCATGGGGGCAGAGTCGTTGGTTTTTATTACCGCCGACCGGCTGCCACCGAAGCCGCCGCTGGTTGCTGCCATTATTGCCGACATGAAACACCTTTATGGCAATGCTGACAGTGCCGTATGGCAGGAAATTACACGAGCCCTCGCCCAGTCTGCCGTGGTTGTGCTCAGTTATTCGAGCGGTTTCTTCGAAACTATTGATTTTGAATGACCTGTTGGTTGGCTTTGAAGGGAAAATCTCTCCATGAAATAGGTCACCTATAAAGTCCAAGCATACAAGACTAAAATGTATAGATGAGCGCAGACTACACATTCCGTTTTTATAAGGATTACAGATGTCGACTGCAACGACTACTCGTTACGCTCCTCTCGCCGCAGCATTGGTCGTGTGGCTCCTATTATGGCCGTTGTGCCTAGGTCTTTTTTCCATCACAATTGGCAGCATCATTACTTCTGATGCCACGACGCGGATGTGGGTCGACATTGGCGTCGCCCCAGCTGTATTACTTTTGCTGGTTTTTACCCACCAACAGATGACAAAAAGTCTATTTTCGCCGCAATGGACTGCATATCTTTACCTACTCCCCTTGGTGGCTCTAATAACAATGGTTTTTCGAGTCGGTGGTATTGACGGCATGGTCTTTGGCTATCCTGTTTGGCTCTATACTCCCATGATAGCTACCAATGTTGCTTTGCAGCAGCTTCTTACCTTTGGCTTGCTGCAAAGCTACTGCGAAAAAGTCATCCCTCCCGCACTAACCATCGCGATTATCACGATAGTTTTCTACTTAGGACATGGCATTTTTATCAGTGAAAAATTCGCGTCAAACAAGCCACTAGCTGCACTCTTCATTGTTATCGTTGGGTTGGCTTTCGCTATGATCCGTCAGCGCACCCACACTTTACACGCTAACCTTGCCCTATATTTATTGTTCTATTTCATAGTCATAGCTTGACACACCGCCTAGCTAAAGGAACCACCATGCCAGCTTTTCTCATTGAATATCACCGCCCCAGCGGAAGGGGCAGCTAAACGTGCCCGTTTGTAGCGCTGCGATTAACCATGGGATGCCGCTTGAGGGATTGCCACCGCGTTCTCTTGTCCCAAGATTAGGCCTGACTTGATGAGCACGTTGTATGGCTTTGGGATAGTTTTTAACCGGAAATCCCTGTGCCAGCTCTTTGCCTTGCCTACCAGTGACCAGTTTTAACTCAATAACTTTCTTGGTCAGCGCTTTCGAATCGATAAAACTGGTGTGATCTTGGTGGTGCCACAATAACCAAAGTTCAAACTGCGGGTTGGTAATCACAGCATCAACCTTTGGTGACGACTGCACACAATCAAGTAGCACTCGATCTAGCGTGGGATGGTTATCATCATCTATGACCAAGCAAGCATGGTCATAGTCTTTTTTAGCAGGATCATTAAGTTCATCACGACATTTTTCCAGCACCCGCTTTGGCTCACCGGCACCAGGCAGCACCCTCACGTCGACAGTTATTTGTTCACTGCGAAGCACCTGCACTAATTGCTGGAAATACATTTGCTCCGATTTCCCTGCCGCGCCTTCAACCACAATGAGCACCCGTTTTCGTAGCGAACGTTCACGACGTTTCTTAGCTACGTGCCGCCTTCCCATCTTCTTATCCCCTAGCCTTGGTACACAACGTTGTTTCTTAACCGATTGATTGTTCTTCCGCTACAGCAGGAACAGTCAAACTATGAATAATCGCCGGAGCAAGCCGAGGCGTACCACCAAACCTACCTTCTAAGAATTGTTTTGCTACATTAGATTTTTCTTTCAGATCGGAAAAATCTCCTAAGCTGTATAGCTCACTTGATCCATCACTTGCTTTTTCGACAATCCACACTTGATGGGGGCGAAGCCCGAGTTCTGATTGCGGCATTAACATGGTGACATCATGGGTGGTAAAAATCAGCTGAGCACCGTGCGGATTGGTCTCCGGTTTTTGAAACCACCGCACTATTTCAACAACAAGATGTGGGTGCAAACTGGCATCTAATTCATCCACACACAATAAAGTGCCATTGCGTAGTGAATTAATAATTGGGACTGCTAGAGCAAGCCATGCCAAGGTTCCCGCTGATTCATTTTCCAAGGATAAAAGACCATCGTCATCAGCCATGTCGGAATGGGAAAATTTTAAGTACTTGCGAACCCGCTCCGCTGTAAGCGAGATTTCCCCCTCATCGGTGCTGTGATCTAGTTGTTTCACACCAGTGTTCAACAGCTGTATTAGATTCACTACCGCTTCAGGAATTTTTCGTTCGCCTACCCGTACATCACGAATACCGATGTCTGCTAGCTGCGCGAGGGTAACTAAATCTAAAGGGTTGATTTCGCCAGCTGCTAGCTCTTCAGTAATTTTCTGCAACCGGTAATTACGCTCGGTATCACCTACATTGAACATCTCGATGCCAGCGAGAAAAGCTGCGGCGATCGGTGCAAAATACTCGTGATCAGTTACCAACGCTCGAGACAATGCCAGCTCACGAGCCGACACATCAAATTTTCTCCCAGTGCCCGCTGCTATCTTTACTAGATGTTTTCCCTGTTTGGTGTGGGTGCGCTCCAACAAGGTGGTGGGACGAGATGACCGATAGACTTGAAGTAATTCACTAACAATGCCATCACGATCAGTAGTAAATTCATAGTGGTACCGCTCTTCCCTAGCTGCAGCCTGCGAAGGATTCCGAGAATCTATGGGCAGCACAACATCCAAACCATAGAAACTAGAGCCTTCTCGTGATTCTTCCTCCAGCCAGAACGGATCACGCTTCATGTTTTTCGACCCTAACCATTCCCCTCCCGAATGGGCTATAGCAGAACTAATATAGCGCAAAGCTTGTAGCACATTGGTCTTACCCGATGCATTCGCACCATAAATAGCCGCCACTGGATAGATTACGTCCACCCACGTTTGCCCTTTTTTGGGCAGCTTTGCGCTCAAGGACGGCATGGTGAGGTCGAGGAAAAATTCATCCCGAAAACTTCGGTGGTTGCGAACTACCAACTGTAGAAGTTTCATACCCATACCCTACACGAAACTACAGTTTGAGAAAATTTTTTTCTAAATTAGACTTTTCAAAAACGAAAATAACGAATATCAAGGTGGATTGCATGTGGCTAATATGGTAGTCACGTCGCCCCTGCCAAGCGCCGCCTAGCTAAAGGAACCACCATGCCAGCTTTTCTCATTGAATATCACCGCCCCAGCGGAAGGGTCAGCTGCGAAAGGTACGACTCCCTCCTTGAAGCCACTCGGGAACGTCTGCACAGGGATAAAGAGAACTTTGATCCTGACCTAGAAATTGTTGCCATCGCCGCCGCCGATGAAGCAAGCCTACGAGTATCACATTCAAGGTATTTCTCCGCCGCGTAGCTAAACAACTGAACCGCATAATTAAGCCGTATAGCTACGCCTATACCCCGACCAACTAGGACGCTACCAATAACGCCCCCACCAACCAAGACCCCACCGCCACCTTGTATAGTGCCTTATATGAAGATGCTTGTCACAGGTGGCGCCGGTTTTATCGGTACTAATTTCGTCCGCCGCACTCTTAACACCCGACCTGAGTATGAGATCACGGTGTTAGACAAACTCACCTACGCGGGGAACGAAGAAAATCTGGCAAACTTGGACATTAACTTTGTCAAAGGTGATGTGGCTGATGCGGTGGTCGTCGATAAGCTAGTGCACGATGCGGACGTGGTGGTGCATTTTGCCGCCGAGTCTCATAATGACAATTCTTTAGTAGACCCTTACCCGTTTGTTCATACCAATATTATCGGGACTTATACCTTATTAGAGGCGGTGCGAAACCATGGCACTCGGTTCCATCATATTTCCACCGATGAAGTCTTTGGCGACCTCGCTTTAGACGACCCGCAGCGGTTTACTGAATCCACCGCCTATCGCCCGTCTTCCCCTTATTCGGCGACAAAGGCAAGCTCAGATCATTTGGTAAAAGCTTGGGTGCGTTCTTTTAATATCCCGGCGACCATTTCCAACTGTTCCAATAATTATGGCCCCTACCAGCACATAGAGAAGTTTATACCTAGGCAGATTACTAATATTCTCTCCGGCTTTCCGCCAAAGCTTTATGGCAGTGGTGAACAGGTTCGCGACTGGATACATGTCGATGACCACAATGATGCGGTTCATCTGATTCTAGATAACGGGCGAATCGGCGAAACCTATATCATTGGCGCTGATAATGACCACGTGAATAATAAACAAGTCATTTCGCTGATCTGCCAGCTCATGGGCCTAGAGCCTGATGCTTATCAGCATGTCAACGACCGGCCTGGGCATGATATGCGCTATGCCATGGACTCGACCAAACTACGCACCGAACTAGGTTGGCAACCAACTTTTACAGACACCGAAACTGGGATGCGGGATGGACTAACCCAGACCATCCGCTGGTATGAGGAAAACTCCCACTGGTGGCAGCCTCTGAAAGCCGCCGTTGAAGCCAAATATGCCCAATCAGGCCAGTAACATAACAACCATGGAGTTTTCCGCCCCACTATCTGTCACCGAAACCCCGATCGCTGGGCTGCTGATTTTTAAGCTCACGGTTCACGGCGATAACCGCGGCTGGTTTAAAGAAAACTGGCACCGGCACAACCAAGCGTGCCTCGAGTTCACCCCGGTACAGAACAATATTTCCTTTAATACCGACAAAGGCGTTACCCGGGGTTTGCATGCTGAGCCTTGGGACAAGTACATATCCGTGGCCGCGGGTTCCGTTTTTGGTGCTTGGTGCGACCTACGCTCAGGTTCCCCCACGTATGGGCAGGTTTTTAGCACCATTATCACCCCAGATATAGCAGTATTTGTGCCACGTGGGGTGGCTAATGGTTTCCAAGCCCTTGAGCCCACCGCCTATACCTATCTAGTCAACGATCACTGGTCGGCAGACGGGCAGTATTCCTTTGTAAATCTCGCCGACCCCGCGCTGGGCATTGAGTGGCCGATTCCGCTGGATCAGTGTGAACTTTCACAAAAAGACCGCAACCATCCGGTATTGGCTGAAGCCATCCCCGTTGAGCCGAAAAAAATCCTCATTACCGGTGGCGGCGGGCAGTTGGCTACTGCGCTACAAAAGCTTCTACCCCATGCCGAGGCGGCAACCAAAACCGAACTAGATATTTGCACAGATCTACTCACCGCGAAACGGTGGCAAAACTACAGCACGATCATTAATACCGCGGCTTATACCGCCGTTGATGCCGCCGAGCACAACCGCGAACAAGCGTGGGCGGTGAATACTCAAGGGGTAAGCAATCTTGCGAAAATCGCTGCCATGTATCGGCTAAAGCTGGTACATATTTCTACTGATTATGTTTTTTCTGGCACACAACCCTACTACTGCGAAACTGATGCGATTGCGCCACTAAACGTGTATGGGCAATCCAAAGCCGCTGGTGAACAGGCAGCCATATCGGTACCTGATCACCTGCTGATCCGAACTAGTTGGGTGGTAGGCAGTGCGAAAAATTTCGTTCGCACCATGGCGCATCTTGCGGCAACTAACGTAGAACCACAGGTGGTTAATGATCAGTTTGGGCGCCTGACGTTCACCGCTGATCTCGCGGCGGCAATTGTGCATCTGCTTAAGATCGACGCTACTGGCACTTTTCATATGAGTAATTCTGGCGATATTGTCAGCTGGGCAGATATTGCCGCCGAAACGTTCCGGCTGCTGGGCTACGATCCGAATGCAGTCCAGCCGGTAAGTACTGCCGAGTATTTCGGTGATAAGCCCCACGCCCCACGCCCTACTCATTCCGGGTTGGATTTAACTAAACTTTCCCAGACGGGATTCACGCCGCCGGATTGGCGATCACAACTGGCGCACTATCTGGAGGAACTATCATGAAAGGTATCATTCTAGCTGGTGGTTCTGGGACGCGACTATCTCCGATTTCCTTGGGGATTTCCAAACAGCTGATGCCTATTTACGACAAACCCATGATCTACTACCCGCTGACCACCCTCATCCAAGCGGGCATTACCGAGATCCTGATTATCACCACGCCAAATGACCAGCCTGCTTTTCGACGCCTCTTACGCGATGGCTCTCAGTGGGGCATTAAGATTTCCTATGCCCTGCAGCCAAAACCTGAGGGGCTAGCCCAGGCTTTTATCATTGGCGCGGATTTCATCGGTTCCGATTCCGTAGCGCTAGCCTTAGGCGATAATATTTTCGACGGACAAGCCCTGGGCAGATCCCTCAAACAGTGCCGTGACCGCGACGGTGCCACGGTTTTTGCTTACCAAGTGGCCGATCCCGAACGCTACGGCGTAGTCAGTTTTGACGATTCCGGTTTAGCCACCTCAATTGTGGAAAAACCCACACAGCCGAAATCGAATTACGCGGTTGTGGGACTGTATTTCTACGATAATGATGTCGTTGATATTGCAAGCTCTATCGCCCCCTCCCCCCGCGGCGAATTAGAAATCACGAGTGTCAATGAAGCGTATTTAAACCGCGGTACACTCACTGTGCAGCGGCTTGCCCAAGGTGATGTGTGGTTAGACACCGGAACGATAGATTCCATGAGCGAAGCCGCCGCCTATGTGGAGGTAATCCAAAAACGTACCGGGCTCATTATTGGCTCACCGGAAGTCGCGGCGTGGCGGGAAGGATTCATTTCCACCAGTGACCTTAAAAAATTAGCGGCAGGGTTACTAAAATCCGGCTATGGCGACTACCTATTGCGCGCTTGCCGACAATCCGGCTAGGAGCCGAAACCACTACCACAACTAGGATTGGTGCACCTGCCTAGCTATGGCTAGCTGTCCTACCTGCAGCTAGCCACTGAGGTGTTAAGCGTTAAAAATCACAGCTTATAACTCTCATGTTAATAAGGTGACAGTTTACTCCGCTTTTATCCTGTCATATGCTTAAAAGACTATGGATTTCCATGACACTTGGCTAATTATCCCGTGCTACAACGAAGGCTCAGTTATCGGGGAAGTAATCGCATCCGCGCGTGCTACCTTCCCCAATATCGTCGCGGTCAACGATGGATCGGTGGATAATTCTCCGATGGCCATTCATCAGGCAGGCGCACATTTAATAAATCACCCGGTTAATTTGGGTCAGGGTGCGGGAATCCAAACTGGTATCGAATACGCTCGCACGCAACCCGGCGCGCAGTATTTTGTCACCTTTGATGCTGACGGCCAGCACCAGGTCAAAGACGTGGTAAAGATGGTTTCTAGGCTGCGGCAGGAGCCGTTGGATATTATCGTCGGCACGCGTTTTGGTGGTTCTGCTTCGCAAGCTAGCCAAGTTCCGTGGCTGAAACGGCTGGTGTTAAAAACAGTGGTGGCATTATCCCCTGCCACCAGAAAGCTGGGGCTGACCGATGCGCATAATGGGTTGCGGGTTTTTAATAAGAAGGTTGCCGATCAACTGAATTTGCGGATGAACGGGATGTCGCATGCCTCGGAGATTGTTTCAGCGATCTTAGCCCACGGATGGCGGGTTGGGGAGGAACCGGTTGATATTTTGTATACGGAATATTCGATGACCAAGGGGCAATCGTTAATTAATGGCGTAAATATTCTCGCCGATAGCTTATTGGCGAGGAGGATTTAGCCAATGATTACCACGTTAGTTCAAGTGCTGTTGCTTTTAACAATGGTGCTGTTGTGTTTTTATTTCCTGACTAATCGTCGGAAAGCTCGGGCGCGGGCGGGGGTAAAAGTCGGCTTTGCCATCATGATTATTGGGGCTATTTGGGCGGTTTTCAGACCGGAGGATGTCACCGCAGTGGCTCATTGGGTAGGTATTGGCCGTGGCACGGACCTCATGTTGTACGTGTTAATAATTGCCTTCGCATTCACCACTTTATCCACGTGGATTAGGTTCCGCGAACAGGAGTTACGGTATGCCCAACTCGCGCGGGCGGTCGCTTTGCAAAATGCGGTCCAACCAGCCGAGCGTAACTTAGGGCAGAATAGTTCCGATAACTAAACTAACTAGCTATTTTTTGATCTTTTCAACCTCCGGAGTTTTACAGCAGTATGAGTAACCGTTTTTTCCGATCACTCTCCCAGATCGCCGAGTTCGTACCGGAATTGTTCCGTTCTGGAATCATTTCCTCGGAAGGTGGGCTGAAATCGGCGTTGGCCATTCCTCCGATCTTGGCCCGCTATCGCTTTTCCACAGCTCGGGAAGTGGAGCAAGCTTATTTGGCTTGCCCAGATCGCACTGCGCTTATCGACGACTCCGGCTCCTTGACCTATAAACAGCTGCGTACTCACTCACGGATCCTCGCCAGCTATTTACGCCAGGAGTTCCCCGACGAGATTCATTTAGGCGTCATGGCGCGTAATGGGCGGGGAATTATTTATCCGCTCAGTGCTAAGGGCTACGCGGGGGCAACGATCTATCTGCTCAATATTGGCTCGTCTAAGGAGCAGCTGACGGCTAGTTTGAAGCGTGATGGCGTCAATGTGTTGGTTATTGATGAGGAATTTCTCCCTCGCCTGGACACAGCGAAGATCGATATTCCGGTGATTGTGGCCCACCGCGACACCAATGATGAATTGCCGTATCCCGATTTGGACGGGATTATTGCCACACACTCGCCCAATAAGCTGCCTGCGTTTCCTAAGCACGGCCCCATTGTTGTGATGAGCTCGGGTACGACGGGTATTCCAAAGGGCGTGATTCGTAACGAGCCAGTCTTACCAACGGTGTTGGCGGGAATCTTGGCTAAGGTGCCGTGGAAAGCGGGAATGAAGGTGCAATGTACCGCATCAATGTTCCATGCGTGGGGTTGGGCCTGTTTAAATATTGCCTTAGGCATGCGGGGCACAATTGTCACCCGGCGGATTTTCGATCCAGAAGCGGTCTACCGCGACATTGAAACCCACAAGCTTGATGCGATGTTGTCCTCGCCGATCTTCCTCAAGCAGTTGCTAGCGGTAAAGGATAATGAAAAATACGACTGCTCCAGTTTGAAGTTCATCTTCTCCTCGGGCAATGCGCTATCCTCGTGGCTTGTTGAAGGTCTATTCGCTCGGTTCGGCCCGATCGTGTGTAACTTGTATGGTTCCACGGAGATTTCCGCTGTGGCGGTGGCTTCCATGGAAGATATTGCCGCGCGACATACCACCGCTGGCCCAGTTTGTACTGGTACCGAGCTGATTATTCTCGACGATAATGACCAGCCCAGCGCCGTGGGCACACCGGGTCGGATTTTTTGCCATAATTCGGTGACGCTGATTGGCTATACCGATCCCACCATCCCCATGAAGCGGCATAATAATTTGGTACAGATCGGCGATCGCGGCTACCTCGACAACGATGGTTACCTTTATGTCCTAGGGCGTGCCGACGACATGATTATTGTCGGTGGCGAAAATGTCTACCCACGCAGTGTAGAAGAAATTCTAGAAGAGATGCCTGGCATTTCCGATCTCTATGCCGGTGGCGTGGATGATGCTAGCACTTTTAAGAGGATCGCGGTGTGGCTCGTGCGTCAAAATAACGAAGCCGGCGCCGAGCTTACCGACGAATCCGTCAAGGCGTGGGTGGCAGATAAACTAGCCGAGCACTCGGTGCCGCGCGATGTGTATTTTGTTGATTCCCTACCGCGGAACCCAACCGGAAAGGTAATTCCTTCCCAGTTGCAGCCGCCGCAGGTTAATACTGTTGAGGTGTAAATTAGCTCGATAGCGAAGCTAGCCCAGCAGAGTCAGAGGACTTGCGGTCGGACTGTTCCGACTTCTGGTTTTGATTAGCAGAAGAACCAGGGTCATTGGGGTTGTGCCAATCAGGGCGTGCCACAAAGGAAAGGTTCCGCTGCTCTGCCTGCCCCAGCTTTCCTTCCACCACTCCGGTTTCATAGCTAGGACCGTAGGAGTGAATCACTGTACCGTCACCAACATAAAGCGCGGTGTGGTAGATATTTCCGAAATAGGTGCCGGTGGTTCCGGCGCCCTCTGGGTTTTGCTTGGAGAAGAACAAAATATCGCCAGGCCGCAGATCGTCCATGTTGGTGGCGGCTAATAAATCACCATTGTCGTACAACCAGCTAGCCAGCTTGTGTGCCTGCCAGATGTCGCCAGCATCGCCAAAATCAACCCAAGAACCTACTCGGCGGTTTTCATCAGCCACGTAGGTGGTGTTGTTGTAGTCCCACCCCTGCATTACCATCGCGATGAATGAGGAGCAGGTCACGCCATAAGGCTTGGAGTCTTCCTCATGAATAATCTGATTATTAATTGGGGTGGGCTTGTGTGCGTTCCATTTCAGATCCTACCAGCCTCAACAAAGCTGCGTCCACGATCCAAAACGTCATTGGCCACGGCTTGATCAACGGACATGCTGCTGTTTAGTGATTCCGCGGCAGGACTTGCCCATTGTCCATTAGCGAGTTTTACAGCAGCGCCACCCTCAGCCCCTTGCGGTTGTTCTGGCGATACTGTGTAGGTTACTGATATTCCGTCATTGGGGTCACCATGATTGTGCGTAGTCACGGTCTCGGCAACTGGCTGGTCGGCTGCCATTAGCTCGTTGACGCTGGAAAATTCCTGCGGCGCGGCCAGCGCGGTTGGGCTAACCCCGAGGGTGACTAGGGTGCACAAAGCAATGACTGGGAAGGATTTCTTCATACCTATTTTTCCTTGAACAAATGCTCATGGTCGATCTCGAAAACGCCACCAATAATAACAGCCCCCACCTGAGAGAAAATTATAGTTTTTCAAAGGATCTCCGCAGGCCTAAGTAGATATAGAAAACCTTTGCCTGAGTACAGTCCCTCATAGAATTCTCAGCATGATCGATTATGTAATTCTCCCCCGGGTGTCAACCACCCCATTCCCGGGGAAAAATAACAGCTACCTGCCAAATTAAGTGTTGAAAACCTCCCCCAAAAAGCCAACAATACCCCCATGCTATTGAGGATGCCTGTTGGATGGACGAAAGATAGTGACCATAATACCCGCGCCCATTAAAGTCCCACCACAGTTAATAACGGCCACACCTGCAGCCTAACCCCGCCCATCCAACATTTTCACCTGCGCACCACCCGACCAGCAGCACGCATTAACACCCGTTATTGCTATACAATAACCATTGAATCTAATGGCTGCCCCGTTAGCGTTCGTAATTTAACCAAGGTTGCTACACTGGGAGCACTCCGACCATTACGCAGGTTCCGCAGCGCGGCTCCCGACATTCCTATATGAACGGCCAACTGCTCATCGCTAGTAAAGCCGTGGGCGGCACGTGCTTTATCCAACACTTCGGCATTCAAACGAATGGACATTGGCCCTCCTTCCTTACTGACTCGCACTTTGGATAAAGTGGCGCAAACTTTGCGTATCAACGCAATGATTGCATAAGTTGTGCAACTAGCGCAAGTCTAATTTAAAAATTTGCTATCGTGCGAGGTAAAGCGCTATGCAACGTTTGCGCACTAACGCTAGTTTTAATACGATTCAACTATGGAAATAGCATCTTGGATCGCGAGCCTAACCGACGACAGTGCCCGTGACATCGCGAATAAAGCTGGACTACCTGCGAGGACAGTCCAGCATCAAATCACCAATGGAAAAATGAGCGTGGAAAATCTCCTTGCAATTTCCATCGCGTACAACCGTCATCCATTGCGCACTCTCATTGACTTCGGCATCATTGACATTGCCTGGGCAAATGTTCCCGATATTTCCGCCGCCTTAAAAATGGCTACCGACGATCAACTGACAGAAGAAATCCTCCGCAGGTTAAAAGCAGGATCGAAGTCTTTTGATGAACCAATCAGCCTCGATCAGGATTAGAAAAACACGTACCCCTTCCCCAAAAACACCGATAGTAAGGCGAAGGGGCGACTGTTTACCAATTAATTTTAAAGCCGGTTCCACCTCAAACGCTTATAGCCCCGCAACCCCCAAGGCCGCGCCACCCAACACACCCTTTTAACAGCTGCTACCACTTGCCAATCCAGGGAAGCCTCGCCTATTATCAATGAATACAGCAGGGGTTGCTGGTAGAGAATCACTAACTCATCAGAGCGCTACTTTTAACCGCTAGCAATACGTCAGCCTTTCGGATTTTGTGGAACTAACGTGGCCGTGCCCCTCTCTATCACAACCACCGCTGATTGTCCTTTACCCAGAATAACTTCAGAACAGCACAAGCACATTAGATATACGGCAACCACCTTGCCGATATTATGAACTGACACCAGGAGGATAATCTAATGGGGAAGAAGGGATTAGCAGGAGCAGTATTACGAACCCTGAGAGTTGAAGAACATGTTGCTACTGTAATTGCTACCAAATGGATTTCTGACCACATTATCCTTATTACTTTTAAGTCAGACACGCTACTGAAAACCGAGGGAGAACAGCCTGCGTCATGGATTCGCATGTGGTTTCCCAGCAGCAACGGCGACGATAAACTCTACCAACGTGCATATACCCTGCTTGATACACACCCAGATACGGGAGTCTTTTCTGTTGCATTTCTAATTCACACGCCCAAAGGACCCGCCTCATCATGGGCAACACAGGCTCAACCCGGCAATCAGCTTTCAGTACAACGGTTCGGGGGTGCGGGCTTTGAGTTACCAGAATCTGCGCCCAGCGGGTTTCTCTTTGTTGGTGATCCAGCCTCGTGGCCAGCAATACAAAGCATCATTAAAACAATAGATTTTAACGTCCCCATCATGGTCATCATGGAACAGTTCCATGATGACGATCCGACACTACCGTTGCCCGAGCACCCGCATTTGCTTGTCAAATGGGTGCCCACCCGTGATAATTTCCGTGCATTGGTCGATGCATTGGGCAACCATGATTTCCGAGGTTGGCACAGCTGGGTTGCTGCAGAAACCAATGCCACAAGATTGGTAAAGTCCTACCTTACGCTACATTTCAACCATAACCGCGCCACGCTACATTCCCAAGCTTATTGGATCAAAGGTAGAGCTATGGGCAAGCAAATCACGGTTGAACCAGATCAGACGGAATCCCCGGAGCCTACCTCGCCGCTAATTGGTGATGAGAATCCTCAAAAACCGACTTCCGTCCTACGCCCAGCGTATCCCGCTCTGATTTTAAGCGCTGTTGCACAGGCATTGCTGTCTATCACCCATATCATTCCATTCATTCTTTTCGCCGAATTAGCGCGAAAACTAATCCATGGCACTGCAGTATCGGAACTAATACACCTGGGTCTGGTTGGATTAACCATTCTCGGTGTGAATATGACTGGCACCGCCCTAGTTCTGTTAGGGCTACACTTTTACGACGCTCGCTTCTCCACTGCCCTACGTAAGCGAATCTTGCAAAAACTAGCAAGATTACCGTTAGGCTGGTTCAAAGATCGCCGTGCTCACGAGGTTAAAACGATCGTCCAGGATAATGTCTTATCGCTGCATTATATTATTACCCATGCAGTATCTGATCTAATAACTGCTATTGTCACACCGCTAATCATTGTTATTTATCTTTTTACCGTCGATTGGCGATTAGCCCTGGTTCTACTATTTCCGATCACTCTTTACATTGGTATCACTATCCAACAAGCCCGAACTGATAAAGAAAAAATCTCTGAGGTACTGCGGTGGACTGCCACGATTGGTGGTGACACTGAAAAATTTATTTCTGGGCAAGCAGTCAGTCGTGTATTCGGAGACGATGCTACTGCAAACTTACCGCAGCAATTAAGAACGATGAGTGATTTTGTCATATCCTGGCAGCGCAGCACTCTGAATTCTAAAGTTAATTCACTACTGCTAACAAGGCCACTGACCACGATAACCATGCTCACAGCCTGGGGAACATTATTTATCGCCTTAGGGTGGAGTTCACCTACCCAACTTATTCCGTTTTTAATTTTAGGCCCATCATTTGGCGGTCGGCTGCTAGCAATCTCATATGTGGCTAACGGGTTAAGAGAGGGCCTCAATGCTAAAACTAATCTCGATCTAGTACTGACCACCAAGGAACTAGTCTCATCCCCTCCTCAACAATCAACCGATGTCTCCCCTGCAGCCACCCGCGGAGAGATCATCATGCAAGACCTTTCTTTTTCTTATGACTCAGGCAACCAAGCACTTAAACAAATAAATGTAAAAATTCCAGCAGGCTCCACCATGGCGCTGGTTGGTGCATCTGGCTCTGGAAAATCTACCTTTGCCGCCTTGGTAGCACGATTATGGGATCCCGATACCGGAGCTGTATTGCTTGATGGGCACGATCTTCGAAATATCCCAGAAGATGACCTATATAAGAAAATCGCAATTGTTCTGCAAGATGTACAGTTAATCAAAGGAACAGTAAAAGAGAATATTAACCTAGGGAATCCAACAGCAACGGCAGAGCAGATAGAAAAAGCCGCCACAACAGCCCATATTCATGA
Organism: uncultured Corynebacterium sp.; assembly: GCA_963520895.1. Lineage (GTDB taxonomy): Bacteria > Actinomycetota > Actinomycetes > Mycobacteriales > Mycobacteriaceae > Corynebacterium. The sequence goes on along the minus strand of CAUQSW010000024.1, from coordinate 22,289 downwards.
TTTCATCATGAGCTTGCCCGCTGGTTACGAGACTCAAGTTGATCGCAATAGCCTTTCCGGTGGGCAGCGCCAACGGATCGCCATTGCACGCGCCCTACTGGGAGATCCTGCAGTAGTAGTTTTAGATGAAGCTACGGCATCTGCTGACCCAGATTCAGAATGGTTAGTACAACAAAGTCTCAATGCGTTACTTGCCAACCGGACTAAAGTCATTGTTGCTCATCGCCTCCACACTATTGCTCAAGCAGAACAAATCGTAGTGCTCGATCATGGCAGGATAGCGGAACAGGGCACACACCGCGAGCTTCTAAGCGTCGATGGAATATATAGCAGGCTATTTGCTGATGCCCAGAAGGCGGTGCAATGATGTTTTTCAAGCTGCTGACACAATTAAGAGATATTACCGGTGAAAGTGCCCGCACGAAACGGCAACTTTTCTGGTCCCTCTCGTCACTATCGGCGCTGCTACAAGCTGCAGCTCTCATTGCGCTGGTTCCATTATTGACCCAACTTTTTTCCGATAACCCTACAGCAGCTCTACCTTGGGTAGCTGCATTAGTCCTGTTACTTGCCGTGACGTGGTTCATTGACGTCATGAGTTATAAAACGGGGTTCGAATTAGGATGCTGCATACTTAATAGCGTCGAAAAGCGAGGTATAGCAACAATCCGTCAGCTAGATCTCACTGACCTCCACGGCGAAAAAGCATCCAAATTAGCTAAATTAGTCTCTACTGCGGGCACAGAATCGCTATCGAGTGTGATTCACCTACTTTTCCCGCTAGTTCAGGCAATTTTGATAACCCCCATGTTAAGCCTCTTTTTACTCGGCATCTCCTGGAAACTTGCACTGGTTGCGCTCATTACCGGAATATTACTCATCGGCGCACTAGTTGGTACCCAATATTTCGGTGCCCGTTCCGAGGAAGAATACGCAGATGCCATGCGCGAACTTAACGACGCCGCAGTAGAATTCGCTTGGGCTCAACCAACCCTGCGCACCGCAGGGGTCAGTCGTAGCGCTTTAGATAGCATTATCAAGCAATCCCACAACCGGAGTCTTCGACTATTACTGTGGCAAATTCCCGAAGAAATGCTTTTTAGCCTAGTTTTACAACTAGGATTACTGGGTTTTTCCATTACAACCGGTGTTTTATACTATCATTCCGAAATATCTGGCGTCACCGCGGCGGCACTCATCATTGTGCTATTACGCATCATCGAAGCATCGGGGGCATTATCGTTACTGGTTACCCCTTTAAGTTCCGCCGCCCGAGTTTTTCAAGAAATCACCGAACTAAGCACCACCCCCGCGTTAGCAACCCCACCGCTAACACAGGAAATCACGCCACATAGCATCCAGCTAGAAGGGTTAGACTATCACTACCCGGGGACTACAGTAGGTATTCACCAAGTTGACCTTTCTTTAGATAAAGGGAGCACCACGGTAATAGTTGGCCAATCAGGTTCGGGAAAATCTACCCTACTTGATGTATTAGCAGGTTTGAGAGAACACACAACAGGTGCAATTACCTTCAATGGTGTTCCTTTTAGTGCCGATCAACGTTTGCAGCATACATCGGTGATGTTTCAAACCACCGAGCTTAAACCTGGCACCTTGGCAGACAACATCACCGCCCCTGCTGAAACACGCGATGCCATTGCCCACCACGCCCAGTTAAGCGAAGTAATTAATAAACTTCCGCAGGGCTGGGATTCCACAATTGGCGAGGGTGGCAACGCCTTATCAGGCGGCGAACGGCAGCGTGTTGGGTTAGCTCGCGCCTTAGCTAAACCAGCTGGCCTTCTGCTTATCGACGAAGCTACCTCCGCCATCGACGCCACCAACGAACAAGCTATTGTTCACGCGCTCGATAATCTCCGTGGACAACGAACCATGGTCATTGTCACTCACCGTCCAGCCTTAGTTACTCTCGCAGATCACATCGTTGTATTAAAAGACGGCAAAATCGCCGAGCAAGGCACCATGGCCGAACTGCTCGACCGCGATGGCCTATTTGGAGCTATGTGGCAACGTTGGCAAGAAATAGAGCAATGGACTATTTAGCACCAGTTTTCACCATCAATCGGCATATATTCCTCACGTTGGGTATGGCTTAATCATCATGGCAGGTTGTGTAGTGGCGCCATACTGGCACAGTTGCGACTTAGCAGTACTGTAGGTCCCGCACAACACCCATCGTTTTATGTTGCCTAGGCTCATGGCCTTTCAATTTTCCGCAACCGCATACATAGCAGCTCTCAACAGACACTTAGCTGACCTTAACATGAATGAGGTCAGCCTTGACTATGGAAGTCTGCTATGCAACAATTGGTGTCAATAAATTGGGGTTCCTTGTTAAACAAATGTATTTTCCATGGAATCGCCATAAGTCAAGTCCTATTGGGAGGTACGTATGACACTGGAGAATCCCCAAGCTCACAGCGAATTTAACGACACCTTCCCCGAAAACACTAGCGGTGCTACAGCTATGAACAACCGAGTCGAACGACGCTACGATACTTTAACCTCTGCCGCTATGATTATTGCGCTGTCATCGCTAATCACCGCTGGCGCATCAGTATATATGCTGATTGATTCTAACCAGCGCAACCAAGAACACACTGCCTCGATCATCGCAGCTCTGAAGGATCAGCCAATTTCGGTACCAGGAACCGCAGGAGCAACCAATCAAATGCCTGGCCAAGCCGGCGCAAGCACAGTGCCCAGCACAGGAGCTGCGGCAGCGCAACAGGGAGGAACTGCGGCAGCCCAACAACAAAGTGGCGGCGCGGCGGCACAACAAGGAGCCCAGCAAGGAGGACGCGCCAGCGCGGGGCAGCAGGGTGCGGCAGCACAACAAGGTGCGGCAGCACAACAAGGTGCGGCAGCACAACAGCCGCAAGCTAATGGTGGCGTCCAGCAGCAGCCAGCCCAACAGGGCGCTAGCGCTCCGGTACCGTCGCCAGAGCTACTACTGCAAACGACGATGGCAGCGGCCGAACCAGGAGTTCCCGGAACGCAATTAGCCACTAAAACTGTGGATGGTCCAGCTGCAGCAGCCACCTTAGAGCGGGTCGCCGAAGTGCGTTCTAAAATGGCCCCGCCACCGGGCATGGAGCACATGGGTGATGTGGTGAACTTCCAGATCAAAGACGTGGTTGTTAATAATGACACCGCCACTGCAACGCTTATCATTGTTTGGCCCGCTGGTTGGGGCGAATGGACTTATCCCGAGTCTGGGTATCAGTACGTCGATGGAGAATGGAAGCTCCAAAAATCTACGGTATGCAATTTAGCAGCTGCCGCTTGGGTGGACTGCTATTAATTTCTGCTGTTTACTCCCCTCAAGCTTTCCACCAACAACCGAAAGTTAGAATCACATGACACAGGCTCGCAACCATAAATTACTATTAACCACATCTGTCATTTGGTTATTGCTACTAGGATTGCTGTCAGCCTGCACCACCTCTTCTGATAATGGTGCAGCTTCGGGAGAAACAATCACAGTCGAACACGTCTACGGCCAATCAGAACTTCCCGTAGCCCCAGCAAAAGTGTTAACACTGGTACCTGGCTATACCGATGCCCTCTTAGCCTTGGGAGAAACTCCGGCCGCTGTCGCTGGTTATCCTGGTTTTCCACAAGCTGTTATGCCTTGGGAAGAAGGGAAATTAAAAGTAGCACCTGAAGGCGAAACCCAGGTACTACAGTTGCTTAACCCCAGCGATGTGCCACTAGAACAGATTGCGCAGCAACAACCCGATGTGATCTTTGCTGGCGCACTAGCTTCCAATGAAGAGATTTTTAATAACTTACAAAAAATTGCACCGACCGTTCCCGCCCTTAAAAAAGATGCCTTAGATTCTTGGCAAGAACAGACAAAAATCATCGGCCAACTTTTTAACAAGCAAGCCGAAGCGGACAAACTTGTAGCAGATACCGAATCGCAATTATCGCAGGTAACCACAGATCATCCAGCAGCAGCTGGTAAAACTTTCGCGGTTGCGTTCTTTGGTGGCGCCGATAATATCCAGGTTGTCACCGACCCCAATGATGTCACTGTCCAAATGCTGACCAAAATGGGCCTTCAACTACCAGAAAGCCTCAAAGGGCTCGGTGGTGGTGAAGGTGGAGTCCAAGGCCGCCTATCACTAGAAACCATCGACCAGATGAATGCCGACATCATCATCTTAGGCTCCATGGGAAACATATCAGCTCTAGAGTCCTCACCATTGTGGAGCAATCTAGAGGCAGTCAAAAATGATCGCGTCCTACTCTTAGACCCAGCAGCTGTGACATCATTTCGGGTTCCCACAGTCCTGTCAGTGCCGTGGAGTGCCGAGAAAATTACGCCAACTCTGAAAACTTTCTAAAACACACTGCACGAAAATCATTCTGCCTGCTGTTTTTCGCGTGTCGACGCCACTACCGCGAAAATCACCCCGCAGGCTAGCGCCATCCGTGTTCATTCCCCTTTGAACGAGCTTTATCCCCTAGAATCCCACACATGACTGATTTTTCCATATCCCGATCTATCACCATCGCTGCCCCTGCTTCAGAGGTGTTTGCACACTTACAAGACCTACATCGGTGGGAAGCATGGTCACCATGGCAAGAGCTTGACCCTAATATGACCCAAACCTATTCCGGCGCCGACGCTGGTGTGGGGGCGGTCATGCAATGGGAAGGGGATAAAAATGCTGGCGCTGGCCGCATGACTGTGGTTACCGCCGATCCTGAGTTGGTAGAAATTGACATTGCCTTCATTAAGCCATTCAAAACTACCAACCGCAGCCATTTCGCACTCAGCGAAACCGATAACAACACCACCGTTACTTGGACCATGACGGGTAAGCAGAACCTGCTCATGAAGGTGATGTTTAAGGTTATGAAAATGGAGAAAAGTATCGGCGCGGACTTCGAACGCGGCCTGTCACGACTAAAAACCGTGGTCGAAGCTGCATAGGATGGTAATCATGGCTGGCGGTTATCTTTAAAAAATCCGCCACGCTACTGCGGCAGAGCATCTAATGAAATAGGCAGGCCTGCTCCAATTCGAAAATCCCGAAAAGAATCAGTTCACGGAACACTTTCCCAGCTACTGCTGTGGCCTTGAGGCAATACCCAATCGAATGTGTCGGATAAAAACTCACAGATTGCGACCATCAAGCCCAACAACCGCAGTTGCCGGTACTGAATGAAAATTAAGCCTTCTACTAACCTCAAGATTTCTGTGCTCGGTGTGAGAACCTACGACCTGCAACAACTTGCAACAACTCACTGTAGCGTTATCATAAATAATACAGCAGCTAAAACCGTGTTTTAGCTGCTTAAATAGTGGAGCCGCCTGCGGGAATCGAACCCGCGACCTTTTCATTACGAGTGAAGCGCTCTACCGACTGAGCTAAGGCGGCACCGGACGAAATGTCCAAGCGGTAATTCTAGCGCAGAGCAACGAGGTTATAAAAATGGTGAGGTACTACTAACACCCCGGCGGCATTCGCGCTGGACAAACCACAGTGCCAATTTAACTAAGTGAAGTAGGGCTTCTACAATACCTGCCACCTTTTGTACTAGAAGTCGCCGCTAGGCTTAAGTAGATTGCGGGAAAGCTTGTACTTGACGGTTTTGTGGAGGTGTGTGGTGTCGGATCGTGAGTTGCGTGAGCCCAGGGATGTTTTTGTTCGGCGGTTGGGGCGGCTGCTGCGGTATATGGCTGCTGATCCGAGTTTGAATATGTATTACTGTTTTGGTGGGTTTTATTATGATAAGTACGACCGTTTATCGGTATTGCGGGGGATTAAGACGGTGGTGCTAGATCGGTGGGTTCCTGAAGACGGCGGTGATCCTAATTTTAAGAGGTTTGATAATCTTATTGGGGTGCTTGAGCTGGGGGAAGAGGGGTTGGCTGATCTAGATCCTTTGGTTGATGGACTGTGCCGTTTTTCGAGTTTTTGTTGTTGTATGGTGGTTACTGACGAGCCGAAGTTTTTGGAACGGATTGTACCGATACTGAGCCGGTGGTGTGAATGTGAGATCCGTAGAGAGGACGTGCGGGAAGAGGTTTGTTCTCATGATCGAAGCATGATGTTTAATTGTGCGTTCGTCAGAAAGGAGGTGGGGGTTATTCATAGTACATATTCAACTAAGAGTGAGGAATTGGTTAGAGTTTTTGCTGATCCGGTTTGAGATTAGTGGTTGATGGTTTTGTGGAGGTGTGTGGTGTCGGATCGTGAGTTGCGTGAGCGCGGGGATGTTTTTGTTCGGCGGTTGGGGCGGTTGCTGCGGTATGTGGCTGCTGATCCGTATTTGAATATGTATTATTTCTATGATTCGCTTTTCCCTGAGATGGTTTTTGAGTTGGAAGACATTCCGGGGTTTAGGTTGGTATTGGATGGTCGGCTGGCTCCTGGTTCGATACGTGGGGGGAATCCTATGCATTTAGGTATTGGTGTTGGGGTGTTTCAGATAGAGGAAGAGAAGGGAATAGCTGATCCGGAAGCTATCGTGAGGGGGTTGGATTTATATTCTGCTTATCCCTATTGTGTGGTGGTTACCGATGAGGAGGATTTTCCGGAAAGGGGTAGGTCTCGGATGTTGCGAATGAGACGCCAAGAGGACTGGCCAACTCTTTTAGTGAGCAAGCGAAGTATGTTGTTTGACTGTACGGCTGATGAGTTAGATCTCAGCTATATGTTCATAACGTATTACACGCGTAATGAGGAATTAGCTAAAGTTTTCGGCGATCCGGTTTAAGGATGGAAAGCGACGAAAAACTGCTGCTAAACTCATCAATCAACCGAATTTACCTCCCTCCGCTACCTCGCTTTACACGCAATTCGGATTCGCCCGACCATGGCATCCATGGCTGCTTCGGGTCGTACATTCTGGCTGATTGCTTTGCGGCACTTCTGGATGGCATCAATGCAAGCCAATAGCCCAACCTGATCGATTTTGCTCAGCTCGGATGCAAGTCCAGACATGTCTGGGTGTATCGGGTGAACTTCCGCCCCAACGCTGAGCATCAGCGCATCTCGGTATAACCCCATGAGGTCCACCAACTGCATGTCTAGGGCATCACGCACGGCGCGGGTTTCGCGTTTTTTATGCAGTGCTTCTAGCTCTTTGAGTTGGGTGGCTGATCCCCGCAGGGCTTTTTGCGCCCCTTTACCTTTTGCCCCCATGCCGAGGGCGTTGCTGAGTTTTTCTTTGTCTCGTTCCTGTTCTTCCGCTAATGAGCTTTTGGCTTCGTCGGCGGCGTTTTTCACTAAGCCACTGACTGCTTGGAAAGCTTGGGAGCCATGAAAAATCAATTCCGCCAGGTTGAGGATATTTGTCCGCCTGATCTGTGAGTCTTTATTGCGCACCAGATGTCGAGCGCGACCCACGTGGTTACCGGAGGCAGCAGCTGCGAGCCTAGCCACGGATTCGCTGATGTCTCCTTCGCGCAGCAGAATGTTAGCCACATCGTCGATGGAGGGCTGCGGTACATATACATGCCGCGACCGAGATAATAAAGTGGGGATAATATCCTCAGGGTCGGTGGAAGGCGCGCATAACATAATAACGGTATGAGCTGGGGGTTCCTCCACGGTTTTTAGCAAAGTATTGGCAGCGGCGTCGGTAAGCCGATCGGCGTTATCTAAAATCACGATACGCCATTTGCCCACGTTAGGCATCATGGCGGCGGGGTTGACTACTTCCTCGCGCATGGTGTCCACACCAATGGTGAGTTCGCGGGGAACGATATGGATGACATCGGTGTGGGCGTCGTTACGCACTTTGCGGCATTGTTCGCATTCGCCGCAACCGATCACCTCAGGATCGGTGCACTCCAGCGCAGCCGCAAAGGCAACAGCAGCAAGTGATCGACCCGAACCGGGCGGGCCGGTGAAAAGCCACGCATGGGTCATAGCGCTTCCGCGGTCGCCGTGTCGTGCGGCAGCCGCAGCCGTTCGTAGGGTATCCGCTACAGTGCTGGCTACTCCCATTCGCGCAAAAATATCAGTGCTCACTTGATCTAGATTATTCTGCGATAGGGGCAAAACGCACCCCCACGCTGGCGGCGTGGCTACTAAAGTAGTGACCATGCAGAGAATGTGGCAGACGATTCGCTGGTTAGCCAGTACCTTGTGGCCGTTGTACACAGTCGCAATTTTAGGCTCGAATATCGTGGCCGCTCTGGGCATCATTTTATTTTTGAAATTTTTGGTGCCGCTGCCAAGTTCCTCCTTGTTCGCCCCCTCCTCTAACTTATCAACGATCGCCATCGTGTATATGTGCATCGCTACCGTCGTATGTGCGGTAGTGATTTTTATCCTGTTTCGCCCAGTTCTTGATTGGCAACGAAGACCAGAAAAACACGATCCCAATATGGTGCGCAACCTAGTCATGCGAATCCCGTTCTACCAAATGCTGGTGGCTTTGGTGGTGTGGATCATTGGCATTGCTATTGTGACTTTTATTGCCGCGCAAACTTCCTTGCGACTGGCTTCTATTATTGGAATCGCAGCAACTCTCACCGGTCTGGTAGTTGTGATGCTAACCTATCTAGAGGCTGAGCGGTTATTACGTCCCCTCGCGGCAGCGGCTCTGGCGCGCCGCTTTGAAGATTCCATCCTAGAGCCACCGGTTTCACTGCGCCTGCGGGTGACGTGGATTATGACCTCGGCGGTACCAGTATTCGGCATCTTGCTGTTACTCATTGGGCACCGTTCGGGCTATATCCCTGGACTGTTAGTCCAACTTGTCCCCGCCATGGTCGCGCTGTGCGTTGCCGCGCTGATCACCGGATTTTTAGGCACCGCCCTGCTGGTGATGAGCGTATCCGACCCCATCTTGGAACTACGAGCCGCGATCAATCAAGCACGCCGCGGCGAATTAGACGTCGAAGTCGATATTTACGACGGCTCCGAAATCGGCGCGCTACAGGCTGGTTTTAATGAAATGATGCGCGGGTTAAAAGAACGACACCGCGTGCGGGAAATTTTCGGCAATTATGTCGGTGCCGAAGTAGCCCGGCGCGCCTTGGAAGAACGCCCCGAACTTGGCGGTGAGGATCGAGAAGTAGCGGTAATTTTCGTTGATGTGATTGGCTCTACTACCTTTGCAGTGGCTCATGAGCCGGAAGAAGTCGTGGTGGAGTTAAATAAGTTCTTCAAACATGTCGTGGATGTGGTGCATCGTAATAAAGGGATTATCAATAAGTTCCAGGGCGATGCTGCTCTAGCGGTATTCGGTGCCCCCATGACGCTTTCCGACGCCACCGGCCACGCTTTAAAAGCCGCGCGAGAGCTACACCATGAGCTGCAACAGCTGCGGCTGCAGGCAGGCATCGGGGTAGCGGCAGGACATGTGGTAGCAGGGCATATTGGTGCCCACAACCGCTTTGAGTACACCGTTATTGGCGATGCCGTCAATACCGCCGCCCGCTTGACCGAAATCGCCAAGGACACTCCCGGCCGAGTGATTACCAATGCCACTACTTTGGCTAAAGCAAACGAAGCAGAGCAGGCCAGGTGGACACTGATGAAATCCGTGGAATTACGGGGACGGAATATGATGACTCAGATTGCTCGGCCGGTTCGTCCGACGTTGGCGGATCGTTCATAGGTTATAGGCGTTGATCCCAATCATGGTCGTGTATGATTTTGCCTAAATAATTTTCAATTCCCAGGGGAATTGATTTATTTCCAACTAATCGGGAAGGGCCTTTAGTCATGAACTACACCCCAGCGCGCATCACGGCTTTAGCAGCAACTATTCTGATTTCAGCCACTGCCGTAAGTGGCTGCTCTATTGGCAGTTACTTGGCTAGCCGCAGTGTCGAAGAAAACACCTCAAGCACCACCAGCATTAACATCCCCACCGAAAAACAATCCGACTCCGCCGCCGCACCAGAATCGACCAGCGCGGAATCCACCACCGATGGCCCGTTGACGATTGATACCACCCCTTTTTCAGGAGATGAGCTTAATCGCGCGAGACAGCTGACCATCGATTATTTTAATGGGTTCCGCAATGGCGATTTCGCCACAATCTGCAAGCTATCTACTGATAGTAGTGAAGTCCCGCCGTTGGTTATTGAAAATGCTATTGACTTAAAGATCTGTGAAAAAGCCGCCCGTGCTGAAGCGGGGAATGAGGACTTTAGCATGCTTGACTTCAGTATTGAAGAGCTAGAAGCCAAGGATGACGGTGGCGGTTTCGCATCAATTTATGCCAATGGGTTTTTTACTCAAATCAGGGTAGTAAAACTGACCAATGGCAACCTGTATGTGGATATTGCTGACTGGATGTAACGTCACCAGCGCTAGGGAAACAAATAAGGTTTTTATTATTCAATAATTGCTACCTGCACGACCACTAACTACGGCTGTTAGCAGGTATTATAAACAACGTGCACTTTTACTTCCCCCCCATCTGAGGGCTGGTTTCTTCGATAAAATTAAGAAATAACCACCCGAAACTGAGAACAAACCTAAAGTTGGTGGGCACTCCCCTCATTGCTTCGAAAATGACCTAATCTGGCGGTGATTGGATAATCATTGGAAAGAGGAAGTGCCCGTAACTATGCCCCGCAATAATTGCTGGAAGCTAGGCTCGACTATCAGCGTTGCGTTAACCCTTGCGCTGTCCGGCTTAGCTTGCCCTATTGCTTACGCCCAGTCGTCGCCAAGCATTATTGATGATATTAGCTCGACCGCGCCAAGTGCTACTCAGCCCAGTTCAACGGCGCCGAGTCATGCCCAGGCTGCCCACACACTCAACGCTGATGGTGATATCACCGAGGAGTTGCAAGCAGCTTTAAATAAAGCAGCTGAAGAACACACCGGTGTGGCTTTGGAACCTGGTAAAAGTTATTCCATTTCCAACCGCATTTCTATTCCCAACGGTTTGGCGTTTTTAGAAGGCAATGGTGTTGAAATCGCGGTCAATATTCCCACCACGAAAAAAGAAGAAATAACGAGTGCCTTCGAATTTGCCCGCGGTGCTTCGAATGTTGTGGTTAATAACTTCACCATGGATTTGAAAAAGCAGGAATTCACCGGTGGCTTTTCCGGTGACGGTATTTCCGATGCCACCATCAGTCATATCACCATGAAAAACGTGGAATATCGGGGTATTGCCTTAACCGCTAATCAAGGGCCGCTGCGCAATATCACCATTGATGGAAACACCATTGAAAATGCGCCAGGTGATATTAACCGCGCAGGTCACAGCTTATCTATCACGATCAATGCCAAGCGCGATGAACCAGACGAGACTTTTAAAGCCAGCCCTAGTCCGATCTGGGATCGTTACGTTACTGACGGCACCGTGGCGCCGAATACTCATGAAGTAACTGGAATCAAAGTTACTAATAATGATATTCATGGCGGCTACTATGGCATTAGCTTTTCTGGAGTTTCCGCCAGCACCATAACTGGCAATACGATTACCGCCAACACGCGCAATATCTCGCTGCAGAATAATTCCAGCGATAATACGGTGGAAAATAATCGGCTCAGCAACTCTATTTCCTCGGCCATACATATTGCCTACAATTCGGATAATAACCAGATCAAGGGCAATACCATTACTACCAGTAAATCCCGGGGCCAAGGCATGCTGCAGGCCTATCAGGCCAGCGATGGCAATGTTTTTACCAATAATATTGTCTCATTAGAAGGCGACGCCCACCCCAGCTGGATCCTTTATGTGGGAACCGATTCCCACAACACGGTTTTCGACGGCAACACCGTATCTGGGAAAGTCACCCATGCGATTGTGGGCATTGAATCCGTGTGGGATGCCGAATCCGCCAGAGATACCGACAGCGATGCTCACGAAACTAATACCTTAGCCTACATGGGCCATGATGGTATCAACAGCCCAGTTAATGGCGAGAAAGTCACCTATGGTGGCGGGCATGGTGAGTTACGCGGCATCACCGTACGCAATAATGCCATCACACCGAAGAACAAAAATGCACCGGTGTTTTATGTGGGTGCTGATGTTTCCAAAGGAAAAGACGGCTCTAAGCAGATCGTTGGTGACATCGTTGATTTAAATATCAGCGGCAATGAAATCACTGGTGATGAATACTCTGAACTTGTGGTCACCCACGAAGGTTCACTACCCGGTGTTGGCCAAGCCACCATTAAATACTCCGACGACAGCATCACTCGGTAGCATCCATCCGGCGTGCTTCCATAAGCTTAGTGGTTATCCACCCCAGCTCTCCTTGAGCTGGGATTATTCCGTTTCCTTTGTGCTTGAGGGCTCTTTCGTGCTGTGGAGATTATCCACCCCGACGAACTTTAAACTGAGCACGCCAGCACAGCAGGTAAGTAATAAAACCGCAGCAGATAGCCCCAAAGCTGTCGTTGAACTAGCGGAATTACCTAGCGCCGCCAGCGCAGAGGTGGAATAGTGCACCGGCAGTAACGCAGAGATAATCGCCCACACACCATCAGGTGAGTGCGTAGTGGCCTGATTCCACGCCATGCCAACGATCCCTATCTGAGCTAACACCCCGACAAAGGCAATCGCTTGTCCCCACAGGGCACCGAATAGCCGCACCAACACCACACCAGAAAGCATTCCAGCTAGGGCTGTTAATACCGCGATACCAGCGACCCCGGCCAGTTCGCCTACCCCAATACCCACGCCGAGCACTCCGGTGAGGCAACAAGCCATGGCAGCCAGTCCTACCACCATGAGTGCCATCAGCCATTTATTGTCTTTAACCCGCAGCACCGCCCCTAGTAGTACTGCGGCAGCAATGAGGAATGCGTACATCGGCGCAATTGTTCGGCTGATTCCCGCCAGCTCGGCTTCAGGTGTGCCCGCCTGAGTAACTGGCATGGCTCGTTGGATGCCACCGATCCGATCTTTGGTCAGCCCCGCCATGTTATCTACTTTTGCGGCTCCTTGTTCTAATTCATTAACCCCTGCGAGGGCCTCTGCGACACCGGCGTCTAGCTGGTTGAGGCCGTCGGAAAGCTCTTTTGAGCCTTTGGTCGCGGAATACATGCCATCATGAAAGGCATACCCTGGGGTATCTAACTGGTTAGCTAGCTCTCTGGAGCCATTTTTCAGGTCTTCTAACTGGGTTTTTATATTGCCGTCCAGCTCAAAGGCATTGGCTTGATCTCGAAACCCCACCAATTGTTCGCGCAGTTTCACTGAATCAGGATCTTTGGCGTTTTTAAGATCCGCTATGTACCTATCGAGGGTGCCTACAATTTGTCCCCGCGCCGCTTCGAATCCCACTACCTGATCCACGGCGGTTTGTACTCCGTCTGCTACTTTCGTGGCGCCGTCGCCCATCTGGCCGGTCGCGGCTTGTAGTTCCACCATGCCATCCGATAACTGTTTGGCGCCATCCTTAGCGCCAGTCACCGCATCGGATACCTCATCGCTGCGGTTGCTGAGTTGCTCGGTGCCGTCGACAAGCTGGCCGGTGCCGTTGACAAGGAAGCTCGCTTGCGAATTTGCTTCGCCAGTGGCGCGGCGGGCGTCGACAAGTGCGGTGCTATCTGCAACCGCTGGCGCTCCTGAGCGTTGTTGCCCATCCGACCAGCTATCAGCAGGATCAATATCGGCGACGACTGAATAGCACGCCCCGAAAACCACCGGAACCGCTAGCAGCAATCCAGCTAGGTATCGGCGAAGGGCAGGACTTAGCGAGATCATGCACGGCAATTTTAGCTATTTAATTAGCGCATCAGCCGAGGCACGCTGGTAATATTAGTCAAGTTATTGTCAGTCCCAACTACAAATGAAAGTAGGCGCCGCTGGCCTCTTTCGGATTGCCTAGTGGTTGCCAGCTTCAAACCAGCAACGGTTTGGGGTTTGAGATACCTGCCGTGTCCTTAATAATTTTCCCAGTGCTGGCGGCTTGCGGAGTCGCCATCGCACCTGTACTAGTCAGGGTGCTTGACCGAGCCGCTGGCTGGCCGCTGGCTGGCCTGTTTCTCATAATCGCGGGCTTGCTCTGCCGCGAACTTCCAGCAATCTACCAAGGACAGCCGCTGGAGTGGAGCACCCAGTGGGTTCCCGACATCCTTGGCTCCGGCATTTCTTTCAGCTTGCGTGCCGACGCCCTATCGGTTTTCTTTTGCCTACTCGCCTTAGTCATTGGTGCGGTGGTCTTTATCTATTCGGCGGCTTACCTACCAAAACGCCAAGGAAATACCAGTTTTTATACCATCATGACGACCTTTACCGCAGCCATCATGCTTTTGGTCTTAGCCAATGACGTCATTGTGTTGTTCATCGCCTGGGAACTGGTATCCCTTGCATCATTCATGCTGATTGCGCGGTCTGGTGGTGCGGGCGGTGAGCAGGGTTCGCAACGCACCTTGATTTTGACATTTATCGGTGGGTTAACCCTGCTGGTGGCAGTCGCTATTGCGGCCACCAAAGCAGGTAGCACCAATATTCATGAGATTCTAACCGCTGATTTCTGGGCACAATCTCCTGGACTGACCGCCGTGTTGGCTGTGCTGGTGGCGGTCTCTGCTTTCACCAAGTCCGCACAGCTGCCCTTCCATTTCTGGTTGCCAGAGGCCATGGCCGCCGCCACCCCGGTATCGGCATTCCTGCACGCAGCTGCCGTGGTCAAAGCCGGTATTTATCTTCTGCTGCGTTTCAGCGCTGTGTTCCACAGCGTGGCGGTTTGGAACTACCTGCTCATTATTGTCGGCATGGCCACCGCAGTCATGGCTTCGCTATATGCCATTCAAAAACCAGATTTAAAAAAGCTCACCGCCTATTCCACGGTTTCCCATTTGGGCTGGATTGTTGCCACCATCGGGGTAGGAACTCCCTTCGCCCTAGCCGCGGCTTTGGTACATACCTTGGCTCACGCCTTATTTAAATCATCATTATTCATGCTCATTGGTGTTATTGACCATCAAACCGGCACCCGTGAACTGAATCGGTTAGGTAGCTCATGGCGCCAATTGCCGTTTACGTTTGGCTCGGTGATCATTGCCGCCAGCTCCATGGCAGCGATTCCACCTCTGCTCGGTTTCATCTCTAAAGAAGGAATGCTCACCGCTTTCCAAGAAGCACCGTTTACCGGGGTCGGCGTTGCAATATTGCTGCTGTGCGCTGGGATCGGGGCATTTTTCACCCTCACTTATTCCATTCGGATCGTCGCCGATGGCTTTATCGACGGCGACCGGGACATGTCCCATGTGAAAGAAGCCCCTCTGGCCTTATGGTTACCCGCCGCGCTTCCGGGATTATTATCCCTACCACTAATCTTCGCAGTTACCCAGCTAGATTTATCCATTTCCGCCGCAGTATCGGCTATTAGTACCGATCCGCACCTACACCTAGGCTTGTGGCATGGGGTGAACCCACCACTGATTATTTCCGTGGTAGTTCTCCTGGCCGGTGGGGTGAGCGTATTCTACCGCCAACAGATCTGGCAGCGACTAGAAGCTATTCAGTTCAGTCCCTACACCGGCAATGATCTGTTGAAGCTGTTCAACCAGTCGTTGTCTAAGATCGGCAAGCTCCTAGCAGCAATGGCGGATTCGCTGTCTCCTGCCCGGCATTTGGCCTACATGTTTGGTTGCGTGGGATTGTATGGCCTGGTCATTGTGATCGGAACTCTACGCTACGGCGGCATTGACGGTGTACCGCTTGCCCCTCGTATCCCCGGAGCAGATCGAGTAAGTGACCTCCTGCCCTTCGTCATTATCCTCGTGGGTGTCTTAGCCCTCCTTAGGGCAAAAACCAGGCTCACGGCCGTGATTATTATTGGTGCTATCGGGGTGGGTGTCACCCTTCAAGTGCTCATGCTCGGCGCCCCAGACGTAGCGTTGACCCAGTTCTTGGTCGAGGCCTTAGTAGTGGTCATCATGATGCTGATCGTTCGGCAGCAACCGGAACGGTTCCACCCTGTGAAGCGGCGTCGAAAAGTAGGCGGTGTCGTGCTGGCTGGCACGGTAGGGGTGATGACCTTCCTCGCTTGCTACACCCTATTAGGGCGGCATGAACGCAGCGATATTGCCCTGTGGTACTTAGAACACGCCCCCGAAATCACCGGTGGTGACAATGTGGTTAATACCATCCTCGTAGAATTCCGTGCCTTTGACACCATGGGAGAATTATCAGTACTGGGAATGGCGGCCGTCGTGATTGCCGCAGTGGTTACCTCCATGCCACGCTATCCCTTCCATGAAGGAACCCACCCCGATCCCATTGGACAATCCACTGTTAATTCCATACCGCTACGCACCTTATTGAAAGTGCTCATTCCGCTACTGTTAGTGCTTTCGGTCATGATCTTCTGGCGGGGACACAACGCACCAGGCGGCGGCTTCATTGCCGCGCTGGTCGCTGGTTGTGCGTTGATGTTTAGCTACCTTTCCTTCCCCCGCGACAAACGCATTTTCCCAGTTAATACCCCGATTTACCTCACCGGAGCCGGGATTTTGACCGCAGTGGCAGCGGGCTTCATTGGGTTGCTCCAGGGATCGTTTTTATACGCCATTCATGGGCACGGTTTAGGACAGCACTGGACCACCGCCATGATTTTCGACGTCGGCGTCTACCTCGCCGTACTGGGCATGCTGAGCATGGCTATCAATGCTCTGGGTGGCTACCTACGCCCCGGCATGGAATACCAAGACCTCACGTTCAACCGACAAAACTCCCCCTTGGCATCGCTAGCCAAAGTGCCGCAGTCACCGTTACCAGCACCAGATTCGCAAGACTCGGCAGGAACAACCAAGACTGAGACTGACGAACAAGCTGAAGGCATCGTTACGGAGCGCATCATAAAGGAGGAAGACCAATGATTTTATCGCTGAGCATTGCCATTTTGGCAGCAGGTGGTGTTTATCTGGTGCTGCAACGAGGGATGCTGCGCATCGTCTTAGGCATGACCCTCATAAGCCATGCCACCAACCTGTTGATTTTAATCACGGGTGTCACCGTGTGGCGCGGCGAGCCGTTCCCCTCATTAACCGACCTTGCTACCGCAGCCGATCCGTTGCCACAAGCTTTTGTCCTGACCGCCATTGTGATTGCCATGGCTACCACGACATACATGCTCACCCTTTCTGGCTTAGGGCGTTCTGATGACACCGAAGCAGAAGAAGTAGCCGATGAGGACTCCCCGTTGCAAACCTTGGGTCGTTCCACCACTACTGCGGAGTTAGCCGCAACGCAGGCACATTTAAAAAAGCGTCAATCAACCGCCGATCATGAAACCGAGGGGCACTAATTACAATGAATACACCGTTGTTATTTGCAGCAGCTCCTGAACCCCAGCCGGTTGATGTTGCTTCGCTACTACCGCTGTTTGTTGGCATACCACTGACATTAATGGCACTAACCGCTATCGCGCCGTGGGCATGGCTACGCAATGGGCTGGCCCTGCTGACACCAGTCCTAAGCGCCACCGCTGGTGGTTGGCTTTTTTCCTACACTGCCCTACACGGCACCATTGGTCATTCCGTGGGCTTATACGTCGGTGGTGTTGCCATTCCATTCGCCGCGGATCAGTTTTCGGCCATCATGATTGTAACCGCCTCCGTTGTGGTCTTTGCCGCTAACTGGTTTGCCATTGTCGTAGGGGAAACCAAGGCTCGGTTCTACCCTGCGCTGACCTTAATGCTGCTCACCGGCGTCATGGGAGCACTCTTAACCGCTGATCTGTTTAACTTCTTTGTGTTTATCGAAGTCATGCTTCTCCCCTCCTATGGGTTATTAGCCATGACTGGCACCTGGGCGAGGTTAAGCTCCGGTCGCGCCTTCGTGCTGGTCAATCTAGCCACCTCTACCCTACTGCTGATTGGTGTCGTCATTGTTTACGGCGTCACCGGATCAGTCAATATTGCAGTGCTACAAGGCATAGCCAGCGGAAACGGGCCGGCAACCGTGGCCATGGGCATAGTCGTTCTTGCCATGGTGGTGAAAGCCGGTATCTTCCCAGTACACACGTGGCTGCCACGCACCTATCCCCAAAGTTCCGCAAGCGTGATGGGCTTGTTCTCCGGCCTGCACACCAAAGTTGCGGTTTATATCCTGTTCCGGATTTATGTGGTCATTTTCGACCTTTCGCAGCGCTGGGTATGGGTCATCATTATCGTCAGCATCTTAAGCATGATGGTCGGCTCATTTGCTGGCCTGGCAGAAAACTCCATGCGGCGCGTGCTGGCCTACCAAATGGTCACCGGCATGCCGTTCATTTTGGTGATGCTCGCTTTTGCCGGACAAGGCAATGTTTCAGTGCTAGCTGCAGGTATTTTATACATGCTCCACCACATGATTACGGTTGGCGCACTGATCTTAACCGCAGGCGCGGTAGAAGAAACCTACGGCACCGACCTGTTAAAGAAACTGTCAGGAGTCGCTAGACGCGATCCACTGGTTGCCGCGGTTTTCGCCGCCGGTGCATTTTCCATCGTCGGTTTCCCACCGTTTTCTGGGCTATGGGGCAAAGTGCTGATCATCCTCAATATCGCCAAAGCCGGTACCACTGCAGCATGGCTGGTCATTGCCGCCATGATTATTGCCAGCTTTGTTGCCTTCCTAGCCATGCTACGCATCTGGCGTAAGGTTTTCTGGGGGCCAGGGATGAATAAACAACGTATCCCAGAGGACATGCGAGTACCACTTGCCCGGATCGCCCCCGCCACCTTACTGATTGTTATTTCTTTCGCCATGTTTATTTTCGCAGGCCCCCTAGTATCGACCACCGAAGCCGCGGCGCAATCGCTTGTCGACGTCCCCGGCTACGTCCTAGCTGTGATGAACGCTGGAGGTTTTTAATATGCTGCACCCTATTTATTACGTCGGTTGGCTGCTAGGGCAACTTGCGGTAGCCACGTGGGTGGTGGTCACCGATACCCTCACCGGTAGCAAGAAAATTGATCCCTGCATCGTGCACTACCCCCTGCGGGTTACCTCCGATCGGCTGATCACTATTTTCGCCGCCTCCATCACAATCACCCCAGGAACATTATCGCTGACCATTACCGATGACGACCCCGACCATCAGCAAGGTCACCGGTGCCTATTGGTTCATGCGGTTCACGGTTCTGACCCACAACAAGTGCTGAAAGATCTAGCGCACATGGAAGAAACATTAGCGCCACAAGTGAAAGCAACTCCCCATGATTTAGCCGGTGCCAGGGTCGAATACCCAGCCATTGTGGCGTGGAAGGCAGTGAAAAATGTTTGAGTTTATCGTGCAGGCGGCCATGGCGATCATCGGGTTATGCCTGCTCGCATCCCTGGTTTTAATTATTCGCACCAAAAATGAGTTTATTCGAGCCGTCGTCTCTGACATGGTGTTTTATTCCATGGTCAGTTTCTACCTGCTGTGGACCATTGGTAACGACACCCAAATTTCCTACGAAATTGTGCTCCTCGCCGCTCTGGTGGGCGGCGTACTGCCCACCATGTCTATCGCCCGGATCATCTCGAAGGGACGGCGCTAAATGCTAACCGATATTATCGCCAGCATCTTCATCATTATTGGCACTTTTTTGATCGTCGCTACTTTAATAGCGTTATGGCGCAATCCCGATCCGCTCACCCAAGCCAACATCATGGGTCCCGCTACCGGCGTGGGGCTACCATTCCTCATTATCGCTAAAGTGATACATGACATTGGCGAACACGGGTTTGTCCTAGGCGATGTGATAAGGGCGGTGCTGGCCATCGCGGGGTATTTGATAATCCTGGCCATTGGTGCGTTTCTTCTCGGGAGATCCCTGTATGCAGTATCCCAAGAACAGCCCCAAGAGCAATAGAACCTTCTTTACTAGTATTTTCAGCACCTTAAGGTTGTGCTAGCCTAGATTCATCATGAGCGCTGTCGATTATGATGAACACGTCACCCAACTGGCACTCAAAGCCGGTCGGGGCGATCGGGCTGCACTGACCGAATTCATCCGCGCCACGCAATCAGATGTATGGCGGCTGCTGGCGCATTTAGGCGGTACCGCCATTGCCGATGATCTCACCCAAGAAACCTACCTCCGAGTCATGAGCGCCCTACCGCGGTTCGCCGCGCGTTCCTCGGCTAAAACCTGGTTACTGTCATTAGCGCGCCGGGTGTGGGTGGATAATATCCGCCATGATATGGCTCGACCCAGGAAATCCGCCGCTGAGGTGGAATCAGTTGATACTCCTCAGGAATCACATTGGTCAGAATGGGTCGATGTGCGCATGCTTATCGACGCCCTCCCCCCAGAGCGTCGAGAAGCACTGATTCTTACCCAAGTTTTGGGGTATAGCTACGAGGAGGCCGCGAAGATCGCTGACGTGCGGATTGGCACCATACGCTCGCGGGTAGCAAGAGCGCGGGCAGATGTTATTGCGGGCATGAAAACCCAAGAAGCACCACCACAATCCAGTTCTGCATAACCATTATTGCCCAGTTCTCACCGAAGCTTGTTAGCAGATGTACCCATCAGTTGTTATTATGAGCTAAAGAAAAATCAAAACTCTTTTGTATTGATAGTTGGCCGAGAAGTGAGTATAGATATTGGGTAGACATTTTCGCCTGCCCGTCTTGCTTCAGGCCACATAATGTCATGGTTTTCTAGTTTTTTCAGTTCCGTTGGAGGCTACATGTCCATCCTCACCGTGGGAGAAAAGTTCCCCGATTTCCACCTCACCGCGCTCAAGGGAGGTGACCTACACGATGTTAATGCTTCACAGCCTGAGGATTATTTCGAAGAAGTATCTTTGGATAACTACGAGGGCAAGTGGAAGGTAGTTTTCTTCTACCCCAAAGACTTCACCTTTGTGTGCCCCACCGAAATCGCTGCCTTTGGCAAGCTGGATGAAGAATTCCAAGACCGCGACACCCAGGTGCTAGGCGGCTCTACTGATAATGAGTTCTGCCACTTCAATTGGCGTGCCACCCACCCAGAGTTGAAGGAAGTTCCCTTCCCGATGTTCTCTGACATCAAGCATGAGCTCATCCGGGCACTCGGGGTAGAAAACGCCGATGGTGTGGCTGATCGCGCTACCTTCATCATCGACCCCGACAATGTCATCCAGTTCGTATCCGTCACCCCTGATGCAGTTGGCCGCAATGTTGACGAGGTACTGCGGATGCTAGACGCATTGCAGTCCGAAGAGGTCTGTGCCTGCAACTGGCAGAAGAACGACCCCACCAAGAACATTGATAAATTCGCTGAGCTGCAAGAAGGACTGAAATAATGTCGATTGATAACCTCAAATCTGGCCTGCCGGAATACGCCAAAGACCTCAAGCTGAATATTGGTACCCTGCTGCGTGGCACCGAGCTTAACGAGCAACAACTCTGGGGTACTCTGGTAGCTACCGCGGCCGCCACCCGCAACGAAGCTGTGCTTTCGGAAATCTCCGAAGAAGCCAAGCAACACCTGTCCGACGAGGCTTATACCGCAGCCCTGGCCGCTGCCTCCATCATGGCCATGAACAACGTGGCCTACCGCGCTAAGTCCTGGCTTGGCGACGACTACGCCCAGGTCCGCATGGGTCTGCGCATGAATATCATCGGTAAGCCGGGGGTAGAAAAAGCCGATTTCGAACTCTGGTCGCTGGCAGTATCCACCATCAATGGTTGTGAGCACTGCACCATCGCCCATGAAAAAACCCTACGTGACGAAGGCATGACCAAAGAACAGGTCTTCGAAGCCGTCAAGATTGCTGCTACCGTTCAAGGTATCGCCCAGGTAGTAGAGATCGAAACTGCAAGCTAAAGTTTTGTTATCTGCAGAACTTTCACTGCAACAAGCCCAATCCCTTTTTGCCTTGAATCAGGCAAAAAGGGATTTTGGCTTTATTAACGCTAAACGGGGCTACTGAGGTGGGCTCTAGCACGGGGTGTCGATAAGCAGATTCTGTGCCCCCCCCCACAAAGGGGAACGTGTTAGTTCCATCCTTACGTAAGCATCAGGCGCTAGGGCAATCGCGCACGTGTTTGGCTCGGATACTCCCACTAAAGTGTTACAGATTGCCGGAACTAGCTGGCGTTTCTGCCTAGCGGCTCGCTGGTGCCACCGGCAATATTTGTGCGAAATTAACCCTGGGAGCGGTTGAATAGCCAGCACGCTGATAGCACGTTTATTCCGGTTTCTCTGCTGGGTGGAGGTTATTCCAGTAGAGTCTGGCACAAGCCACCGTTTAAAGAAACTACTGCCATGCACAGCTCACCAAAACCCACGAAATCACCCAAGCCACGTAGGCGCAAGCGGAAAATCTTCCTAGGTGTCGTGGCTTTCCTAGCCCGGATTTTTCATTGGTGGGGTTTGTTGTTGGTTGTTGGGTTGGGTTTG
>CAUQSW010000023.1:0-41086 GCA_963520895.1 uncultured Corynebacterium sp. | reverse complement strand
GAATTATTCAGCTTCCAGTCGTGCGGAACGTTCCGCGGTGCGTAGCGCGGTGAATAGATCATCCATTTCACCGTTAAGCACCGAGTCCAGATTGTTGGCCTTAAAACCAATCCGGTGATCGGTAATCCGGTTTTCTGGCCAGTTGTAGGTGCGGATACGCTCGGAGCGATCCAACGTCCTAATCTGGGCGGCACGCCCCTCGGCGGCTTCGGCTTCGGCTTGCTCTTCAGCCAGAGCTTGCAGCCTAGCTGCTAGAACCTGCATAGCCCGAGCCTTATTTTGAATCTGCGAACGTTCTTTTTGACAGGTCACCACAATGCCAGTGGGCAAGTGAGTGATACGCACAGCCGAGTCGGTGGTATTAACCCCCTGACCGCCTTTACCGGAGGATCGGTAAACGTCTACCCGAATGTCTTTATCGTCGATTTCGACTTCTGCGACTTCATCGGGCTCAGGATAAACCAAAACGCCTGCTGCCGAGGTTTGGATACGCCCTTGGGACTCGGTAACTGGGATGCGCTGCACCCGGTGAACGCCACCTTCGAACTTAAATACGCTCCATGCGCCATCCCTCGATGGCTGCTTTGAGCGAATAGACAAGGTCATGTCCTTGACGCCACCTAGGTCAGATTCCGAAATGTCCAGAATTTCCGTGGAAAAGCCGTGCTTATCCGCGTAGCGCTGGTACATCCGTACCAACTCCCCAGCAAATAATGCGGCTTCTTCACCACCGGCTCCTGCCTTGACTTCCATGACAATATCGTCACTGTCATGGGCATCACGAGGAGCTAGAAGATCAGCTAGCTTTTCCTCTAGTTCCACCACCTCGGCTTCTAAGTTGCGTGCCTCAGCTTGAAATTCGGAATCCTCGTAGGCCATTTCCTTGGCGACCTCGTAGTCTTCCCGAGCTTGAACCAACCTAGTGTTGACGTTCATAATCGGCTGTAGCTCGGAATAGCGTTTCGACAGTTTGCGAAACAGTGTCTGATCGTTCATGGTTTCTGGATCAGACATTTGCGCTTCAATGCCTTGGTACTCGGAGACGATATCGTCAACCGCAGATACCTGCTGATTGGCGGCCATGAAACTTAGTCCTCCTCATTATCGGTAGACATCACCGAAGACGAGGCAATCTGGACTAGGAATTCACGGTTGTTCTTCGTCTTCTTCAGCTGCTGGATCAAAAGATCAATAGCCTGCTGATTATCCAAGGCGGACAGAATGCGGCGCAACTTGTGCATGATCCGCCCCTCTTCAGGTGCCAATAGCAGCTCATCCTTACGAGTGCCGGAAGGATTCACATCGACAGCTGGGAAGACTCGACGCTCAGCGATCTTGCGATCCAGCTTCAGCTCAGCGTTACCGGTACCCTTGAACTCTTCGAAGATCACGGTATCGCCAGCAGAACCAGTTTCCACCATTGCGGTAGCAATAATCGTCAGCGAACCACCGTTTTCAATATTGCGAGCAGCGCCCAAAAAGCGCTTCGGCGGATAGAGTGCGTTGGAGTCCACGCCACCGGAAAGAATCCGGCCGGAGGCAGGCGAAGAGTTGTTATACGCTCTACCCAACCGAGTAATGGAATCCAGTAGCACCACTACGTCTTGGCCCTGCTCCACCAAACGCTTGGCACGCTCAATTGCTAGTTCTGCTACCGCAGTATGCTCTGATGGCGGACGATCAAAGGTGGAGGCAATGACTTCACCTTTAACACTGCGCTGCATGTCGGTGACTTCTTCGGGACGCTCGTCCACCAACACCACCATGAGATAGCACTCAGGATTATTGGTGGCAATAGCGTTGGCAATATTTTGCAAAATAGTGGTTTTACCAGCTTTAGGTGGCGAAACAATCAGCGCACGCTGGCCTTTGCCAATCGGCATAATCAGGTCGATCACCCGAGTGGTAAGAATTTTTTGTTCGGTTTCCAGCCGCAGCCGCTTGTTGGGGTACAGCGGGGTGAGCTTGGAAAACTCTGGGCGTCCCCGTGCCTCATCGACGGTCATGCCGTTAATCGAATCCACCCGTACTAAGGGGTTGAACTTCTGGCGGTGGCGCCGTTGATTATGCCCTTGGCGATCCGAATTATCGTGCATCCGCACTGCGCCGGTAATGGCGTCGCCAGCGCGTAAACCGAGACGGCGAATCATCTGGCTGTTGACATACACATCCGCTGGGCCAGAGTGATAACCCGAAGTGCGCACAAAGGCGACATTATTATCAACAATGTCAACGATGCCCGCAATGTCCTGGAGGTTTTCTTCCCGATAATCGTTATCGTAATTGTCGCCATCGCGATCACGTCCCCGTCGGCTGCGACGCACCCGCCGATTGCCCCGCCGGTCGTCGTCACGCTCATTGCGGTCATTGCGGTCGAAGCGTTCCCTGCGATCGCCGGAGCTTTCCTTGGACTGATCCAATGTGGTTTCGTTGGTTTCTTCGGTGGCTTCCTCAGTTTCGTTGGGAGCACCTGGCTCATTGCGAGCTTCTGCGCGACGCCGACGCACTTCTTGATATTCCTTGCGTGCGCGGTTGCGGCGAGCTCGGCGGGCGGCGGAACGAGATTCATAACGAACCTCAGTCTCCCCCTCGGATTTTTCTTCAGATTCGGTTTTTTCTTCTGCGGTTGCAGCAGGTGGTACTTCTTCGGTTTTCTCCAGAGTTTGCTCTGCAGCCGCGGTGATCTCAGTACGGACTGCCCGCCTGCGTCGTGGTCGCGCGGTCTCCGTCTCCCCCTTGGTCGTTTCAGTTTCTACGGCGGCTGCGGTTTCTTCAGTGGTCTCTGCAGCAGCCGTAGTTACTCGCCGTCGACCGCGGCGGGGCTGTTCAGGTGCTTCGGTTTCTGGTTGCGAAGTTTTAGTTTTTGATACAGACGCAGCGCTGGCAGAGTCCTGTTGCGAAGCGTTGGTGATAGCTGCGATCAGATCGCCTTTGCGCAACGCTGATACTCCCCTGAGTCCAAGGTCAGCTGCCATTTTACGAAGCTCTGGCAGGCGAAGCGCGGCAAGATTACGTGGCGCGCTATTATCTGTCGTGGTCACAGATTTCCTTTCATCGGCTTTAACAGCTTCATTTATCGCCTCCGCTAGAAATGACGGTGGGCAGTTGTGTGCTGAAAGCTCCCATGTGCAATTTAATATCGCGGCCGGATAGGGCACGCGTTGGGTTGATGTTTGTTTACCAACAACGCTTATTAAAGGTTAAAAGTGCTGTTAGTGAGTAGTTACCCAAAAGGTGGCTGAGTTACAAAGCAGCTGGGCTTTTTATCCAAAGCCTTGAACTTCATTTCCCGGTGCGTTTATTGTCTGTCCGATTGGGCATCGGTTTTCCACACCAAGCTTTATTTTGGCCTGCGGAACGAAGCTACGCAAACTATGAACCTTCCGCAGCATATTAAAGCGGGAGAAATGGTGGTATGCATGGCGCATACATAAAGTTCACTCTCATAGTGTAGCGCAACATATGAGAAGGTTAAAAAGCGAGCAAGCCTTGCGCCCCATAATCGGATTTTTCTCGCTAAAGTTTGAGGCATGCTTTCCACGATGCAGGACCTGCCGCTCAACCTGTCGCGTATTTTGGCTCATGGCTCTTCTACTTTTGGCACCACCAAGGTTATTACTTGGGAACAAGGCGTAGCAGTAGAATCCACCTTTGCCTCTATTGCTACCCGCGCCGCTGCTTTTGCGCATGCGTTGCACGACGAGCTAGGAGTTACTGCGGATCAGCGTGTTGCGTCATTTATGTACAATTGCTCCGAGCATCTGGAAGTATTGTTCGCCACCGCCTGCAAAGGTGCGGTTTTTACGCCGTTGAACAAGCAACTGATGAAAGATCAGATTGCGCACATTATCAACCACAGCGAAACCGAAGTCATTGTTGCCGATCCCCGTCTTGCCGAGCAGCTCGCCACAATTTTGGCATTGGATTGCCCAACCGTACGGGCAGTCGTTTTTCTAGGCGAAGCTAGCGTTACGACTCCTACAACACCGCTTCCTACCACCATAGCAGTTTATAGTTACGAGGCACTGCTTGATGGCCGTTCCACCATTTATCATTGGCCGACACTGCCCGAAAACACTGCGGCAGCGCTATGTTATTCCACAGGTACGACTGGCGCTCCTAAAGGGGTGGCTTATTCCCACCGGTCACTGTACCTGCAATCCTTAAGCTTGTGCACAACCGATTCTTTAGCTATTTCTTATGGTCACTCCTTCTTATGCTGTGTTCCCATTTTCCATGTCTTATCGTGGGGCGTGCCCATCGCCGCTTTCATGACGGGAACGCCACTCATTTTCCCTGGTGGCGACATCACTCCTGCCGACCTAGCCAATTTGATCGCCACCTGCCATCCTAGGGTGGCACACGGAGTACCCACCGTATGGATTCAGCTCATGGTTCATTACATGAAAAATCCCCCAGAACGGATGAGCCTGCAAGAGATATTTTCCGGTGGCTCGGCCGTACCGCCAGTTTTAATGGAGCTATGGGAACAACGGTTTGGCGTAGATGTCATCCAAGTATGGGGAATGACCGAAACCTCCACGGTGGGAACCGTAGCTAGGCCTCCCATTGGAGTTTCTGGTGAAGCCCGCAAGGCTTATAAAAACAGCCAAGGACGGTTCCCTGCCAGCTTGGAATATCGGGTAGTCAATGAAGGAGAGGTGGTTAATTCCACTGACCGCAATCAGGGCGAGATTCAAGTACGCGGCAATTGGGTTACCGGCTCTTACTACCACTCTCCCGCCGAGGAATCGGGCGGCAGCGCCAGCACATTCCGCACCGAACCAGTCGACGAAGCACACGATAAATTCACCCTCGATGGTTGGCTACGCACCGGGGATGTTGGCTCAGTAACTTCTGATGGTTTTTTAAGCATTCACGATCGCGCTCGCGATGTTATCCGTTCAGGTGGTGAATGGATTTACTCCACTCTACTGGAAAACGAAATCATGGCCGCCAGCGCAGTGGTGGAATGCGCTGTCATTGGTTATCCCGATCCCAAATGGGGCCAGCGCCCCTTGGCAGTAACGGTAGTGACTGATTCCGTGGCCAAAAATCAAGAAACGGCCGAGCAGCTTCGGGATAAACTGCGCGATAAATTCCCCTCGTGGATGCTGCCAGAATACTGGACTTTTGTTGATTCGATTGACAAAACTTCGGTAGGAAAATTCGATAAAATTGATTTACGTAAACACCTTGCCAATGGCGAGTTTGACGTCATAGTTTTAGCCGGTCCCGGCCACAAGTAGTGTATTAAGCCGCGGGTTTTGCATCCTTAAAATAACACCTTAAAATAGTGTTTCAACAAACTTAAATTCCATCTTTTTACAGGAAATATAGATGGTTTTATACAGTTGTCTGTTTTCACCTTTACCACCACTAACGTTAAATAGATATTGATATGGATTTAAAACACACGTGCACTAAACCTACCGACGCCGCGCCTGCCCCGCCGGTTAAAGCTACGCTTCCCCGCCCCACCACTGACTTATTCCCAGAAGCATTACACCTGAGCGCTAAACAACGTGCGGTGTTAGATGCTTTAAATACATTTCCGGGAGGCGCTCGGGCTATCGATATTGCCCGAGCGTTAAATATGCATGTCAACACCGCCCGAGGTCATCTCGATGAACTGGTTGAAAAAGATGCCATTTTCAGCACCACGACCACGGCAAATGGCCGAGGTCGCCCATCACTGCTTTATAAACTACGAATACCCGACAACCAGGCAGTAGCCAACGAATACCTCACCTTAATTAGCGTGATCGCCGAGCACTTAGCTGGGGACAATCCAGAACACGCCACCATGTTGGCTAGGCGCATTGGAAAAGACTGGGCCTACCGCATGGTGGAAGAAGGCTTTTCTACCCAGACTTTTGAAGAAGCCGTCACCAGCCTCAGTGCCCACTGCCGAGAAATGGGTTTTGATCCGGTCATTACCCATCAAAAACAAGAAACAGAGCAGGTGCACCTCTGTCTGCGCTCCTGCCCGTTTGTTAAAAGTAATGGCGAGTTAATAAACTTCGCCTGCGAAATCCACCAGGGAATGCTGGAATTACAACGCGACGCCTCACCGTTGAAGATCATTTTAGAACCGCTACGCGACAACGGCGAATGCCATATCACGGTGTGTGACGACCTTAATTAAGTATCCACACCCACCTGAACAGGACCAGCAACTTCTAGATTAAGCACCCGCAAACCAGCCGTCCGGGCATCCTCTAAAATCTGCTCCTCAATCGGTTCCGTCGATAGCACCATACAAGTGGGGCCTGCCCCTGATAAATACGCTGCGTAACCACGGTTACGTAGACGATTCACCCATTCCGCCGTCACCGGCAACACGTCGGCACGATAAGGCTGATGCAGTCGATCCCTAGTCCCCTCCCACAACAATTCTGGGTGTGCCTGCAGTGCAACAGTCATCACAGCAGCACGGGAAACATTAAACCTAGCATCAACATGGGTCACGTCGCTAGGTAGTACTCGACGCACGGCCTCGGTTGACGCATGGAAATTAGGAACCAACGCAGTCGCTGTGATCCGATGATCAACCGTTAAGCTAACGGCTTTGTACTGCGGTTCTGTACGGCCGTCAACCGGAACCTCAGTCCACGAGACCACCGCATTACCCAACACGGAGGCCGCAGCATTATCTGGGTGCCCCTCAAAAGCTGAAGAAAGTTGCACAACCTGTTCTTCGGATAACGGGAATCCACAGAGCCCATTCGCGGCCGCCACGCCGGCCACTGCGGCTGCTGCCGAAGAGCCCAAACCTCGTGCTTGAGGGATAGTGTTATTACACACTACTCGCAGGCCTGGGGCAGTGGCATCACAGGCTTTCAGGCCAGAACGGATAGCTTTGACCACTAAATGGGAACCATCGAGTGGTAGTTCTCCTTGTCCTTCCCCGAAAACCTCTACCTCTAAGCCCTGAGAAATCACTTCTACTTCAACGGTGTCGTAGATGCTCAGCGCCATGCCTAAGGTGTCAAAGCCAGGCCCTAGATTAGCCGAGGATCCTGGGACAGTGACCGCGACTTTTTTGCCTACTGGCAGTTCAATGGCCATGGTTTACTCCCCTGCCAACCGAATAACAGAATTAATGGCATGTACTGCATCGAGCTCTTTCAAAGCAGTAACCGTGGCGGCTAGATCTGCTTCGCGGGCAGTATGAGTAACCATGAGTATCCGTGCGGTTTCTCCGTGGTCGGCCTGCCGGACGGTGCGCAAACTGATGTTGTTCTTAGCAAATAATTGAGTCAGCTCTGCCAGAACACCGACGCGATCAGCCACACTCATATCAATATGGTAGCGGGTGGGAATGTCACCAAAATCGGCAATAGGCAGATTGGCATAAGTTGATTCGCCAGGTGCGCGACCACCAAAAACTTTATTACGAGCGGCACCAACGATGTCGCCCAGCACTGCCGAGGCAGTGGGATTACCACCGGCACCATTGCCGTAGAACATCAATCGGCCAGCTGCTTCGGCTTCAATAAATACTGCATTAAAGCTCTTGCTGACACTTGCCAGTGGATGGCTACGCGGCACCAAAGTGGGGTGCACCCTAGCAGAGACTGATTCTTGACCATTGTCATCGATCAATCGCTCACAGATTGCTAATAATTTGATGGTATAGCCAGCGGACTTGGCAGCTTCAATATCAGAAGCAGTGATGGCCGAAATCCCCTCACAATAAACATCATCAGCGGTCACACGGGTGTGGAACGCCAAGGAAGCTAAAATTGCGGCCTTGGAAGCAGCATCATAGCCTTCAATATCAGCGGTGGGATCAGCTTCGGCATAGCCCAGCTCAGTAGCTTCAGCCAACATGTCATCATAGGAGGCACCAGTCGAATCCATCGCATCAAGGATGAAGTTCGTCGTGCCATTGACAATACCTGCCACGGACAGCACTCGGTCACCAGCTAACGAACGCCGCAGCGGCCCGACAACCGGGATAGCCGCTGCCACGGCAGCTTCAAAATACAGGTCAACTTTAGCGGCGTCTGCAGCTTCTGCAAGTTCCGCCGAATGAGCAGCTACCAACGCTTTATTGGCGGTAATCACGGACTTACCATTACGCAAGGCCGAAAGTACTAGTTCCCGGGGATAGTCAATCCCACCGATAACCTCTACCACCAAGTCAACATCTTCGCGGGCAATCAGACCGCGGGCGTCGTCGGTAAGCAGCCCCAGAGTGTCCGCTAGTGTGCCACGGTGTTTCTCTTTGCTCGATACCGCCACCCCGCGGACTTTCAATGGGCCACCAGCACGATGGGCAAATTCATCAGCGTTTTCCTGCATCAGGCGTAGCACCTGGGAACCAACGGTGCCGTATCCCAAAATGGCGACGCCGACCTCGGCACCTTCCCCCTTGCCAGGATTAAAATTGCTTGTTTGCTGATGCTTATCTGACATCTCACTTACGCTTTCTGTGAACTAACACTAGTGACCCTTGCATGGTACAGGCAGCAACCGGCAAAGGTCACACCGTTAGGAACGATCGGTTTTCGCGGTCTTTTTCACCTTATACCGGAATAAGTCAATAATAGACACCGGCAGGGATCTAAAGAAGATACGCAGCAATACCCGGCTGCGACTGCGGTTATGCAGTAGTTCCCGCAGTACCTCGTCATTCAGCATTTCCCACAATCCGGCCGTGGGGATCTGCGACAATGGCGTGGTTTTATACATGAGTCGTTCTACTTCATTGACGACGTGTGGATACCGTAGTCCTTCACGCGCATCAAACTGTGCGGCTAAGCCTAAGGCGATCTCTTCACACCACTGCTGGGCTTGGCTTGGGGTGGGATTAGTAATGGTTGGGGCATCAATCCACAGTAATTCTGCACCCGGCAGCGTGGTTGCTAGGTTCTTAGGCATCCGCTTGCCCAGCACCTTTTGAGCTTGAGCCAGTAGTAGAGCTGATGCAGCGCACAGATTCATCAATACCCGAGCGGACTCTGCTTTTTGGTAGCTCTCAGCGAAGGCCGTAAATAACTCCACACCAAGAACTAATTTCTTCGGCTGCATGGCACCCGTTAACGCGAAAAAGCGAAAATGCGCCGGGAAGTGTTCCAAATACATGGGGTCTTCCGAGTTTCGTAAAAACGCATCGCTATTACCGGAATCAGCCGACTCGAAATCGCCGGTACGCAGCCACGGTTCCAACAGCGCCAATTCTAGGTTTTCTGGTTGCGCCCCACAGTTCACCTCAGGGTCATCGAGTGCCTGCTCCCCCACTGCGACAGCTTGTTGCCAATCCCCAATGGCTGCATGCATCCACACCACATGTGTGGGGTCACAACCAGCGCAGTCAGAAAATTCGGAATGAGGGGCTTGCAACCACAGCTCCCTAAGCTCTGCTGCTACGCCTTCGTCCCCGAGTTCTTTATGCACATAATACGCCCTGAGATAGTAGCTTTTCATGTCATCGTTTTGCGTGACATAGAACTCTCGCATACCTGCTAAAGCGGAATAGAGTTCCTCAGCGCTGACGGAAGGATCATCCCGCAACGCATCAATATAGTTACGGTATTGCCACCCAAAGCTGTATAAAAACTCTGGGCTTAACTCCGACTGCCACTGTGATTCTCTATAGGCATCGACTTCTTGAAACAGCTGCGGGATCCGAAACATCTGCCCACTCATGGTCAGCGCGTCGATAAATTGCAGCTTAAAGGTGTTAATCAGGTGTTCGTCGTCAGGCCGTTGCTCCATAATTTGGCGCAACACTTCTTGATGAAAATCAATTTTGAATTGCCCATAGGAAATCTGGCTTGCCATCATGGCCAATTCTTCGCAACTGTAATCTGCGTAATTGAAATCTTCAGATCCTGACTTGTGCATGAAAACGCCTTCTTAACTTAGTTTCGCCTTAGAGATCATCAACCTCTAGATCTAGGAAATCCTGGATAGTTTCCCGCCTGACCATGAGTTTTGCTTCACCGTCTTTAACGCTCACGATGGCGGGTCGCATGATCATGTTGTAGCGGCTTGACATGGAATAACAATAAGCACCCGTGGCTGCTAATGCGACGAAATCACCAGTAGTAATATCGCCAGGAAGCCACTGATCTTCAATGAGAATATCGCCGGATTCACAATGCGAACCCACCACCCGACTAGGCAGTGGCTCTGCTTCGGTAAAGCCATCCACTTTACGAATATCATAAACCGAACCATAAAGCGCTGGCCGGATATTATCGCTCATACCACCATCGACGCTTAAATACCGACGGCTGGTATAGCCCCTAGTCGGAGTATCATCAATGGTGACGTCTTTAACGCACCCAACCTGGTAGACCGTCACGGTAGAAGGTCCAGAAATGGCTCGGCCTGGCTCCACCATGATAAATGGCATAGTCAGCTGTAGCCGCTCTGCGTACTTATTCACCCGAGAAAGTAAATCTTGGGCTAACTCTTGGATATCCAGCGGCCGTTCACTAGCGGTATAGGCAATCCCATAACCACCGCCCAAATCTAGGACGTGAAATTCCTCGCCCACCGCGCATTCCTCGATGATCCGCCGGTACAGCTTCATTACTCGCTCCGCGGCAAGGGAAAAACCTTCGGCGTCGAAAACCTGCGAGCCAACGTGGCAGTGCAAACCCACTAGTCGCAGATTTTCCAGTTCGACGGCGCGGCTCGCAGCTTGGAAAGCGGAACCGGAGGCTAAAGAGAAACCAAATTTCTGATCCTCATGCGCTGTAGCAATGAACTCGTGGGTATGGGCATCAATGCCGGGTTTGACCCGGACCAATACATCCTGAATCATTCCCAGGCTGGCTGCTACTTGGTTGAGTTCCTCCAGCTCTTGATGGGAATCCACAATGACATGGCAGACCTGATTGGTTACGCAGTCTCGCAAAAACGCCTGACTTTTATTATTGCCGTGCACTGCCATGCGGTCAGCCGGAAAACCTGCCCGTAGCGCCACCTGAAGTTCGCCATGCGAAGCAACGTCTAAGGCTAAGCCCTCTTCCTTGACCCAGCGTGCGATACGCGATGTTAAAAACGATTTAGCGGCATAATGTACATGTGCTGCTCCCCCAAAGGCAGCTGCCATGTCTTGGCACCGGGAGCGGAAATCGGCTTCATCTACCACGAGTACGGGAGTGCCGTATTCAGCGGCAATATCAGCCAGCGGTACCCCACCTATAGCAACCGCACCGTCAGGTAACCGCTGTGCTGTACGTGGCCACACATGCGCTGGGAGGTCGTTGAAATTGTCGATCATACTTGAGTGATTTCCTTAAAATATATGGTTTTACATCCGCTCTGGGGCGGTTACTCCCAGCAATCCCAGCGCATTTGCCAACACCTGGCGGGTGGCGGTGGCCAACGCTAGCCTCGCGGAGAAAATCGGCGCTGGCTCCTCCCCGGCCTTCGGCAGAATTTGGCAGGAGTCATAGAACCGGTGGAAAGTGCCTGCCAGTTGTTCAGCATAGCGGGCAATCCGATGCGGCTCGCGCAACGTGGCTGCCGCCTTTACGACGGCCGGATACTCGCCCAAAGTACGAATCAGATCCCCTTCCCGGTCGTGCACCAGCAAGGACAGATCGGGGTTGTCGGCGCTAACGCCGCGTTCTGTGGCGTTTTTAGCAAGTGAACACAGCCGGGCATGTCCGTATTGGACGTAATACACCGGATTGTCATTGGACTGCGACTGCCACAAATCCAAATCGATATCCAAAGTGGAATCCACCGATGACCGCACCAGTGCGTAACGAGCGCCGTCAACCCCAATGGCTTCCACTAGGTCATCGAGGGTGATCACAGTGCCTGCTCGTTTGGACATCCTGACGGACTGGCCATCGCGCTTCAGATTAACCAACTGTCCAATTAAGACTTCTACCTGATCGGCATCAAATCCCATGGCGGCAGCGGCTGCCCGCAGCCTAGAAATATAACCGTGGTGATCTGCACCCAACATATAGATGGCCAGATTGTGGCCGCGACCGAATTTATCGGCTAGGTAAGCAATATCGCCCGCTATATAGGCGGCATCACCATTGGATTTAATCACGACGCGGTCTTTGTCGTCGCCGTAATCAGTGGAGCGTAACCACCATGCGCCCTGATCAAAATACAGATTGCCATTATCTTTAAGCTGCTGCACGCTGCGGTCTACGGCTTGGGATTCAAATAAGGAATTCTCATGAAAATACACGTCGAAATCCACACCAAATTCGTGCAGCGATCGTTTGATCTGGGCAAACATCATCTCCACGCCTTGGGCACGGAAGGTTTCATGCAGCTCGGCCTCCGGTAGCGCCATCACGTCGGGATTATTAGCGACTATTGCTTGAGCAATATCTTGGATATATTGGCCGCCATAGCCATCTTCTGGGGTTGGCTGTCCTTTAGCTGCAGCAATGAGGGAGTCGGTAAACCGGTCAATCTGGCGACCATGGTCGTTGAAATAGTACTCCCGGGTGATTTTTGCGCCGCTTGCGGCAAGAACCCGCCCTAAAGAGTCTCCGACCGCAGCCCACCGTGTTCCGCCTAAGTGAATAGGACCAGTGGGGTTAGCCGAAACAAACTCCAGATTGATGGTGTCACCGGCATAGAGATCATTGCTACCGAATTTATCTCCCTGAGCTAAGATTTCAGCCACGATCTGCCCCTGGGCAGCAGCTGCAAGCCGGATATTGATAAAGCCCGGCCCCGCGATTTCCGCCGAGTCGATACCAGGGTGTGCTTCCAGCTCGTTCGCAAGGAGTGTTCCGAGTTCTCGCGGATTCATTCCTACTTTCTTTGCCACCTGTAGCGCTAAGTTGGTGGCATAGTCACCGTGCTCCGGATTTCGCGGACGCTCAATGACTACCTGTTCCGGCAAGGCTGAGGTATCCAAGTCGCGTTCGTTGAAGATACTGGTGGCCGTGTGGTGAATAAGAGCTGATAAATCCGCTGGTGTCATAACGGCATAGTCTAACCTATGCTCAAAGCGACAAAGTAATGGGCACCGCTGTAGTTTGTTCCGTGGGATCAACGAGGCGCTAATCACCCCCACACTACCCCCGATATTCCTGAACTTTTCTGCTTGTTTGCCGCGAGGAAATCCCACTTTTTCGTGCCTGATCCTGCGCCAACTAGCTGATGAGCAACAGCAACGCTACGGATAAAAAATGTGGCACAAGTTTCGTTTTTACTAATGTGAGCATTGCAACACAACTAGTAGGAACGATTCAGACCGGCGATAATTAATAAGTCCGGTTGTTTCAATCCTAGTAACAGGCTGATCTATATTATTAAAGAAAAGGAGTTGCAGTGACCACTTTTACCGCTGTGACCGATTCTGTAGGTGGCAGTCTTGGGCTGTCAGCCTTAGTGGCGTGCATCCCGCTACTGACATTTTTTATCATGCTCATTGGGGTCAAAGCCCGCGCGCATGTGTCCGCGGCAGCAGCGACCCTAGCAGCCATTATTGTCGCCATTATCGGCTTCAAGATGCCCGCATCGCTGGCGATAATGTCCACCCTGCGCGGTGGCATCTTTGGCTTCTTCCCCATTGTCTGGGTAATCGTGATGGCAATTTGGTTTTACCAAATCACAGTTGCCTCCGGCCGCTTCGAAGATCTACGCCGCACCTTCGACAAGCTTGGCGACGGCGATGTGCGCATCCAAGCCATCCTGATCGCCTTCTGTTTCGGTGGCCTGCTAGAAGCCCTCGCGGGCTTTGGTGCTCCAGTGGCCATCACCGCCACCATGATTCTGGCGCTGGGGATTAAGCCCCTCAAAGCGGCAACAGTTGTACTTTTGGCCAATACGGCTCCGGTAGCCTTCGGTGCCGTTGCTATTCCTATCACCACCGCTGGCGACGTCGGTGGTCGCACTGTTGAGCAAACCGAAAACATTGCCGCCATCGTGGGCCACCAAGCTCCGTTGATCGCGGTATTCGTCCCAGCCATCTTGCTGTTCATCCTTGACGGTAAGCGTGGTGTGAAAGATGCTTGGATTCCAGCATTTGTTATTGGCATTTCTTTCGGTATCGCCCAGTGGGCAACCTCGAATTACTTCGCCTACCAGCTCACAGACGTGGTGGCTTGTATCGTATCGCTTGGCGTAGCCTTCGCATTCCTTCAGTTCTGGACGCCACGCGGTGTTGAGGAAATGCGTGAGCGCATGGACCTGCCACCAGCAGCCACTGCAGAAGACCTGCCAATTGGCCGGGTCTGGATGGCACTCATGCCGTATGCGGTAGTGACGGTGATCTTCGGTGTCGCCAATCTGGGCACCACGATTCCAAAACTCCTCAAGAGTGTCTCGGCAACCATTGAATGGCCACTGCTGAAGGATCAGCTGGTTACCGCCTCTGGTGAACCAGTGAAATCTGGGTACAGCATTGCCTTCATCCACAACCCTGGCACGTTGCTGTTGATCTCCGGTTTGATCGTGGCGGTAGCCTACATGGCCTTTAATGAAAACGGCCGCTACGCCTTAACCGTTGGACAGGTGTGGAAAGAATTTACCGCCACCTGGTATCGGATGCGGTGGTCGGCAGTAACCATTGTGCTGGTGCTCGGTTTGGCATACGTCATGAACTACTCCGGTCAGACCATTGCTATCGGCCAGTTCGTGGCTTCGCTTGGCCCAGTGTATGCCTTCTTGGCTCCGACCCTGGGCTGGGTTGGTACCGCCGTTACCGGTTCAGACACCTCGGCCAATGCGCTGTTCAGTAAGATGCAGGTGACCGCCGCAGAGCATGCTAGCCTCAACCCTGATTTGATGTTGGCTGCCAACACCACCGGTGGTGTGGTAGGTAAGATGATTTCGCCGCAGTCCCTCGCCATTGCTGCCACCGCAGTACAGATGGAGGGTCGCGAGTCCGACATCTTCAAGGCCGTTGTTGGCTGGTCGTTCCTACTGCTGTTCGTGGTCTGCTGTCTGATCTTCCTGCAAACCAACGTACTGTCCTTCATGGCACCAATCGTTCATTAAGCCAAGCTTTAAGGCCTACGCCAAACCTCACAGGTTCCATCAACCGCTCCTGTGGGGTTTTCTTTTGTTCTTTTTCTGGGCTTTTCTGTGGTTTCCATAGCACAAGCCCTCCCCCTAACAGGGGGAACCAATCTAAACCCACCAAAGCCGCAGCAGTTTCACTAGCACGGCGCAGGAGCTGGAATTAGAACACACTAGTGTTTCGTATATCGTCGCAGCTAGAGACAGAGAAAAGCAAGCTTACACTAACTAATATTTGTGTCGGTTTTTCGGTACGGTAGAGATAGAGCCTGACGCTTCCCGCTTTGTACACAACGGGTTCGTGTCACTTACCGCTTTTTAGTTGCGGCAGCAGTAAGAAGTGGGTAGTTGGCAGCCGAAGTAGATAAAGCACACAGTCCAAGAAGCGTCAGTCGGCACTGATCCCATAATGCAAGATTAAGGAGCATCACCACATGAAAGTAGCGCTCTTTTCCACCTGTATCGGCGACGCCATGTTCCCCGACGCATCAAAAGCAACCGCACTGTTGCTTTCTCGGCTTGGGCATGAGGTAGTCTTCCCACCGGAACAAACCTGCTGCGGCCAGATGCACGTTAACACTGGTTACCAAAAAGAAGCCGTTCCACTTATCAAAAACTACGTCGACGCATTTTCCGACCCCTCCATTGATTACGTCGTTTCCCCCTCTGGGTCCTGCGTCGGGGCAGTCCGGGAGCAGCACGAGCATGTGGCTAAGCGCTATGGCAATGCAGCACTTGCCGACGGCGCGGCCCAAGCAGCCAAAAAGACCTTAGATTTACCGGAGTTTTTAATTGACATTGCCGGGGTGGAGAACGTGGGAGCATTCTTCCCACACAAGGTCACCTATCACCCATCCTGCCACGGTTTGCGGTTTATCAAGCTAGGCGATCGCCCTTACCGGCTGCTTAGCCAGGTGGAAGGCATTGAGCTGATCGACCTGCCCAATAAGGAAGAGTGCTGTGGATTCGGAGGCACTTTCTCTTTGAAGAATGCCGAAACCTCGGCAGCTATGGTTTCCGATAAGTGCCGAAATATTGAACTAACAGGTGCTGAATACGTCACGGGCGGTGATTCCTCCTGCCTGATGAATATTGCCGGTTCCCTATCACGCCAACATGTGGGCGTTCGCGCCATTCATTTGGCTGAAATTCTCGCTTCCACCAAGCTACATCCGTGGACACCTACCTCAGCTGCTTACTCCAAGGAGGCCATGCTATGAGCGTTTTTCTCGGTACCCCAACCATGCCCCCACGCGCATCAAAGATTTCCAATCTGCGTGGTGACCGCCCATTTCCTAAAAATGCGCATTTTGATCTCAATAATGTCACCCAGCGTCGTAACCTGACCAAAGCCACCACTACGATCCGCAACAAGCGGCAGGCGGTCATTGACGAGATTGATGACTGGGAAGCACTACGTACCGCTGGCTCAACTACCAAACAGCATGTCATGGCCCACCTGCCAGAACTGCTAGAGCAATTCGAGGCCGCCGTGACCGCCAAAGGCGGCAAGGTGCACTGGGCACGCGATGCGGAAGAAGCAGGTCGCATTGTCACCGATCTGGTCAAGGCTACCGGCGAGAAGAAGGTAGTCAAGATCAAGTCCATGGCTACCCAAGAAATCGCACTCAACGAGCAGCTGGAAGAAGCAGGGATTTTCGCACAGGAAACCGACTTGGCTGAGTTGATTGTGCAATTGGGTGAGGATAAACCTTCCCATATTTTGGTTCCCGCTATTCACCGGAACCGAGCGGAAATCCGCAGCATCTTTTTAAAGAAGATGCCGCATCTTGATGAGTCCATTTCCTCCGAACCGGCGGAACTTGCCGAGGCAGCTCGGTTGTACCTACGCCAACAGTTCATGGAGGCCAAGGTGGCAATTTCCGGGGCAAATTTCGGTATTGCCGAAACTGGCCACGTGACCATTGTTGAATCTGAAGGTAATGGCCGGATGTGCCTGACCCTGCCGGAAACCTTGATTTCGGTCATGGGTATCGAAAAGATTCTGCCCACCTTCCGCGACTATGAGACCTTCTTGCAGCTGCTCCCCCGCTCCTCTACTGGCGAGCGCATGAACCCCTACACTTCCCTATGGTCTGGTGTGACTGAGGGGGATGGTCCACAGAATTTCCATGTAGTGCTACTTGATAATGGTCGTACCGCCGCCATGGCAGATGAGATTGGCCGCGAAGCGCTAAAGTGCATTCGTTGCTCGGCTTGTCTGAATGTGTGCCCAGTCTATGAGCGTGCTGGTGGACATGCTTATGGCTCCACCTACCCAGGTCCTATCGGTGCGATTTTGACCCCACAGCTCACTGGCATTGACGATGCCCACGACCCCAATGGTTATCTGCCCTATGCCTCCTCGCTGTGCGGTCGCTGTAATGAGGTCTGTCCGGTGAAAATCCCCATTACCGACGCGCTTTTGGAGCTGCGCCATAACAAGGTCAAAGAGTACAAGCCCAAGGTAGAGGGCAGCTTATTGGCGGGTATGCAGTTGTTGTGGGGCAACGACACCTTGTGGAACACTGCCACCAAGATGGTGTTTATGGGCCGGTTGCTTGGCGGTAAAAATAAGAAGATCACACACTTGCCGAGCTTCTTAGCTGGTTGGACGGATGTGCGTGATACCTCTGTGCCACCGAAGAAGTCCTTTAGGCAGTGGTTTAATTCTGAGGAAGCCCGCGAGCTGCTTAATAACGCCCGCGCTGAGGGACTGCCTACGAATAACGTCGCAAAGAAGGAGAGCTAAGCCAATGTCTGCCAAATCTGAAATCCTCGACCGGATTCGCAGCGCACAACAGCTTTCCGCCATGCCTGCCGACGTTGAGATCATACGCGAGTACAATCTTGACAAAACAGCAGAGTTTGGTACCGCCGAGTTAAAAGAAATCCTGATTGACCGTTTGGTGGATTACAAAGCAATCGTGCACGAGGCCACCGATGCCAAATTGGCAGCTACGATCGTAGAAATCCTCCACGAACGCGGCGCCAAGGAAGTTCGCTATGCCGAGGGGCTCGACCCAGAGCTATTTAGTGATTTTGATGGCACCGCCACGCCCGACGATCGCAGCACCGATCCTAGGTTGCTTAACGACGTCGACGCCGTGGTCACCGACTCACACGTCTCCTCCGCTCAGACTGGCACGATCTGCCTTGAATCTAACGAGCTGTGCGGCCGCCGCGCACTGACGCTGGTGCCGGATTGCCATATCGTGATCGTGCGGATGGATAACGTTGTTTATGGCGTGCCTGAGATGATTGCTCGGCTGGGCCGGGAAAAACCCGTCACCATGATTTCCGGGCCGTCTGCCACCTCCGATATTGAGCTTAACCGTGTTGAGGGCGTGCACGGACCACGCACCTTGATCTGTGTGATTGTCGATTAATCCCACTGACTTCTGGTTAAACAAAAGCCGCCACACTAGGCGGCTTTTGTTATGCACATGGCCATTGCAGTAGATTCTGTCTGCACTACATGTATAACCGGCGGTGGCCTCACATATGCATCCCCACTGATGGGTGCACACGAATATGAGTAATTTACTCCTATCCCCCTTACCACTCAGTTCCCCTATGCCAGAATGGCCTACAGTAACCACACACGTGTCGGACGCAGGGAACATGAAATTCACACACGCTATAGTCACCATTATTGCCAGCACACTGCTGCTTTTTATCACCGGCGCCACCTCCTTAGCACAAGCCCAAGCAGCGCAAATCTTCTGGGAATCGTGCCCTAACACAGTCGATCGCCCCGAGGCGGAATGCGGGCGTATCGAGGTACCGTTGGATTACAACAAACCAAAAGCGAAAAAAATATCCGTAGGGTTCATACGGTTTAAATCAGAAACCGCTAGGGATACGGTTTTCGCCAACCCTGGTGGCCCCGGAATTGACGTGTACTCGCATTTTGGCAATATCGCGGAAACAGAATTCCCCGAGGAGTATTTTTCTCAGTTCCATATTGTTGCCGTGCAACCTCGCGGCTTGACTGGCTCAACTGCTCTCGACTGCTTGAACCGCTTTCACCCGCACACCTCAGTTGACTACCTTTACCGCAGTGGCGCCATGCACCGAGAATCCTGCGAGGCAGCCAACCCCGGATTGGCACACGCCATTACTACGGAAAACACCGCCAGGGACTGGGAAGAAGTACGAAAGGCACTCAAGCTAAACAAAATCTCCATTCATGGCCTTTCCTACGGCGCGATCCTCGGCTCAACCTATGCCACATTATTCCCTGCACAAACCAACCGGGTAGTCCTCGAATCTGGATTTGATCCAGATTTAATGTGGAAAGAGCTTTTCGCACTTCAAGAAACTGGCTACCAGCACGCGCTCCATGATTTTTTCACGTGGGCCGCTAAAAATAATGCCAGCTATCAGCTGGGAGCCACTCCTTATGCGGTGTACGCCACGTGGGCTGATCGGGTTAAAACAGAATCTGGAATCTGGCCGCCTGTCACACCACCCAAAGCGGTGCCGGAAGACTTCCCGCTGGAAGGCGCTGGCGAATCGTGGGCAAAGACCATGAACGCCATTGAACCTAACCGTGCCGAAACGGAAAATCACGCTAGTCAGTTGGCAACCCGAGATACCTTGAGCAAATCCCCCTTGTATTTGGGCGCCTATGGAGCCGTTTCCTCACCCGCTCATTGGGAGCAGTTGGCACAGTACCTAACTAACCCACCGGTTGACCTGCCGCAGGATGCCTATAATCAGACGATCAGAGATGAACAAGGGCGCGCATTCATTAATACCCGACTGATGCAACTGGCGATTGTCTGCAACGAAGCCCACTCCCCGCTTGGTTCTGAGGATTCCGTCCCGCAGCTGTGGAACCAAGTCATAACCCCGACCGAAACGGCTACACTACGATACGACCATACTTCTGGGCCAATCTGTGACGGGCTCCCAGCAGCAACAAAGGTTCCTACCTTTAAAGGCACAGCCCTTGCCGTTCGGCCTTTACAAATACAGGCAACCGGTGATCCACAGGCTCCTTACAAGCATTTCAGCCACATGCAGAAGCAAATGAATAGCCACTTAGTCACCGTCAAGGGACCAGGCCACATGCAATTTGGCGCTGGCAACCAGAATGTCGACCAACTCGTTATTGACTACCTATCCGGTGTGAATCCCACGGTGACCGAGTTACCTGGATACTTTGGTTAAGCCATCAAGCGGGTGTGGGGGCATCTGCGTTTCATGCAGAAAATTCCACGACCGCTTGAAGCATGCTTGCATCATCGACACTAAAATGGAACTTCTTGTCCCCATACTCTAACGACACCACATCACGGGCTCCACAGAGCATGGCCCACTCTTTAACCCCAATATAACGAATCCCAACCCCTTGCTTCCATTGCGCATTCTTAAGAACCGAAGCCCTACTGATCTCTTTAATCGGGATGGTTCGCCGCAGCCCCCATTGCGTAATAACAAGGTTATCGCCGCTAACCTTCCAACGTACTGTTAACAACGCAAAGGCCAACCCGAGCATGCCAGTCACTGTAGCTAAAAAAATTGCAGCTGAAGGGTCCGCCTTCCCTAGAGTCACTACCCACATGACAGCACTAACCGAAACACACGATGTCAAAATGCATGCCAAAGCAGTGAAACCACCAATGCTGCCTCTGCCTGCGATCACTAACGCACCCTTTCTACCTACACACTATGTCGTTCTAATAATGAAACCTGCTAAAAGCTCCTCAAGAATTCGGTTCTAGGTAATTCATGGACCTCCTCTCGTTAGGCAATTTTATTTAACCCATTATTAGGGTACCCCCGAGTGATGTGCACTACGCTTATCTCCGGTGGCATTACAACCTTATAGGAGGACAATGGTGAAAGCCCTGAAAGCAGTCTTTGCTGCAATCATGACTTTAAGTACCGCTACGCTGGTGTTAACACCCCCAATAGCAGCAGCTCAAGCCGCAAAAATCACCTGGGAGGACTGTCCCGAATCAATAGTTCGACCCGGCGCGCAATGCGGACGTATCGACGTTCCTAAAGATTACCGCAATCCTGAAGCTGAGAAAATATCGGTAGGTTTCGTTCAGTTCAAAGCCAAGCGAGCAACCAAAGATACTGTTTTCGTAAACCCGGGCGGCCCAGGCGTCAGTGCTTACCAGATGCTAGCCGACCCAGAATCCTTCCCACTGCCCGATGGATTCTTTGCTGATTACGACGTTGTTGGTGTGCAGCCCCGCGGCTTAGTAGGTTCGACCCCGTTAGATTGCACAGAGTCGCAAAGCCAAAACCCCATTGATGGTCTCTTCCAAGCGGGAAAAGCTATGCGGGACGCCTGCGCTCAAGCACAGCCGGGGCTTGTCGACGCTCTCACGACCGAAAACACTGCCAGGGATTGGGAAGAAGTACGTAAAGCACTGCAAAAAGACCGCATCTCCATCCTAGGGTTGTCCTACGGTACCATTCTTGGTTCCACCTATGCCACGCTGTTTCCGAACCAAACCAACCGGGTTGTCTTGGATTCTGGCCTTGATGCAGAAACCCTGTGGTCGGATATTATGAGCAAGCAGGAGGCGGGATACCGCAATGCGATGCATGATTTCTTCAGCTGGGCAGCTAAAAATGATGACAAATATCATCTGGGAAAGACTCCTTATGCGGTGTACACGCGCTGGGCTGAACGGGTGCGCAGCGAATCTGGCACCTGGCCACCACTAACGCCTCCGAAGGCTACCGCTGCAGATGTTCCCATCCCCGGTTCCGGAGAACCAGGTGCTGAGGTAATGAACTCGGTCGAGCCTGGTCGCGTGCAGGCGCAAAATCTTGGGGAGCAGTTACTGACCAATAGTTCTGTTTCCAATTCCTTGTTGTATATCCTCTCCTACAATATGGTGCCTATGCCGTTTCAGTGGGAGAAGCTGGCAGAGATGACCTCCAATCCTGCCATTGAGCGCGAAATTCTAGCCAATTATCAGCAAGAAGAGAACGCAATAGAACAAGCTCGTATTTCCACTATGATGCAGCAGGCTTTGATCTGTAATGAATCGACAACGCCTCCCAACCGAGCCGATTTCACTCGCTATCTATGGAACTCGCTAGTGACCCGAGATCCGTTCATTATGGGGGCTGTAACCGTTGGCTCTGGTGCCATCTGTGAGG
The DNA here is from genome assembly GCA_963520895.1 of uncultured Corynebacterium sp. Lineage (GTDB taxonomy): Bacteria > Actinomycetota > Actinomycetes > Mycobacteriales > Mycobacteriaceae > Corynebacterium. Next base: position 18,982 of record CAUQSW010000023.1, on the reverse strand, counting down.
GCTCCCCAGCGATCACCCGAGTGCCACAATTTAACGGGTCTGCGTTAAAGGTGCGCCCACTTCAGCTCCAGGCGACCGGTGACCCACAGACACCTTATGGCAATTTCTGGAACATGCAGAAGCAGATGAATACTCACCTGATAACCATCCACGGTCCAGGTCATGGTCACTTCGGTTTAGGGGATGAAAAAGTAGACAAGCTAGTTCTTGATTACTTTGCTGGAACCAACCCGACTGTGACTGAACTGCCCGGCTATTTCGGTTAAATCTGGCCCGCTTCATGTGAGTTCGTCATTCTCACATGAAGCTGCTAGTATTTCAAAGCGTTGTCATCTAGTTTTTCTTCGTGGCAGGTAAGTCTCCGTAGCTCAGTGGATAGAGCATTGGTTTCCGGTACCAAAGGTCGCAGGTTCGAATCCTGTCGGGGACACAAACATGTTTAATCAGGCCGTGGTGGAAACCATGGCCTTTTACGTTTTTCTAGGCGTTCGCACGTTCCCAATCTGCCACCTCACCTGCAATTACCTTAAACAGTCGGTGTTGGCGTGGAATATTCGGTTCCTCGTAGCTGGGCATGGTGTGATACCAATCTGGGTTACGGGTTCGCACCTTAGTGCGCAGAATGTGGTATTCCAATTTCAGTTGCCCATCAGTCACCTCAATCAGCGCTGGTTCAGCCTGAGGCTTCACGATGCGGCTTTGATCAAAGTTATAGCCGCGTTCGTCGGCTGCGTCGGCAAGCCCTGCTAAATAAGCACCGATGGCGTCTACTGGGTCAGTGTGCGCCCAAAACCGATCTAATTGGGGATGATGACGGTAACCAGTAGTGAGCCCGCGCAGCACTTTTTGCGCCAATAAGGCTTCCCGCCAGCAAGCAACCAATCCTTTTTGATCCAACAGTGCCGGATCTAGTGACCATAACCGCATGAGAAGCCTCCTTTAATGTAATAGCTCGGCACGGATCGCTTCGCCTGCCGTGGGATGCTGGAACTGGTGACCACGATCTTGTAACACTTGTGGAATAACTTTCTGGCTCGCTAATGCTAATTCCTTTGCACCAGTACGCCCTAAAAGAAGTGCTGGGGCGAAGGCTGGGATGGGAATAAGCGTTGGGCGTCGTAAAGCAGCGCCGAGTGTGCGGGTGAATTCAGCGTTGGTCACAAGTTCTGGGCCAACCGCATTTACCGGACCGGTTAGGGACTGATCGGTTATGGCAAGCTGGTAAATTCCACATAGGTCAGCTGCACCTACCCAGGGAAACCACTGTTTGCCACCGCCAAGCGGGCCATTGAGCCCAGTTTTTGTCAGCGCTGCCAATACTTTTAAGATTCCACCGCTACCATCCAGCACTAGCCCAGTACGGATATTCACCACCCGTTTGCCGGCGTTGTGGGCGGGGTCGCACGCAACTTCCCATTGTTTACAGACCTCAGCAAGAAAGCCGGTACCAGGTAGCGTCGCTTCGGTTACTGCTTGGTAAACATCGTTCCCGTAATATCCCACGGCGCTGGCGCATACCATGGCTTGTACACTCTTACTGCCAGCAACTAGTTCTGCTAATTTGCGGGTAGGAGTAATTCTTGATTCTCTGATGGCGCGCTGATGTTTCTTGGTAAACCTGCCCATTATCGACGCCCCAGCAAGGTGCACCACCACATCCACATCGTCTAATAGGTGTGGGGTGGGGAAATCTGGATTCCAGTAGCGGGTATTAGGCTGGGCAAGGTTAGATTGATGGCGGACCAAGGAGATAACCCTATGCCCCACTGTCGTGAGTTGGCGGTGCAGCCTTCTTCCCACCAATCCAGTTGCGCCGGTCAACGCGATTGTTAATTGATCTGCATTACCGTCAGTCATGTGTGCTTAAACCTCCACTCTTGATTTCCCATAGTCTACCGGCACCTAGACACCTCTTGAAACTACCTAGCGGCTGTCTTTATAGTCGAAATATCGACAGCTGTAAAATACCGGACTGGAATTGGAGGTCTGCCATGCACAACTTTTCGAAAGTACCTAAGTTCACCATTCTCTTTGGCTTGCGAGTCCCACCCGCAGGTTATGCAGCCTATTTAGCTCTGATCCTCACTGTCATTTCAATGATAGTCATGTGGAAATTGGAAATACCATGGTGGGCGTGGCTCGGACAATTTGTGGTTCTGTTCCTGATTGAGTTGGGACTGATTCGTTTCAATTCACAGCCTGATGCAGATGGCACCCTAGAGATAACCAACCGCAAGCAATTACTGACTTTTGCTGGCGTGGCCGCAATAACCCTGTGTGCTGTGGCTTTGGTGATTATGTTATGGTAACTGGCCAGCGTTTCAGCAAGGGTATGCATTCTAGAAAAACCGCGGCGGCCCCTGGCTGCTTTCAGCAAGCCCCCCTGTTTTAGAAAAACCGCGGCGGCCCCTGGCTGCTTTCAGCAAGCCCCCCTGTTTTAGAAAAACCGCGGCGGCCCTGATTGCTTTCAGCAAGGCTCCACTGTTTTAGAAAAATCACAGCGGCCCTGATTACTTTTAGTAAGGGCCGCTGTGATTTTTCTGATGCCTGATTAAGCCTCCGGCATGAGTATCCACGCAATGAAGTAGATGAGGAACTGAGGTCCTGGCAGAAGAAAGCTGATCACGAACAGTAGACGTAATAAGGTAACGTTCCAGCCGTAGGTCTCGGCGATTCCTCCTAGCACGCCAGCGACGAGGCGTTCCGTATTGCTTCGGTGTAGCCGCCGCTGCACCAATGGTTGATTGTTGTAGTTCAGGTCGTAGCTCATGACCGGTCACTCCTTATAGTCCATGTGATCGTTTTTCTGGGGTACACCATTTATTCTGCTTAATCCCCAGATGGAGCGCATCAGGGAACGCCCTGAAACTCACCCTGATTTTTGCCATTAGGCGGCCGTTACATACGCAACAGTTGTGCTTATGCTAATTGTTAACAGGTAGGAGGCTACTCCGGCAATGCGCAGCGCGCGGTCGTCGTTAGTATATTTCCCCCGCCATAGCCATAGTGCTGGCAGTCCTAGGCCGTATCCCAGTCCCACAATCACGCAGGATGGTATCGATGGTTCTTTACCTAACACAGCAACTGTGACAATGATGATTATGGTCCAACCAATCCCAATCCCCAGCAGAATTACAGCTGGAGTCATCATTTTATTCATGACATAAAAATATACCTGCACAGGCTACTTTTTTACTAACCAGTGCAGGGGTCGTTAGTGGAATAAGCTACCGCTTTCGATCTCGGTTGGATTCCACGGGCTGATCCATAATATTTTGCATAAATTGTGCCACGGGGCCGACTAATGAACTGTCTAAGGAATCGAATACTATTTCCCGTACAGATTCCACATGGCTGGGCGCGGCCTCACGCAGCCGCCGCTCCCCCTCTTCGGTTAGTTCAATTATGATGCCGCGGGCATCGCCAGCGCATTTTTGTTTGGTAACTAATCCTCGTTTTTCCATGCGAGTGACCTGGTGCGAGGTTCGGCTCCGGTCCCAATCCAGTGCGGCCGACAGGTCACGTAATCTCACCTCTTTATCGGGACTATCCGAAAGACTAACTAAAACAGCAAACTCTGACGTTGTCAGATTGTGGCCGTCTTGTAAAACATTGTCTATATGATGCTCAACTTTCCGTGTCGCCATAAGAATGAGGCGCCACAGTTTATCTTCTTCTTCACTGAGCCATCGCGGTGCTGTCATGAATACTTATTTAACCGTATGAAGAGAGAAAATATGACCTTTAGACAGTACGAATGGAAGCAATCTAAAGATTTTGGTGACAAATACGCAATCTTGCAGTACATTGCTGTAATTCAGCAAAGTCTGAATAAAATCACATAAAATGTGATAGTTCCAGTTCAAACAAGCTTTTTTCACAAATGTGATAGAGATAACATTTTGCGAATTGGTAGATCAACCCGGTCAGTAACAGATTCATAACGATTTGGCACACAAGTAAGAACAAATACCTGTCGCTGTTTCCCAATCTCGTTGAAAACCGCACCCATAGCCACCAGCCGTGTGGGGTCGCTAGAGCCGAGGGCGTCGTCAAGAAACACCGGTACCGCCCGAGCAGCGTCCCCCACTAAGGACGCAATGGCAAAGCGTATCAAGATCGCCAACTGCTCCTGCGCGCCACCTGACAGCGCCGCCACATCAAAGGTTTCCCCTTCGCGGCTTATCCGCTGGGTGACTTCCAACGAATCAGACAACGAATACCCCACTTGGGATCCGAAAATCGGACGGGACAACCGCGCCAGCTCCGCAACCAGTGGCTGTGAGTACTTTTCATGCGCTTCCTGCTGTTTTTCCACCATCACCTGGTAAAGCAATTTGGCAGCCGATGCTCTGCGATCTAAGTCTTCGGTCTTGCGCCTAGCAATCTTAAGCTGCGCTTCCGCTTGATCGCATTCTTCCGCCACCCCAGCATAGGCTTCAATATAACTTTGCTGTGCGGCAATATCGACATCCGCGGTAGCAATACGATGTTTTATCGCCTCCACCTGCGATTGAGCGGCCTGCGCCAACTGCCGTTTGGACTCCACATCGACTACCGCCAGTTCCTGATCAACCGCTTGTCGACGCTTATGCGCCTGCGCCACCACAGCCTTAGCTGCGGCAACCTCCTGCTGCAAATCATCCAATGGTAGCTGCTGCTCGGCAATATCTTGCTGCCGCTGTATCTCTGTCGCAGATTCCTGGGCTTCCTTAAGCACCGCTTGCTTAGCGATCAAATCGCGCTGCGCTCGACGCTGCTGCATAGCGTTGAGCCTGTCTCCAGCGCGGGCGCGGTCTTTCTGCTGCTGATCGAACTGCGCCTCGGCTTCCTCCTGCTGCGCCCGAGCAGTGTCGGCGTCGACAGTGGCCGGAGTGAAGTCTTTCTTAAGCTCGGCCTCAATCTGATCCATCGTTGTGTCTTTTAACGCTGCTGCACGTTGACTCGACAACAGCTTATGCCGCTGATGGGCCGCAAGGTAGTCCTCTCTCGCCCGGCGCGCTTCGTTTACCGAGGCGAAGCCAGTTTGTTCCGCCACATGCTTGCGGTGTTTTTCAGCGGCCGCTAGCATAGCGGCGCTTTCCGACGCCCCAGCGCCTGGCTCTAATCTGGCTGTGACCGCTCCAATGACCACCGAGGTGGTAGCGGTGATGTCGTGTTCTTGGCAGGTGGTGCTTGCGGTTATGGTTTGCCCATCAATTTCAATATCAGTGTCCGTGGTGGCGGTGATAATCAGTTTAGTGGATTTTTGGTTGTGGGTGTGCTGAGCCATGAGCACTTCTTGTTCCGCGTCTTGCAGCTTCTGGATGGTCTCCTCGGTGACTTCTGCGATCTCTGATAATTCGCGTAGCTGCTGGTCGATTTCGGTAACTGTAGTGTGGGTACGCTCTAACTCGTCTCGTTTGGTGGTGGCGGCGACGTGGGCAACCTGTTCCGTGGCTAGGCGCAGGTTTTCCCGCGCGGTTTCCTCCGCAGCAAGGGCTGCGGCATGGACTTGTTGCAGGGCGGTTATTTGTTGCTGTTCCGCCTCGTCTTGTTCTTTGAGCTTGGTTACTTGTGGTTTTAATTCCGCTAGGCGCTCCTGGGCCTGCTGCAATCTGGTGGCAAGCTGTTCGCGTTGTTGTAGTTGCTGGGCTTTTAGTTTGGCGGTTTGTTCCGCTAGTTCTAGCTCGTGTGCTATGGTTTGGGCTTTATGTTCCACTGCTTCAGCCACGGCTAGTTCTTTGCTGCGTAGTTCAACGGCTGTTACCGCTTGGGGTAGTTGTTTTTTGTCCTGAGCCAGCCCCAGCTGGATACGTTCAATCTGGCTGATGTGGTCTTCTAGGGTGGAAAGTTTCCTGGTTTGTTCGGCGGAGGGTTCCTCAGCTGCTGTTAGGTGTGCCCGCATCTCTGTTAATAGCTTGGTGGGACGCTGGGTTTTCGGGGAATAATATTTCGAGTATTCAGCTACCACCCGAGCCATAATTTCGGTGGATTCATCTACCTGATTATCCGCAGTGTCACCGGAAGTGGCGTCTAACGCTGCCCGTAAGGGGGTGATTTCACTGATTCCTAAGGTGGTGGTGAGTTCACCTTGTTTGGTGAATAAGACTTCAAAAAGTGAGACATCGACATGATGTGCGAAGTATTCAGCGAATTTCTCCTCGGCTTGGGCGCCGGTATATGACTTAGCGCCGCCAATCTGAAATTCCGCTTGTGCCCCCTTAAGCCACCTTTTGTGCAGCAAGCATTCTGTCTGTTCAAAGGCGAACCGGAGAGTGACCTCAGGTGCGACGTCTTTTCCTATGGGTTGGCTGGCGCGCACTGGTTGGGCTTTGGAGTTGTGTTTGATAAACAACACGTGGTGCAGCGCTTCTAATATGGTGGATTTGCCTTGCTCATTATCGCCGTGAATGACAAAGACCCCGGTGGCGGGAATATCTGTCCAGGTAAAGTGATTTAAGGTTTTGAAATTGGTTATTTCTAAACTGATGATGCGCATATTAATCCCCCATCTGGGACAGCCGGAATAATAAATTAAGTGCTTCTGGTGCTGCCGGGTCGGTGGATTCTCTTAACTGTGCTACTGCCGCGCTGGCAAACCCGGTCAGTTGTAGTTCAGCTATGTCATCCTCGCTGGCTCGGGTGGTTAATGTGGTCAACCTTTGCCTGGGGTACAGATTGGCGAACAGTGGTTGTAGTTCTGCGACCCCAGTATCAAGTTGTATTCGGGTGGTGATGTCTAATTCCCCTGCAAGCGCATATTTGACGACGGTTTGGTCCTTGTTTGGGTAATTGCGCAGCGTGGTGAGGAAATCTGCCACATCGTCTGCGGTGTAGACCTCGGCGCTGATTGCTTCGAAACACCACTGCCCAATCTGGACTTCTGTCACGGTGGTTGTTGTTTCTTCCGCGGTTTTTTCAATCTCAACGACTAGTGCTTTTCCAGAGTTATTCTCCCCCATCTGAGAAGGGAGTTCTTTAAAGGCGGTGACTTCTGGTGAGCCGGAATACCAGATGGCTCCAGTGGTGCCGACTGGCCGGGCGGAATGGGTATCGCCTAGTGCCACGTAGTCTATGGCCCGAGAGCTGATTGCGGTTTCTAAGGTCTCCAGATTGATTAATGCCGGTTGAATCTCGTTACTGCGGTTTACAGTCTGCCCGTGGGCCACCAGTATCCTAATCTGGTTGGTGGGTTGGTAGTTTGCTAGCGCTTGGGCGCATAGGTCGGTGGTGGGGTGTTTGGTTAACCAGGGGGCGCCTACTAGTTCCACATCGCCGTGGTTTATAGCGGTGGTGTCGGTGAATACATGGAGTGTGGGGTAATCGTCCACTGTGGTTAAGATGCTGTCGGCCGAGAGCGGGTCATGGTTGCCGGGTAGGAGGTAAACGTCGACAGGCAGTTCAGCTAAGGCGGCTAGGGCGCGTTGTTTGGTGGCGGTGGCGATCGAGTTATGTTCAAATATATCGCCAGCTATCACTATGAATTCGCAGTCATGGTCTACCGCTACTTTTCCGAGTTGAGTGATGGCTTGTTTGCGGGCGGCGTCGAAACGCGGTTGTGCGTCTTCGGTGTCGGTGAGGAACCACCTTTTCATCCCAATCTGGAAATCAGAGCTGTGTAGAAACTTCACGCGCATAGTTATTTTCTAGCACTAGTCGTAGTGGTTGTGGGTCAAAGCGTCGTATAAGTCCTCCACATCGGCGACCCCCCGCAGTTCATCAATGCTGCCGAAGGACACGAGGCGGATGGCTTTATGCAGCAGCTGCAGATCAGAGTCGTCGAGGGCAGATTGGGTTTTGGGTGTTGGTAACTCGGGCAACGTGCTCCCAGACCAGAACTTGTCCGGGGATTTGGCTGCATTTTTGTCAGAAACCTCTTTTGTGAGGTTGAGGGTTTGTTGCTCGAACTCGGCCAAGGTGGTGGATCTTAAAGAAAACACCAAGGTGGGGTCCGCGTCGAAAGCAGCGATGGCGTGGTGGATCACCGCCACCAGGTGTTTACAGCAATCAACCGGATCAGGGCATTCGCAATAAAGCCGAGGTTCATCTGGGGTTTCCGCCAGAAGAACATGTAGCAGCTCCGGTTTCAGGTTGCCGGCCTTAATCTGGTCGAGCTGTTTGGGGTGGGCGGCTACTTTTTCGGCTGCCTGTTGTAAGTCCTGCTTTGAGCGTGGTGGGAAAACCACTGCTACTCGAAACGGTTCGTTTTGCGAGCCTGCCACGTCTGCAGAAATCCGGCCACCAGCTGTGGCGAAATTAAGCACCTGCCCGGCACGGTAATAAGCCAAGCCGCGTTCCGCCCGCCGATGCTCTGCCCTCGTGTCAATGATCCCCGCCAACCAATCTGAGACCCTCGTGCGGCCGCGACTGCTGAGGGGTTGTACGGAAACGAGATCATCGTCACGGGTTACCGTTTTACGGTTCGCACCGAAATTGGCGTAAATGACGTTGTCTTTCTGTGGTCTGCGTGCTGGCATTAATTCTGCTCCCGGTAGGTCAATAGGGTGGCTAGCTGTTCGTCGGAAAGCTCCGTTAACCAGCCCTCGCCTTGGGCAACCATGGTGCCTGCGAGTTTGAGTTTACCGGTGATGATCTCATGAATCTGTTCCTCCAGCGTGCCAGCTGTAATCAGCTTATACACATAAACATCTTTGTCTTGACCGATACGATAAGCTCGGTCGGTTGCTTGATTTTCCACCGCTGGGTTCCACCACCGGTCGAGATGAATCACCACGTTGGCGTTGGTCAGATTCAGCCCGGTTCCGCCAGCTTTCAACGACAGAATCATTGCGGGCGCACCGGAGTCAGATTGGAAAGAATCCACCATCAGATCGCGGTTCTTTTTGCTCACCGCGCCATTAAGAAACGGAATCTCTTCCCCATAAAATTCGGAGATGTACGGCTGGAGCAGATCACCGAACGCTTTGTACTGCGTGAAGATTAGCACCTTCTGCTTATCCAATCTGGCGTCGGTGAGCAGTTCCATGAGTTTTTCCACTTTCCCCGACCGGTGGCGGCCTTTGAGGGTTATCTCGGAACCATCGGCCAGAAAATGCGCCGGGTGATTACAGATTTGCTTGATTTTAGTCAACGATGCCAGCACGATTCCTTTACGGCCAATGCCTTGGGAATCAGCAATCTGGGAGGTGACATCCTGGACAAATGCTGTGTATAACGCGGCCTGCTCAGGCGACATGGTGACCGTGAGTACGGTTTCCATCTTGTCCGGCAAATCTGGGCTGATCGCCGGATCGGTTTTCAAACGCCGCAAAATAAACGGCGCCGTCAGATTGCGCAGCTGCTCAATCTTGACCTCATCCTCGGATTCTTCAATGGCTTTAGCAAAATGGTTTTTGAAAAACGATGCCGACCCGAGGATACCTGGGTTACAAAAATCTAAAATGGAACGCAGTTCTAACAGCCGATTTTCCACCGGGGTGCCGGTCAGCGCCAACCGGTGTTGTGCCGGTAGTGCGCGCACTGCCTTCGCGGTTTTGGTTTGGGCGTTTTTAATCTGCTGCGCTTCATCGAGGCAGACCCTGTGCCACGTAATCTGGCTGAAATCTTTCAAGTCGCGGGTGATGGTGCCATAGGAGGTAATAACCAGATCATGTTGCACCAGCGCCCGAGCCAACCGGTCACCGACCAGCCGACCGGCACCGTGGTGAACCAAAACTTTCAAGCTCGGCACAAACTTTTTAGCTTCCTTCTCCCAGTTGCCCACCACCGTGGTAGGAACCACCACGAGTGAGGCGGCACGTGGTTTTTCGGCACGCTCGACAGCTTCCAATGCTAAAAACTGCAGTGTTTTACCTAAACCCATGTCATCGGCCAGAATGACGCCGAGGTTGTGTTGACTCATCCAATACAACCAATCCACCCCTCGGCGCTGATACTCCCGCAACGTAGCGTGTACGGTTGTTGGCAGCTCTATCCGGGTCGGTGCGGGTAGCTCAGTTCCCAGCTCCTGCCCAATCAGGCTTAAGTACCACGCATCACCATCGACCGCTACCGCCGGGGCGTCGCCGCCAGATTTGAGGTTGAGCTCCCTCAGGTCTTTCAGCGCCGCCTGCTTGGGGATGTCGGTTTTTAATGCCTCCCGCAGCCGATTGCGTTCCAAGCGCAGCGCGGTGGTTTTCTCCCCCCGCTGCTGGGCTAATTCCAATTGCATCTCTACGGTTTTCAACTCGGCCTTGAGCCGCTTAATCGACGACTCCTTCAGCATGTCCAGGTACTCGTTGATGCGGCCGATGGTTGCAGAATCCGCCATCACCCAATTACCACGCAACTTAATCAGGCCAGATTTCGCCGCCACCAGTTGCGCCATCTCCACATCGGTGAGTTTCATGTCGCCAACGCTGATATGCCAGTCAAAGGCAACAATCTCATCCAAACCCAGTTTTGGTTTACCGGTGGTATCAGCGGTTGAGTGCACCTTAATCTGGGCGGTGGTTTCCAGCTGGCTCCACGACCGCGGGAGCATCACGATAAAACCCCGCTCCCGCAGTTTAGTTAAGTAAGTTCCGATGAACGTGACCAGTTCGTCCGTGGAAAAACTCACGTCCCAGTCCCCTACCGCTGGCCCAGATGGGGCGGGGCGATCGGCGTCGAAAAGCGGGCAGGCGAGAATCACCTCCCGGTGCAGATTGTTCAGCCGCGTCCGGGTCGCAGCGTCAAACTGCCCCAATCTGACCGGAACGGGGGCATCCGTGCCGGAACGCACTGTCAGCCGGATCGGCCAGGGTTGCTCATCGGTTGGTTCCTCGACGACAATCACCAGCTGTAGATCCACCGCGCTGATCGAGTCACGCCACTTATTCAATGCGGCAACCAGGCTGGCCGTGCCGCGGCGTAGCGGCTTTGACTCCACCAACGCCGAGGAAAACTCATGCCACGGCGCAGCGCGAGTGGTTTCATAAAAATCGCGCAGCAGTGAGTTCGTGATCCAGTGGGTCAGCTCCTCTGCCATATCCTCGGCAACAGAACTTCCCCCGTTACGCACCAGCACCCCTGGCGCCGCGCCGACCATCTGCGCAATCCAGCCGCGCTCCCCCAAACCACCGGCCAGCTGCCACATGGGATACCACTTCGAATCCTGATAGCTCAGCTTCACCGTCACCCGGCCCGCCTGGATAAACCGCCGCAACCCTGTCGCCATGTGCGCCAGCCACATTAAATCAGGCGCCACCGCCATACGCTGGCTTTTCGACGCCGATACCGCATCAATCGCCGCCACCTGAGCGAGCACCTTCACCGCATCCTCCGGGCTGAACGCCAGCGTAGGAATCCCCAATCGGACCTCCCGGCCCTTCGGGGTCATCAGTGTGGCATCCACTCGGTGCCGAAACCGCTTGCCCCTAATCAGGCCGTCCAGATTGGACGGAAATACTCCCGCAGGAACCGCATCCCCGGTGACAATCTTATGGCCGTCGATCTGCTCGATCCACAAATGTAGGCCGGACTGTTTAAGCCATAATCCGTGAATCAGGTGAGAAGTCATGCTCATAGTTCTACCAGCAAGCGACATAACCACCAGATTTTAAACCACCCTAAGTTTCAGATAAAAACCCCTAAATGAAGGGTTGACAACCTGTACAATTCTGCACAACCCCGAATCACATTACTAAACAACAGGAAAACGCACTTATGACAGACCAAACGTGGTACATCATCGCAATCCTCATCTACATGGGGGTAATGCTTGGAATTGGGTATTGGAGCTACCGGCAAACCCACCAATACGATGACTATGTGCTCGCTGGCCGAGGCTTAAACCCCTTCGTAGCCTCCATGTCGGCAGGAGCCTCAGACATGTCCGGATGGCTGCTGATGGGCCTGCCCGGCGCGCTTTTTGTTACCGGCATGTCGGAACTCTGGATCGCTATCGGCCTCGTCATCGGCGCCTGGGCCAACTGGAAATGGGTGGCGCCCAGATTACGCGCCTTTACCGAAGTTGCCGGCGACTCCGTCACCATCCCATCCTTCTTCGAAAACCGACTTCTGGACAAGTCCAGGTTGCTGCGGATGGTTAGCTCGATCATCATCATTGTTTTCTTCACCTTCTACGTCTCCTCCGGCATGGTCGCGGGCGGGCGTTACTTCGAATCCACCTTCGGTGCTAATTACGACCCGATCTTCGGAAGCATCTACCTCGATGGCATGCTGATCGTTGCCTGCATTACCGTCGCCTACACCTTCATCGGCGGCTTTTTGGCTGTGGCTTATACCGATGCGGTGCAGGGCTCCATTATGTTCTGTTCCCTGATTATTGTGCCGCTAATGGCGTGGATTGCGCTCGACGACCCCTCCTCAATCTGGACGTGGGCAACCAGCAATGACTACGGACCCTATACGGATGGGGTGGGTAATCCCACTTATTTCTCCCTGATTTCTGGTATTTCGCTAGCCGCCATCATCGGTAATCTAGCCTGGGGCTTGGGTTATTTCGGCCAGCCGCATATCATCGTCCGGTTCATGGCGCTGCGCACGCCTGCCGACGCACGCGCCGGGCGCCGCATCGGTATTACCTGGATGGTGCTATCGATTTTGGGTGCAACGTTTGTTGCGATTGTTGGTACCGCCTACTTCGGCCAAAACCCCAATCTGGAAATTGTGGACCAAAAATCTTACGAAACCATCTTCTTAGACATGGGGCGGTTGCTGTTCCACCCGCTGATTGCTGGCCTGATTCTCACCGCGGTCTTAGCTGCCATCATGTCAACTATTTCTTCGCAGCTACTGGTCTCGTCCACTTCCCTGATTGAAGATGTGTACAAGATCTTTGGCAAGCGCGACTTGAGTGAAAAGGCGCTGATTAATCTGTCCCGCGGATCAGTGATCGCGGTTTCTTTAGTGGCGGGGCTGTTGTCTATTAATCCTGCTGATTCCATCCTCAATCTGGTGGGCTTTGCGTGGGCTGGTTTCGGCTCCGCATTCGGCCCGGTTGTGCTGTGCATGCTGTACTGGAAACGCCTCAACGTCCCGGGAGCTCTAGCCGGGATGATAGCAGGCGCTGCTGTGGTTGCCTTGTGGAAGTTCACCGGTTTAGATCAACACCTATACGAAATGGTGCCAGGGTTCATCGCTGGAACGCTTGCCATCGTCGTGGTCTCACTAGCTACCAAAGCACCTTCACAAGAAGTTATTGATACCTTCGACCGGGCTACCGAACGGGAGAAGAACTTCACCGAAGAATAAACCCCCTTCTACCCCAGTACCCCAAGGGAACCAAAAACTCGTCATCGCAGTCTAACTAACTATGAGACGAGTTTTTTCTTTCCCTGGATTTTTAACCATTTTCACCCTGGTTTTGCTGTGCACAGCCCTCCCACCGTTTGGCACCCAATCTGAAAACCTTAAATATGTGCATGTGGTTCCACAACGGCTTTCAGTCATCGGATATGAACGAGAATTGTTCGGCCATGATTGGGGCACCAATGCGACAACTGGCTGCACCACACGAGAAGAAATAATCAAAACCCAACTTAACGTGGAATATCCGCTGCCGGGCTGCGCGGTGGTGGCTGTGGGTACGTGTCCTTATTCTGGTGTGCAGATAGCTTCCCAATCTGACGATCCAGATTATGCGGATGTCGATATCGATCATCTTTTTCCCCTCGCGGCGGCCTGGGATCTGGGGGCGTTTGCATGGAGTGAGCAAAAGCGGGTAGCTTTTGCTAATGATCCGGCGAATCTGGTTGCGGTGTCGCAGCAGGAAAATCGCCGTAAATCTGACTCCTTGCCCTCAGATTGGCTGCCTTCGAAAAGGTCTAATCGATGCTGGTACGTCAATCAGATTACCGATATAGCGGTGAAATACCAGCTGAGTTTGTCGGCCTCGGATGTAGCGGTGATGCAAAGACAGTGCCTTTTCCGATAGCCTGTAGGGCTGATTGACTCACGTTTCTAGATTGGAAAGCAGGTACCCCAGCATATGGATTCCTTCATCATTCTTCTGCATATCCTGACCGCTATTTTATTCTTAGGGCCAATTACGGTTGCGGTTTCAACCTTCCAGGTACAAGCGCTCAAAGCGCATGAGGGCGACGCGGATGCCCGCGGATCGGCGAAGGTGTTATACCGAGTTACGTCCACCTATGGCATGTTGTCGCTGTTGGTGCCGCTTCTTGGTTTCGCCGTGATGTTTACTGGTGATTACTGGAGCGATGGCCGGTTCCATGTCTCAATTTCGTTGTCCCTGATTGGTTGGGGTTTGTTGCTTTTCTTGATTATGCCCAAGCAGAAGCAGATGATGGGCGCGCTGAATCTCCTCGAAGCCGATGAAAATGAAAACGATTTTCACATTTCAGATTGGGGGAAGGCTAAAGCCCAGCTTTCCATGCTCGGCGGCATCTTCTGCGCCCTGTGGCTGATTACGGCCATTTTGATGATGCTACCGAGGTTCCTTTAGGCTTCACCCTCGAAGCTCGCCACCGCCCAGCTTCGTGCGGATTTCGCCACGACTTCACTGCGGTGAAACGCAAGTGGCCCACCTAGGTGCTGCCTGAACCCAATTCGGCCGGTGTGGGGACATCTTTCCACCCGGCCGTGTTTTGGTTTTCCCCGTTACTCATAGATTCGAGCAATGTTGAGTCCGCACAACGGCGCCCGCGGGGCCAAATCCGGACGCCCGCCGTGACTCCAGGCGGTTATATGGTGCATATCGCAGGTTTCCGCTGGCCGATTGCAATCTGGGTGGGCGCACACTGGGTGTTCCACGATCGCGTTGAAGCGTTGTCGCCAACTGGCGTGGCGACGTGGGTCACGCCCAGCTTCATCGACAGTGGTTGCGGTCGGCTCCACCCGCCAGGTGGCGATTGGTTGCGGGATGCCGTCGACGTCAAGTGCGTAGGTGACCACATACCCGTAGGGGGCGAGTTCTTGGTTGAGGACGTCGGCAAGCTCGACGACACAGCCTGCCGACGTTGCCACCTTGCCGTCAGCTTGGATGTGTCGGCTGCCGTTGAGCGCATAGAGGAACACGGGCTGCCACGGGATGTGATCTGCGGTTTTCGCGCCTGTGAATATCTGCTCAAATGCCTGCGCTAGGGCCTGGTCATAGGCTAAATTTTCGCTGTGCTTGCGGATGCGGCGCGCCCGGTGATGCACCACAATCTGGATGGCACGCACAATGCGAAACGGCAGTTTAGCGTGCACGTGCCCCATCCCATCTTGGTCGGGGTTTTTCGAGCACCCCAGCGTCGACTTTCTCCGTTTAACGTGTCCCCTGTTTAAGGTTCGCAATCTGGTGGCAACGTAATCTTTAAGCTGCTGGGGGCTTAACGACGCAGCTTGTCGGATAAATTCTTCACGCAACGCTAACTTGCTGACCGTCGGATTAGAGCATTTATTCACCCCGGTCGCCACGATTTCTAGCTGCCTGATTGATAGTAGTGTCTTCCGCGCCAACTTGCGGCGAAACACATGCGAAAACTGCAGGTATAGCCACTGCATCCGCTCCACTTCTTTCACGGTTATCTGCAAACTGCACGCTAATTCCTCTGGGGTGCGTTTGGCTAAAAAGATTGCCTCAATAAGGTCGATTCCAGCCCGTTGAATCCGTTGGAAACTCTCTAAAATTCCATTCATATTTCCCCTTTTAGCAGGAAAAACACCACCTGTCGAATATTGCATACCGAGTGCAAAGTTTTTCTGTGGATAACTCTAAAACCGCAGGAAAGTTATCCACAAGCAGATCTTTTGTAAGCGAAATGGGAATAAAACAACACACTCATGGCAACCAAATGAAAGCATTTTCATCCAGGTTTCATGGTTGCTTCACCACCATGCTTCATGATGGCTTTAGCGAATGAACAACTAC
Organism: uncultured Corynebacterium sp.; assembly: GCA_963520895.1. Taxonomy (GTDB): domain Bacteria; phylum Actinomycetota; class Actinomycetes; order Mycobacteriales; family Mycobacteriaceae; genus Corynebacterium. The sequence goes on along the minus strand of CAUQSW010000023.1, from coordinate 3,180 downwards.
CCAAACGTGAAGGAGCCTGATTGATGCCTATTGCCACCACCGACCCACCCAATCTGGAACTCACCCGCAATAGGCAGACCACCAAAAATCTCGTCGCCACCGCATGCGCCATCTGCTGCATTGCGGCGGTGTTGTATTTTCCTGATTCATTGCCGCTAGCTGCAAGATTTACCCTCGCGGTGTTCTTCGGCGCCATTTTCCTGTGGGTGTTTAGCGGCTTACAAGACACCTACGTTGCTTTGGCCGCAGCCAGCGTGGTGGTTATTGCCGGAGTTATTGAACCCGAAGACTTCTTCGCGCCACTTGGCGACGACACCATCTGGCTGCTCATCGGCGCGTTTATTATCTCCGCTGCGATTACTAATGTCGGTTTAGCCCCACGGGTAACCGCGTGGCTGTGTTTAGGAGTCCGCTCCCCCAGATTATTAGTCCACCTCATCACTTTGGCTTTAGTGTGTACCGCCTTCATGGTACCAGCTACCTCTGGGCGTGCAGCCTTAGTCCTTCCGGTGTTTTTAGCTCTCATTCCGGTGCTCGAAACCAATCACCGGTGGCTGCTTATCACCCTGTCGCTGCTCATGCCCAGCGTGGTGTTGTTGTCTGCTGTGGCTAGTTTCATCGGCGCGGGCGCCCATCTGATTACTAATCAGATTCTGATTGAGCAGGGTTTTGATTCTTTCAACTTCAGCACCTGGATGCTCTACGGTCTGCCCTATGCCCTGATTGCCAGCCATATGAGTGCTGAGGTCATCTTGTGGTTGACGTCTTCTAAGTTGCAACGAGCCACCCAATTGAACATCACTGCTGACGATTTCCCACCTGCAGAGCCGTTTAGTTCCAGCGAAACCAAATGTCTGATCATTCTGATTATCACAGTGGGCTTGTGGTTTAGCGAAGGTATCCACGGGATTCCCCCGGCCTTGGTGGCGGTGATCTGTGCGCTGCTGATTACGTCGAAAAGCGTTGGCGGGCTAAACCTCAATCAGGCCATCAAGCAGATTCCGTGGTCGCTACTGCTCTTTATGACGGCAACAGTAGCACTATCGACGGCACTGAGCGCGTCGGGTGCAGCTAAGTTGCTTGCCGATCGGGCGTTTTCGGTTTTGCCGGAGGGCAGATTGGCCGGGTGGGTGTTTGTGCTGGTCGTCATCGTGGTTTCTACCGCGGCGCATCTTTTAATTCAGTCGCGTTCGGCACGCAGCGCTGTACTGATTCCGGTGGTGGTGTCGTTGGCCTTACCGCTTGGGGTCAATCCCGTTGCGGTGGCTTTTGTTTCCACAGCGGCGGCGGGTTTCTGCCACACGCTGCCGTCGTCGGCAAAACCGCTTGCGATTTTTTACTGCGAGGACGGCACACGCCCCAGTTTCACCAACACCCAGCTCATTCAGATTTCAGCCGCGCTATTTCCACTGCATGTCGTGCTATTGGTGCTTTTCGCCGCCGTCATCTGGCCGCTACTTGGCCTTAATCTGTTTGTTTAAGAAAGGACTTTGCGTCATGACCATGTACCTTCCCGAACGCATCCTGGTCGCCCCTTCCGGTTTCAAAGAATCACTCTCAGCCGTGGAAGTTGCCGACGCCATCGCCGCAGGTATTCGCCGCGTCCTGCCGGGAGTGCGGGTGGATACCTTTCCTGTTCCCGATGGTGGCGAAGGAACCGTAGCCCTGCTTTCCCAACGCCCAGGCACCACCACACACCAGATTGAGGTTACCGGCCCGGTAGACCAAAAAGTAACTGCCACCTGGTTGGAGTTCCCCCAGGAACAAGTCGCGGTCCTCGAAATGGCATCGGCGGCAGGACTGCGGCTAGTACCAAGAGATCTGCGCGACCCAGGGGCAACCACCACTTATGGGGTCGGCGAAATCCTCAACCACATCTTAGAATCTGGGATTCGCCAGATTGTGGTTGGCTGCGGCGACTCCGGCACCTCAGATGGCGGCGCTGGGGCGCTGACCGCACTCGGCGCCCGCATCCTAGACCGCGACGGTAAGCAGATTACGGCTGGCGGCTCAGCGCTTATCGACGCCCACCGCATCGACACCACCAATCTGAACCCAGCCCTGGCTGAGGCCCAGATTACGTTGGCCTGCAACATGCACAACGTACTGACTGGCCCGAAGGGTGTTGCTGCGGTTTTCGGCCCGCAGAAAGGGGCAACCAAAAAACAAGTCAAACAACTAGGCAAAGCCCTTGACCATTGGGCCGACCTGCTCCATGAAACGTTCCGCCCCCAAGCTGATCTGCGCGGACCTGGTTCTGGTGCCTCCGGTGGCCTAGGGGCGGGATTAATGGCACTGGGTGCCTCGGCACGTAATCGCTTCGATGTGCTGCTCGGGCAGCTGCCGCACCGCGGCCACCACAATCTGGACGTCCTGATTGAAAAGGCCGATTTGATCATCACCGCCGAAGGTGCAATTGATTTCCAAACACCCCGCGGTAAAGTCCCAGCCGAAATAGCTAGGCGCGCCAGCGCCACCGGCGTACCGGTGCTAGGGATCGCTGGTTCCTTAGGCCACGGCGCCCCGAAAGTTCACGAGGTGGGCATAGCTGCCATCCAGTCCATCATGACCGTACCCATGGCGCTGGAAGATGCCGTCCGTGACGGCCGGGAGCTGCTTATCGACGCCACTGAGCGAGCAATGCGAATGCTCCAGCTCGGCAGTGTGCTGGCGCTGCGCAGCGAAAACCGAATTCGGTCTCGCTGGGCAGTGACACCTGTGGCATAAATAATGTTAGGTTGAAGAAAACCACCCTGGACGCAACAATCATGATGAACATTGCTACAACACGTTTCGCGCCGCTGATTGGAATACTGGTTCTGTTAGTGCTGGTGGCCCTAGCCGGGTCCACGCTTTCCCATACCCAAAAACCACCAGCAATTGGCCCAGCCTCTGCCTCCATCGCGCTTTCAGAAACCGCTCCCCGCCCGGTGGCCACCACTAGCGCTGTAGCCAGTACCACACCGCCACCGGCGCCCGAACCAGAAGCACCAGCGCCGCCACCACCCGCGCCACAGCAGCAGCAACCACAGCAGCAACCACAACCAGTTCCTCAAGAACCTGCTGCCCCAGCGGCCATCCCCACCCCAGAAGTGATTGTCCCACAGCAGCCACTGGTGTACGACGATTTCGACGACGCGGATGATCTCGATTTCGATGACTAATTCACCTGCCGCCAGA
>CAUQSW010000022.1:0-41664 GCA_963520895.1 uncultured Corynebacterium sp. | reverse complement strand
TTTCTGCTACTGGTGTGTTTTCCCAGGTGCCGTAGGTGTTGACATAAAGTTCATTTTCGGCTTTTTGTTCGGACAAAACCCCAGCCAGTCGCCCCCTTGAAGTAAGATATCTATACTTATTTTCTAATGAAACTTTTTTAAGGATTTTACAGGTAGGTGTCATGTCTAGCCTCATTCCTACATACTCGGCTGACCAGATTATTACTGGCCTGACTGAGTATCTGACCACGAGCTTCTCTTTGGCCGATCACGCTACTTCTGAAGCTTTGGAAGACTTCCTACGTAGCGAAGAACATGGCATTTTCCGTGGCCCCTATATCCGTTGCCGACTCCCCTACGCTCCAGCGAGCGACTGGAAGGGAGTACTAGAATGGCTACCAGAACATTTTGTTCCTTATCAACACCAGGCACAAGCGTTTCGCAGGCTGCGGTCGCACGTTGGGGGCGTCGATAAGCGGCCGGATCCCACGTTGGTAGTTACTGGTACCGGCTCGGGTAAAACGGAGGCGTTTTTATATCCGATTCTGGATCACGCCCGGCGCGAACGGCAGCAGGGTCGCGGTGGAATGAAGGCATTGTTGCTGTATCCAATGAATGCGTTGGCTAACGATCAGGCTTCGCGCTTGGCCAAGCTGATTGCTTCGGATTCTCGGTTAGCGGGTATTACTGCCGGTATTTACACTGGTGAGTCGGGGGATAATGCGGCTCGGCGTATGAGCGAGGAGTCGTTGATTTCTGATCGTCAAACTATCCGGGAGACGCCACCAGATATTCTGCTGACCAACTACAAGATGTTGGATCAGTTGTTGTTGCGGCCGGAAGATCGACAGATTTGGCAGAAATCTGCAACTTCGTTGCAATATATCGTGTTGGATGAGTTCCACACCTATGACGGTGCCCAAGGCACAGATGTCGCGCTACTGCTGCGGCGGCTCGGGTTGATGCTGAAGCGGTTCCAGCCGGAGGGTTTTCTTAACGCTTCGGATCAGCAGCGGGTTTTGGGGAAGATCACGCCGGTGGCGACGTCAGCAACGTTGGGGACAGATGGCGATTTTAGCCTCATGACGGAGTTCGCTCACACTATTTTTGGTGAACAGATGTCAGCCGATGCCGTGGTTACGGAGTCTTTGCTTGACTATCCTAAGTGGCGAGCCGAGATTGAAAGCAGGTTCCATACAAAAGCACGCAAGGATCACTCTGCATTTTCCACTAATCGGGTGCGCTCCTTAGCTAACCACATTTTGTTGTTTAATGCTGAGGTGGCCAATGGTGATGGCAGTTATCCCGAACGGGTGCATGCTGCGGTATCTCAGCACTTTTTCGAAGACGAAACTGGTGCTCAACCGCTCAGCATTGAGACTGCGGTTTATAATCTGTCCCGCCACCCGTTCATAGAGAAAGTCCTATTGGAAGCTGCGGATGCAGTCCCGCTGCTGCCACGTACTGATGACGCTACGAAGTCACTTCTTGATGAGGTTTTTGAGCCAAAGCTGATCCGAACCATCAGTGAACCGGTCGCGGCTGAGTTTTTGACTCATGTTCTCACCGAGATTGCCTATCTTCGTGCTGAGTTGGGGCGGTTATATGGTTGGGGTGGCAAGATTTTTCCGGGGGTCGAGGCACATCTGTGGATCAGGGAGGTTTCTCGGGTTGAGCGGATTACTTCGCCCACCGTTGAAGGTGATGTTTTCCGCTGGTCAGATGATGGACCGCAGGAGGTAGCTGATGCTTCAGCTACCTGGCTTCCTGCCTGTTATTGCCGCAATTGTGGCCGTTCGGGGTGGATGACAGTGCTAGAACCTGGCACCAGCACGCCGCAGTTGGATAACGCCCAGATTCGCAAAAGGTCTGTTACTGATAAGAGTTTGCAGCGCCCTTTGATTGATGCCACCTCGGAGCTGCGGGCGGCGGAAAGCGAGGGGCGTAAAGTTGGCGGCTACCGCGATGGCCGTAGCGATAGTGCAGTACTGTGGCTTAATGCTACTGCCGGGACGTTGAACACCACCGAGCCTTCGGCACAAGAACGCGGTGACGGTTCTGCCATTCCAGTGTTGACCTACGCTGGTAAAGATGCAGATACCTACGCCCGAGAAGAACGCTGCCCTTCCTGCGGCGAGGTTCATGTGATCCGCTACCTGGGTTCGTCGATTGCCACGCTACTATCGGTGGCGCTATCGAATCTGTTTGGTATGCCTGAGTTGGATCAGAAAGAAAAGAAAACCCTGATCTTCACTGATTCAGTTCAAGATGCCGCGCATCGAGCCGGATTCGTGCAGTCCAGGGCGCGGGCTTTTGCTCTTCGTACTCTTACTAGGCGCGCAGTAGGCGACCAGTCAGTGTTATTGAGTCAGCTGCCAGACCTGTTGGTAGACCAAGCCACTGATGCCCGTGCACGATTCGAATTGCTACCACCTGATCTAGCACATGCGTCAGGGTTCTCGGATTTCTGGTCACCGGCTGCCAGTAAGGGGAAAAAGGCCGCTGCTACTTTTCGGACAAAAAAGCGGCTGGCTTTGGATTTAGCCTTGGAGTTCGGTCAGCGTGCCGATCTTGCTAGGTCGCTAACGCTTACTCGCGCGGTCTCAGTTGCGGTTTCTGCTACTGACTCAGAGCTTTTTGACGCCGCCGAGCGTGCCCTTGCTACAGTTGGAGCACAACAGCATACTGATGCTGAGATTTCGTTGGTATGGGCCAGAGGCATAGTTGAAGCAATTAGAGCCAAAGGTGGGATCGACCATCCTTGGTTCAAGGAGTATTTAAAACATGATGGGAATGCCTACCTGTTAAACCGTCGTGAAGCTAGAGCAACGGGGGTACCGAGTTTCCCGAAAGGCGGTGCCCCGAAGTTCCCTAGAATCGGAGCTTCTAGCACCAAGGATGAAAGTGTGCTCAATGTGGGCGCAACCAGGGGGTTCTTTGCCCAATGGACTGCGAATGTGCTAGGAGTATCCACCCATGAAGCAGCCAAGGCTATGGTTCAGCTCATTAAGGAGCTTGCTGCCATAGGTGTACTTAAAACTGAGCCGTCGGTCAGTGGTGCAACCATGTATGCGTTGCCGCCTGAGCGCATACAGGTTGAGCCAGAAGCTCAACTTGATGTCTTGGAATGCAACGTATGTCATGCCCGACTAGGCGTGAGTGAACATGTGCGAGACCAGCTCGACTTAGCCCCGTGTCAGACGCAAGGGTGTCGCGGTAGATACCAAATTGAGACCGTAGCCGGGAACTACTATCGGATACTCTATCAAGCGCAACAACCTCGAACAGTAGTTGCTGCGGAGCACACAAGTTTGTTGGAAAAGGATGAACGCCAACAACTCGAAGCCGCGTTCCGCGCCGATAACCTCGAAGCACCTGACTCTCCTAATGCACTGGTGGCAACACCAACCCTAGAAATGGGTATTGATATTGGCGATCTGTCCACAGTAATGCTGTCGTCCCTGCCAAATTCGGTAGCGAGTTATGTTCAGCGCGTGGGGCGTGCGGGGCGATTGACCGGCAACTCACTAGTGATCGCGCTGGTTCGGGGGCGCGGTGTGACCTTACCAAAACTGAATCAACCATTGAGTATCATTGGTGGTTCTGTTATGCCACCGGTGGCATTTCTATCCGCAGTAGAGATTTTACAGCGGCAGTTTACCGCCTATCTGATTGACTGCCTTGATCTCGCTGCCAGCGGAATCCACTTCCGCTGGGCGCGTGATGTTTTCAATGACCGAAGCGAACGCAAAACTCTTATTGATCTGCTCGTTGAAACAGTAGCTAGCGGAGTGCATGCCGAACTAGATGCTTTTATTTCAACAGTTACCAACCATGTAGATCCACGTGTTATTAATGACCTGCGCGGTTGGGTTCATTCTGACTCTGATGAGTCACTGCGTGGGTTACTACTACACGCTAGAAAAGCATGGAATGATGAAAACCAGCAGTATCTTGAGCGCAGAGCAATACTGGAAAAACTGATATTAAGACTTCAGAAGGACGTTGATTCTGGGCTGTCTGACGACGAAGTAAAGGCTGATCTTCGGTCAGCGCAGGCATCATCAATCCACCTCCGTAGGCAGCTTTCGAACCATCAAAACGAACACTGGGTGTCGGCATTGGAGCGACAAGGAATACTGCCCAACTTCACACTGCTTGATGACACCGTAGAATTAAGTTTGGCAATCTCTTCCTCCAAGGTCTTAGTCGATGACGGCCAATCCACGTTATCTTTTGATACGTCACGGCGGGAATATACCCGCGGTGTGTCTGTTGCCCTGCATGAGCTTGCGCCAGGCGCCACTTTCTACGCTCAAGGTATAGCAGCGACCATTGATGCCGTTGATCTCGGCGGTCCAGATTCTCCGATTCAACACTGGCGAGTATGCCCCGAGTGTTCCCACACCGAAGTTGTTTATAATCCAGACAACCCCACTGCTCATGCGTGCCCAGAGTGCCAATCCGCGCGTTTCGCCGACCAAAGCCAGATCATTCCTGTTGTTCAGATGAGAAAAGTATCTGCGGAAGTAGAACGCGACCGCGCTCAAATCAATGACGCCCAAGACGACCGGCTATCCATGCTGTTTCATTCGGCTTTAACTTGCACTTTCCCACGCAGCCACGGACAGAAAGCGTGGTACCTTAAAAGTGGTTTCGGCGCCGAGTTCTTCCCTAGGGTAGATCTGCGATGGCTGAATCTCGGACGAGGTCCAGGGGAAACCAAGATGATTGCTGGGTCCGAAACTGAAGTACCGCTCTTTCGAGTGTGCAGCTACTGCGGGCATATTGACTCCGAAGCGGGTGCCAACTCTCGCTGGGATCACCGTCCATGGTGTAAGCACCGCTATCGCGTCGAGGAAGACACCATTGAATTTGCGTTAGGCCGGTCGTTGAGCACTCAAGGAGTGTTGCTACACATCCCTAAGGTGATTTCAGTGGCAGATTCTCTGGCAATGCCGAGTTTGGTAGCAGCGATCAAGTTGGGTTTTAAGGAGGTGCTAGGCGGCGACTCCGATCACCTTGACGTGGCGGAGGTTACCATTGGCGGCAAACAACGCTCTAGCCGAGCACTGCTACTGCATGACCGAGTACCGGGCGGTACTGGGTACCTCAACCAATTTGCCTCTGCGGATAAAGTTCGTGAACTGCTATTAAAGGCATGGGAGCGGGTTTCGACCTGTAGATGTCGTGATGATGCCAGATTATCGTGTCCTGATTGTCTGCTGCCCTATTCTTCCGCACAAATGTTAACTAGAACCTCCCGCGCCGCTGCCGAGGCAAGCTTATTAAAGCTTCTAGTTGATAATAATAAACCGGGCGAGGGTGCCGATCCCTATGCTGCTACGTGGGATACACAAACCGAGCAACCAGAGGTCAGCGATGAATCCGAATTAGAACTTCGCTTCCGCGAGATTCTTCGGCAAGCGTTAGAGGACCGCAATGCCACAATCACCGAGTCATTCCGCAGCGACGGTGTGCGTGAATTATCGTTCACCCTGCCCGGACACAAAACCAGATGGTCTGTGGTAGAACAATATTCCAATTTCAAGTTCACCATCCCGGATTTCTACATTTCTACTGATAATCCCAATATCCGTAACATTGCTGTTTACCTCGATGGGGCGGAGTATCACCACTCAGGAGCACACAACCGAGTTGAGTCGGATATTATTAAGCGCTCTCGGCTCTATTCCGAAAAAGGAATCCTGCCATGGACATTGACCTGGTCAGATTTGGATCAGTACCTTGAATCACGAAAATCCGGTTCACCGCAACCACCTACGTGGTTCAATCCTCAGCTACAGCCGAGTTTGGTGCAAAAACTTGGGGTAGATCGCGCTCATTTGAATCTACTTACCCGCGATCCGATGTCACAACTATTAGGTCTATTAGAAAATGCCCATGCATCGTGGTTGCCCAGCCTCAGCGAGGCAGCCACGTACCATCTGCTTTCTCGAAAGCCTAGGGCTTCCGCTGACCGGTCAACGATCAGCGCAGAACCGCACGCGGGAAAACTGACCATCACTCACGAGGTTCAAACCAAATCCAACACTCTCAAACTTAATTCCGACAGCTTGGTGGAACAAGAAGTCTGGAACCTGTTTTTAAATCTCGCCAACCTCATGTGGATTGATCCATACCACGCTACAGTCACAGTAGATAGTATTTTTGACTCCGCCATTTTTTCCGATGTGGTGCCACAGTTTTCGCCAGAACCGACTTCGCCACAACAACCCCCAGCCTCCCTGTGGTCAGACATCTTTGCCGCCTTTGACGACGAGGAAGATGTCGTCGAAAAGCTCAAGCTTTTGGAAGAAGCAGGCGTCCCCAAGCCGGAGATTTTTGCCGATGACATTGGCCCCATTGCGGTAGTAGCAGCATGGCCAGATGCAAAGCTTGTGGTTCTGTACGACTCCGACCCAGAGACAGAGAAGTACATGACCGACCAAGGCTGGACACCTGTGTTCCTCGACGATATTGACCTTGAAATTCCCGAACAATTTGCCAACCTAAGGACTACATAGCTCATGATTTCCATCAGTATTTTCAACTCTGGGCAGCGCCTAGAGAAAGATCAAAAAGTAAAGGTGATGGACTTTCTGGAAAAGCTCCAAGCCGACGACACTATGTTAGGGCTGCACATCGAACCTATTAAAAACAGTGCTGACCGCCGTGTTCGTACTGGTCGGGTGGATCGGAAACTACGGGCAGTATTGTTCAAACTCACTGGGCCGAATAATGAGCCTCACTATGTCTACATTGGCACCTTCAACCACGACGACGCGATCAAGAAAGCCATGAAGACGGTGTTGCGGGTTAATCCTTATAACGGGATACCCGAGCTGATCGAGGCGACCACGCCTAAGTCACGAGACCACTATGAGATCGACTCCGAAACCGCACCGGCCAAGACTAACAACCTCCTATCCCAGGCTGGGTTGGATGCCTTCACATTGCAACAAGAACTGGGAATTCCACCGGAAACCTTCGAGCTGCTTTCCGAGCTGGAATCGGATGAAGGACTAGAGAGAGCTTTCGACAAGGATACTCGTTGGAAGAGCCGGCCTGCTTGGGAAAAAGATGCCATTGTCGGGCTACTGGCTGGAATGAACATAGAGGAAGTCAAAAAGTCCCTCGACCTTGAACCGCCAAAAGAACAGTCGAACGAAGATGAAGCGTTGCTGACCAGCCTGAAACATCCAGCGGCGCGGATGGATTTCGTTTATATCGACGCTAACCAAGCCAACAGCGATGATCTGCGCAAAGCCATTGAGGCTCCGGATTTCAATCGGTGGTTGCTGTACCTGCACCCAGAACAACGTCGAATCATTGACCGTGACTTTTCTGGTTCAGCACGGGTATTTGGTGGTGCTGGCACCGGAAAAACTGTGGTCGCATTACACCGCGCCCACCGGCTGGCGACTATGAATGAAAAGCCCCCGAGGATTCTGTTGACTACATTCACCAAAAGTTTGGCTGAATCATTAAGAAACCAAATGAGTCTTCTCGCTCCTGATTATCTTGAAGCGGAGTCTCCGGGTAATCAAGGGACTTATATCAGCGGTATAGATGCATTGGCTACGAGAATCATTCGTGACGCAAGCAGCGATGAATTAGCAGCAGCGATGCAGAGTGTGTTTAATACCTCACTTAAAATCCGGCCGCGTGCGCTATCTGATCGTGAGGAGAAACAATTCTGGAGTGAAGCCTTAGAAATCTCCACCACTCCCCCTACTGGCTTGGCAGCAAACATTACTTTTCTGTCCCAGGAATATGAAACCGTTGTGTTAGCAAATGAAATAAACAACCAGTCCGCTTATCTTAGGGTGCCGCGGATAGGTCGAGGACATTCATTAAATCGGACTGAACGCAAAAAAGTCTGGGAGGTCATCGAGATTTTCCGACAAAAATGTATTTCCGCGGAGCGGGCGACATTCGCAGCACTCTCCTTATTAGCCGCTGCCATTGTAAATAATCGTGCTAAAACAACAGGTGAACGGCTTTTCGACCATATTATCATTGACGAAGCTCAAGATTTCCACGCCGGTCACTGGAAACTGCTTCGGGCAAGTGTAGCCCCAGGACCAAACGATATTTTCCTTGCCGAGGACTCCCACCAGCGAATCTACGGACAACGCTTAGTGCTCAGCAGGTTCAATATCAAAACCCTCGGTGGTGCGTCGCAACGGTTGACGTTGAACTACCGCACCACCAAAGAAGTCCTCGACTACGCCGTACAAATGCTCACCGGCGAAGAGTGGATCGACAGCGAAGGAAAAACTGACTCCACCGCCCACTACCGATCCGCCCGCCGCGGACCAAAACCACAGGTGATTGCCACCGAAACCGAGGCGAAGGAAGTTGCGGCTGTCGCCGAAGCGATCAAGGTGTGGAAACAAGAGGCAGAGAAGGAGGAGCAAGATGCGCGCATCGGAATACTTGTGCGCACCAACGGCCAAATCTCCCGAGTCGTGGATGCACTGGCTGAGCATGATATAACCGCCACCGCGGCTAATAATATTCGAGTGATGACGATGCACAATGCTAAAGGCCTAGAATTCTCCCACGTAGTGCTCATGGGAGTCAATGACAATTCATTACCATTGAACTACCTGATCGATGATCTTGCTGAACCCGAACAACAAGATTTCCTCCAACGAGAACGAGCTTTGTTATATGTCGCAGCATCTAGGGCTAGAGATCAACTTCTAATTACCCTCAGCGGCAAAGCATCTGAATTGCTACCGAAAGCTCAAAAATAGTTATGCCCGTTGGTGGCAATCTTTACAAGGTTGCTACCAACGGTTCTTTCCTTGAGGGCTTAAGCTGTGGGAGACGATACAAGTGGTTCCACTGTGAAGAACTTTTTCCATGCCACGACAACTAACCTGCGAGGCAGTAGGAAGTAATAGATCAAGACCGTATAACCAACTAGCTGAACGTAATCATGTGCTTGCTCCTGTGTAGGAAGCAGCTCGGGCGCCATAAAAATAGAAAGATATGCAACAAATGCACTATTTAAAGAATCTGCACAGAATAGCAGAGACATTAAAATCGCTACCCACATTGTGACCAACGTCAACAGCATGCTTACAAAACCTCTGAAATTCTCAAGCACTATGTCTGGCAAAATCCTCCATAGTTGTCGGACAAGCAAGAAAATCGAAAGCATCGTGAACCAGAGCCCCCATTGTGTGGGAGTAAGAGGTTGCTTTTCAGAACTAGTGAGATTCAGAAGCCAGGTCGTACTGAGTGAACCTGCTACGCAAAAAATAACTGAAGCGAAGTAGCCTTCCAGAAGCGATTGCCCATCAGTGCCTTTGAGTAATTGCAACTGCCTAAACTGATTGCTGATGATCTTCATATGAGGTTTTCCATCATTCAATCTGATCCGAAACGCACAGCTCAACAGCCAATAGACGAATGCGAGCAAAACTAGCAAAAAAGAAACTAGAAAAACTAAGGAATTTGGCAACCACTGTATCGAACTGGCTTCCGATTCCGTGATATGCGGTTGTGTTTTTAGCTCTTCATATATGACTACAAACGCATATTGCAATATACCAGCACTTAGCAAAGGCAAAGCGGCAAATATAAACCTCAAAAATCCTGTTGTTAGATTTTTCCCTTTCATGGTCGGAGCACGAAGAACTAGTGTTTTACCTCGAGCATTAGTGATTGCAACAAGTCGCCACTCCAACGCGGCTGCAAAAATATAACTTGCCAGTACCGTTTGCATTCCCAATAGTACGACCACAACGAAAACAATGGATAGCCATTGCAATACAATACAAACCGTCAGGGCAAGTATAAGCGCTATCAGCATTCTAGTAGTCACATACCGCCCCCTTTTAATCCACTTGATCTGTGTAGCTGGCCTCATGCATAGCGCTACTAGTGACGCTGTAATCACCAAAATCACCAGAAGAGCACACAAAATAATCATTCGGTTACACCTCATTCGTGTAGGTTGATAGCAGGTTTTTACCTAACCAATCGTCACGTTAATGGGCGCAACATCTTAACGGAAGACCTTCTCAGCTTTTTGTAAGTTAGGATGCTCTACTGAGCTTTATCCGGCACAACGACCGATTCAACCCCCTTATTTCGATATCCCACCCCCCCACAAAAACCACCGGTGCGGCTTCCCCCCTCGAAGCCGCACCATAAACTAGACCTAGTTCCCCGCCCCCGCTAATTTCTTTGCGTACCTAGCGATTGCTAGTTCCTCGTTGGTGGGCACGACCCACACTTTAATGGTGGAGTCGTCGGTGGAGATCAACCGCGGCCCAGTGTTGGGTTGCGCGTTGCGCTCGGCGTCGATCTTGATGCCGTACATCTCGAGATCAGCCAAGGCGTCGGCACGCACGAAGTTTGCGTTTTCGCCGACACCTGCGGTGAAGGTGATGGCGTCAACACGCCCGAGCGCAATCATGTAAGAGCCTAGGTAGCGGCGCAGTTGGTTGATGTAAATATCGTAAGCCAGCTGGGCTTCTTCGTTTCCGGTGTCGGTGAGTTCGCGGAGTTCGCGGAAGTCATTAATGCCTGCGATTCCTTTAATACCGGAGTTTTTGTTCAGCAGGTTATCGATCTCATCGATGGACAGGCCTTGCCGGTAGAGGTGGAAGATAATCCCAGGGTCAATATCACCGGAGCGGGTGCCCATGACGAGCCCTGCCAGCGGGGTCAGCCCCATGGAGGTGTCGATAGGTTGTTCGCCACGGATGGCGGAACAGGAAGCACCGTTGCCGAGGTGGACGGTAATCTGGTTGATTTCTGCTTTGGGCTTTTCCATCAACTCGGCCACTTTATTAGACACGTATTCGTGGCTGGTGCCGTGGAAGCCGTAACGACGCACCCCGTGTTCCTTGGCCACGTCAGCGTTGATCGCGTAGATGGCTGCTGCTTGGGGCATGGAGTAGAAGAACCCGGTATCAAATACACCAACGTGTGGCAGGTCGGGCAGGAGTTCTTGGGCGACTTCTACGCCTTGGATGTTGGCGGGGTTGTGCAGTGGTGCCAGCGGGATTAATTCGCGCACCATATTAAGCACTTTATCCGTGATGATTTCTGGTTTGCTAAACAGCACGCCACCGTGAACGAGGCGGTGTCCCACAGCAACGAGGTCAACATCGGTTGGCCCGCAGCCATGTTCTGACATGAGATTAAACGCCAACTCCAGGCCCACAGCGTGATCGGGAATGGGGGCTTCAACCACGTGTTTTTCCCCGACGTATTTCAGTGTGACCCGCCCTGAGGCCTCCCCGATTTGTTCGACTAGGCCGGAGGCGAAAGGCTCATCGGTGGCGTGTTGGTCGGGGTCTACTAGTTGGAATTTAATGGAAGAGGAACCCGAGTTGAGAACAAGAACAAGCGACATTAAGACTTTCCTCCTGCGGCCTGGATGGCGGTGATGGCGACGGTATTGACAATATCGGGGACGGTAGCACCGCGTGATAGGTCATTGACTGGTTTGTTCAGCCCTTGCAGGATGGGTCCTACGGCTAGGGCGTGACCGGTGCGTTGTGCGGTCTTATAGCCAATATTGCCAGCTTCCAGGTCGGGGAAGATGAACACGTTTGCTTGGCCTGCAACCTTTGATTCTGGGAGCTTCTTGGCGGCAACTCCCGAGTCGACGGCAGCGTCGAATTGCAGGGGGCCGTCGACAAGCAACTCTGGGTCGGTTTCCTGCGCTAGCCGCACTGCTTCCAAAGCGCGATCGACGTCTGGGCCGGTGCCAGAGGTGCCGGTGGAGTAGCTGAGGATCGCAACCCGTGGCTCTAGGCCGAATTGGGCGGCGGTGTGGGCGGAGTTCACTGCGATTTCAGCTAGTTGTTCCGCGGTTGGGTTGGGGTTAACCGCGCAGTCGCCAAAGGCCCACAGCCGGCGGCGGAGCACCATCAGGAAGATGGAGGAAACCACTGAGGTGCCGGGTTTGGTTTTAACGATTTGGAAGGAGGGTTTAATAGTGTGCGCGGTGGTGTGTGCAGCACCAGAAACCATGCCATCAGCGAGTCCTTTGTGAATCATCATCGTGGCGTAGTAGGAAATATCCTTCATGGTTTCGCGGGCTTCTTCCAAGGTCATGCCCTTGGATTTACGCAGTTCGTAGAACTCCTCAGCGAATTCCTCAGCCCTGGGGTCGGTGAGCGGATCGGAAATATTTGCTTCAGAAAGATCCAAGCCCAACTCGTGTGCTTTGGCCAGCACCTGTGCCGGGGCGCCCAAAATGGTTAGCTCGCAAATGTCTTGTTCTAATAGTTGGTGGGCGGCGGTGAGGATGCGATCGTCGTCGCCTTCCGGCAGCACGATATGTGCGCGGTGTTCCTTGGCGCGCGCTAACAGCCAGTGCTCGAAGACTTCGGCCGTCATGACTGGTTCGGCTTCGGTGTTTTGAGCGGCAGCAATAGCGTCGGTTAATGGTGTGTCACCGACGACGAGTTTCGCCACAGTAGCCCCGAGTTGGTCGATTTCGGCTAATGCTAGCTCGGTGCTGACATCTTCCACGGGGGTTTGGATCACCATGGCCACCCCCATGGCGGCTGCAGCTTTGGCGTCGAAATTGAGGTTTCCAGTACCGGTATAGACCACGGGTTCCGAGGAAGCGTACCTGAGGGCGTCGGAAATTTCGGCCTTGTTATGGATGAGGGGTCGAACGTTGACACCCAATGCATGGGCGAATCCAGCTACTTCAGCTGCATCCAACTGGCGGCGGATAGCAGTAAGCAGGACGGAGCGAGTGGTTGAGGTCACCAAAGAGTCCCTTCTGGTTGGTGTGATTACGACTTTAGTTAGTGCTACTTGTGATACAACCCATAAGTGTACAGGTTTTACTCGCCCTTTAATAGCTTTAGCAACAAAATATTTTTCCCACCACGATCACACCCTATCCACCCACCTTTTCTTAGCGTTACCTTGCCTATTACAGCACTTGGTTCGCAGCTTGTCAGGCCTGGGGGTACCAAAGAACGGTGTCTGCAACTTCCCGCCTAGAGCTTAACAGCGTATTCTTACCTAAGAATTTTCTTGAAAGGATCATCATTTTGCCATGAACTCTCCTCAACCCTTGCGCGTCGCCGTCATCGGTGCTGGCCCCGCTGGCATCTACGCCTCTGACCTATTAATGAAGTCCGGCACTGAGGTAGAAATAGATCTGTTTGAACGTATGCCCGCACCTTTCGGGCTGATTCGCTACGGTGTTGCTCCCGACCATCCCCGTATTAAAGGAATCGTTAACTCGCTGCACGCAGTTATGGAGAAAACCCAGCTGCGGTTCTTGGGCAACATCGCCGTTGGTGAAACGGTCTCCATCGACGAGCTGCGACAGTTTTATCATGCGATCATTTTCTCCACCGGCGCGGTAGCAGACCGCCTGTTGGATATCCCTGGCCAGGACCTTACCGGCTCCCACGGCGCTGCGGAATTTGTTGGCTTTTACGACGGCAACCCCGAGTTCGAACGCAACTGGAACTTGGGTGCCGAACAGGTGGCAGTCATTGGTGTGGGCAACGTTGGTTTGGATGTGGCCCGTATTCTGGCAAAAACTGGCGAAGAGCTGCTAGTCACCGAAATCCCCGATAATGTCTACGCCTCATTAAAGAACAACCAGGCACGAGAGGTGCACGTTTTCGGGCGGCGCGGCCCAGCACAGGCAAAATTCACCCCGCTGGAGCTAAAGGAACTCGATCACTCCCCCACCATCGAGGTGATCGTCGATCCTGAAGATATTGACTACGACGAAGCTTCCGAGCAAGCCCGCCGCGAATCAAAATCGCAGGATTTGGTGTGCCAAACCCTCGAACAGTACGCCATGCGCGACCCCCAAGGCGCGCCGCATAAGCTCTACATTCACTTCTTCGAGTCCCCCGTGGAAATCTTGGGCGAAAACGGCCAAGTCGTGGGACTGAAAACCGAGCGGATGGAATTCGACGGCGAGGGTGGCGTACGCGGCACCGGCAAGTTCAGCACGTGGCCAGTCCAAGCGGTCTACCGTGCGGTCGGCTATCGTTCCTACCCGGTTAATGGTGTGCCTTTCGACGACGAACGCGCCGTTATCCCCAACGATGGCGGCCACATCCTCGATGAGGCAGGCGAGATCGTACCCGGCTTGTACACCACCGGCTGGATCAAGCGCGGCCCAGTCGGCCTAATTGGCAATACCAAATCCGACGCCAAAGAAACCACCGAAATGTTGCTCACCGATTACACCAATGGCAACCTTTCCGACCCCGCCTTGGCCGACACCGAAGCCGTACTGGAATTTCTCAAGTCCAAGCAGATCCCTTATACCACCTGGCAAGGCTGGCACCGCCTCGACCAGGCCGAACGTGCCCTCGGCGCTCCGGAGGGACGCGAACGCAAAAAAATCGTCGAATGGGATGACATGGTCACCCACGCGCGTTACGACGCCTAACCCCAAGCTCAAACCCACCGCAGCAGGTAAACATGTGGTGGGGTTTCCGCCTGTGCAAAAGACTGTTAGCCGCAGATGGCTATGGTAGCCCCGGTACAGCCTAGGGATGCGATCAGCGCGCAAACTGCAGCGCACCCCAGACCACCCCATCCGGTGGTTAGTGCAAGTGCCCCGCATGTCCCAAAGCAACCGGCACCGCCGCCGGTGCCACAGAGCGCGCCAACAAACCACTCACAGAACCCCTCTTGGTGCAATTCCTGCTCACTGGTGGGGCTGTCGGCATGAGTTTCCAAGGTCCCGGAGTTATTGGTAGTTCCGGTCCAGAACAACTCATCATCGACAAACATTTTCACATCCAAGGTGTCCTGCTCCTTGGGAGTCATTTCATAGCGTTGCACACTGGCGACCTCGCCTTTTCCAAGTCCACTGCCACCCGATAGAAAATATAGTCCTCGTCGGAGTTTTCTTTACGCTCTGAGCCACAGTGGTCCATACTTTTTGCGCACCGGCTTGAGTTGCCATGACATTTGCATGCTCAAAATCCAGTTTGTCGGCATTATCAACGTCGCGGAGTTTTTCTTTTGACTTCTCGATAGCCGATTGTTTTTGCTCCGGTGCCACGTCGGCTACTTTGTCGGTTTCTTCCGCCGTGAGCTGAATGTCCTGCGGGGCGCTACACTGCGTTTGTGCTGGTGTTTCTGAATACTGTGCGCTAGCACTGACCATTCCGGTAGCAGCAGATAATGCCAGTGCTGTGGTCAACACTAGGGTTGTGATTTTGCGTTTTATAGTCACCGAGGTTCATCCTTTCTACCTGGGCGTATCAACATTAGCGATACTGTAAGACTGTAAATGAATAGAAATAGAGCAATAAAAGACATATTTATTCCTTCATATCCATCCGAATGTTATTTGGATCAATATTTCATTACCTACTCCCAATTACTCATCTCCCGGTTAATTAACTTACGGTTTTTTACTCAGCTATGCCCCCCAAATTAAATAGGCCAATAATGGGCCGTCAGTGGATTTTTATTAATGGTGAAATTCTTCACAAAATAGGTTGTGCACAGTTATTTCATGATGGGTCGAAAATAAATTCGAAATAATTTACATCCCAGCCCGTCGGAGATATAAATTAATTGAATATCCACTCCCCTAAAAGTATAGTTTTGCCCACATGCAAAAGTTTTTTAAGCTTTTACCCATTCGCAGAAATTACACACTAATGGGGGCAACTCTGATCCGATTTACAGTCCCTGACTGAGGCAAACCCGATAAAACTACCTCAAAAACTACTACCTAACTGGACTTTCCCACAGCACAACCGCCACCGAGCCGGCCCCCACCTACCAACCCTGTGGTTAATAGCGATGCCGCCGCTAAAATTCACCTATTTGCGGTATGAAAATCTTTGAGGCTTATTCAGGTGTTGGGTTTTTGTTGGTGGGGGTTGTTGGGTGGGTTTGCCCCTGAAAGATGGTAGAGGCGAGGTGTGGTGGTGTATTTGTATGAAGTGTGAAAACGCACAAATTCAGTACCAGACCCCGCACTGCTGACACTAGCATACTTTCTTGTGAGAATCTCTTAGCCTTAACGCGGTTGATTGAAGACACCGGGATCGATCATCGCTGCCCACCCTCGTTAGGTCTTTTCACCAGTGTGACCGTTACTATGCTGTACTTGGAAGAAAACATCCGCCAACAGGTACTGGCAACCCTTTTTGAGGTATCTCAACCAACTATTTCCAGAGCAATCACCCGCATACTTACTGCCTTAGATACCATCCTGCCGTCTCCACCAACACCAAAAGACCTCGATGTGCACCGATTTTATGTGCTTGATGGCACCCTCGTGGAATGCTGGGGGTGGAAAAACCACCAAAAACTCTACAGTGGTAAACATAAGAAAACTGGTTTCAACCTGCAAATACTTACCGACCAAGCAGGGGAAATCTACTACGTATCCAACCCGTTATTAGGATCAACACATGATATCAACGCCCTACGTTAAACCAACCTGCTTGATAGTATCCCACCCGATCACATCACCGCTGATAAAGGATATATCGGTTCTGGATGCGATGTTCCTTTCCGCAGGCAACCTCACACAGACCTACACGATTGGCGACAACGGTTTAACAAAAACATCCAACGCATCCGCTACGTAGTCGAACGAGCAATAGCACACCTAAAAACCTGGAAAATACTAGCCACCCCCAACCGACTCCCCCTAACCAAAGCCATCCAAACAATCACCATCATCCGCAAAATCATCTTCTACGAACCACCCCCTGAATAAACTTCTTTAAGTAGTAAATAAAAAATTCGAGCAAACCACGTATTTCACTCGCGATACCAAACTGTCGCTATTGCAGTTGCTCGAATTATAACTGGCGTGTGTTATGCCTCATCTGCGTGCTGTTCCCGACTTTTCCGCAAGAACAGCAGCGATACAGTCATGGAATATATGAACAGAAATATGACGAGAAATAGCATGTTAACCTGCTTTCTTGTTGTAGCGATTAATCGGTTATCTGTTTTTGGGCAATATCCATAATCCTCCTGGGGGTTACTTGTTAATCATGAAATCCTTGTAGGATAATTCTAGTTACTATTTTATCAATAATGCTTTCCATTATGCAATGTGAATTGTTACCGACTAAAACCCAAGAACTCCCCTATGCGTCAACCACCCCAAACAGGGGCAACGACCGCCGTTATATACTAAGCAAAAATAAAAGAATATTTTAGATCTTAATATTTCACATTAACCGTGAACTAATGCCCCTTATCCCAGCGTATAACGGTGCGAAACAATGCAATTAGCTAATTGCGTCGAAAAGCGGTTGCCTTGCGCTAGTGCAGTTCTAAGAAAAGACTGTTAACTACACTTGCGTCTCTAACAACTTATGTCAGCACTGTTCGGTAATACTGGTTTTATGAATTTCCCTTTTTCTCGGAGAACCAGAATCCCCGGCGCGCTATTAATGGGGTTGGTTTTAATTGCGCCAGTGACCGCTCTTTTCCCTGCTCAGTCACTGCCTACGGCTGTCGCTGTGGTTGACGACCCGCAGCCCCCGATTTCACCAGTCGGATATCCGATTGTTGATGGAAAACAAGACACCAACAATCCGATTGAAAACTCAGACCTGCTCAAAGCTCCGGACTATGATTCCACCTCCTCGTCCTTGGGTACTCATTGGGCTGATGAACGAGTCATTGATGACGACGATCGGGCGCAGATCGAAGATACCACTAGGGCACCCTACCGCTGGATAGGAAAAATTGAATTCACTCATGGTAATGCAGGCAAAGCGCATTGCACCGGCGCATTGGTTGGTAGCGATACGGTGCTTACCGCGGGCCACTGTTTCGCCCAGGGTGCCTCGGACATTGTTTTTAAGCCTGGCTTAAATGCAGATACCGAACATTTCCCTGCAGCGCATGCCACCGAGGTGTGGTACGACAAAAACGGTCCTCGGATCGGTAATGACTGGGCCATCATGAAACTCGATGAACCGGTGGGAAACGAAGTCGGTTGGTTCGGAATGACTATCCCCACAGATGAGTTTTTAACCAGTGCGGAGGCAACAGTCATTGGGTACCCGGGTGATAAGCCAGCCGGAACGGTATGGCAGGATCGCGATAAGGTAGTGAAATACACTGATACTGTTGTCAATTACCTGGCGGATACTTTTAATGGGCAATCCGGCGCACCAGTGATTGATAATAAAGCGGTAATCTACGGCATCCACAATGGCGGCGCGATGCATAATGGCGGTCAGCGTATTACCAAAGACCTTTTTAGTGCCATTGTTAATATTTCGGAGTTGGACTGACATCGGTTGATCCCAGTTTTGCTAGTGGTTTGACTTCTTCTATTTCTATTTCGCAGGCAACGCCGTCATGATCGAAATCTAAAGTGTCAGTATATAAGGGATGATCGCGGGGTAGCTCGGTCCATCCCGCATTATAGACTTCGCTGCAGTCGGTAAAAGAAGAATCTAAGGCTAAAGCTGGGTCCGTGGAGCTGGTGCTAGTGGTGGAGGTAATTCCTGCTACGGGCGATGTTTGAGGAGAATCGATACTTGCGCAGGCGCAAACGGTAAATGGCACTAAACTAATAATTAATAATTTATTTTTTATCATTTTCTACCTCTCTAATGGGGAATATCATAATTTATTCCCAGCTTTAGTTAAACCCTTTACCCCCTCTCGCACCCCAGAAGACCGCGGAGCCTACGCCCTAAACTTCCCAGATCACAGGAAAAACCAATGAGTGATTTGCCCCACAATTAATTTTGCCTATATATACTTTTAGCTGCATAAACCTACCCGACACGCCCACGGCCAAATTCTTGACTCACAAGAAACTCAGGGTAAGTTGTTGCCTCATGAACAAATTCTTTGCCGTTAATTCGATCTCTGGGCTGGCACCGCTAGAAGTACACCAGTTGTACAAACTGCGGGTAGACGTGTTCGTGCACGAACAACAAAGCCCCTACCAAGAGATCGACGACATCGACGCCTACGACTCCACCTTCCATGTGCTTGCATGGCAACAAGACGATCACGGCGACCGCCAGCTGATCGCCTGCACCCGGCTGTACCCCGAAATCGCCCCAGATGGTACCGAGCGGTTCCACCTCGGCCGCGTCTGCGTTGCCGAGAACTTCCGGGGTGATGGCATGGGGAGCGAAATCATGAAGCAAACCCTCCGCCTAGCTTTCGAGCAGAACCCCACCCTCGATATCTACCTAGAGGCCCAGACCCCACAGATCGGTTTTTATGAAACCTTAGGTTTTGAGGTCGCAGGAGCAGAATTTGACTGGGATGGTGTTGCTCATACCCCTATGATCAAGCGTGCTTCCCAGTTCACCAGCATCAGCGAAGCTGCCTAAACTAAAGTGGCCTGAAACCAAGGCCACCGAGAACTCAGCAGCTGCCTAAGGCTGAGTAACCTCAATCATTCCCGCCGCAATCTTTGCACGCTCCCGTGCTGTATTAACATCTTCAGCAGTGGAAAGCGCAACTCCCATGCGGCGTTTTTTATATGCCTGGGGCTTGCCGAATAGCCGCACATCAGTCTCTGGAACCGCCATGGCGGCTGGCAATCCAGAATAGGACACCTCAGCTGCCTCTATTTCGCTGTAGATCACCGCAGATGCCCCAGGAGAGGTGCAGGTGACGTCGATAGGCAAGCCCAAAATGGCCCGAGCGTGCAAGGCGAACTGGTCGAAACGCTGGGTGGCCATGGTCACCATGCCGGTATCGTGCGGGCGCGGGGAAACTTCGGAGAAATAAACGTCGTCACCTGCGACAAACAGCTCGACGCCGAAAACTCCACGCCCACCTAAAGCATTGGTCACACGCGCGGCAATGGAGCGCGCCGCATCGGTTGCCACCGCGGTCAACGGCATGGGCTGCCAGGATTCCACGTAATCGCCAGCAACTTGCCGATGCCCAATCGGCTCGCAGAACCACGTAGCCAACTCACCGGTATTAGGATCTATCGAGCGCACAGTCAGCACGGTGATTTCAAAATCAAAATCCACAAACCGCTCCACAATCACCCGCTCGGTGTCATTAGTGCTTTGTGCCAGCTGCCAGGCACGTTGCACATCATCGGCGCTGTGCATAATACTTTGTCCCTGGCCAGAGGAGCTCATAATCGGCTTAACCACACAGGGAAAACCGGCCTGAAATACTACGGCTTGAAATTCCTCGAAATTATCGGCAAACCAGTATGCCGAAGTGGGCAACCCCAGCTCCCGAGACGCTAGCCTGCGAATCCCCTCGCGGTTCATGGTTAATTTAGTGGCTTTCGCAGTGGGCACCACCGTGCGTCCCGCTTCTTCCAAAGCCACCAAAGCGCTGGTGGCCAACGCTTCAATCTCTGGGACGATATAATGCGGGTCAATATATTCCACCAGCTCAGCAATAGCATTGCCGTCCGTCATATCCACCGTGTAGGCAAAATGCGCTACTTGGTGTGCGGGCGCATTTTGGTAGCGATCCACCGCGTGCACTTCCGCCCCGAGGCGCTGGAAGGCAATGGCCAATTCCTTTCCTAATTCCCCCGAACCCAGAAGCAGAATACGGATAGCATTGGGGCTCAGTGGCGTCCCGATGGATTGCGGAATATACATAAGGTTTATTTTAGGCTTTTGCTTATCGACGGTCACAACAAAATCTTCAAAAAGACTTAATTTTCCATCACATCATGAAGCACAATGGTTTGGTCCCTGCCTGGGCCGACCCCAATATAGGAAATCCTACAACCGGACAGTTCTTCCAACCGACGCACATAGGCCTGTGCTTTTTCTGGTAGCTCCTCAAAAGTCTTACAGCCAGTGATGTCTTCTTCCCACGCGGGCATCGTTTCATAAATAGGTTGCGCGTGGTGGAATTCCGATTGCGTCAATGGCATTTCTTCATGTCGCGTGCCGTCAATATCATAGGCCACACAAATGGGGATTTCCCCAATGCCAGTCAAAACATCCAGCTTGGTTAAAAACAAATCCGTGAAACCATTCACCCTAGAGGCGTACCGCGCAATCACGGAATCGTACCAACCGCACCGCCGCTTACGGCCAGTGTTCACACCGATTTCCCCGCCAGTTACCTGCAGGAACTCCCCCCATTTATCAAATAATTCCGTAGGAAACGGCCCAGCCCCCACCCTAGTGGTATAAGCCTTGATAATTCCCAACGAGGACGTAATCTTGGTCGGGCCGATCCCCGCCCCCACGCAGGCACCACCTGCAGTCGGGTTGGAAGAAGTAACAAACGGGTAGGTGCCGTGGTCCACATCCAGCATGGTGGCTTGTCCGCCCTCCATCAGTACGTGTTTGCCCTGATCCAGCGCTTGGTTGAGCACAAATTCGGCGTCAATAACCATGGGCCGCAGCCGCTCAGCATAACCCAAGAAATACTGCACAACCTCTTCTGCCTCAATGGCTTGCCGGTTGTACATTTTCACCAGAATCTGATTTTTCACATCCAAGGCAGATTCAATTTTTTGGCGCAAAATGGATTCATCGAACACATCCTGCACGCGGATCCCCACCCGGGAAACCTTATCAGCATAAGCAGGACCAATGCCCCGACCAGTGGTACCAATGGCACGTTTGCCCAAGAATCGCTCTTGCACCCGATCGAGCACCTGATGATACGGGGCGACCAAATGAGCATTAGCCGAAACCCGTAGCCTAGAGGCATCAGCGCCACGCTGTTCCAAGCCGTCAATTTCTTCGAATAATGCTTCTAGATTAATCACCACACCATTGCCCAAGATGGGGGTAGCGTTTTCCGACAAAACTCCCGCAGGAAGCAGCTTGAGTTCGTATTTATCGCCACCAACAACAACTGTGTGGCCAGCATTATTGCCACCATTGGGTTTAACCACATAATCGACGAGACCGCCGAGAATGTCGGTGGCTTTACCCTTGCCCTCATCGCCCCACTGGGCACCGACAATCACGATTGCTGCCATTTTAAAATACACGTCCTTGTTGTAGGTGTTTAAAAGAACCACTACGCCAACCCTTAGCTTTACGCATGATTAGCTCGCAGATCACAGACGTTTTTCTATAATACCGTGGATTTCCCAAAAGCTGCGAACTCTAGGTATTTTCTAACAAAACAAATAGACTATTATTCACAAGACGCAACCTGAAAGAATCTGTGAGTGAGCACGTGACACAAAATAATTCCCCTCATAATGGTTTTCCTAGCGACCCGAAACCAGTGTCACCCCCACCTTTTCTCACTGAGGACAATCCCTTACGCAGTGCTCAATTACCACCAGTAGCTACCAGACCCCGGTCGCAGGGCGGAGTGCTCATCCCACTACTACTCGGGGTGATCGTGCTGCTTATTGCCTTACTTGCGGCAGGATTTTTCGTCTGGAGATCTAATACCACAAGCAATCAAGCGGCAGTAGCTGCACCAACCACCATTACCGAATCGGTCATGGTCACCCCCAGCAGCCCACCCAGTAATAGCAGTAGCGCCTCAGATTCCGCCGCTACTACCGCCGCCGCAGCACAAAATACCGCCTACCAGCAATCGGTGACTGATGCAGGACTGGATGCCTACGGTTTTAGCTCCCTGACGTGTCTTGGTTCTGATACCTGGGTGTTTTCTGCGGTTAGCACCGATGACCATCACGTGCTTATTTGCCAATCGGGTTCCAGCGAATCCTATTACTACACCCACGATTATTTAAGTGATATCTACCGCAAGGACGTGGATAAAGCCAACGTCGCTGCAGGCGAGTTCGAAGTCTACAACGACGACGCCACCATCACCATCACACCCAGTGGTTTATTCGTCAAAGCCGAACAGGGAAACGCAGACTTCGCCAGAAGTTTCAGCACATCTTTTACCACCAATCCGTGGTAACCGCTTTTCTTGCGCCCAACCACCGCGCCCCCCACCGGAAAGGTGGGGGTTATTCTGCCTTAGGGGGTGTTAAAAAGTCTTATCTTAAGCGCTCACCGTTTGGCCGCGGATAGCTCTATACCCCGACAGCACAGAACTGAGTATTCCAAATACTAGCCAGCCTAAGAAAACCAGCAGCAACCGTACAAAGTCGAAATCCACAATGGGTGGGGCGTCGTCGGTAGCCAAGACCGTCAATGCCCCGACCGCGCCTAAGGCTGCACCGAGTATCAAGCCCACTAGGCTGCCAATCGCTGCAACGCACAAGGTCTCTATGCCAATGCTGGCCATCAGCATTTTCCTGGTTGCCCCAAGGCAGCGGAACAGCTTAAGCTCATCGCGGCGTTCAAATAGTGACAGTTCCGTTGCCGTTGCCACGCCAATGAGTGCCACAATGAGTGCCAGCACAATAACGCTGAACACAATAAGGGAATAGGTTTGGAATAACTCAGCGGCGGCAAGTCGGGGCGCTACCTCGCCTTGTGTTTTCAAACCTTTTGCCTCAGCCAGCTCAGTGACTTGATCTTTAGTTGCACGATCTAATCCTTCACCGGTAAACCGGAGCCACAGCGTTTTAGTCGCAGGATGGGCAGAAAGCTGATTCAGATTGTTCCGTGAAGTAACGGCACTAGCCACCCGCGGCTCGCCTGCCCTTGTGATAAGAGGCAACTGCGAGGTTTCAGAAATCACCGTCACCTGTTCGTTTTGGGGAACTTGATACAGCGCACCCAGCACCAAAATATCTGAGTCAACCACTCCACCCAAGGTATCTGTTCGCAGCAAGGCTTGATCCTGCTCGCTGATCCCGATCGGAGAAGTCCATGGTGGTGGCGTTAACCGAAGCAATGCCCACCGTTGCGATGCCAGCCAGCGCAGCTCCCCACCGCCAAGGCCAAAGCCGAATTAGCAGACCTACGAACATTGCGTAAGATGTTGCCCACCGCCACGGAAAATGCCGTCGAGCCAGAAGCTTCCGCCGCCTTATTTAGCCCCGAGCCAATAAGCACGATGAGCGGCTGCAACCCCAGCATCACAGCAACAGCGGCAAACAACCCGCCGGGTATGGCAGGAAGCAGCGACTTGAACTGCACAGCAACCACCAATAAACCGACACCGAGGTACAAACACACTACCGCTAGGACTGTTCTAATCACTGACGAATACCGCCGCCGAGGAACAAACGCATGCTTATTCGCCATCAAAACCGGCGGCACACTATTAGCCACCTTGGCGGGACGCAGCGAAGCCACCAACGTGCTCACCACACCCACCAACCCGGCTATAACTAGGCTGGAAATCGCGGCGGAGAACTCCACCGCGGAACCTAAAAACTCGCCTTGCCACGTCGCAAATGCTCGCGAAACCCCCAGGCCCAAAAGAATCCCGAGCACTGAACCAATCAGCCCGACGACCAAGCCTTCTTTCATGACGATCGAAAAGACGGTGCTTTTCGACGCCCCAATGCACCGCAGCAACGCAAACTCCCGGCGGCGCCTAGTGGCGAAAGTGTGGAAGACGCTAGTCACCACGATCGCGGACACCAGTACACACATCACCCCCAAAGCTGCCATCACCGCAATAATCAGATCCGAACCCATCGTAGAAGAACGGGTGAGACTAATAACCTCTGATTCAGCCGAAGAAACCACGACTGCAGCTTGGCTTTGGCCCAAAGCAGCCGTCACCTGCTCACGAAGATCCGGGCGATCCGAGGAGATATAGAGTTTCGAGTAGCCCGGCTTTCCATTAATCCGCGCAATCTCAGAATCAAACGCATAGACCGCTGGCTGACTGGTATTAAGCGCGGTGTCGTTTCCCGGAGCAATCACCCCTACAACCGACATATCTCCTGCTGGTTGCCAATTACCATCGAGCAGCCCTATCACGGAACCCGGTGCATACCCTTGGTTTCTAGCAAGGGTTTGGTTCACCGCAACCTCCCCTTCCTGTTGCGGCAACCTTCCTGAAACTAAAACGGTATCAGCAGATAACTGAGGAATATTGTTAACGAAAACCGTTGACTCACTTTTCACATCGGGCAGACGCGCTACCGCCTGGGAAATCTTACGCACATGGACGTCGTCGCCAAGCCCCTCAATCGCAGAAACTGCCGCATCATCAATCAGCTGTTTCGCTGGCAGTTTTGCTGCGACCACGACATCAGTATCACCGACGATCGCCCTTGCGCTTGATTGCATGCCAGCGCTCACGGAATCACCAAGTACCAGTGAAAACGTCAACATAAATACGCCAATCACCACAGTCGTGATTGACGAAACCATACCCCGCAGCTCACGTTTTGCCAGCATGCCTAGCCCCTCTCAAGGTGGTTTGTGGCCTGACTACCTGGCATTCCCCGCTGAAGCACCCGACCATCTTCAATCCCAATCACCCGCGTGGCTTGTGCTGCAACCATCGGATCATGAGTAACCATCACCACGGTTTGCCCATCACGAGTCACCCCATCTAGTAGCACCTGAATCAAATCCCGACTCGCAGCCTGATCCAATGAGCCGGTAGGTTCATCAGCGAAAATCACCGTCGGCTTGCTCAACAATGCCCGAGCTACCGCCACCCGCTGCTGCTGCCCACCCGAAAGTTCTGCAGGGTGATGCGAAATCCGTTCTGCAATCCCTAATGTATTAACCAAAAAATCAAAATAACCTTGGTCAACGCTTCGTTTAGACAACTTCAATGGCAATAAGATGTTCTGCTTCGCGGTCATGGTGGGAAACAGGTTGAAATCTTGGAAAATAAACCCCACTTGCTCCCTGCGCAGTCTGGTCAACTCCCCATCCGAAAGCCCAGTGATCTCAACATCACCAATCCAGCTACGCCCTGATGTCGGCTGGTCCAGTCCCGCTAAACACTGCATTAATGTGGATTTACCCGACCCCAGACGGCCCCATGATTGCAACAAACTCGCCGCGTCTAACCTCAATCGAGACCTCTTTTAAGGCATAAATACTCGATTCGCCAGAGATAAACTCCTTGGTCAGCCCTTCTGACCTCACCGCAATAGCCATGTTCACTCCATTTCCCATCCGATTGGCACTCAAACAATTCCAGTTATTCCATTGACAACGTGGCAGGTGGCTGTTGGTGAATCTGTGTTAAGCCACACCCCGCAGTGTCAATAGTGGCAAGAGAAAATTCTGTTTTTAACTTTCAACCTCTGTTTCTAAAATTTTTAAAAATTAGAATTGCCGCGACCCCGACACTTGGTCTAAAGCAAAAAGAAGTACCCATTGTGAGGCATATAAGCTTCAGCGTTTCCTATCCAGCGATAGGACATACCACTTATACTACGTTCCCTTACCACGCTAAGATACCGAACAAATATGAAGCATGTAAGCTACTTATGTTGGTGACTAGCCTCCCTCTTGGATGATGAGTGAGCACAGGCGCATATTTAAGTAGAACCGACCTAGACTTTTTGCCAGGCTGCACTCGGTGGGGCGTCGAAACGCACCCCCACCGAGCAGGAGGTTACCCCTCCTGCTGATTCTGGTGCCACTTTTTAATAAATTCTTGTTCAGCTATCGCATACTGATCTGCAAGTGTTTGCTGCGCTGGGGAATATGCAGGTTCACGGAGTTCCGGTTCCTGCCAAAACCACAGCTTCAGTTGAAAAGGCAGCGTGTCCCAAGTGCCTTCGCCGTTTTCATAATCAAAGGGGATTACTTGATCCGCGTGCACAGGAAAGTCTTCATCACTGTCTGGTGCTGTTGTTGCCTCCGCGCGTACTCGCCAAGTAATCCCTGGCGGAATCTTCAATGCCTGCAATTCTGGGTGCCTAGCAGATGGCTGGAAATCATTGTAGCTGCACAGGAATAGCCCTTCCCAGTCTTCGGAATCTTCATGAGCTTCAAACCGAATTGATACCTCCGACCAATGCTCCACATCAGTAAACTCCGCTGGGTCGGGACGTTGATCACTCACCGTGACCTGCACTCCGACAGTGAGGTCAAGATACTCAAATGCAGCAGTAAGCGAAATAGACAAGAGATTATCCAATGATCGTAACAGCGGCGCCTGTGCGGTATAGATTTCTTCTATTTCCTGCGGACTTGGTTTTTCAGCATCTGGATGATCCCAGTTTTCAGCTACTTCCCACGGCCGTTGATAAACAACCGACCATAGAAATACATCAATACTGGAAAATACGCCAATGGTTGTTTGACTCGCCATCAGTCTCACCTGTCTGATCTAAACGTAGCGAACATATTTAATGGCCCCAGTGTACTGCGCTACACAGACCACGACCTACGCTAAGCTCGCACACTTACATAACAGCATTCACTGTCCCGTTCCGCAATCTCATCTCGCAGTACAATCATTTATGCCGTATCGTGGCCTAGGTAAAGTGTATTTTTAGCCGTAGAAAGTGAGCATAATGAGCGAGTTCACCGAACCATTTAGCATCGAACGGGTAGCGGAGTATTTCCGTAATCAGAAATACAACTTCAGCACCGACGAGGATGGCGATATTTTCACCGGCTTTGACGAGCACAGTTTCGTCTTGTTGGCTACCGGTAAGATGCGGGAAATTTATGCCATTCGTGCCACATGGAAAGTATCAGCCCCCATTGAGGCGCGCACCAAGCTAGCCGAAACCTGCAATGACTGGAACCGGAATAAGCTGTGGCCAAAGACTTATGTCACGGTTGATGACGAAGGTATTGTTCGGGTTCACGCCGAAACCAATACTGATTTAGAACACGGCGTTGGCGATTTGCAGCTACAGCAGCTTACTGATTGCGGTGTTGCTACCGCATTGCAATTCTTCAAGCATTTAGATGAAGAATACCCCGATACTCGTTTCCTGTAACCCATGCGTCTTGTCTATCTTCGCTGCGGCACCGACCTGCCAACCGGTGGCGAGACCCTAACACTCTCGCCTATCCCCACCCGCGCTGAGTTGAAAGCCTTAGACGCCATCGCCGCAGAGGTGCTTCCGGTTGATCCGACCCCATCCTTGGCAGAGATTGCGCAGCAACCGGATGTTGCACATTTAGGAGCACCCCAGCTGGCACCGCAACCGCTTCCGCACCCGCTGCGGGCGGTGGTGCTTGGCGACGATGCCGCCTTATCCGCAGTGCTCAGCCGCCTTATGCGCGCCGACACCATGTGGGTTGAGGTGGCTTATTGCCCGCTTGACGCCGATTCCGCCGTCGCAAAGCAATGGGGCATTGCCGATCTCACCCCCCAGGAAGCCTTGGATTTCGCCCGCACCGCACCCGTGCAGCCAGCACCGCTGGTGCGTGACGACGCCGGCATCGCCGTCGCAGGTCTCGCCAGCGTCACCGACTGGGATAATAAGGAAATCACTGCCGAAGCCATCGTTGATGATTCTGTTCTTCTGCGCCACCAATCGGGGCGCCGCACTCCTACAAGAGGGGTGTTTGGGGCGCGATTAGTGCCCATGTTAGAAGCACCGGGTTTGGCTGCGGTTGCGTTAGATACGCCACTTGACGAGCCACGCCGTGGCTTCTTTGGGCGCAGCCGACCGTTTGGTACCGCGGATGCTAGTAGTTTACGTACCGGCCGAGCGCTGCAGGCCGGCGGCGAGAATCTACGGGTCATTGTTGATGGGGTTTCCCGGAAACGGCCCGTGGATCGGGTGACTTTTTATAGGCATTTACGGGATCTACAAGCGGTGCGGTTGTAGAAGGTTTTTATGCACTGTCGTCTTCCCAAATCTCTGGTGGTTGGGCGGGATGCTTGGAGGTGGGGCGTAAAATCGCCAGTGCGCTGCGCCGCGATAGGCCACAGATTTGTAGTAAGTCCACAATAATAGAGCGGGATTGCCCTAAGATCATCACCGCTGATAGTACTTTGCCTTCGGCCACATCAAGGCCGGCTTGGCCACCGAGTTTCCGCAGCCTTTTTACCAGTTCCGGCATTTCTTGATGGTCTTTATCGGTTCCAATGAATAGCTCCTGCAACCGATAAGAAATATCCGCAAGCTCGGCTATGATCGCTATCTGCTGCTCAGAAACCGTATCGTGATCCTCCGAAAGTGTCAGCGCCCGACGCGCCAGCACCCGCGTATTACGGATGGCATTATCCACCGGGTGCAAAATGCGCTGTAAAGAGCGGATTTTGCGGCGCTGCTGCCACAGCAATGGGCTAACTGAGAGGTTTTCCGCACCCGCCTTGGTGGCAGCAATCATATTATTAATGCCACCCTGGGTGCCGCGGGCGTCTTGCAGTGCGGTCCTTATTGCCTCGGTATCACCGGTTTTTAGCGCTAGTGCCACCTCGTCGAGAACTTTCGCCGCAACCCCCATGAGCATTGCAATTTCTTTTCTTCCGTGGCGCAGCGGCGATTCGGGAAACAGGGAGATAACCAATAAGCCGATGACACCACCGACAAAGGCGTCCACCATGCGGTTAAGACCACCGGTACTGCCAGGCGGTAGAATTGTTGCGATCAACACCGCGCCGAATGCCGCCTGATTGGCCAGCAACACCCCTTTGTCCAGGAATTTTCCAATGGTAATGGCTAGGCCCACCACCAAAGATATTTGCCAAAATCCGGTTCCGACCCAAACAATGAGGAGGTCTCCTAGGCCCACTCCGAGACTGGCCCCGACCACTAATTCCACCGCGCGGCGGAACCGCTCCCCACCAGCGGTTGAAAGCACAATCACTGTAGCCATGGGGGCGAAAAAGGGGCGTTCGTGTCCGACTATTTCTAGCGCAAACCAATAACTTAATCCGGCAGCGATGGCGACTTGGATGATGTAGAGCCAAGAGTCTTTTAGCCGCTGCCAGCCAGCCGTGATCCGATTAACTGCTCGTGCTTTCCACCGGTCAACAGCTTGTGCCATGAGTTATTCGCCAATCCCTCCTACGTTTAAGGTTATATTCCATCGTAGCTTGCCGCTGCTGTTGTGGGGTTAATGTTCGTCATTCCATAATTCTTCGTACTGCGCTGGGTTATCAGCGACTGGCACGAGGGCGGTTACCGCGGAACGCCGCGACAGACCACAAATCTGCAGCAGATCGACGCATAGGGAACGAACCTGCGCCAAAATAGCTTGAGCAGACAGACTATCGGCAGCAACATCTTTGGAACACTGCCCCGCTATCTCCCGCAGCTCCGCTAGCAGCTTCGGGATTTCTGTCGATTCCGCCACATTTTTGCTGCCGCAATACAGCTCGGAAAGCCCAGCTGTCACTACCGAAAGCCGAGCGATCAGTTCAATCTGTTTCTCACTAACGCGCTCGTGGTCTTCGGTCAGTACCAACGCCCGGCGGGTTAATACCCGGGTGTTGCGCATAGCATTGTCCACTGGGTCGAGGATGCGCAGCATCATTTTGATCCGCCGCCGTTGCGCCCACAATAGTGGCGACACCGCTATGGTTTCTTTACCGGTGTGTGCAGCTGCGATCATGGCGTTGATCCCGCCTTGGGAACCCCGCGCAACGGTCAGCGCTTGCACCAGTGCCGCTGTGTCTTGCTTATCTAACGACGTCGCCACGCGGTGTTGCACATCCGCAGTTAGCCGCAAGATTTTGGCAATCTCCTGCCGCCCTAAGCGCAGTGGTGATTCCGGGAAAATCCCCATCACGATCAGCCCCACTACCCCACCGATAAAGGCATCGAGCATGCGATCGGTGCCGCCTGAGGTACCTGGCGGTAGAATCGTGGCGATCAGCACCGAGGCAAAAGCTGCTTGATTTGCCACCAAAACGCCCTTGTCCACCACGGTGGCTAGGGCTATGGAACACATCACGGCGAGTGCGATTTGCCAGACTCCCGACCCCACCCAAGAAATAATGAGGTCGCCTAAACCTACTCCGAGGCTGACCCCGACCACTAATTCCACTGAGCGCCGGAACCGCTCCCCGCCGGTAGTAGAAAGCACAATAACAGCAGCCATGGGGGCGAAGAATGGCTGTTCATGGCCGAAAACATGAATGCCCACCCAATACGACAACCCGGCTGCAAGCCCAGCTTGGAGCACGTACATCCAGTTTGCTTGTAAACGCTGCCAACCTTGGCGAGGCCGATTCATACTCGCTAGTTGCTGCCAGCGCCCTGTCATTTTTACTCCGCTCCTATCACCCGTGGTGTTCTTTATGCTTACAACAAACACCGAAAACTAAAAAACTGCAAGCACCAAGGAACAGATGCGTTCGGGCTGCGGGGTCGTCGACAAGCTCAGCGCTTAAGGGACTTGAGCAAACGGCGCAGCCTGGGAGTTGCCTGACTGACAATCGGAAACCAAGTTGTTCCGCCGGTTTCTGCTTACCCCGCCTGCAGCCTAGCGCTTTTCGACGTCCCCACGCGGTGGCGGATTTACCCCACCGGCTGTTTGAAGCAACCAAGCTAACCCCATACCCAACGCAATATGACCACTGACACAATTCGGATATTTGATAGTTGTCTATATGTTTTACTGGGATTTCATGGAATTTGCAGCCAAATAGCCGAATTGTGTCAGATGTCACATTATTACCATCTGGGAAAATGCAGGACAAACATATTTGCCCCTAAAACTTGTTACTGATGTTACTGCCCGCGCCTCAGCAGTCTTGGCACCCCAACCCCCTAGAATCCACCCCCACCTCCAAAAAACTGAAAACCCCACAAGGTTGTGGGGTTTAGCAGTTATGAAGTTACTTGCTCAAGGTGGTGCCTACGGAGTGCAGGTCTTGGCAAGCCTCGACAATGCGGTCGGCCATGCCTTGTTCTGCCTTCTTCATGTAGGAGCGTGGGTCGTAAACCTTCTTGTTGCCCACTTCGCCGTCTACCTTCAGCACACCGTCATAATTGGTGAACATATGGCCAACGATTGGACGGGTGAATGCGTACTGAGTGTCAGTGTCCACATTCATCTTGATAACACCGTAGGTCAGTGCCTCTTCGATCTTTTCCTTCTCGGAGCCGGAACCGCCGTGGAAGACGAAGTCGAATGGGAGGGCGTCGTCGCCAAGGCCGAGCTTTTCCCGAGCAACTTTCTGGCCCTCAAGCAGCACCTCTGGGCGCAGCTTTACGTTGCCTGGCTTGTACACACCGTGAACGTTACCGAAGGTTGCAGCCAACAGGTAGCGGCCGTTGTCACCGGTGCCGATCGCGTCAATGGTCTTAGCAAAGTCTTCTGGTGAGGTGTACAGGTTGGCGCCAGCCTTAGCCTCTACGCCGTCTTCCTCGCCACCGACAACGCCGATTTCCACTTCCAAGATGATGTGTGCGTTACGTGCTTTTTCCAGCAGTTCTTGGGCGATGACCAGGTTCTCGTCGATAGGAATAGCAGAGCCATCCCACATGTGCGACTGGAATAGGGGTAGCTCGCCCCGGTCGACGCGCTCCTGGGAGATAGCGATCAGGGGGCGGACGTATTCGTCAAGTACTTCCTTTTGGCAGTGGTCGGTGTGCAGCGCCACGTTGATGTTGTAGTGCTTTGCAGCTTCATGGGCGAAGGCTGCTAGAGCCTGAGCGCCAGCTACCTTGTTTTTTACAGAGAGACCAGAACCGAACTCAGCGCCACCGGTGGAGAACTGAATAATTCCGTCGGACTCAGCCTCAGCGAAACCACGAAGAGCTGCGTTGATGGTCTCAGAAGAGGTACAGTTGATCGCTGGGAAAGCAAAACCGCCTGCCTTGGCGCGGTCAAGCATCTCGTTATATACCTCAGGAGTTGCAATTGGCATGTGTCATCCTCCAAGAATGGCTGTAGTGTCAGTTCGGCTCGCCCAGATGGCTGGGCCGAACGTATTAAAATTATTCACAAGTCGCATATTGTGACTTACCTTTTCAATTATGCCAGCAAAACCTTAAGCGTGACGGGCTTCGCAAGGTGAAAAACCACACATTCGGACTTTTGGTTTTTTGGTAGTGAAAAAAGTAGTCAAAAACATGGGAAGATACTTTAAAATTGATTGCTATGCATGGGCGTACCTCTGAGCAATCGCTTCCTCCACTGATCACCAAGTCAGATGACATTGAACTTTTTGTAGAAAATTTTAAGCAAAGCAGTAAATACGGCTTCCCGGATAGCGCTTTAGCCTTCGCCCCACTGTTATATATTGACCCCGATCAACTACCCGAAGAGGCTGTAGAAGATTGGGCTCAGTGTTGCGATGATCTGGTGCGGGTCCTTACCGCCAGCAGCGAGCACGAGAACCGCAACCGGCTTTTTGATCTCTACCTTCCCGTTACTGTCACCGAACCGGAATTACTCCATTGGATCGGCCAAATGCGCATCGCGAGGGGAATTTATTACGCTCTACCTGAAGAAATCTTGCACGGTTACGATCACCAAGCCGAGTCGCTCATCGCAGTCGGGCTTATCGACGAAGCAAAGCAAACCATCAAACACATTAACGCCATGCAATCCGAGCTGGGGAGCACCCTGATTAATACTGATGATTTGCTGGC
This sequence comes from uncultured Corynebacterium sp., assembly GCA_963520895.1. Lineage (GTDB taxonomy): Bacteria > Actinomycetota > Actinomycetes > Mycobacteriales > Mycobacteriaceae > Corynebacterium. The sequence goes on along the minus strand of CAUQSW010000022.1, from coordinate 8,429 downwards.
CGAGTTAGATAGCAGCGCTACCGACCCTGCGGTGCTGGAAACCAGTGTTAATTACATTGAAAATACGTTTTCCGCCGTCGAACGCAACCCACAGCTTGGTTTAGCTGACCTCGATATTGACTTCGAAGCAGTGGCCGCGAACTTATCGGCCGCTTCCCTCACCGAGCTCGGTCCTTGGATAGGATGGTTTGTCACCTTAGCCACCAATGATCTTGCTAACGCGGAAACATCGGCCGTGGCGCAACTTGATAAAACCCTTATCGAAGCAATCTTTGTGCATAATTCTTCCGCGACTGCAGTGGACTTCGATAAAGAGCTACAGCCGTGGTACCTGCTGTTTCATAATAAATCTTTGGAAGTGCTCAATGAGTTATCACCCCGTACCGCCTACTACGCCTTGAGCGTCTTTGCTAAGACGGTATTAGATAACCCTCATGGTTTTACCAAAATTGAGGAGCGGCTCGACCGGCTCAGCACCATCGCCGCGGATTTGGGTGATTATAAAACTGCGCTGGAGGCTATTAATAAACAAACTAGGTACGCCCAAACCAACCAGGATTACCGCAGGGCGTTAGCGTCCGCGGAACGGGCACACACCTATGGCAAAAAGCTGCTTGAAGCCAAGCAGGTTACCGCCACCCCTGAGGTGCTGTGGGCCACCCGGAGCTGGGCTCAGCTTTTGTCTTGGGCAGGTAAAAAAGCCGAATCTGCTGATCTGCTGTTGGAGATTCCTAAACGGTTCACCTTTAAGGATCTGAATTTTAACGCGCAGGTGAATTATATTTTTTCCCGCATCGAATTAGCGCAGCTGTTCCAAGAAGCGAGGCAGGAAGAAGGGCAACGCCTCCTGCTACGCGAAGCAGCGGATCTGTACGAGGCCATTGACCTAAAAGCCGAAGCATTAAAGTTGCGGCAAACCCATCGGCTTTAAGCTTTACGACGTCAGGATCGGCATAACCCCCAGCAGGGGTTATGCCCTCAGTGCACCTGCTAAGCTAATGAACATATATCCATGTATGTCACGAAGGTAATTTTATAATGTCCACCTCGCAACCTGGCCCGTTTAACCAGGATTTTAATACCTCTGAGATTCCGCGCGTACCTGATAATGTGCCCCAGACGCCTCTTAGTCCGCCGCCGCAGGACATTTTTAACGCAGCGTCGCTTGCGCCTATGCAACCGCAAAACTACGCACCGCCGCCACCCCAGCAACGCTCCACAGCTGTCATTATTGCCACTGTTTTAGCCGTATTACTATTCCTTCTCGTATCAGGAATTGTTGTTTACGCTGTCGCTGGTAACAGCATTAAAACTGCACTCGGTGGCAATGATGCTGAACAACCCGTCGAAGTTACTCAAACCGTGGTGGTATCACCGGAAGAAGAAGCTAGCAGCTCCAAGGCTACGTCCAACGGCCGTCCCACCCGCGAAAATTTCCCAACATATGTGACACCGGTTAATGCGGCAGCCATAAATAACCAGCCAGCAGGAAAATTCCAAAAGATATTCAAATCCGGCCCCACCAGTGATAGCTTTGCGCTGCAAGTTGGTGCAGACTTCTTAAGCAACTACCACGCCACGGGCAGTACCTCTACGTCCATGATGGTTTACAGTTCGGTTACGGGCTACAGTTACTATATGACCTGCACAGACCGTGGCTCTTACGTACACTGCACTGGTGGTAATAACGCCAATGTCTACATTTCCTAAGCGCATTACCTGGACGGCAGCGGGGATTCCCCTGTTGGCTGGCTGCACCATCCCATTAGATTCCCCCGCCCCAACCACCACCTACATCACTATTACTGCTGCTCCCAGCACCGAAACACTCGCTTCTGCTGCACCGCCACCGGCCGCGGCACCACACTTAGAAGAAATAGTGACTGCCACCGAAGCCGAAACCGGTGTACAGCTAGGTATCGCCTACGGTGATCAAGTAGCTGGCTCCACCCGTGGCGGCCCCGCATGGTCGACTGCCAAAGTGCCGGTAGCAATCGCAGCACTGCGCGCAAATCCCGAACTCAGCTCCGTCATGTGGCCTGCCATTACTGCCTCTGATAATGGTGCTGCCCAGCAATTATGGGACAACCTAGGCGGCGGGGAACCCGCAGCCGAAGCCACCAACGCCGTGCTTCGGGAAGGCGGCGATACTGTCACCATGACCCAACCCCAAGTAGTGCGGGAAGGCTTCACCGCCTTCGGCCAAACCCACTGGGAGCTTATCGACCAAGCCCGCTTTGCCGCTCAACTAGCCCAGCTACCTGGCGCAGAGGAAGTAGTAACCGCCATGGGCAATATCGCCCCAGATCAGCGCTATGGGCTAGGCACCATTGAAGGCGCGGTATTCAAAGGCGGTTGGGGCCCAGAACTAGATGGCCGGTATCTGGTCAGGCAGTTCGGCACCATTCCCACCGCCGATGGAGTCACCGGTGTGGCGATCATTGCCATTGGGCCAGATATTGGCGCTGCACAACAAGCACTCACAGCGTTAACAGAAAAGTTACAAGGCGAGATGGGTTAAGGAAATGACGGGGCAAAGTTTGTCCCTGATTATTTGTTACCAGCAGGCAACCGAAACCACAGCCTCACAATAGATAGAAAACTATGGAAAGCAACAGACTTTTCGCCTGTTGTGGTGGGCTCTAGCTGTTTTATCGACTTCTTTACCCACCAAAAATAAGGACTGAACACAGCGAGTAGCTGAATCATTTTTGCCAGTAATTGGTCAGACAATGGCCCATCATTGATCTGAGTATGGCCTCTGGGTAATCTTTTTCAGCCGATAAACAAAGCTCAAGACTACAATCGATAAACCGACTAAAAATAGGCAGAAAAATGCGGTAAAAAATAAGCTTTCCAAGTCCGTAGCTGCGCATGCCGCTGATACCGTGTCATAATTGCAGCTTGCCCACGGTTTGAAGAACATAATGGCATCGCCTACGCAACCAATCAAAGCCAAGCTGACGCCAGCTACCATGCTCAACAGTAGAAATTTCTGATTCATTACAGCCTAACTTCCGAGCTTAACTATTGTTGTTGCCTGCTCAGCCGTGACGCCCCAAGTGCGATGGGAAAGAACTAAGCGGTAGCCATCTGGGTCTGCAATGGTAATGCCATATTCATCCCAATAAGGATTACGCGCAGGCACAACTTTTCCGCCCGCTAGAAGCAGTTGTTGTATTTCACTTTGGTCAATGGGGTGACCACGATAAATCACCAGTAAGTCCTCTGCACTAGGAGGGTGGGCGTCAAGCGTATCGGGATCCTCCACAAGTTCTAGGTGCCAAGGAGCACCTACTGCACCAACCATGAGCAGCGAGTGTCCTCCCACTGCTTCGGTGCCCGTGCGCCACAGCACCTCAAGTCCGACCCCCTCGCACCAGAATCGTTCAGCTGCTTTAAGTGAACGAGTAGGACGCGCAATTCTAATAGCATGATTCGCCGCAATCAGAGACATGAAGTTATTAGAACACGCCTTCTTTCCCGAGGTAAAACCGGGGCACCCTCCTCAATGCCGATACTTATCTCCCCCGCCACAATACTTTAAAAGGCGCACTCACCCGGCGTTGGTTCATAAAATAACTCTGCGCATCAACACAACGATGCTGATGCGCAGAGCCAATGAACTAGCAAAACAACGGTGAAATTCATCAAGGATAAACTTCACAGCCGATTGAAAAAACCTACTACCTTCGACAATAGTCGAAGGGTTCGGAGGATTGGGCGTCAGTAAGGAACCAAATTCTTACTAACGCTTTTATTCTAACACGCTTTAAGCTCCCCGGCCACCCTTTTCGCCAAATATTTTTTGCTTTTCGACGCCACCCGCCCCCGCGTCCGCTCCCCAACGCAGACTCATAACCTTAATAGCCAAACCAGTGCTTATTCCTTGGCAGCCACAGCAATACCGCTGCAATGATTCCCACCAGCGTGATTGGCCACATGCCGTCTACTACTACCAAGAAAACCCCCACCCCAGACATCACGCTTAGTGCGATCCTGCCCCACTCGTTAGCTTTGAGGGTGGCAAAGGTAAAACCAATGAGCAATATAATCGCTATGACTGCTATGAAAAACAGGACGTCATTGAGGTTATTTCCGGCTCGTATATGAGCAACCATGCGGTAAATAAACGTACCTGCAATCCCGATATAACACAGCCCAACCACCAATAGCGCCCACGGGGCAGAAAAGATACCCAGCCCGGTAACCGTGGGATGGTAGTGCCGATTATCTGAGGCGGCGGCGTGGATATAGCTTCCTTCCAAGGCAAACGGATCCGCAGTGGGGTGGAACCCCCCAGTTGGCGCTGGGGCGAACGGATCTCCACCGGTTTCCGGTCGCGGATTGTTAGCAAAGGGATCGGGATTAAAAGACATCAGGGGGCTCCTGTGTAGTCAGTAAAAACACCAAACTCGCTGAGATGCCAGCGCAACGGGTCAAGCACACGGTAGGGCGCAATGCCTTTGCGGTCGAGGTTTTCACCGCGGGGCGATTCCCCTAACGCAGAAACCGCAAAATAGGCATGGCGACCAGGGGTATCTGCGTAGGTTCTTTCGATGGCATTAATCAAATTATGAGCGTCCATGAGTCGCAGTAGTGACTCAATTTCTAGGTGCAGTACGCGCTGGTTCATCGCGGAGTAGTTCCACCCAGTGTCGCGTCGAAAAGCGGCACCGAAGTTGCCCATAATTTGTTTCCATTGGTTGTCTTCAAGCTGATTCAAAGCTTGCAGAGTATCAAATTTGGACACCGTGACGGCTAATTTGGGTCGTCCTTGCCCGATATAGTGCAAGGTGGTGCGGAATGCGTCCTCTGGGTTGCCGCCCAATTGTTGTTGGGTGGGAATAAGCCCGCGCAGGTAGGTGGAAATGCTGGGGACCTTAAGCGGGTCGAACAAGAAGATCACCAGATCCGCGTACTGGAAAAAATCCATATCGGTTCCACTGGGATCGGGGCTTTCTAAATCCTCGCCTGCCACATCACGGATCACCAAATAGTGTTCTCGGCGCTGTCCGTCAGGAGCAGGCCATAATCCTAAACTGAAAATGAACGGATCTTTTTGGTAGGCACCCGGGTCGCCACTACGCGGAGTTGCTGCCATGTGCCGCATCTCGCGGTATAACGGGGTTTCGTATTTTTCCACGTACCGGCTGCGGGTGGAATCATCAGCAGCTTCGAAAGTATGGTGGGGAAACCGCTGCCTCGTGAGCAGTTCCAGTTGTTTCACCAAAACCGCGAGGTAAAGGCTTTTCCCGGAAGCTCGTGCGCCAGCCATGGCCACACAGTGGGTCACGGATTCTGTCCAGCCCGGCAGCAGCGGCCGACCAGTGTAGGAAGTCTCCTGTCCGGGTTGTAGCATTTGATACGTATCAGGGCATCGCGCAAACATGTGGTTATCTTTCCTCCCCGAACACTTCAGAAATCACTTTCGCGGCTTCCCGTAGTTGCGCATGGTCGCCATCAGCAAGTGCCTTGGTGGTGGTTTCATCAAACACGATCATGGCCAATGAGTGCTGTTGTCCATAATTATTGTGGTACTGCCGGGCTTGCGCTGCGGCATCATCGCCCACGATGCATACCACCGTCGGCACGCTCAACTGCGCCATTGCCGGGCGAGGCGCATGGGTGATAATAACCGCTGCTTCCGCGGTGGGAGCAAACAGCGAGGATCCTACGGTGGTTTCGGCACGTTTTAAGCATTCGGCTTCCCAACCAAGATCGGTGCCGGTGATGTCAATATCGTAATGGTCACCGATGCCTAAAATAACACTGTTGATAATGTTCAGTTGGTTTTCACTAACCGTAGTCGGCATGGCCGCGGAGGCATCAACCACCACGGATAGCTGGGAAATACGGGCACGGGCGGTTCCAGAAGCACGGAGGGCGGAAACCATGGTCATGGCTTCGCGGGGTAAATCCGCCGCAATATTAGAGCCAAAAGCTACCACCGTGACGGTATTGGTATGCGGGTCAGGTACGATCTCACCTAAGACTCGTTGGGTGGTGCCATCGACTCGCACCTCGGGAAACTGCAAGCGGATATGCTCACTGGCGGTGGGTTGTTCCACCATGATGCTGACCGAATGATCCGGCGGGAATTCGCCGCCACCGACTGGGCGAACCGTTAACGCAATCCGGTTGGTTATATCCGTGAGATACACCTGGCTGGGTTCTGGCCGGTTAACCGAAGTCGCCCCTTCGGCTTGTACTTCTACAACTGTGCCGGTGCCCTGCACCAACCATGCCCGCACGCGCAGGAAATCTCCTTTAGAGATGGCATGGGACATCCCATCACGGAGGGTGATTGTCTTCGGTGGCATTGCGATTCTTTCTTATTTTTAGTGGTGCCGAGGTTGGCGCTGCTGATCGGTAAACTGCCAAATCGCGGTACTAATCTTCCCTGCGACTACCTGCTGTTCTTCCTGAAGTTTCTCCGGATCAGCGATAAGCTCCTCGGATTGTACCGGGCTGCTATGCGACGCCAATGGGAATATGGGTTGTTCCAGCGGCGCCTCCGGGGGACGATCGAGGGGATCATGATTCTCCGGCTGCGCAGGTGGCAAAGTTTCTAATGCGTATTGCCGAGCGCGCTTGTACACAACATTTTGCAGCGCTGTGAGGCTGGCATTACGGGTGGCTTGCTGCCGAAACTTACTTAAATACTCCGCAGCCGTGATCTCTGGGTGCTGACGATTAATCCATTCGATCACGCACCGCGCCGCTTCATGCACCACTGGCTCTTTTTGAGTAAAGGTCAATGCCACAAAGCTCGCCTCCCCGAACCAATAACGAGGCAGCCCATGGAGCAGAATCATGGCCACAAAGCTTCCCCGCACGCGGCGCCCTAACGCATCAGCTGGGTCTAATAATAACCACTCATAATAGCGATTAAGCTGTGGCAGGTTTTCCTCGGTGGGAGCCTGGTTCATGGCAAAATACACGTCAAACACGTCAGAACTTTGAATAAACCGCTGCTCAGTTTTGCTTAACGGCGCAATATGAGCATTAAGCCTTGTTTCAAATTCCGTGAATTGTGTTTCTAACGGTTGGGTTCTTCCGGTGATGTGGTGAGTTGGCATGGATGGTACCACTGGCGTTTCTTCCTCGAATGGGTTGCTGGCCATGTCAAAAACACTGCCAGCGCTAAAAAGACTGGTCGGAGCTGCGGCGGGTTCTTCAGGAACCACGGTAGTAATCTCTGGCACCGATGGTAGCGGTTCAGGGGCAACCTCGGCCAACGGGACAGGTTCCACCGGGGTAGCCTCTATAGGAGGGACTATTTCAGACAGCGGCGGAACTACCGCCTCAGCTACCGGTGAAACTATTTCAGCCTCTGGTGGAACTACCGCCTCAGCCTCTGGCTGTCCTGCTATCGAAGGCGAAACGTCAACCACCGGATCAATCACCGGGGCGGGGACTTCTACTGCGGGAAATGGGGCGGTAACTGGGCTGGCTCCCGGATTATCAAGATATTGACGCATCATGGGGGTCAGTGGTTTGGTGGCATCGACCAATACCACCCCAGCTGCTCCCAGTAATGGCGCTACCGCATCAACATCAGTATCACTAATAATGCTGAGCTTGCAGCCGCTGGCCACTACCATCTGGATGCTCTCAGGGGTTTCGAGCGTCGAAAAGCTAAAGTCAGAGGGATAGCCTAATTCCCGAGCAATAGCCGCTACCCATAGGCCAGCTTCGGGTAAGGGGCAGGCAATCACCGCTGAGCGCCGACCCTTAGAAATAACAGCAGCAATGGCTCTTGCTTTAAGTATCCGCTCGGCTGGCTGCACTCCCGGAAAATACACACCCAGTGGTGCGGTTTCGGTTGCGTCAATGCCTTCGGGTGGATCAATGGCCAGTAAGAAAGAATCAATCAGTTCATCAGTAATCGGGCCGGGGATGATAATGCTTTCGGGGATTTTTACGCGATCAACTTGGCGTTTGCCAAAAGGCGTAGGTATATCCGGGGAATATAACAACCGGGTGGGATGGTACAAGCCCATGGTTGCATCTGGCGATAATTGCACGTAGGTAAAAACGTTGCCGGGGCGGCCAGTGGAGTCCTGCCCAGCTTGTGCGGAAGCATAGAACGCAAAACCCGCATCGGGATCGGAATCAGCAACAGGTAGCCACGCAAACCTCCGGGTCAACTGGGCAATCTCCTCTTGGGTGGGGTAATTTCCCGGCGCGCTGCCCCCCACAATTGTCGACGGTATTAAGGTGCGCACGGCAGCCGCTAATTGTGGAGTGGCTGATCCGGTGAATTCACCGAACCCCCAGCCTCCCACCCGATCCTCGGTTCGGGAGAATGATGCATAACTAAAAGAACCCGTCACTCTGTCTACCTCATTTCTAGTTTTTAATTAATTTTGGGTATTCGGATTTTATGGTGGAAAAGGGCTTATAAATCACCCTTCTCCAAATTC
>CAUQSW010000021.1:0-43727 GCA_963520895.1 uncultured Corynebacterium sp. | reverse complement strand
ACAACACTACACACACCCACACAAACACACAAACCCCCAGCCCACACCCCAAAAACCACCCACCAACAACACACCACAAACTCAAAACGTCACACCAACAAAAACCACACCACCCAAAACCTCACAATGCATAAACGCCATCTAATACAACCGCTCCAGAAGCCGGTCTTCACTCGAAGTCACCCGATACCATCTAAAGCCAAACGCACAACACTTCAGCTAACCCCTAAAACACAGCCAGCCCGTTGTCGCGCTAACAACTGTCCCACCAGCACGACAAGGGGTGAGGTTTTACGTTGTCACCAGCAACTACATTGCCGCCAGCAACCTGAACCACCCTGACCATTAGGTCGATGGCATCAACTATCCACAAACTCCGGTGCCATGGACTTTGCCCTATGAAGGTAGTCGGCAGCCCACAGGAAATACACGGCAATTGCGAGTAATAGTTGCCCCAAACCAGTAACTACTCCGGTTATCCCCAAAACAATCATCATTATGACGCAACTTACAATCACTACAACTGGGTAATACATCTTTGCACTAGTACTCAAGACGGTTTCTCGCAGCGGGAAGATAATAAAGAACCGCCTAGTAGCAATCACAGTAACGGCAACTACGAGGCCTACACTCACCAACCATGCCAAGTAGTTATTTCCACCCAACCACCGGTACACCAACAAAAATATGCCGGAATATACCGCCAAGAAACCTACCGATTTCACTAAGGCGTCACGCTGCCAATGCTGCTAATCCAGCCCAAACACAATGTAGTTACTCGACTGCGGCAACACCGCAACAGCCGCTAAAGAGTTTAAGATTATTGCCACTACCGTTCCCGATAAATCACCTGCACTAGCACTAGATGCAGCTAGTATCAGAAAAAATAGGAAGAATAATTCTTTAGCCTGAAACCTGAGCGCATTCATGTCAGTGATTCCTTCCGGTGACTGCCAGCACGGCACTTTCCAATGTGCTTTCCGTGACTTTCACTCCGGTTTCTGCAGCAATCTGATACACCTTGCTCACCACAGATTGGCGCGCCCGCAGATCTAATTTAAGTTTCGTGCTACCGGCTTGTTCTTCTTGACAGATAACTACAGCTGCCACATCCGCTGTATCTAAGAATCGGCTCACCGCCTCATTCGAACCCATTACTTCAAGGATCGCTTCCGTGAGGTCATCTATGGCGCCAGCCAATACGGTGCCGGAGTCGTCGATAAGCAAAACAGTATCCAATAAGTTAGATACTTCATTGAGGTGGTGCGTGGAGATCACAATGGTGCAATCCTGTGGTTCTGCAGCAACGATGCGGTAGAACTGTTGGCGTTTCTCGGCATCTAAGCCAAGGTATGGCTCGTCGAGGAGCACGAGTTCGCAGCCTGATGCTAGGGCAACCGTAATACCCACTGAGGAGCGGTGCCCTCGTGATAATTTGCCGTAGCGTTTCGCTGCGTCTACGCCAAAGATATTCAGCAGCTCAGCGGCGTATACCTGGTTCCACCCCGGCCAGCGTGCTGCAGCGATTTTGAGGATTTTTGTCACTGTCCAGCTGCTAAGAAACGGCGAGTCAATGCCCATGAGCACGGTACGATCCATCACGGCTAAGTTGTCAAACGGATCGGCACCAAACACGCTAAGAGTCCCGGTAACTGGTAGCTGTCCGGCAATCACTCTGAGCAAGGTAGTTTTCCCACCCCATTTGCTCCTACTAAGCCGTGCACCTTGCCAGCTTCTAGCTCAAATGTGATACCGCTAAGCACTTCTTCGTTATTGCTGTAACTGACAGCGACATCGCTTGCGACGATAATCGGAGCAGTCATTGAAATTATCCTTCCCACTCGGTTATTTATAAAGCCCGCGGCTTTCGGCAACTTTTTCTATCAAGTCGTGGAGTTCATTTCGGCTGAGATCTAGTTTCACGGCCTCATCAATGAGCGGCGCGAGGTAAGCTGCTGCGAAATCTTCACGACGGCGATGGACAATGGTTTCTCTGGCTTTTTCGGTAACGAACATTCCTAGACCTCTTCGTTTTTCTAAGATTCCCGCCTCAACCAGCAGACCCAGCCCTTTACGAGCAGTTGCGGGGTTGATGGAATGAAAAGCCGCGAGTTCATTGGTCGATGGCGCTCTGGCTCCCGCCTGTAGCGAGCCGTCCACTATGGAATCTTCGAGCAGCACTGCAATTTGCCGGAACAAAGGTGCAGTTGTGTCATCCATTTTGGTGTCACCATCCAATCCCTAGTTGCCTGGTTAGTTACTCATGTAACTAACCATATAACCAATTGATCAGAAAAGCAATATAAAATGTTGCAGTCAACATGCTTGCCCAAAGCCTGTAATCAGCATTTTCGGCGTTAGAATCGACTTAAGTCCTCTTTTCAGGCATTCTTGAAAGTAGTAATTACCTTTAGAAATTTTAGAAACGAAAGAAACATCAGGAGCCATGCTTGAACGCACACATATTTTCGTCGACACCTCTTATCTCTTGGCGAGCTTTTATAACTCTTGGGAAATTGGTGCCCGGGCACAATTAGAAATCGACCTGCCAGAGGTAGTTCATGTATTGGAAAGGATGGTGGAATCCCAGTTCAGCCAACCGGTACATCGGCAATTTTGGTATGACGGGATTCCCGAAACCGGTCCGCATCGTTACCAACGCGCCTTGCGCACCTGCAATGGAGTGCAGCTGCGAGCAGGCCAACTAATCGAATGGGGCGAACGCCGCACCCAAAAAGCCGTGGACACCCGACTGGTAGCCGATATGGTGCTCACCGGGGTCCGGCGTGACTGTACCGACATCGTGCTAGTTTCCGGCGATGCCGACATGATTCCGGGCGTGCAAGAAGCTGTCAACGCCGGAATTCGGGTTCACCTCTATGGCTTTGGCTGGGATTCGATGTCCTCGGCATTACGACACGCCTGTGATTCCACAATCATCCTCGACCCTCGGGAAGATTTCGTTGATTGTATGCAATTGCAGGTGCTGGAAGGTCCCATTCCCACCACCGCTACCGGTGGCGATGAGGAAGAAACCGAAACCTCAGAGCTTTCCTACCGTCCGGGCGAACCGAGCCTTAGCCAGGATGAGCAAGACGCAGAAGCCGCTGCCATATGCGACGAGCAGTTTGACAACGAACCGTCCCCAACGATTTCTGCCACCACCATTTCCGCTGTTGAAGCGGATCAGCTGAGTCAGCCGGAAAAACCGCAACCCAAGCCCAGCCCTTCACCAGCTGACGCGCCTTTGAAGCGTCCAGCTCCGAACCCGTCTATGATGGCGCCTCGGCGTAAACTGCGCTCCCGCTATGTTCCGCTTCCCAATGAAGTATGGACCTCGGCGGGTTTTCTTACGCCTTTCGACGTCGGCCAGCAGTACGCCATTTGGTGGTACGAAAATGCCGCCACCACCGAACAGCGCGATTCCGCACATCTACTTTCTGGCGGTGGCCTGCCACCAGAAATTGACCGGCCGCTCCTCCAATTTGCCTGCGAAACCCTGCACGAATACACACTGACGGAAATTCAGCGTGTGAATTTACGTGACGGCTTCCACTCCGGCATCCGCGGTATCCTACTGAATAATTTCGACTAACCCACTCACCTTGTTATGGCGTTAAAAATAACGCATAACAAGGTGTTTTCGCTCTGGTGGTGGGACTTATTTGCAAGCTCATTATTTAAAGGCACTGGCTGTTTTTAAATAACCTTTTTAAAGCCAACTTTCACCACCAATATGCCTTTTTAAAATCAGTACTGTGGTAGAAACTTAACCGACAGCCTCTACCAGTACTCGCCTCAGTAGCCTAGAAGTCCGTGCTGCTTAACGGACTATTTTTCCGTTTCCAGATTTTCTGCGCTCAGATCGGAATCGGATTCCACCTCGGCGTCCTCAATATCTTCTGTGATATTCGTAGCCTTAGGTGACGGCGCAACCGGCATAGCCTCCGTAACCGCTGTGGCCAAATCTGGCTCAACCACAGTTTCTTCCACCGATTCAGCTTCTACTGGTTCGGTTACTTGCTGCTGAACTGGTTCCGGCTCAGCAGCAGGAAGCTGTGCAGTTGCTTTCTTTTCTTCGAGTTCATTGCCGCCACGCATCTGAGCCCGAATTTCTTCAAGCTTCGCGGATGCTTTCATGTCTACGCCCGCAGATTCGATTTCGGCCAGTCGATCGCCTACCGAGTTTTCCATTAGCTCTTGTGCGCCCATGGCATTGGCGTAGCGGGATTCGATCTTCGCCCGGACGTCGTCAAGCGTGGGCACGTTGCGATCAGGACTAATCGCGGTCAATTGATCCATAGCCCTAGTAGCGGTTTCTTGCATTTGCGCCTGGTTGGCCTGTGCCAACAGCTGATCTGCCTCTGCAAGCTGTTGCTTGAGTCGAGCTTCGGACTGCTGCACCTGCGATTTAGCCTGCTCAGCATTCTGTGCGGCCTGAGCGTGAAGCGTTTTGGTTTCTTCCAATTCCTGCTCAATGCTAACCAGCTGGGTGGCATAAATTTCTGCAGTGGAGGAAAACTCCTGGGCTTTGGTGGCGTCACCTTCTGCACTGGCTTTATCTGCAAGCATGAGTGCTTGACGGGCTTTGTCTGCCAAAGATTCCTGGTCTTTGAGCAGCCGGTTGAGTTTCATCTCCAGCTGATTCTTATTGCCAATAATGGCTGCTGCTTGGGTGGAAATCTCTTGATGTTGCCGCTTTGCGTTTTCGGCTGCTTGGTGGATTAAAACTTTGGGATCCGCATTTTCATCAATTTGCTGATCCACGGCAGCGGTGAGGTATTTCCAACCTTTGATGAGTGGATTCTTTGACATTGTGTTACTACCTTTCGCTTCAAGTAACAATGCAGGAGCGTTCCCATTCCACCTTAACCGAATAATCCAAGGAATAACGGCTGTGCTCGGTAGAAATTTATAGTCACATAACGCAAAACCCCTCACGTTTTAAGCGTAAGGGGAGCGTATTTTCATTTCGCACTATGCTTGATTCGCTTGATTTTCTGCTATTTGACGGCGAACCTCTTCCATATCAAGAGCTTTTACCTGAGTCAGGACGTCGTCCAGCGCCGCCTGCGGAAGTGCAGCAGATTCCCGGAATACCAAAATGCCATCGCGGAAAACCATAATGGTAGGAATCGACATAATTTGCAATGCTGCGGCCAATCCCTGGTTTTCCTCAGTATCCACCTTGGCAAAGGTCACATCGCTGTGTTGTTCAGCTGCTTTTTCAAAGACCGGAGCAAACCGTTTACACGGCCCGCACCAATCTGCCCAAAAATCGACGATAACGATTCCCTCTTGACTTACAGTGGATTCGAAGTTGTCCTGAGACAGTTCCAGGATTGCCATAAAATAACTCCTTAAAAAGTTTGTTAGTGTTGTCGACTTACCGGTTGTCACCTTGTCTGGTATCGACTTGTCATTGATGTAACAACATAAACCACTCGGTTTATCCCCGCAGTTGTATTCTCCCCTACATGGTACGCATAATATCGCATCTATGTGTGGACGCTCCCATCTATACACCTATTAGCTACCTGTTGCGCTTTTTCATCGTCTGAGTAATATTAAGACCACATTTATCCCTATCTTTGATTTTCTACTGTCAGGAGCATCATGATTAAGACTTACACCGTTGAGGGAATGAGCTGCGAACACTGTGTCAATTCTGTAACTGAGGAAATCAACAAGGTTCCCGGCACCCAAGATGTCACTGTTGATTTAGCAGCTGGTACCGTTGCCGTCACTGGCCAAGGGTTTACCGACAGCCAGATCGCTGATGCCATTGATGAAGCTGGCTTTAACCTCGTCAATTAATTATGACTACTGCCACCTTTGGGGTCACTGGAATGACCTGCACTTCGTGTTCAGGTCGCGTGGAGCGCAAATTAAATAAAGTCGATGGCATTGAAGCGACAGTCAATTTTGCCACTGAAACAGCAAATGTCAGCTTTGATCCAGCGCTTGTCGATTCCACCCGAATCATTCAGGTCATCAGGGACACCGGCTACGATGCCTTCGAGCTGCAGCCCACTAACGACGACACCACCGCCTCGGCCCCTAACAGCACCGAAGCTGCCCGAGACGAGCACGCGGAACAGTTGCGCACTAGGGTGTTGATTTCTGGGGCACTCGCCTTGCCGGTTTTCTTGCTCTCCATGGTTTCTCAACTGCAGTTTAATAATTGGCAGTGGTTGAGTTTTGCGCTAACCAGCCCGGTGTTTTTCTGGGGCGGTTGGCCCTTCCATAAAGCTGCCTGGGCGAATCTCAAGCATGGCGCCTTCACCATGGACACCCTGATTAGTTTAGGTACCGGCGCTGCGTATTTCTGGAGCGTTTGGGCACTATTCTGGGGAAATGCCGGCGCAAATGATATGCGCATGCATATGAGCTTCAGCGCACATGCTCATCACGGCACGGATCAGATCTACTTAGAATCCGCCGCCATGGTCACAGTCTTCTTGCTGTTAGGCAGGTGGTTTGAAACTCGGGCGAAGGGCCGAAGTTCCGCAGCTTTACAAGCCCTGTTGGACATGGGGGCTAAAGACGTCACCGTGCTTCATAATGGCACCGAGTCTCGGATCCCTATTGAACAGCTACAGGTCGGTGACATCTTTATAGTCCGCCCTGGTGAAAAAATCGCTACCGATGGGGTGGTGGTAGAAGGCGCATCGGCGGTCGATGAATCAATGTTGACCGGTGAATCCTTACCGGTAGAGGTAGTCGCCGGTGCGAAGGTCACTGGTGCCACGCTTAATACCGCTGGCCGCTTGCAAGTTCAAGCCACCCGGGTGGGCAAGGATACGACCCTAGCGCAGATGGCACAGTTGGTCAGTGATGCGCAAACCAAAAAGGCACCGGTGCAGAAGCTGGCTGACAAGATTTCGCAGGTTTTTGTGCCACTGGTTATCGCCTTAGCTGTTATTACCTTGCTGTTGCATCTGCGCAGCGGTTCGGCTGCCGATGCGTTTACTGCCGCGGTGGCAGTGTTGATTATCGCTTGTCCTTGCGCCCTTGGATTGGCTACTCCCACGGCATTATTGGTCGGTACCGGTCGCGGTGCTCAACTGGGATTGTTAATTAAAGGCCCAGAGGTTTTGGAAAACACCCGCAAGATCACCGCGATTGTGTTGGATAAGACCGGGACATTAACCACTGGGGTTATGAAGCTGGACCAAGTGGTTCCCTATGGCGATTTTTCTGAATCAGAGGTACTCCGGTTAGCGGGTGCGGTGGAATCTGCTTCAGAACATCCGATCGCGAAGGCGATTGTGGCAGCGGGTTCGTCGCTACCACCAGTTACGGATTTCCACAGCGATACTGGCCTAGGCGTTAGCGGTATGGTGGACTCCCACATGGTTACTGTTGGCCGGCTAACCAGAGAGGAACCAGCAGATTTCCAACAAGCAGTTCGCAATGAAGAAGCTTTAGGAAAGACCGCCGTATGTGTTCGGGTAGACAACCAACTGGCTGGGTTTATTACCGTTGCTGATTCTGTGAAAGATGGCGCAGCGGAAGCGATCCATAAACTCAAAGAGCTTGGGTTGAAGCCCATTGTGCTCAGTGGTGATAATGCCGGGGCAGCCAATGCGGTGGCCCAAGCAGTTGGCATTGATGAGCCCAATGTCATAGCTGGGGTGCTTCCTGTCGATAAAATTGCCAAGATTGCCGCCTTACAAGAATCCGGCGAAGTAGTCGCGATGGTTGGCGATGGCATTAATGATGCCGCGGCATTAGCTCAAGCGGATTTGGGTATCGCCATGGGAGCAGGTACCGATGTCGCTATTGAGGCTTCGGATATTACGCTCATGCATGATGATCCCCGCGGCGTGGTCGATGCGTTGCGGTTATCAAGGCGCACTTTAACGACGATTAAAGGCAACCTGTTTTGGGCCTTTGCCTATAACGTGCTGCTCATTCCGGTGGCAGCATTAGGCCTGCTCAACCCCATGCTTGCCGGAGCGGCCATGGCGTTTTCCTCAGTGTTCGTGGTGAGCAATTCGCTACGATTACGCAGGTTTCAGCCGATTTAAATCTGCCGAGCCATATCTTTGAACCGCGAGAAGTGCAGTTGATGCGCCACCTGTACCGTATCAATGGGGCCACCGCGGTGCTTAGCTAGGATAATATCGGCTTCGCCCGCGCGAGTGTCATCTTTGTCCTGGCTATCTGGCCGGTAGAGCAGCATTACCATGTCGGCGTCCTGCTCTAGCGAACCGGATTCACGCAGGTCGGCGATCTGGGGGCGTTTGTCGGTTCGTGATTCCGGCCCACGGTTTAACTGCGAGATAGCTACCAATGGTACATCTAGCTCTTTAGCCAACAGCTTTAGCTGGCGGGAAAATTCCGAAACTTCCTGCTGCCTAGATTCGGTTCGCTTACCAGAGCTCATTAGCTGGAGGTAATCTACGACAATCATTTGCAAGTCGTGTTTTTGCTTTAACTTGCGCGCTTTGGAACGGATTTCCATCATGGTCAGCGTTGCGGAATCGTCAATGAAGATGGGAGCGTCTTGGATTTCGCCAACTTTGGTCACCAGCTTGCCCCAGTCTTGCTCACTGAGCCGCCCTGCCCGCATATCAGATAATCGCACTTCCGCTTCGGCAGAAAGCATGCGCATAACGATTTCGCTTTTCGACATTTCCAACGAAAAAATCACCGCAGTTTTATGATGAGCAATACTGCAGGAACGCACGAAATCCAAAGCCAGGGTGGATTTACCCACGCCGGGACGGGCAGCAACGATAATCATCTGCCCACCATGCAGCCCATTGGTCAGGGCATCAAGATCATAAAAACCGGTGGGAATACCTTGGGCCAAACCGCCATGGACTGCGATTTCATCAAGCTCATCCATGGTGGGTTTAATCAGATCTGCCAAGATGGAGTAGTCATCCACCGCGTTTTTCTGCGCGATGCTGAACACTTCCTGTTGCGCCATATCAATGACTGCGTCGACTTCTGCGCCTTCGGTACCTTCATAGCCAAGCTGAACCACCCGAGTGCCGGCGTCGACTAGCTTGCGGAGGATCGCTTTTTCCGCCACGATTTCCGCGTAATAGCGGGCATTGGCTGCAGTTGGCACCGAGGAAATCAGCGTGTGCAGATAGGGTGCACCGCCGACTCGATCAAGGTCATTATTCCGATCCAGCCGAGCTGCAACGATCACCGGGTCAATTTCCTTGTTATCGGAAAACAGATCAATGATTGCGGTGTAAATCAGCTGATGCGCTGGCCGGTAAAAGTCGTCTGGGGTGAGGGTTTCAATGATCTCAATCACGGTCGCCGGACTGAGCAGCATTGCCCCCAGTACGCCTTGCTCGGCTTCGTTGTCGTGTGGGGGTTGGCGGTAGTCGTCGTAACGCTTATTGCTGTAGCTTTGCGACGACTGCTGCTGATACTCCGGCTCGGGTAGCGGCATATCATCAGCGTCGTCGAAGCTAGCTGCGGGAAGTCCCGTGCTCATTTACCACTACCCCACTTTTCTTTTGCAGACAACGGACTTCCGTATTCTAGCCGACCACATCATCCTGAGCATCCGCCAAGGCCGCGGCGGCTCGGATAACACCAATATGGGAAAATGCTTGGGGGAAGTTACCCGCCAAGCGTCCATGTTCTGGCGAATATTCCTCGGAGAGCAGCTGAAGATCTGTGGCGTAGCTTGCTAGTTGCCGCATCAAAGCTTTCCCATCAGCTACTCGCCCGCTGCGGGCGTATTGTTCTACTAACCAGAAGTTACAGATCAGGAACGGGTATTCGTCGCCTGCCAGACCGTCTAAGCCATCATGAGTCCGGTAGCGATACACCAAGCCGTGTTCGTCAATGAGTTGTTCTTCAATGGCGGTTACCGTGGCGAGCATGGCGGGATCATCAGGTGGGATGAGCCCTACTTGCGGCAATTGCAATAGGGCGGAATCTACCTCGGTGGTGTCGTAGGTTTGGGTGAAATGCCCTAATTCTTCGTTATACCCTCTGCGGAAAATCTCTTGACGCAATTGCTCCCGGTAGTCGTACCACTGGGCTATCTCCCCCTCAAGCTCTGCTTGGGTTTCCACCGCGGTGATGGCCTCGTTAAAAGCCGCCCACATCATGGCGCGACCGTGGGTGAAATAGTGCAATTCGCCCCGCATTTCCCAAATGCCGTGATCGCGACGCTCAAAATGGGTGATGCAGTACTGCATCAAAGCCTGCTGGAATGCCCAACTTTCTTCCGTTTCCGCTATCCCTAAGGCACGCATCTGGGCAAATACCACCATCAGTTCCCCAACCACATCGGCTTGGTACTGCATAGCCGCGCCGTTTCCCACCCGCACGGGCATGGATCGTTCATAACCAGGTAGGTGCGCGAGCATGCGTTCGCTCAGCTCCCGATTGCCATCAACGCTGTACATGATTTGTAAGCGTTCCGCCTGGTTGCCGCAGCTTTGTATCACCCAGTCACGCCACCGCTGAGCAAAGTCGCTGGCCTCCTCCATCCGTATTCCCCAACCATGTTTTGCTGCAATCAGCAGCGCCTCAATGGTAAAAGCGGAATCCCGTAACCAGCAATAACGATAATCCCAGTTTCGCACCCCACCGAAATCCTCCGGCAACGAGGCAGTAGGAGCGGCAACCGTGGCACCATTGGGCAAGGTCAAGGCCGCTAAAACGCTTACTGAACGACGCACCAACTCATCCCAACTTTGAGGATTATGGTGCTGGCGCAGATGTGGCGTGTGCGCCAAGTGCGCATCGGCCTGGGCATATTCGGGCACCGGACCACAGTCGAGTTCCCACTGCAATTCCTCACCCTCAGACAAGGAATAACTACCCCAGTAATCTCCCTTGCTGATTCTAGCCAGCTTAGGACCCCGCAATTTCAGGTGGTGATCGTGGTAAATATCCAACCCATCATCGGTTGGTTCTATCAGTGGTTCTGTGGCGCCAAACTGAGCACGCGGACGGAAATCTAAAGCAACTTTGGCATGCCCTGCGACACAGCGAGCTTTGCGCTGCAACACGGTGTGACCGGACCGAATAACCAATTCATCATCGATTTCCACCACCCCATTGGGCGCATGCCAAATGGTGCGCAGCCGGAATTCTTCGCCGTCGTACCATCGTTTATCCACTAAGGCTTCCACCACGCTTAACTGCCACCGGCCATGCTTTTTATAGCCGAGGATGGCGGTAAACAACGCGTCACCATCAATGAGCGGACAGAACCAATCAATGCTGCCGTCTCTGGAAACCAAGGCAGCGGTGATCCGATTACTGAGCAACCCATAGTCTTCTAGCGGAGTGCTGACTTCGGTCAAGATGTTGTCGGCAAGGTCGGAATTGTGCTGCATAACAATTTAATATACTGGTATTTTCTCTTAAACTGCTGGTAATTAACCGTGTCGGTGGGTCGCGATATTTTTTCGTTATCCAAGAAAGATGAATTACCAACGTGTAACTCGTTTAGAGTTTTTCTGCTAGGTTTCAAACGTCTTAAATTATAAGTTTTCATTAAGAAGTGGCCGCCAACTGGGGTTGTGGTAATTGATATGACCACATCATTCACACCGCTTACGGTTTAGCTCAAAAACTGGTGACAAGAACTTAAAGAAACCCAGTTATCCACAGGGGCTGTGGATAACCCTGTATATTTTTCCCCAGGGTTGTGGAAAACTGTGGATAACTACGTGGACTAAAAATCTCCTTGATATAAAATCGCAGGTAAATCCCTATAAAGTACTTGTGGACAACCGTGGATAACTCGTCCTACCAGCCAGTTTGACAGAGCCATTTTTAGTACTTTTCCCCAAAACTAGCCGCCACCTGCGGTTGTTATTCCACACGTTATCCACAGTTATTCACATCTGTCCCAGCTGTGGAAAATTCGGGGGCACTAAGAAAAATTTTCGCCGCCATCCGCGCCGATTTTCCATTAATAAAACCTTAAAGGCGCAACCCCAGTAAAAGGGTTGCGCCTTTGAGTGCTGTTGTCGTTGGGTCTTTGTCAGACCGTCGTCGCATTAGGTAGCAACGACCTGAAAGTTGGTGCTACCTTAAGCAGCTACAACTTTGAAGTTCACAGTTCCTGCAATATTGGAGTGCAGTTTCACGTTCACCGAATAAGAGCCAGTGGTTTTCACCAAGCCCTTCTTTAATTCGATGGTCCGCTTATCCAAGTTCGGCCCGCCAGCTTTCTTGACAGCTGCAGCAACATCCTCGGCAGATACAGAACCGAAGATCTTACCCTTTTCCGAAGTACGCACGGCAACAGTGACATTCTCCAATGCCGCAAGCTGCTCTTTTACTTCGCGAGCGTGGTCCAGGTCGCGAATCTCGCGAGCCTGCTGGGCACGCTTAATGCCCTCAATCTGCTTCTCGGCACCACGGGTGGCAACAATAGCCAGCCCCTGGGGAAGCAGGAAGTTACGTCCGTAGCCGTCCTTTACCTCAACAATGTCGCCTGCGACACCGAGGTTATCTACGGCAGCGGTGAGGATCAGCTTCATGATCCCTGCCTTTCGTGGTTTTCCAACTGAGACACACCTGCCTCAGAAAAAGTTTTTATCTGTGTGCTGTGAGGGTGCCGTTAAAACGGCGGCTCATCATCGGCACCACCAAATCCACCAGCTGGTGGGGCGCTGCTCCATGGGTCATTCATTGGTTGCTGCTGTTGCGGCGGCTGTTGTTGCTGCTGCTGTTGCATACCACCACCGAATCCGCCTCGGTTTGCATTGTTATTAAACCCGCCACCGGTGTTTCCACCACTAAAACCGCCTTCCCGTGGGTTGCGGTTGACCTGTGCGGTCGCATAGCGCAGGGAGGGGCCAACTTCGTCGACCTCTAGCTCCATAACCGTTCGCTTTTCTCCCTCACGGGATTCATACGAACGTTGACGCAACCTACCGGTAACAATCACTCGCATCCCTTTAGTAAGGGTCTCGGCGACGTTTTCGGCAGCTTGGCGCCAAATATTGCACGAAAGGAACAATGCCTCGCCATCAACCCATTGATTCGACTGCGAATCGTAGCGACGAGGAGTGGATGCAACACGAAAAGTTGCCACCGCTGCACCCGTTTGGGTGAAGCGAAGCTCTGGGTCGGCAACGACATTGCCAACAACAGTGATATTTACATCGCCTTGTGCCATGTTAAAAAGCCTCTCATTCCTGCGGATTTAGCGTGGGATTAGTGGAAATCCTTAAACGCTTAAGTTTTGCTTGTTACAAGCCACCTTAGTCACGGCTCCGACACGGAGTGTGAATTATTTGGCGTCGCGCAAAACCTTGGTTCGCAGAACACCATCATTCAGGTTCAAAACACGATCAAGTTCCTGAACAGTGGCAGATTCGCAGTTAAGATTAACGACGGCATAAATGCCTTCATTCTTCTTTGCGATCGGGTAAGCCAAACGGCGCTTGCCCCAGATATCAACCTTTTCCACGATGCCGTTTTCCTTGCGGACAACTTCTAGGAACTTGTCCAGGGACGGGGCAACAGTGCGTTCATCCTGGGTAGGATCCAGAATGATCATGACTTCGTAGTGACGCACGGACCTCATCACCTCCTATGGTCTTTTTGTAGTATCGGCCACACCCCGATTAGATGTGGCAGGAGGGTCGTTGCGTCAGCAACCTGTCCAACATACCCCAACTGTGAAGGAAAGTCGATTTGGTTGCGGTGTTTTTATCTCTGACTGTTTTATAGTTGGACATCCAGTTTCAGCCTGTGGGGCCTAGTAATACCTACGGGCGTTGGTAATATCTACGGGTGTTGGTAATATCTACGGGCTCTAGTAGCAAAGGAAGGCGTTACCGTCATCGAAGTACCACCGTCCTACATACACAGTTCAACGACAAACGAAAAAATCTGACCAAGTAAATATACTTGCCGCTGCTCGGCAAATATTGTCAGGGCAAGGATTATCGCCCCCAACAGATGCAACTGGGTCGGTGGAATCACTGCAAGCTTACGCAGATCACCCGCAGACAGATCATCACAACCATCAAATCCATCCTAGTAACTGCCCCTGAGAACATACGGCCCCACTACGCGTCCATGACGACAGCGGCGATGATTACAGCATTGACACACAGCCGGATCTCCGGCGATATCGCCGACCCGTCTGTCGGTGCGCTGACCGTGTTGAAAACACTCGCGGTTACTTACCAATGTCTCCCCAGCAAAACCATACAGATTCAACAGCAGATTGACCAACTATTTGAAATAACCAATCCACATGCAAAAGACGTCTTCGGATACCAGACGATCGCCGCTGCCGACCTTATTGTTAGTGTTGGAGAAAACTCCGAACGAATCCGATCACAAGTAAGCACTTACACAGCTATACCGGCCCCTATGTCTGTGCCAATGAATTACCACAACATGAACGAATTCACCAACCGAGCTACGAGCACTAGCACTACGAAAACTTCTTCAAAAAACACTTCACACAGCATAGGACATCACTCTCGGCTGCTCTTTGAGAGTGACGTTGATCATTTTTCTCCCTGTGAGCTATTAGCCATACGCTAATAGTACGAGTGGTGGAAATTAGCACCTCTAAAGTGGCAGAATGAAGACGCACGCGGGTTTTCCTTCCTGAAGCTGATTTTTTGTTGAAAACCATGCCGACAGAAACATCCCGCGCGCCTCGTGCTACTACATACCCCAGAACCACAGGTAAGAAAACCGCACAAATAATCCCGATGAGAAAACCTCAATATAGGATGTCAACCATGAATTTAGATGATGTACTTATCAATATTATTTTCGTTCTTTGTCCAGCGATACCGTTTTTTACAAGCTTTTACCCCAAAAAAGCACCCCCCTTAAAGGATCACATTTATCCCGAATGGAAGTACAATATCTGGATGCTGAAAAGCATGCTATTGGGTATTACACTTGGGTTGGTGATTTATTTTTCCACGCAGTCAATAGTTCATTATCGAGGTGAAATGCCCTTGTTAATAATATCAATAAATATAGCAGCTTACCTTATTCCTTCCCGCAACAACCCCTATGCTTTTCCTTCACTTAAAAACCTTCCATCGTATTTAAGATACGAAAAGAAACTAAAAGAAATAAAACGTCAACGACGGGTACAAAGGAAACAAGAAAATCACAGAAAGTAGGAGGTTGTCCGCAAGTTGCAGACAACCCCAAACCATCCGATCCTAAAAACAGCCCACTCCAACACCTCACATAAAACCCTCAGTTTCGACACACCTACAGAATGCAAGCCACAAGCACTAGAACTTAAGCAGCGTCCATCAAACAAGGACAATTCCACAAGTTAATTGAAATTGTGTCAGTTTACTATGTTCCAAAAATAGTCTTTATTGCGTCCGTAGTGAGCGGATACTAGTTGTCTTCCGAATTCTTCGCCGATCTTGCCTCCTTCGTAGCCAACAAAAATTGCACCGGCCACAGTTCCCGGACCAGGCCATATTAGTGTACCAAGTGCGGCACCGCCTAGGGTGCCAATATTACCTCCCACAGCACCTCCTGCAGCTGATACAAATTTGTTGGGATTTCCGCTTCTGTGCAACTCAGTATAACCTTCCACAAGTGAATATGCATCGTTGACGAATCCTACACCTTTTCCTATCTCTAATGCTGGGTTCAAGTATTTGACATCCACTGGAATCAAAGGCTTAACTTCAGAATGCTTACCCCATTTGCCTATGCCTGTTTCTCTCATTATCCAGTTGCTCTCTGGATCATGTACAGATTGTAATCCTCCTGATCCATCTCCAATAAGTTTAGGGGTTAGCCCAAAATTAACCCATCCTGAGTTTGATTCTGGTGGTGGCATATATGTGGGATGCATTTGTATTTCGTTGCTGCGGAGGTTGTAGAATCTTCCGCTTATCGGGCCTTGGGCTGGGTAGTCTTTGGTGCCTAGGTGGAGGATTTCATCGGTGTGTGGGTTTACGTGCATGGTTGACAGGCCATTATGGTTGATGACATCAGCAGTTTGCGTATCGCGATGATAGATCAGTGAGGTGGTTGTTCCATCAGCACGAGTATGATTAGTGACGTGTGCCACCATGTTTTCTTAATTGACCATGTCAATTGGTTTTGGTGTAAATCCTGCAGGTCCGTTAGCAGGTGGGGGATTTTTGATATTTTGGGTATAAACTGAACCGTCAGCGCGGATAAATTCGTTAGAGACTGCTCCCGTTTTCTTGTCACGGATCATAGTTAGTGGTTGATCGGACTTCGTACTATTTTTAGGCGCAACGGGATAGTAGGTAGTCTCGGTAGTTTCCGAGACTACTGTTTGGGAGCCATCAGGGTTTTTCCTGATATATGAACCTTTCTCCCCTTTAACTTCGATAATTTCTCCGTTACGCCCCCGGGTAACTAAGTGTCCATTCGCACCGACATGGCAGACACCATAAGGGTTAAATTTTGTAGCTGTTTCTTCTTGTGTTACATCAATTCCAGGTAGTAAACTCTTAGTAGATGGTGGCGTTTTTGATTGATCAGCGGCTCGGATTATGCTTTGGACTAAAGCGATATCATCTTCATCTAGAGTCGGCCAATTAAGTGCTTTGAGTTGTTGATTGAGTTTTTCTAGCGTCGCTGCACTTTCCATGTCTAATGTTCTATACATATCGGCTACATTAACGCCTGTAATCCCAAGGTTTCGCACGAAATTTACGAATTCAGTAAGTGTAGTTTCCCATTCGGCTATGAGCGTATCGACAGCTGATGCCATCTTGGCACCATGAATGTCGTCTTGCCCAACGAGCGGTCTCAAAAGTGCTAATGCTTCGTTGGCCTTTTCAGCTAATACCTGCAATTGCTGGCCAAGATGTTCCAAGGACCCGATATGAACATGCAGATAACTACTCATGCCGCTAGGTTTGGGCGGACTACTAAAACTAACTGGAGCATCAAGACCGTCGATTTCGGCTATAACCGAATCAACATTGGTTCCAAACTCGGTTTTTATTGTTGATGCTCGTTGTAGATCTGATTCCCATTTGCCAAAAGCGATTTCATATGCAGTGAAATCTGATGCAAGCTTGGACTGAAGCACTGCTGCCACAACTGTATTACCGGTCGCAGCAGCAAGCTCCAACGTGTCCAATGTTGGATTATAATTTTGTACTGCAACGTTGACTGCTGTGTGGTCAGTATTTCCCTCAATAACAAGATCACCCATCTGGGATAAGGCGTACTGAAGATGGTCTGAATAAGAACTAATAGCAGAAGATGCACCTTCATGAGCGGCCTTTATGACATCTATACGACTGGGCCCGAAATCATATAAACGCGCATGAAAAGCCTCGGCCTCGGAACCTTCATACTGACAGTTATCACTACTACGCATGTTTGACGCTACATGATCTGCTGTTTCTGCAAAAATCTTGCCAGTCTTCCGAAACTTCCCTGATCGCCGAAGGCTCACCCCCCGATATGAAAATGAGGTTGCCGGTAACTTTCAAAAAAATCTAACGGACTAAGTCTATACATCATCCCAAAGCCATCCAAATATGCAACTAACTAACATCAATCTATATCATTCCTACAAAAGCTTTGGAAGAGCTAAATTGAAAAACACAGAAAAATCTCAAAATATGGGGGTAACATGGACTCCTATTCACAATAGCTACACATCAATCCCTTCTTTCAACTTCCAAGCATTCTCTGATAATTACCAAAACTAGGGTTACCCTTGACTAGTTGGACACCGAATCAACACAGATTAACGTCCGTTTGCAAGGAATTCTGCGCCATCCCCCAGCACCAATCACAGTCCGACGCCAAGCATCAAAATACTTCCTAGGAATAACAACGATCCTTCCCTATGACCAACTAGCCTAACACCAAAGCTGGCACAGTTTTTACTCCGTGCCAGCTTTAGAGGTTAAACCTAGGGACTAGTTCCCGCGCCCACCGCGATTACGACGGGAATCACCGTTATTAACAGTATCGATACTACAAACAGGCTCCACACAAGCTTTGGTGGTTTTTTATACATATAGCTGGCAAATGCCCCACCGAAGAACAAAAATCCAAGAAAAACGCTGCCTATGGTCAGCAGCATCAATCCGCTCACAACAACTCCCTCATTGCTCGTTACATAAATTAAGACCACCGAGAAATCTGGTGGTCTTAAATATCATTGTTACCTAGGCATCCAGTTAGCTGGTACCCCTAAGTCTTCTAAAAATTGCATACCATCTGGCACGGGATTCGCTGGCAATGGAATCTGGAACGGATCCACCGGAGCGGGTTGCTCTTCTTGCGGCGCTTCAGTAGAAGGGGTTGGGGCTTGAGTAATCACAGGACCAATGGTTCCGCGTCCCTTGTTAAAGCCCAGCGGTTCTGGTGTGGGGAACTGCAGATTCTCTTGCCCTTGCAGCGCTCCGTCTTGGATGCCTTTCCAGATGGTCGCAGGCAAGCTCGCACCATACATGCTGCCGCCCCATTGGTTAAGCAACGCAGTGTTGTCGTCAGTGCCTACCCACACTGCGGTGGCCAGTTGTGGTGTGGCCCCGATCATCCAAGCATCCTTGTTCATCCCAGTATCACCCAACTGAGTGGTACCAGTCTTAGCGGCAGATTGACGTCCACCAGCTAGGTCGTTGTAGCCGGACCAGTTAGCAATTGGCAACATTGCATTAATAACGGTGCTGGCAACGTTAGCCGCTACTCGACGCTCACCTTGGTCTTCGCCGCGCTGATACAAAACTTCGCCTTGCGAGGTTTCTACCTTTTGCACGAAGTGCGCCTTGTGGTAGACACCTTCATTAGCCAAGGTAGACAGGGCTTGAGCCATGTCCATGGGGCGTGACAGGTATTGACCTAGGATGATGCCTTCGAAGGGCTGCTCGCCGTTTTCGGTAAGCGTATGTTCGATCCCCGGCAATGACTCTGCTATACCTAGAGCATGAGCCATATCGGCGGTGTCTTGGCTGGTATGAGCTAGTTCATCTTGCAGACGTAAAAATGGCGTATTCAATGACTGCTTCAAAGCTTCTGCCACGGTACACGCGCCATTACAACCACTACCTGGTACCGTAATTCCGCCAGGCAGTTGGAATGGAGCAGTCGAGATCATTTGAGTAGTAGGAATACCTTGCTGTACTGCAGCGGCAACGCCGAAGATTTTAAATGTCGATCCCGTTTGCAGCGGCGCATTCGCATAATCCCAACCAGTAGCATCCTCACCGCCGTAATAGGCCCGCACCGCGCCTGTGGTTGGCTCGATGGAAACCGTGGCCGTGCGAATGTTATCGCGCTGACCTTCAAGGTTTTGCCGCACTGTTTCAATGGTGGCGTTTTGCGCCTGCATATCAATGGTGGTGGTGATGCGCAGCCCCTTGGTTTGCACGTCATCTTCAGAGATACCCACGGTTGCCAGCTCTGCCATTACCTGGTTTTTAATCAAACCATTAGGGCCGGTTGCTTCGGTATAAGCCTCGTTTAAAGCGGGGTCAGTGGTTTCTGGGTAGCTGAGGTTAGCGCGCTCATTGGCATCGAGCCAACCTTCAGTTACCATGCCGTCCAGCACATAATTCCACCGTTCTAGAGCCTCTTCTGGGTTGTTCCATGGATCAAGTTCGCTGGGGCGCTGAATGGAGGCGGCCAATACTGCCGATTGTGCGGCATCAAGTTGCTGGGCTTCCACACCAAAATAGGCTTTGGCTGCTGCATCAATTCCATAGGCGTTACGTCCGAAATAAATGGTATTGAGATAAGCCTGCAGCACTTCCTCTTTAGACCATTCATTTGCCATCTTTACGGAATAAACCAATTCCTTAGCTTTGCGCTTGTAGGAATAGTCATTACCCACCACCATGTTCTTCACATACTGCTGAGTAATAGTCGAGCCACCACCGGCTGAGGAATTACCCGTTAATTGCCCCAAGATAGCTCGGCCAAAACCAGTAAAGGAAAACCCGTTATTGGTGTAGAACTGGCGGTCCTCGGCCGCGAGCACTGCATAACGAGTCACTTCAGGAATCTGGTCCAAAGGAACCGATTTACGGTTACCCTCTGGTGGTACGATACGTGCTAGTTCCGTGGTGGAGTCAGAAGCGAAGATTTGTGCAATCTGCTTGGTTGCTAATTCGTCTGGTTCAGGCACGTCGGTAGCCACATAAGCCACGCCGAAAATCAGGAAGGGTGCAGCAAGCACTGCCACCGTCACGGAAATAATCGTATTCCGAATAACAACACGACGCGGCCGCTTGGCCTTAGTAGCGCCTGAGGAAGACGATTGAGACGTCTTCCCACTACTTTGGTTATTTGTCTGTGCCACTTAAAAATCTTCCTCAAAAAAGGCTGTACAACATAACCCCGTAGGGTTAATTTTCTCTTCAGGCAAATTGTAGCGTGTTGAGCCCGAAAGTGATTCACTCCCCTGCGCAGCCCTACCTTAGATTGGGGAAGCAGCTGCGATAGTCGTTTGTAGCAGGTAGTTCCAGTTACATTCGAGACACACCTCAACAGTGTGGACAGTAAATTCTCGACCTTGCTCCGTTAATGCCTCGATCTCTGCCTCAGATCGAGCACTGCCTGAGATTCTACCAAGTTGATCGCCATAAACCCACAACACCTGTCGCAGCCCTTCGGCTTCGCATACTGGGCAGGCGGAGGTGGTGACGCTGCCGTGAAACTGTGCCGCAGACAAGAGCAAGAAATCCGCATCGCAGATAGCTGCCGTTTCTATTAACCCCGCGCGCCATTTTGCCAAAGTCCGGTTTCGTGACAGTCGATGAGAAACAGAACCGTGGAATTCGACCATTCCCCAATAGTAACCGCAATGCTTGCCCCTGTCGCCCCCACCTTTGTTCTCACCTGAAACCTAGGAACGGGGGCGTCGAAAAGTAGTACTCACATGTGCAGTTTTGTAACAATGCCTCGGTTCTTATCGATGTATTGCTCAGCAAAGGGATTTAGTTGTTATCCATTTTCGGCTTTTTCCAGTTGCTGCTTTTGCACTGTGAGAATCAACTCACTTTTGCTATATCGGCAATGAATGTCATTTTTTCCGAACCGAACAGATAGAATACGCTCCATGAATGAACAGGCAGCTTGGGAATTAGCCAAACAAATACGCCCAGCACTTACACGTTTATACGTTCTTTACTTCCGCATCGCAGAAACCTCGGACCTCACCGGTCCGCAGTTAACTATCTTGGGCGGGTTGGCCGAATCTGGGCCATCTCGTATCAGCACGATTGCCAAAACTGAAGGCATTCGGATGCCCACCGCTTCTAACGCACTACATCAGCTAGAAGAACGCGGCATGGTCGAGCGCATACGAGAAGAATCTGATCGCCGTGGCGTAAAAGTCCAGCTGACGGAATTTGGCCGTGCCGAGCTAGAACGGGTGGGCACCGAACGGACTAATTACCTGGCACAAATGCTAGCCACGCTTCCCGAAGAGCTCGCCACCGATGCACAGCAGCTGATTGACCTTATCAACGAACTGTCTGAATGTTATACCGCAGAACTTATGCATCAAGATGACGTGAAGTAATATGTCTTTACGATGCCTGATTCCATTCCCGCACCAAAGCTTCGAGTGCTCATTGCTTGGCGACCCGACAGCAATAATCTAGAAGCTTTGGAGGTTGCTGCCTGGCTAGAACGCACAACCCCTACTACGGTGCGTTGCGTGGCCACCACCGTGCGTACGTGGCCCGCCCCGCCCATGTCTAAAAAATGGCATAAGCAGCAAACCAAAAATTACACCGAGACCGTCACCGCCCACTTGTCAACACTCCACGTTGCTCCCGAGTCGCTCGACAAAAAAGTTGCGGTGGTTATAGAAGCAGAATCAGAAGCCACAGCACTAACCCAAGCTGCACAAGATTTCCGCGCCGACCTCGTCATTGTTGGTTCCAAGGCCGCGGCACCTAAACGACGTTTCCTTGCTGGTAGCACCGCAGATTCATTGCTGCATTCTTCCCCACAACCCCTATTATTGGCACCTCGTGCTCCCAAGCTTGCCAAACGGGGTATCACCAGGATTAGCTTCACGCTCATGGGAGAAGATTCTGATTCCGCAGCTTTGCACCATGCCGCCTCCTTGGCCGCCGATTGGGCCATTCCGGTCCGCATTATCGCGTTGTCTCCGCATGGTTTTCACGACTTTGACCAGTTCAGCCACCAGTGGTATGAAACTGCGTTGGCAGAATTGGATCGGTTCCACGATGAAGTCCACTCGGCTTTTCCCCATGTTGCGGTTACTACCGAGATCGGTTCCGGTTCCGGCTGGGAATCTGCTCTTAAGGCATTGAAATGGAAAAAGGGAGACCTCATGTGTTTTGGTTCAGTCCCCCAAGGTACCCTCGAACGGGTATTTATCGGCTCCCAAACATCACAGATTCTTCCCTTTATTAAAGTCCCTGTCCTCATGATTCCCGCAGCACGGCATTAAACCGGTACATTGTTGTGTAGTATGGAACACCCCGAGAATGATCTACAATCCGATGCCGATTATCCCAATCGGTTTCGACCCGCGCCGCAATCCTTTGAGGATTTAGCCAACCAACCCGATCCGCTGGTAGAAGCTCTCGCTAATCGACGCTCCACTCGCCAAGCCATAGCGTGGGCACTGGCCACCCCACTGTTAACTGGAATTGTGGCACTGTTGTTGGCAGCACTGGCACGCAGCCTAGGCGGACCGCTGTGTGAATCAGGCCAAGCCACATGGATTTGTTCCCGCAGTGCCGAAATCTGGTGGCCGCTGGCCACCAGCGCCGTTCCGGTTATTGGGTTATTGGGGTGTGGGATCATCATGTACAAAAAGTACTTAAACTACACTCGGTGGAGTCCTTGGATGGGCACCTTCTGGTTCCTCGTACCGTTTTGTATGTTGTGGATGACCACTGTGTTTCAAATGTCTATTGTGGGACACTAGCTAGAGCAACCTGCTCGCATTCCTCCCGACCACAGTGGCGGGTACGCGGATCCGCATAGCAATCAGGGCACATCAGTACCAGATCACGGCAATTGTCTTCATTGATGCAATGCTCAAATTTATTGGTGGGTTTGCCGCATTTGCAGTGACCAAGTTGGACAAAACCAGGGTCGGTAACACCACCGCCAAACTCCATGTGCATGCGTTTATCAAAAACGTACAGCGAGCCTTCCCACAGTCCATCATTGCCGAATTTCTCGCCGTAGCGCACGATGCCACCATCAATCTGATAGACCTCTTGGAAACCACGGTTAATCATCAAGGCAGAAAGAATCTCACAGCGAATCCCACCGGTGCAGTAGGAAATCACGGGCTTATCTTTCATCCAATCGTATTTCCCGGACTCTAGTTCCCTGATGAAATCATGTGTGGTACGCACGTCAGGCACAACCGCGTTTTTGAATTTACCGATCTGTGCCTCCATGGCATTACGGCCGTCAAAAAACACCACGTCTTCCCCACGATCAGCCACCAACTCGTGGACCTGTTCCGGTTTCAGGTGCACACCGCCACCAATGACGCCTTTACTATCAACTTTAAGTTCGCCTGGTGCGCCGAAAGCTACGATCTCGTCTCGTACTTTTACAGAAAGCTTCGGGAAATCCGATGCGCTACCATCTGACCATTTAAACGATGTTTTCTTAAATCCTGGATACTCCCGGAATTTTCGAATATATCGCTTACACGCCTCCATATCGCCACCGACTGTGCCGTTGATACCATGCTCTGATATCAGGATCCTACCTTTTAATCCCAGCAGTTCACAGAGCTCCCGCTGCCATAGCATGACAGCTTTCGGGTCGGATATGGGGGTAAACTTGTAGTAAAGAAGAATCTTTTCAATGGTCACGGTGATAAGCGTACTCTAGGTTTGGTATAGCATTATCATTTCCCTATAGGAAACCACTACCAGCACCAAGAAACCACGAGGTCAGCTGGCGGGTTTGCCATGCATATCCACCGCGACATGCCATAGGGATACTATCCCCTCCATGTCGGTATCAGAGTTTTCTACCTGCTCACATACAGAGGAAATCCAGTCAAAATGCTCTTGGTAAATAGGCATACTCATGGCAAACAACGGCCCATCACTGTATTCCACGATATTTTCTAATACTTGGTAAATAGTCTGCTCACATGGCCGGATCCAGCCGTAGCGGGCGCAACTGGCAAATATTCCGGAAATCAAGCTGCCGCGCTCGATAAAATCTGGATCGTCGGTGGGCAGTGGATAATTCATATCCACAATGGCTCTCGCGATGGCCACCCACACAGCTGGGTCAGTGTCTTTGAGGCTAGGGTTATCCCGCAGGAATTCCCGTAACCAGATGGTCTTGCGCATATATTTCAGGCGCGCTTCATTAGCAGTCCAAAATGCAATCAGCTGCATGCCGTAGGCGGATACCGGCGCATCCGATTCCACTAGATAGTCATAGAGCTGCTGCATCCGCTCTTTCTGCTGTTCGGAGATATGATCACCATCGTTATCTATAAAAAACACCGCCCTGGCGCTGGCACACATGTTGACGAAAAACGCAGGGGCATCCAACTGTTCCCCCTGCTTAGTGAACGCAGCTATACATTCTTCCGCTTCCTCAGAGGTTACCGGTCCTGGCCGTAGGAAAAGCTGATATAAGCCGTCTAACAGAATCGGCTCTTGGTTATTTTCCTGCGCCTTTACTGCCCACTCATACAGCTCATAGCCGTCTTCCCAGCTGCCTATTTCGCTAAAAATCTCTGTTAATTTCCAAGCCACGATAGACCATCTCCTTTGGTTGGGAGGGCGAAATAACGCCCCTGTTCGCTGGTTTAAGCATCTAAGAAACTATGCATAGAAATTTATCACGCCCAGGCCCAACCAAAGCAGAAAATAGTAGCTTTTCGACGCTTATCTTTTTAAGCCACCAAGATCTGGCCGGAATGCGGTGCTAATCCAAACGCATCAACCTCAGTACCTAGGTTCACCATGGCTTGACCGGCGCTAAATTCCCTCCGGAAGGAATCGCCCTCGCGAATGATGTCACTGGTTGGTTCGCCTAGGTCAATGTCGTCGATAAGCGGAACGCCGTTGTATTGGTCGTGTCCGGTTGCCGTGACAGCCACATCGTGGGTTGGCAGGAACACCCATGCCGCAGCAAGTGCGAAAGACAAGTGGTGGTTGTAGTTTCTAGTCGAACCCGGCACTCGGGCAATAATCAGACGATCATTGCTCATTTCCGCGACTTGTTCTAGGCAGGTTTCTGGCGAAAGCCATCCTTCACCAGCCGAACCCCAACCCAGCCAGCATTCTTCAAAACCACCGCCGTAGTTGGAGTGTTTATTCCACCGACCGGGTTCTCTGCGCGATTCCGCAATATTGGGTACCAGCAGTTTACCTGCAGCATTTAGTGCGTTACCAGCGGTAGTGACTAGTTGCCCTAAAGCAGCGCGGGTTTTTTCCATGTCAAGGCCGTGGTCATAATAGTCTTCGTAGACGTCATTATCGGCCATGACTCCATCGAACGGGCCGGGGATGATCTCTGCGCAGACTTCTTCGACCCAAGCTTGCTGGTATTCCGGTTCCCAGACCCGTTGCTGGATATGACCGTTGTAGCCTTTCCATACGGGAACATCAGCGGCTGTGCCGAGTCTTTCAGCAGTGGCAGGGCTAATGCCGGAGGAATATATGGGTCCTGGTTCGTAGTCTCTGATCGAGGAGAGGCACTTATAGGCCAGCACAGTCACGTTGGGATCGGCCGCTTTGAGTTTTTCCGCGGCTTCTAGTTCCCAAGGTTGGAGGATTGCTGCACGGAACTTTCCGGCAGCTTTTTTGATTTGCCAACCGGAAAGGGGGTTTCCGTAGCGTACCCATGCCAGCCTGGGGCGAGCTTTAGACTCGGTGATAACCGACACCTCCTGCGTAGTAAGTTATGTCTTTCTGCCGTGGGAATTTCTCCCAGCCTCCTACCTGAATATCGTCTGGTCCGCGGCCGAGGTCGGCGGTGCGCGCACCACCTTTGCCTGCACCGAGGCGTCGATAAATGGCGTTATACCTGGCCATGACTTGCGGCATCAAGAATATAGTTTTGATGCGGGCCAGTGAATTTTGATGCCATTGCATATAGGTATCAAGGTTCTGGGTTAGCTGGATCATCATCTCGGCTAAGCCTTCACTATCACCGGGCTCTACTAGCTGACCGCAGGGCCCGATCTGTTGCCCTGTCTCGTCTTCTTCTAGAACGTCGGTGACTAGCTGATCCATACCACCCACTAGGGTACCTAAAACTGGCAAACCTATCACCATAGATTCTAAAACCACGATGGGCTGCCCCTCGTTAAAGCTGGAAAGTACCAGCGCATCGTAGTCATGTAATACGTCACGCACGTTGACAGTACCGCGCAGCACCACCTGGTCTTCCAAGCCAAGTTCCGCAATGTGCTTCAGGCAGCGTTGGTAGTACTGCGGCATGTGCTCGGTGGGGCCAAGCACGTCCACCTTAATATTGGTGTAGCCGCGATCGACCAAGATTTTCACTGAGTCAATGAGTTCGATAATGCCTTTAATGGGCACCACGCGCGCAATGCAGGCAAGCCGCCACACACCGTCGGTACGTAAGGTGGCATTTGCTTCTCGACGCCGTTTGCGGGGGTATTCGAAATCCTCCCAAACAATACCATTAGGTAGAATTTCTGATTTTGAGCGGTCGCCGGCAAGGTCCTGAGCCTCAATAATGGCCTGCGGATACAGGTAGGTAATGTGTGCCGCTTCCATGTACAGCAGGGCCCCCAGCTCTACCCACCACCTGGTCCAGAACCGGTCGAAAGTGTTGTTAGGCAGCTCCCGGTGGGAGTTCATGGTGATCGGCAGGTTCATATCTCGGTTGAGCAGGAAGTTAACAGTATCCCGAACATAGAGATTGTGTTCAGTTAAGAAGAACTTGCCGTCATTTTGAATGGCCGCCGTTGCCGCTACCAGCGAGGCGTACCCAGTGGTATGCGCATGATAGACCTTCGCTGGTGGGTTGATCCGCTCTAGCAGGGTAAAAGCCAAGGAGAAGAAGTCTCGAACCAACCAGAACAGTTCACCTAAGGTGATGTCATCAACATCGCCAGCTGCCCGTACTGCCGCATCCATGAAATCGTGGTGGGTAATCACCGACCACATGCGCCATGTGCGTGTCTGTGGGTTGATGGCCTCACGATAAAGATCCATCATTGGCTGATGATTCCCAGCCATAGTTTGCTCTAGGGCGTGAATCACCCGAGCGACTTTAAGGGAATCTACTGGGTCCTCGATTGCTTTTTTAAATTCGTCAATGGTCTCTTCCAACGAGAGGTACATCATATCGACCCATTTGACGTTATCAGGCATGCCATAGAGGTCTTTAGCGGGAGCTTTGGAGTCCCATGCAATATGCAAGATACCGAAGGTTAAATCTGGGTTGTGCGTGATAATGTCATGCACCACTGCAGATACCCCGCCCTTAAGGAAGGGGTAGGTTGACTCCATGACAATGGCAACATCAACTTCTTCCAGTTCGATATTGTCACCGGGAAACCGGACAACAGCGTTACTCACCAAGCCACCGCCTTCTGCCAGAATAGTTCATAAGGTGCATCTGCTACGCCTGCTCGGATTCTCAAGATGGCGAGCACCGAGAAGCCAATGGCGGCCATCATGGTCACCGATAGTCCGATAGCTTGAGCAACGAAAGAGTCCATAGGTAGCAGACTACTGAAAATAAATGCGATTGCCACAAAAGAGGCATAGCCACCGGTGCATAATGCCGCTTGGCGGAAGTTTTGCATTTGGGTCAGCTGCATAACACCCAGGAAGAAGAACAAGAGGATTGGTGGCAGCACAAACAGCAGCAAGCTGAGAATATTGTGGTGAATGCCGAACCACGGGCTCATTAATAGGATGCCGAGACCGGTGAAGGTAGCAACACTTACGGTACCTACCGCAGAGCGCACCAAGGAGACCCGAGCCGCAGCAATATCGTTATTCAGTTGGTTTAGCGGAGTCTCATTCACGCCTTTAATGAGACGCTGGAAGCTGTTTTGCAGTACTGGGTACTGGCTGGTGTAGTACACCGCCAACGCCGCAACGATCGGCACTAGGGCAACGTAGACCATGAGCACGTCAACATCTTGCGGATGAAGAGCGATGAGGAAGAATTTATCCGCCCACAGTACTGAACCAGTGAGAAAACCATAGCCAGTTTGCGCCAAGGCAGTTTTCAATTCAATACCCATGGGCTTAAACAGACCCTTTAGCCCAGAGCCCATGAGGACTAACTGTGGAATCACGCCCAATAGCGGAGTGACAAACCACAGGTTGGGCAGCAACAGCAGACCAACCGCATAGAACACCCAACCTGCGAATACGAAGGTATAACGCTTGGTTTCTTGAGCCGGCACTAAGGAGTGGGCGAAAATCAAGTTAGACATCAGACCCGCAACATAAAGTCCGATCTGTTCTAAGCTCCAGTTGCCCGTAAGGGCATACATCACGATAGTGAAGAAGGCTAATGGCAGCAGCGAGAGCGCAGTTACAATCGGCCAGATCCTACAAAATGCGAAGCATAAGCCAGCTTTGTCGGTGCGTGATTGCTCTACCAACGGAGCATAGACCGGCATGACCGCCGCACTGGACGCCCACGGCACAGTGATTGCCACCATCAGCACCATATAGGTTTGTTGACCCAAGGTATCCAAGATGATGGGGAAAATAATCATCAAAAGCGCGGTAGGCGCCATATTGACAACCATTTGCCAGGCTCTACCTTGCAGCAGCAAAACCAATGCGACCGCGATCAGCAGAAATAGGCCGGTGAAGTAGGCAATCAGTGATTTTGCATCCGTGATGGCATACCAGGCCCAGACAAAGATCATTCCCACCAGTGATACTGCGGTCATTCCCACGAACACGCCGAGAGGCAGTCGTTGCAGCGTCACACCCGGGGCGCCAGCGTGGGTTTCGGACATGGGTATTCCTCTCCTCGGTATTGAAGCTCAGTTGGGGACGATGTCAATACGCTAAACAATATCAACTTCGCTTTATTATTTTTCACCCGGTTATTGTGGGGAAATGATTAGGACTTTTGCCGACCCGACAGATCCATTAAATGATTATATCAATGGAAAACGGTGGTCAATTCGGCAGATAATAAAAGGCTATTCCGAACCACAGAAAAATGCAAACTAAATCTAAGTAAATGCTGAAAATTTGCCAGTAGCCTAACTGAGCCCTCCTGTGGCATACGTTAAACAAAGCCACCAATTCCAACTAAGTCACAATTTAATGGAACGCACTTAAACTACACCACTACTCTGCCTATAAGCCCAACAAGAATAGCCCTTAATCAAAACTAATACCGCTAAATAGGCATTAAAGCCCTATAATAGCAATAGCACTTTCGGTGTTCCGGTTATTATTTTTCCCTTGATAGCATTTCTTATATAAAAACGCTTAAGGCGAAAATAACGGAATAGCACTTTAATAAAATTTATAAGTAGGATTATTGATTAAAACCTGGTCACAACTTGTGAATTAAGACACAGTAGTGGTCAATTACCCCAACTGATGCTAGTACACTTGTCTTCCATGCCTGAAGGTCATGTCATACATCGTCTTGCCAATGAATTGAATGCTGCGTTTAGCAATCATGTGCTTGAGCTGACTTCTCCCCAAGGACGATTTAGTGTTGAAACCGAACAACTACAAGGCGCTGAGCTCATTCAAGCCGAGGCAGTAGGAAAACACCTGTTTCTCCACTTTGATGCCCCTCATGACGAAAATATCGTGCACATCCATCTAGGCCTCATCGGAACACTGCGACTCGAAGACCCTGCGACAGCTAAAGGCGAAATCCGACTGCGCATTGCAACTGATACCATCGCCGCTCATCTCAGAGGGCCGCAATGGTGCCGGTTGATTACCGAAAAAGATCGATTATCAGTAGTTAACAAGCTAGGGGCAGACCCGCTGCACCCCGATGCCGATCCGAAAAGAATTAAAACCAAGGTATCAAAATCACAGCGACCAATTGCTTCCCTGTTAATGGATCAAAAGCTCTTCGCCGGGGTAGGTAATATTTACCGCGCGGAAACTCTGTTTCGCCTAGGCATTAACCCATTTACTCCAGGTAGGGATATAGATAATTTTGATGAAATCTGGCAGGATCTGGTGGTACTGATGCGCGAGGGAGTAGCGGTAGGAAAGATTGATACCGTCCGGCCGGAACACACGCCTGCCGCCATGGGACGCGAACCTCGTAAAGACGATCATGGCGGTGAGGTCTATGTCTACCGACGCACTGGGCAACCGTGCTATATCTGCGATACTCCCATCCAGGAGATTCTTTTCGAAGGACGCAACCTATTCTTCTGCCCTAGCTGTCAACACACTAGCTAGACTTAGTTGATATGCACTCTGATTCCGAAATTCTGTTCAGCGCCTACCCAGCTGGCATTATTCGCGCAGCCGAAAATCCGATGATTAAAGCCGCTGAACGGCTCGAACCAGATGGACTTATGCGTACAGCTGCAGCAGCAGTCACCAGCGCCGCGCAAACAATGCTCAAACCTAATGCCACCGTATTGCTCCTAGCTGGCTCCGGGGGAAATGGTGGCGATGCCTTGTACGCTGGCGCTAATTTGCTGCAACTAGGCCATAAGGTGCATGCCTTTGGTTCTCAAACCCAACCATTAGCTACCGCAGCCTTCCTGGCTGCGGGCGGCAGCTTTGTTACCGAGGTAGATCGCCATTATGACTTACTTATCGACGGCCTCATCGGTCTCGGCGCCCGCGCGGGCCTGTTTCCTGCGGCGGCTGCGGTCGTCGAAAAGCTAGCGCAGCAGCAGGTACCAGTCTTGGCGGTAGACATTCCCAGCGGAATCAACCCCGACACCGGCGAAGCGTTAGGAGTACATGTCACCGCAGATGTCACCATTACTTTTGGCGCGCTTCGGTTGGCTCATACTGTTGCCAATGCCTGCGGCGAAGTTGTGGTCGCAGATATTGGCATCGCGGAGTATCTCCCCTCGCCGCAGGTCACGGCGTTTCGAGTGGTGCCCTCGCAGTACCAGTGGCACCACCCCGTGCGCCCGCTACCTACCATTGCCGCCCCACCATCTTTAGAGCCCGCGGCCTCTGACCATAAATATTCCACCGGGGTCACCGGTGTAGTCGCAGGTAGTGAACAATATCCCGGCGCGGGCATCTTGTGTTCTTTAGGGGCAGTGCTAGCCACACCAGCAATGGTGCGGTATTGCGGCGGGGTTCGGAATTTTGTGTTGTTGCACACCCCGGAGGTGGTAGTTTCTACTGTTGCTACCGCCGGAAAAGTGGATGCGTGGGTGGTTGGCCCAGGCGGGGTGAGCAGTGATGACCTGCGGTTAGTTTTAGCCAGCGATACGCCGGTGCTTATCGACGCCGATGGGTTGCGGTTATTAGCGCAGTCCCCGGAGCTATTAGAGATGGTGAAAAACCGGAAAGCTCCTACAGTATTAACTCCGCATGATGGGGAGTTTCGAGCTTTGGCTCGTGCGATTAATGTTCCAGCGAGCCACCGGTTGGCTGATTGTCGGGAATTGGCCGCCATGTTAGGAGTAGTTGTTTTATTAAAAGGGCGGCGCACGCTTATTGCTTTGGGTAACGATGCCCCGATTATTTCGGTGGATGCGGGGCATTCTTGGTCGGCAACACCCGGTAGTGGTGATGTGCTTGCTGGGGTGTTGGGTGCGTGGTTGGCTAGGCTTCCGCACGATCCGGTTCGCGCCTGCGAGATTGCGGTTCATGTTTGTCAGCAGGCGGCGTATTTGGCTGCGCAAACCCCCTATGGTCCTGCGCCGGTTCCGGCATTACAGATTGCTCAGCAGGTGCAGGCGGCCACGGCGTTACTCAACAATGGCGGCGGGGTTGCCAAGCCGGTGACCAATAAGCACCAGAATCAGGAAAATCACGATACTTATCAACCCTAGTATCGTCCATAGTGGGTGCCATTTTTTGCCGCAGACCACTGCGATGCCAGCTCCTAGGAAGGTGCCTAACGTGTTGCACCACAGGTCGTCGATGTCGGTTCTCCCGAGGGCGAAAATGTACTGTGTGCATTCTAAACTGAGGCTGACGCCTAGTCCGATGAGGGTGGCTAGGCCTAGTAGTTTGCCCCCAGAGTATCGGTGGCCAAGCACTACAACGAGCATCATTCCTAGCGGGATATAAAAGGCGATGTTTCCTGCGGTTTCAAAGACCACTGCGAAGGTGGATTTGGAGTTTTGGATCATATCAAAGGGCACAAGCTCTAGCACTCGTACTCGTTGGCGTTCGGGTCTCCAAAGGTAGCCGATCCGAAAATATGCTTTTAGCGTGGTCAATGCAGCGATAACACCTAGGGTGCCTATAAGTGTTACTAGTTGCCACCGCAGTTGGGATCTATCAGTCAACGTTTTCACCAGCAGGTTTACTTTAAGTGACACTACTCACGATTTCCTAGTTCTATGAAAAGTGTCGCTATGATGGTCAGTAATCATACGGATTGTTACCCGATCTGGGGCAAGACCTGAGAGTCACTTGGCGTGCACTCTCGGGTCTTTTTACATTTCGGGCACAACTCTAAAACACCAAAAGTACCACTGCAGAGCAGGGGCAGTGACAGAAAGTAGGAGTCATGGCCAGTTCCACCGACTTTTCCACGTTGAGCGCCGAGGTGCTCAAACATCTGGGGGGTGAGGAAAATGTCACCTCTGTTTCCCACTGCGCAACTCGGTTGCGTTTCGATATTAAAGATGACACCAAAGTTCAGACCAAAGCACTGGAAAATACCACCGGTGTGATTGCTGTGATTAAAGCTGGCGGCCAGCACCAAGTGGTTATTGGGAATGAAGTCCCCAATGTTTATGCCGCATTAGTAGCGCTGCCGGGGATGGCGGCGAAGGATGTAAAAAACAGCTCGTCAGGCAAGCATGATGCACATAGTGATTCTGGAGAAAAGAAGAATATCCTTGATGCTTTTGTGGATATGATTTCCTCGATTTTCACCCCCATTTTATGGCCATTAGCTGGTATTGCGCTGGTGAAAGCGGCATTATCCATGGGAGTTACTTTGGGGTGGTTTGGCACGGAATCAACCAATTACGTTGTTTTTAATGCCATGGCCGATGGACTGTTCTACTTCCTGCCGCTTTTCCTTGCGGTTACTGCGGCACGGAAATTCAAAGTCAATGAATTCATTGCTATGGCTACCGTGGCACCACTGGTCTACCCCAGCATTGTCGCCCTCACTGAAGTGGAGGAACCGCTGCACTTGCTGGGCATTCCGCTTACTCCCATGAATTACACTTCTTCAGTCATTCCCGCGATCGTAACTATCTGGTTAGCTGGATATGTTCAACGCTTCTGCGAGCGGATGTTACCTGCGGCAATCCGTAATTTCATGACCCCAGTTATCGTGCTACTGGTTATGGTGCCGCTGGTGTTGCTCACCATTGGACCTGCAACAATGTACTTGGCACAAGGTATTTCCGCTGCCGTGTCATGGATTTTTGCCATTGCCCCGTGGTTGGCAGGCGGGCTGTTGGGAGCATTCTGGCAGGTGCTGGTTATTTTCGGTCTGCACTGGGGTTTTGTGCCTATTTTCCTCAATGACATTGCCAATGCTGGGGAAAGCCCCATGATGGCTCCGTTGCAGGCAGCAGTATTGGCACAAGCTGCTGCAGTGCTGGCAGTGGCAATCCGCTCTAAAGTGGAAAAGCGAAAGAAACTAGCCGGCCCAGCAGCGGTATCTGGACTGGTAGCTGGGGTTACGGAACCTGCCATTTACGGTGTAAACCTACCTTTAAAGGTACCGTTCTATGCCGGTGTTGCCGGTGGCGCAATTGGCGGCATCATCATTGGCCTAGCAGGTTCTACTTTTAATGCTTTTGTATTCCCTTCCCTACTGGCCTTCCCAGCTGCTTTAAGTACGGGTAATTTCGTCCTGTTTGTCATTGGCACCATCATCGCTATGGCTATTGGCTTTATGGGAACCTGGATCATGCTTCCCAAAATCGAGCGCGAAGAAGCAGCTGCTGAAGCTGCCAGCGAAGAAGCAGCCACTGGGAAAACTGCAGTTAACACCGTGCAATCAGCTGCAACACATACAGTTTTTGCGCCCGTTTCCGGCAGCCTCGTGGCCACCGCTGACATTGCGGACAAAGTTTTTGCCTCTGGGGCGATGGGAGAAACTATAGCGATTGAACCAGCTGATGGTGCCATCTGCTCCCCCATTGCCGGTACCATCATCGCCGCGCCACAATCTGGGCACGCTTTTGGAATCAAAGGCGATAATGGATTAGAGATTTTGGTGCATGTTGGTATTGACACCGTGAAACTAGCAGGCAACGGGTTTAAACCACAGGTTTCCGTAGGCGATCGCGTTGATGTCGGCCAGCTACTAGTCAACGTTTCCCTGCCAGGCATTACCGAGGCCGGTTTGAAAGCTACCACCATCGTGATAGTTACGAACAGCACGAAAGTTGGCGAGTTCGAACGGCTTGCTTCCACTGGCGATATTGTGGCAGGAGAACCAGCACTAAGCCTTAATATTCCGGCAGCATCCTAACTGTTGGTTAAGCAAACCCTGTTGCTTAACCAACAGTCTAACCAACGCCGATTTTCACTACACTCAGTTCCACAACAGTCAAGGAGTTTGTTTATGTTTCCCACTGGATTTCTCTGGGGTGGCGCCACTGCCGCCAACCAAATCGAAGGCGGCTATAACTTAGGCGGCAAAGGCTTAAGTGTGCAAGATGTACTGCCTAACGGGCTACTCACCCCACCTACGGCAGAACCAACCGAAGATAACCTCAAACTGGAGGCTATTGATTTCTATCACCGCTACAAACAAGACATCGCTTTGTTTGCCGAGATGGGTTTTAAAACCTTCCGGTTTTCCATCGCATGGTCTAGGATTTTTCCGCGCGGTGATGAACAAGAACCCAATGAAGCAGGCCTTGCCTTCTACGAATCGGTCATAGATGAATTACTATCTCATGGTATCGAGCCGCTAGTAACCATTAGCCACTATGAAACCCCACTCACGCTGACCAGGGAGTACGGTGGTTGGAGCAACCGGAAAGTCATTGACTTTTTCGAACGATATGCCCGCACTCTTTTTGAGCGCTTCGATGGCAAAGTGAAGTACTGGCTGACCTTCAATGAGATCAATTCCATCCTCCACTTCCCTATTTTCTCTGGTATCGAAGGAACCCCCGAATCGCTGGGGCCGCAGGTGTTGTACCAGGCCATTCACCACGAATTAGTGGCTTCTGCCCGGGTGACCAAAATTGCCCATGAGATCAACCCCGCCAACCAAGTTGGCTGCATGATTATCGCAGTACCGCGCTACCCTTTGACCCCTGCCCCAGCCGACGCTTGGACAGCTCTTCAAGAAAGCCATAATGACTTTGCGTTCGGCGATGTTCATTGCCGTGGCTATTATCCAGGGTATTTCCTGCGCACCCTTAAAGATTTGGGGGTCGAATTGGACATAACCAACCAAGATCGCGCAGATTTACAGCATACTGTGGATTTCGTTTCCTTCTCCTACTACATGTCGGTTTGTGCGTCGGCAAGCGAGGGAGAAAAAACCGAGGGCAATATTGTCGGTGGGGTCATGAACCCCACTTTGGAAGCTTCCGAGTGGGGCTGGCAAATTGACCCCATAGGCCTGCGCATTATCCTCAATACTTACTGGGATCGCTGGCAGAAGCCACTGTTTATTGTGGAAAACGGACTCGGGGCCAAAGACGTACTCGTTACCGGCCCTGACGGCCCCACGGTGGAAGATGATTACCGGATTTCCTATCTGAACGACCACTTGGTGCAGGTCGAGGAAGCAATCAAAGATGGCGTTGACGTACTCGGTTACACCACATGGGGTTGCATTGATTGTGTTTCGGCTTCCACGGCACAGCTTTCGAAACGCTACGGCTTCATTTATGTGGACCGTAATGATGACGGCACAGGCTCGCTAGATCGGTACCGTAAGCAGTCTTTTGCCTGGTACCAGGACGTTATTGCTAGCAATGGTGAGTCACTGAAACGGTAAAAATGAAGGTAGTGCAGGTTCTTAATAATAATGTGGTGCTGGCTGTCACTAATGCCAATAAGGAA
Source organism: uncultured Corynebacterium sp. (assembly GCA_963520895.1). Taxonomy (GTDB): domain Bacteria; phylum Actinomycetota; class Actinomycetes; order Mycobacteriales; family Mycobacteriaceae; genus Corynebacterium. Next base: position 7,665 of record CAUQSW010000021.1, on the reverse strand, counting down.
GTGATCGTCACCGGCTGGGGTGTGGGTTTTCAACGCAAACCTGGTCAGCTTGTCGACACCACCAAGGTTGTTCGCACCTTTGTCCCCGAGGCTGATCGCGACCCAGATGTGCTGGCCGCCCAGCTGGCAGAACTAGATCCTGCCTACCTCACCGCGGTCGCAGATGCCCTTCAGACCGAAGCCGCTCATCTTAAGGTCTCCTTGGGATCCGCGTCGGTGGTGGCGCTTGCCGACCACTTCCAAGTGGCACAACTGAGACACGAACGCGGCGATGCTGCCACTCCCCATCCGCTGGCGGCTGAGGTTATCAACCTGTATGCCACCGAATATGCTGCGGCGCAACGCATCCTAGCTTTAGTAAATCAACAACTTGGGCTGTCCCTCCCCCAAGACGAAAGCATTGCGGTAGCGCTGCACCTGGTTAATGCCGGTTTCATGACCGGCGATCTCACCGAAACCTACCGCATGACCGGAGTGTTTAATCAAATTTTCCAGATCATTGCAGCTAGTTTCGATATTACCGTTGATCCACACTCCCTGAGCGCCGCACGATTTATCACGCACCTGCGTTATTTCTTCGTCCGAGCCACCGGAAACCGCCAGATCAATGACGGGGCGTCCATACTGCGCGATAGCTTGGAACTTACCCACCCAGAATCTTTAAACTGTGCCACCAAACTGGCCTCGGTTCTGGAATTGCGCCTAGGTGAGCCGGTCACCGCAGATGAAGTGGCATATTTAGGGCTACACATTTCCAGGTTGGTTTCCGAAGCAGCTAAGTAGCCATAACGCTTTTCGACGCCTCCTGCTGCTAACTGCGTCGAAAAGCAACATTTATACCTATTTATCTAATACCCTTGAAGAAAGATGTCTATATTCAAGGGAGCCAGAAATGGATAATTCCGCATCCGATCAAGTACTTCTTCGAGTCGCAGCTGGACATTTAGTCAAACCAGAAAAACCGATGGAAAAAGTACTCGCCTACTTACCCACGCAGATTATCACCGGAATCTATGGGCGCATCTCCCTCGGCGGCCACCTGCATGTCACTAGAGATGAGCTCTACCACCATCCGCACGCATTTAACTTGGAGAATCCCGAAAACTTCATTCGGATTCCTATCCAGAATATTAAAAGCCTTGACAGCAAACAGCGGGGTTTAGCTGCATTGTTGAACGTGCACACCACCTCAGGCGAGACCGTGCAGTTCGTCTGCTGGAGCCGTAAAAAGGTCATGAATACCGTGGCAGAACTGCAGGGAAAACCGCAGGCATTTTAAAAAAAGTAGGTATGATCGCCCCACCTAAGCGACGGAAAACACCAGTATTTTCCGCCGCTTAGGTGTTTTTACTCGGCACCCAACTCCTTGATCCTGCGCATGCCTTCAATAATGTCGTCGTCTGACAAAGCGTAACTAAACCGCAAGAAGCCCGATACCCCGAATGCTTCACCAGGTACCGTCGCAACCCCCACTTCTTCCAGTAACCGCAAAGCTAGTTCTTGGCTGGAAGCCAACCCATGGGCCCGACAGAACTCAGTGACTTCCGAGAAAACATAAAAGGCACCCTCAGGGACAGCTACTTCAATACCTGGAATTTCTCCCAGTTCACGCACTATTATTTCTCGACGCCTAGCGAATGCCTCAAGCATATTATCCGCAGCGGTTTGCTCAGCTTCTAGGGCAGCTGCGGCTGCAGCCTGTGCGGCATTATTAACGTTAGACGCCATATGACTTTGCAGTCGCGCCACCTGATTAATAAAACTGTCACTGCCGATAACCCAACCAACCCGCCAGCCAGTCATGGAATAGGTTTTAGACACACCATCGATCACCACCAGCTTCTCGTAATCGAGACCTCCAATAGAACGCAGGGTGGGAACCAGACCAGAACCGTAATAGAGCTTCCGATAAATCTCATCGGAAAGAATCCAAATACCAGCTTTTTCCGCCCAGTCCAGCACTTCCCTGCTGAGCTTTTCACTCGCTACCATTCCGGTCGGATTAGACGGCGAACACCAGATCAACAGCTTGGTTTTCTCCGTCGTGGCTGCTTGTAGCTCAGCTACCGTGGGGAAATCCCGAATATCGTTGCCGGGTTGAACTGGAATGGGCACGCCACCGAAAAACGCAGCTAGCTCAGGGTATGTTGTCCAATAAGGAACTGGAATCAATACCTCATCACCTGGGTCGATAATTGCTGCAAGCGCCGAGAAAATCGCTTGCTTCGCACCATTAGCAACCAATGTGTTGCCCGCATGAATTTTCGATCCCGTTGTTCGATTGCTCTCCTGGGCAATAATATCCCGCAGCTTTGGCAAACCTGCCGCTGGGCTGTATTTATGCATTTCCGGAGCTTGAATCGCAGCTATGGCAGCATCCACAATATAGTGCGGTGTGGGAAAATCCGGCTCACCAGCAGCAAAACTCACAATGCTTTTACCTGCGGCACGCAGCTCTTTCGCCTTGGAATCTACCGCTAAAGTAGCCGATGGGTTAATGCCATCAACTCTAATACTCATGACTAACCAGCTCCCTGTAGCACTATTAATTGCACGGTACCTCTCCCAGAATACTGATATTCACAGTTATCGCCACAAGGTGAAAGCGTAGAAGACCAGATTACTCATCGCTCACCAATCAGTTGTTCGGTTATGGCTACTTGCTAAATAGCCTCACGGCACATCATTTATTCTGATTATCAGCTATTGAGTTGTTTTAGTTCTAAGGTATCGGCTCACTGCAGTAACAAATGCTAGGACCATAAAACAGTCGAGCACCATCAATACAGTACTTGGCTGTATCTGTACTATACCGGTTACCGACATACCCACCACAGCTCCTCCGATAAAGAGTGAACAGGTAAACAGTGCAACAGCAACCGGAACAACTCTCCTAGCATTCATAACCACATTTTGAATGGATGCAGGGATGGTCAAAGTAGCACCTATAGTTATTAAGCATAATGCAGGTAGTAATGCACCATTCCAGACTGTAAGGATAAGAAGACCAGACAATGTAAAACCTAATCCCGCAAGACGTCGCGTATCAATAGCATATGTAACGATGCGTTTTGATAACCCGAGGATCATCAGTACAATCACGGCGACTAGGATGAGAGCTGCCACAGCAACAGAACTTCGCTGAGCAGTACTATTGGCAAAAACAAAAACCGCCATTGTTGATGCTCCGAAGAAAGCACTGAATAGCAGTTCTTTATTTGCAATCTCTCGGCTGAAATGCCGATAAGGAAAACCCACCTCGGGATTCGCATGTACTAGTCCAGTTTGCATCCATGCAGTTAACCCAGCTAACAGCAACAATATTCCATATATGATTAAACCTGTACGCCAGTTTGAGGTTATCGTGAATATCTTCGTAATCAAACCGGCAACACCAGCTGAGCCTAGGAGACCAAATGCCATCGCAGAGTTAGCAAAAAGTATCTTCTTTGGAGGAATTTTCTGAGCGGATGCCACAAAAGCCGCCGGTGGAAATCCACCAAGAATCGTTCCTTCACAGAAACGCAGGGTTAGCAACATAGGTAAGCTCGTCGAAAATGCAGTAGCAATACTAACTAGCCCACCAAGGCCAAGGCTAACAATCATCACTTTCTGCGGTCCAAACCGTGCTGCTAAGGAACCAATCAAGATCATGCCAAATGCATATCCCAAAGAAAAAAGGGGCAGACCTAACGCAACGCGTCCCCCAAACTCTTCAGATAACTTTGGGACAAAGCCCAAATATCCAAATAATTGACCAGTTGCCAGCGTGGCCGAGATCCCCAAAAACATACAGAAACCAAAAACCGAGTTATCACTAGTCCCAGTTGACGTTGACCGAGGCATTGCATCAGTACTCATGTACCTTCTCCCCTTCCTACCTTGGATCGGCAACTGCTAAAACCCAAGAATAACGAAGACTCTCACATTCAAGAGCTTCTCAGAATATACATCCTTATACCCTAGCAATAACCTATACCCCCACACACATAATCGCCAAGCTTAACGACGCCCATACCTACGCGGAGCACCCACTCCCATAGCTCCGACAGCGCCGTGATACCTCAACCAACCGCAACAATGGCAAATAAACCACAGTGCTTAGCTTTTTAAGGGGTATCCCACCCACTTTAAGCGAGATACCTCCTAAAAAACACCACTAACTATCAGCGGCACCTAACCGCTATTTTACCACCAAGTTGACCATACGTCCTGGCACTACGATTTCCTTGACCACAGTCTTTCCATCAATGCTGTTCTGCACAGCGGTATCAGCTAGTGCAGCTTCGATGATCTGTTCCTTAGTGGCATCAGTCGGAACCATGATGCGGCCGCGCACTTTGCCGTTGATTTGCACCGGTAGTTCGATCTCGTCATCGACTAGCCATTTTTCATCAAAAGTGGGGAAGGGCTCGAAAGTGATGGTTTGTTGATGTCCTAGGCGTTGCCATAGTTCTTCAGAAATATGCGGGGCAACCGGAGCAATCATTTGCACTAGGGGAGTAACGGCTGCTTTTGGAGCACCAGTAGGGTAGTGCTTGGTCAAGAAATTCACATATTCAATGGCCTTGGCCACCACGGTATTAAACCGTAACCCCTGGTAATCTTCTCGCACCCCAGCAATGGTGCGGTGCAGTGCTTTGCGGGTGGCGTCGTCAAGCTCTGCCTCGGTGACTGCGAGTTCACCGGTTTCTTCGTTGATTACCAGCCGCCATAGCCGCTGAAGGAATCGTTGCGCGCCAACCACATCTTTGGTAGCCCAAGGGCGGGAGGTGTCTAGCGGTCCCATAGCCATTTCATAGACCCGGAGGGTGTCGGCACCGTAGTTATCGCAGATTTCATCAGGGCTGACCGAGTTCTTTAAGGACTTACCCATCTTGCCATATTCCTGGGCAACTTCCTCACCGTTATAGAAGAACTTACCGTCTTTTTCCACCACTTCAGCGGCGGGAACATACACCCCTCGGGAGTCGGTATAGGCAAAAGCTTGGATATATCCCTGGTTGTATAACCGTCGGTAAGGCTCACAGGAGGTGACATAGCCGAGGTCAAACAGCACCTTATGCCAGAACCGGGAATAGAGCAGGTGCAACACAGCGTGCTCCACGCCGCCGACATACAGATCAACACCACCAGCGTCGCCTTCGAATTGCGGCCCAGTCCAGTAGCGCTCATTGTTGATGTCGCAGAACGCTTCGTCGTTCACCGGATCAATATAGCGCAGTTGGTACCAAGAGGAACCAGCCCATTGCGGCATCACATTAGTATCACGCTGGTAGGTTTGCAGCCCATCGCCTAAATCTAGTTCTACAGTCACCCAGTCGGTGGCTTTGGCCAGTGGGGGATGCGGCTCGGAATCGGCATCCTCTGGATCAAAAGATACCGGCTTATAGTCTTCTACCTCTGGCAATTCCACTGGCAACATAGATTCTGGCAAACCGTGGGGGATACCATCAGAGTCGTACACCACTGGGAATGGTTCACCCCAATACCGCTGCCTGGCGAAAAGCCAATCACGTAATTTGTACCGGATCTTTTCCGCACCTTTACCTTGGGCTACCAACCAGTCAATGGCTTGCGCAATGGCCTCAGCATTCAACAGCCCATTAAGATCCAGTCCTTCTGCATTGGCGGAATTAATATGTGGGGCATCTTCAACAAAAGCTTCTTCAGCGCTACCACCTTCGAGCACTGGGATAATCGGCAACCCCAGTTCGGTAGCGAATTCATGGTCACGAGTATCGTGGGCGGGAACCGCCATGATCGCACCGGTACCGTACCCCATCAACACGTAATCAGCAATGAATACCGGAATCTGCTCACGATTGACCGGATTGGTGGCATAAGCGCCTAAGAAAACACCGGTCTTATCTTTGTTTTCCTGCCGTTCTAAATCAGATTTAGCGGCAATGGCAGCACGGTATTTTTCCACAGCTACGCTAGGGGAGTCGGCATCAAATGTCCACCGTTTATCGATGCCATCATAGGTACCGGTACCGCCTGCAACTAGGGTATCGACAAGCTCGTGCTCGGGTGCCAACACCATATAGGTAGCGCCAAAAAGCGTGTCGGGACGAGTGGTAAAAACCCGCAAGGTGTGGCCCTGGGAAACGAAATCCACCTCAGCGCCGCGGGAACGACCAATCCAGTTGCGCTGCATACTTTTAACTTTTTCTGGCCAATCCAACAGCTCTAGATCATCAATGAGCCGATCCGAATACGCCGTAATCCGCATCACCCACTGGCTGAGTTTTTTGCGGAAAACCGGAAAATTACCGCGTTCAGATTTACCATCCGCAGTGACCTCCTCATTGGCCAAAACCGTACCCAAACCAGGGCACCAATTCACCATAGAGTGAGAGCGGTACACCAACCGATAGGAATCAATAACCTTAGCTTGCTGCAGCTTATCGAGCGCTGAGAAATCAGCCGTACCAAACTCCGCGGCCAGCTCTTGCGGAACCTCCCGTTCGCCCGACTGCAGCAGCGGAATCAGCTCTTCAATCCGGCGTGCTTTATTCTGCTCAGTATCAAACCACGCATTAAAAATCTGGAGGAAAATCCACTGCGTCCACCGGTAGAAATCCGGGTCAGTGGTAGCAACTGCACGCCGCTTATCATGCCCTAACCCCAACCGGTTTAGCTGGCGTTCCATGTTGTCAATATTATTCATGGTGGTGCTACGCGGATGGGTGCCAGTTTGAATAGCATACTGCTCGGCAGGCAAACCAAAGGCATCATAGCCAAGGGTATGCAGGACATTTTTACCCAACATGCGGTTATAGCGAGCATAAATATCAGTAGCGATATAGCCAAGCGGGTGACCAACGTGCAACCCAGCCCCAGAAGGGTAGGGGAACATATCCTGCACAAATAGCTTTTCACCAGGAACTTCCGCTGAATCTGCCAGGCTGCCTACCGGATTCGGGGCATTAAAAGTGCCGTTATCTTTCCAATACTGCTGCCAATTCTGTTCAATCTTTCCCGCAAGCTCCGGAGAGTAACGGTACGCTGGTGTCTCGCTTGGTTTAGTCATGGGTAACTAGTGTAGTCCCTTAACTGACTCAGATAGTATTTGCTTTTCGACGCCCCCAACAGGCAGAGCCACAACGGCAGCAGCTTGATGTCTGGGGGATTAGTTATACTTGGCCTATGTCAAAGACAGGTGTTATAAGTTCGCAGTGCCATGCAGTGCTGCGCCTTGTCTATGCGAATATTAATTTAAGCCAACCCCAAAGAGTAATGGAACTGAAAAGGTTGGGTGACCCTGATCTAGTCATCAGCGAATACGGAGGCGATATCGACAAGGCCGAACAGGCACTAGAGACCGCTTCGGCAAATTGGCCCCTTGGTTCCTTTAGTATTACATCAATTTTGGATCCCGACTACCCACAGTTACTAAGTGAAGTTCATGAAGCACCAGCCGTGATTTTCACACAAGGTGAGCTTAACCCCACAGAACATGGTGTCAGTGTTGTCGGTTCACGTAATGCAAGCCCAGAGCAGCTTCATGCAGCAGCAGATACTGCAACAGTTCTTTCTCACGCCAATATTCCGGTCATTTCTGGATTAGCACAAGGCATTGACACAGCTGCGCATAAAGCAGCCTTAGCTAGCCCGGATTTTTCGTGTGTGTGGGGTTAGGGGATGATGAAAAGGTGTTTT
>CAUQSW010000020.1:0-44254 GCA_963520895.1 uncultured Corynebacterium sp. | reverse complement strand
GATTCGAGCTGTGGCTGTTGGGGGCTGGTTTTTCTTACTTTGGAGCTATCGGTAGGATTCGAGCTGCAGGTGTTGACAGTCGGTATTTTGAGTTGGATTCGAGCTGCGAAACCTGGTGTGTGGGTGGTTGGCGTGCTGTGGTTGGGAGGGTTTAGCAGCTCGATTGTGTACTACTGGTTGTTGGAGATTTGATACCTGGGGGTGGGGGATTTGCTGACATGCAGGCACGGCTGCCTGGCGGGGGATTGCGGTGAGCTTTCTGTTGGATTCGAGCTGCAGTTGTTGGCAGTCGGTATTTTGAGTTGGATTCGAGCTGCGAAACCCGCTTCTGTGGCCGTGCAATCCCAGTGGGTAAAGTGTTTAGCAGCTTGATTCTCGATTAGCTCATGGGCGCCCACCAAACCCAGGCCAAACGCCCACCAACCCGCAGTACCTACCGCCAAGATCCAAGCCAAAACCCCAGCTAAGCCAGACTAAAACCGCAACCCCACCCCTAGAATCCGCCCCCATCTCAGGATATAGAAAATCCCCTCACCGGCCCAGTCTGGGCGAGCGAGGGGATTGTTAAGGTGTTAGAAACTACTTGAGTTCCATCATGGCCTGCCCCTTGGTCACGCCTTCACCTGCGGCAACCGACAGACCGGTTACAACACCAGATTTGTGGGCCTTAACAGGGTTTTCCATCTTCATGGCCTCAAGAACAACCACAACATCGCCTTCGGCGACTTCTTGGCCTTCTTCAACGTTGACCTTGATTACGGTGCCCTGCATGGGGGCAGCAACTGCGTCGCCAGAGACCCCAGCCTTAGCACCACCGGAGCGGCGCTTCTTGGCCTTCTTCTTTGCAGCACCGCCAGCGCCACCGCCGAGAGCGAGGTCGCCAGGAAGTGCAACCTCTACCCGGCGGCCGTCGATTTCGACGATTACCTTTTGGCTTGGGGTTGCTTCCTCTGCTTCTTCAGCTTCGGCTGGATCAACATATGGTGGGATGGGGTTATCCCACTCTTCTTCGATCCACTTGGTGTAGACGTCGAACTTGGTGCCGTCGCCAACGAAAGCTGGATTTTCTACGATGTGGGCGTGGAATGGGATAGCGGTAGGCATACCTTCAACCACGTATTCTGCGAGAGCACGGCGGGAGCGCTGCAGTGCTTCTTCACGGGTCTCACCGAAAACAATCAGCTTGGCCAGCATGGAGTCGAACTGTCCACCAATGACAGAGCCTTCGACGATGCCGGAGTCCATGCGGATGCCAGGGCCTGCAGGTTCCACATACTTGGTGATCTTGCCGGGGGCAGGCATGAAGTTGGAGCCAGCGTCTTCGCCGTTGATACGGAACTCGAAAGCGTGTCCACGAGGGGTGGGGTCTTCCTTGATGTGTAGCTCTTTACCTTCCGCAATGCGGAACTGCTCGCGCACCAAGTCAAGGCCGGTGGTGACTTCCGTGACGGGGTGTTCCACCTGCAGACGGGTGTTTACCTCTAGGAAGTTGATCAGACCAGTGGAGTCAACGAGGTATTCAACGGTGCCTGCGCCATAGTAGCCAGCTTCTTTGCAGATACGCTTGGCGGATTCGTGGAGGGTCTTGCGCTGTTCGTCGGTGAGGAAGGGGGCAGGTGCCTCTTCAACCAGCTTCTGGAAGCGGCGCTGTAGTGAGCAGTCACGGGTTCCGGCGACGACAACGTTGCCGTGCATGTCGGCAAGCACCTGGCATTCCACGTGGCGAGCTTTGTCCATGTAGCGCTCGACGAAGCATTCGCCGCGGCCGAAGGCTGCTACGGCTTCGCGGGTGGCGGAGTCGTAAAGGTCGGCGACTTCTTCCATCTTGTAGGCGACCTTCATGCCGCGGCCACCGCCGCCGAAGGCTGCTTTAATCGCGATAGGTAGGCCATGTTCTTCCGCGAAGGCGATTACTTCATCAGCGTCTTTTACTGGCTCTTTGGTGCCAGGGGCCATGGGGGCGTCGGCACGCTGCGCGATGTGGCGTGCTGTTACTTTGTCGCCTAGGTCGCGGATGGACTGCGGCGAGGGGCCGATCCAGGTCAGGCCAGCATTGATGACTGCTTCAGCAAAATCACCATTCTCAGACAAGAAGCCATAGCCAGGGTGGATGGCGTCTGCACCGGATTTCTTTGCAGCGTCAAGGATCTTGTCAAAGACCAGGTAGGACTCTGCCGAGTTATGGCCACCTAAGGCAAATGCCTCATCGGCCATGGCTACGAATGGTGCGTCTGCATCTGGTTCAGCGTACACAGCAACGCTAGCGATACCTGCGTCGCGAGCAGCGCGAATGACGCGGATGGCGATCTCGCCGCGATTGGCGACGAGAACCTTGTTAATCTTCCTGGATTCCACAGTCACGTGAAGCTCTCCTGGTTCTTTGAGGTGATCGTTATCAAATTAGTTGTCAGCTGTTGCTTCATAACCACTCGATTGCTGAATGGGGTGAAGCGTTCGGCGTAAAATATTCTTACATACTTGGCACTGCCATTAAGTAAAAACCGTAAAACAAAAATTACTTCAGGTGTGTTCCGGTCCACTCAAGTGACATTTCCAGATTATCGGGATCGGGGCCTTTACGGATAGGCATTTTTATCATGTTGCCCCACTCCGCCCATGAGCCGTCATAAACCCGAGCGTTTTCGTTCCCTAGCAGGTATTTTAGAACAAACCAGCTGTGTGCCGCGCGCTGTCCGTGGTAGCAATAGACCACTGGTTTGGTGCCTGTTGGGATGGCAGAAAACGTCGCTTCTAGTTCACTTCGGCTGCGGAAGCGGGAGTTGGCATGCACGCTGTTTTCCCAGGGAACATTGAGTGCGCCAGGAATATGCCCATTCCGAAATACCCCCGATTCGGGGGAGCTGTCGGGAATGTCGCCCGAGTATTCTGTGGGACTTCGGACATCAACGATTGACCACGCTGGTGTGGAGTCGGTCGTAATAGCCCCGTGGATTTCTTTCACAAAGGCGCGTATGGGGGCGTCGTCACGCGGAGAAACTGGGTAGCCAGTAGCGGGGTAGTCGGGTACGACGAAGGAGGTGTCCCGTTCCTCTGCCATCCACGAGTCGCGGCCGCCGTCGAGCAGGCGAACATCTTGGTGACCGTAGAGTTCAAATACCCACACGGTGAATGCGGCCCAGGAGTTGGATTTATCGCCATAAACCACCACGGTGTCGTCACGAGCGATGCCTTTTTGGTCCATGAGCTTGGCAAATGCCTCGGCGTTGAGGATGTCGCGGGAGAGTGGATCGTTGAGTTCTCTCCGCCAGTCAATGCGTACCGCACCGGGGATGTGGCCGATGTCGTAGTGCAGTGGGTCTTCGTCGGATTCGACGACTTTCAGTCCGGGGGTTCCTAGGTGGGCGGAGAGCCACGAGGCGGAAACTAGGCGCTCGGGGTGGGCGTATGCGGAAAAACTGGGATTGGGGTCGAAGGCTACTGGCATGCGCTCGTGTCCAACCTTTCTGTCTCTAACCAAGGTGAGTTTGTTGTAAATCTTTAATTACCACAGTAGGCAAAACTGGTCTGCAAGTTTGCAGTTACCACTTCTGTGGGGGGCAGTGCGGACAAACTGCAATAGTGCCTACAGTAACAATGTGGGGGAACGGGGGAGTGTGGCGTTGGTTACTTCTTGAGTTTTTCGCGAGGTGGAGCACCACTTATTGGTTTAGACTTTTGTGGGTGTGCAGCATGTTGGCGTGGTGTTTATAAGCTCACCAAACCCCTGCTTGGTATGCGCACAATCTGTCATAGTCCATGTTCACCACGAGTGGATATTTTCAGCGAAAGGGCATCACAGTGCACAAGAGCATCGTAGTTTTTGAAGTCGAAGGCGGTTCCGACAAGTATATCGACGGGCATCGCCGCGATACCATGCCAATTGTTAACGCTATTAAGGATGCTGGTTGGCATGCCGAGGTCGTGTACTTCCGGCCTGAATGGGCAGATGCACTCTTTGAGTACGTTTCTTCCAACTTTGATGCGTATATTTCCCGTGTTAATCCAGGTAATATTCCCGGTGGTGAAAAGGGATACTTTGAGCTGCTGACCAAGCTTTCCGACGCTGGCCTCATCGGCATGTCTACCCCAGCAGAGATGATGGCCTACGGCGCTAAGGATGCGCTGGTGAAGCTCAACGACACCGACTTGGTACCAGCTGATACCGCTGCGTATTACGATGTTGAGACCTTCCATAAGACGTTCCCTACCTCGATTTCCTACGGCGAGCGCGTGCTGAAGCAAAACCGCGGCTCCACTGGTGAAGGCATCTGGCGCGTCCAGCTCGAAGACAAGGAGCTTGCTGCTTCTGTCGAGCCAGGCACCGCATTGCCACTCGACACCAAGCTGCGCTGCACCGAGGCGGTGGATAACCACACCGAAATCCGAGAACTCGGGGAGTTTATGGACTTCTGTGACCAGTACATTATTGGCGATAACGGCATGCTGGTGGATATGCGCTTTATGCCGCGGATTGTCGAAGGCGAGATTCGTATCCTGCTCGTGGGGCCACATCCAGTGTTTGTGGTGCACAAGAAGCCAGCAGCTGGCGGTGACAACTTCTCGGCCACGCTGTTCTCCGGCGCTAAGTACACCTACGATAAGCCAGAATCGTGGCAGGAACTCGTGGATATGTTCGCTGAGGCTCGCCCAGTTATTGCAGAGAAACTTGGCGGCGACAACATTCCACTGATCTGGACCGCTGACTTCATGCTTGCCGACGCCGAAGACGGCAGCGACACCTACGTTCTCGGTGAGATCAACTGCTCCTGCGTGGGCTTTACCTCTGAGCTGGATATGGGTATCCAAGAGATGGTGGCTAAGGAAGCAATTGGTCGCGTAGAAAAGAAATTCGCTTAAGGCAATCAGTTGATGGCTATCTGCTCGGGTGTGTATGAGTACCACCCGAGCAGTTTTGCTTTGGCGCAATTGTCGGAGATTGTGAGGGCAGCGGATTGTACTTAATTACTGGTGGCGATTAATGAAAGCGGTTAATAAATAAGGGTCATAGTTTTAGTGTCATAGCTTCGAATTGATAGTTATGTGCTAATATTTACTTAACACAACTGTTGAATAGGGTTTCCCTAAAAGTTAAGCAGGTGTGTTGGGATTATGGTCCTTCTCCCAGTTATTGATGCGTTCGTCTGGATGTTTCTAGCAGCTACCGGGTCAGTATTGTACCCACTGTCGACCTGCCAGATTCCCCCGGTACCAGGCTGCTGGTGAGGTAATACCCTCACTTTCCTAAGACAGGGAGCGCCCGTTGTGGTTCACCACGTTTAAGGAGTGTTCCCTGTCTCCTTTTTGCCTTTCCTCCTCGTTGGTTTATTTTCGGTTAATAGCGTCGGGTTGGTAAAGCATGATCCAGAAAATGTGGGCATTTTTACCTTCAAGTGCTCACCGGTAAGTACTCAGTAAGCAACGTGGAAAAGTGTGATATTGCCTCTGCTTGTGTGCAGTAATACAGCTATGGTTGTGTAGCTGTTGATTAGGCGTTTTTGCGTGCTTCTCCCACGATTGGGGCTGACTGTTATTGAGGTGTTAACGAAATATTGCTGACTCAGCTTGCGAAAACAGCTAGTATGGGGCGGTCTATTCTTTTTGATTAATGGAGCATCTGGTGGCTGTCAAATTTGATCCATACCTGTCTTTCCCAGACCAAGGCCATAGGTCCTTGGCTGATGACCTAGGCTTTTGTAGCAGGTGGGGCAACGGCATTCGGATGAGCTGCTGTGGCCGAGTAACAGGTAAGTACGGCACGTGCACCTAAGGTGGGTAAAACCACCGTGAATGGAACACACCACCTATTTCTGTAAAAGCTAATCAATCGCTGCACTGGGGAGCTGCATGGAGCAACTGAATGTAAGCAAGTACCGTTACGACCTCGATGGGCTGCGCGGACTTGCCATCGCATTCGTGGTCATTTTCCACGTATTCGTCGGAAAGGTATCCGGCGGCGTTGATGTATTCCTTCTTCTGTCGGGCTATTTTTTCCTCGGCGCGCAGTTGCGCTACGCGGTTCGGGAAAACGCTAGTTTGAATCCTTGGTGGCCATTGTGGCGCACCATAAGAAGATTAGTGCCGTCCTTGGCCTTAGTCTTAGGAGCCACTACTTTAGCGGTTGCCAACCTTACCCCCGAGCTGCGCAACCTTAATCTGGCGGATCAGCTGGAGGCGTCGTTAGGCTATTACCAAAACTGGGAGTTGGTCAACCAGGATGCCGCTTATGGCGCGGCCAGCAATACCGTGTCACCGTTGCAGCATTTGTGGTCGATGGCGGTGCAGGGGCAGTTCTATCTGGGTGCGATTATTTTTGCCACGCTGATTGCGCTGCTAGCACGGGCGACCAAAGTGCGCAGCGGGCAGAAACTTGCCGGTGTTCCGTTGATCCTGATTACGATTGGCTCTTTTGCTTACGCAACGTGGCTGCAAAAGAGCGATCAAACACTTAATTACTATTCCACCTTCTCTCGACTGTGGGAGATGACCCTAGGAGCAGTATTAGCGCTGTTTGTCGCGGGATTGGCCTTCAACTCCGCTCTTAAATCCGCCTGCAGCATCATTGGCGTGCTCATGGTGCTCAGCACCGGCTGGCTTTTCGACGGCGCCAGCACCTTCCCCGGACCAGAAGCCCTGTACCCGCTGGGAGGTGCAGCACTAGTAGTGATCGGTGGTGGAGTAGCGTCCAAAGTGCTCGCTAGTCCCTTTATGCGGTGGTTGGGAGGCATTGCCTACCCGCTGTATCTGTGGCATTGGCCGATTTTGGTTATCACCACGGTTTACCTGAACTTGGAAAAACCTAGTGTGCCCTTGGGGATTGGGGTTATCGCAGTTTCGTTGCTGATTGCGGATCTGACCCATCGCTTTATTGAAAAACCGCTCATGCAGCAGGTCAAGCGACCCGTAAGGGGAGAAAACCACGTAAAGGCTGCTTGGCTGGCACTGAAGAAAAATAAAGGTGGCTGGTTCCGGATTGCCGGTGGGCTAACCGTGGCAGTGCTTGTGGGTGCATCACTGGCAGCACCACAGACTTGGCGGGACGCGGTAGCTAAGCAATCGGAAATGCGGCTCGATCCTGTGCTGTACCCTGGTGCGGCAGCTTTGAATATGGCGCGCATCCCGTACGCCGAACCGGAACCTGATCCCTATTTGTTGGTGGATATGGAATCACCGGCGTGGGAAGACGGCTGCATGGCGTTTTTCAACGACAGCCCAGAAGAAATCGTGATTGATCGCCATCCCGATAAATGTGTTTATGGCGACAAGAACGCGGAAAAACTGATGTATGTCATCGGTGGCTCCCATGCAGAACAGTGGATGGCGCCGCTAGACGAATTGGGGAAGACCTATGGTTTCAGGGTGATGCCCGTCGTGCGGCAAGGCTGTCCCGCTTATGTGGATGAGCGTGACGAGAACTTCCACAAGGATTGTTCTACTTTCAACCAGGCGATGTTGGAGCGGTTGAAAAAAGACAAACCGGATATTGTGCTCAGTACCTCCACTAGGCCACTGTTGGAAAAAGGCAAGTACATTGACGAAGCCCCGATTTCCTACCGGACACTGTGGGATTTCTTAGCGCGCGAAGGCATTGCCTTTGTTGGGCTGAGGGATAACCCGTGGTTCCTCAATCCCGATGGTTCCGGCCAGTTGGTTTCCCAGTGCTGGGATCAGTCTGAAGACGTGGAAAAATGTGGCCGAGATCGGGCAGATATTTATGCAGAAACTGATCCTGCGGCACCTTATCTGACCGCAGCCAACCAGGTGGCGGTCGATACTGCGGATTGGTTCTGTCCTAATGGGCATTGCCCGCCGGTGATCGGCAATATTTATGTATACCGCGATGGCAATCACATTTCCGATGACTACGCCCTTACATTGGCTCCACTGCTGTGGGAAAAAATGGGGCCACTAGTGCAAAACACACCGGTGCGGGATCGCGCCAGCGGCGCGGTAGCAAGTGGCAGCACGAGCTCGAGTGCGACATCATCGAGTGCTGTGGCGGCTGAACCCAGTACCTACTACAACTGGAATGTGGGTGAACCGACCGAACCTGAACCATTTGCTAACCGTGAGGAATTTGAGCGCTACCAGCAAAACCATGCCTGGAAGTAACAGGCTGCTGCTGGTGATGTGACACGCGGCACCTTAGGTTTTTAGGTGCCGTTAGGCATTGTTAGGCCGTGACGCATTTCATGGCTATTTCTAAGCTGGGCAGAATTTGTTCGGTAGAGAAATAACCACCTGCCACCAGTGTTGCCAGTCCGTGCACGGCTGCCCATAACGTTGCGGCGGTATTGTCCAGCTCTACTTGGTCAATGTCAGGAAGAACGTCGGCAATCGCTGAGCGAAGTAGGGCCTCATTGGCTTCGACCAACGGGGCAATCAGAGGATCGGGGGAGTGCGGGGCGCAAATTTCGGGATTGAACATGGCCTCGTATTGCCTTGGGTGTTCCACGGCAAAGCGGATATATGCTTCCCCTGCGGCAAGGAGGCGGGCATACGGAGTGTCTGTGGAATCTCTGCCCGCTGCTACTGCTTTGAGTAGGTTTTCTAGGCTGCGTGCGGTGACCGCTTTGAGTAGGCCTTGTTTATCGCCGAAGTGGTGGTAGGGAGCGTTGTGGCTGACCCCAGCTTTACGGGCGACCTCGCGCAGGCTGATGTGTGTCAGTCCACGTTCGGCAAGCAGCTGTATCGCTGCGTCTTCGAGTGCGGCGGCTAAATCGCCGTGGTGATATTGTCCGCTGAACTTCGGCATGGCGTTATTTTAAAATAATCTTGACAGTGCCAAGTTGACGGTGTCAAAATAGGGTTGAGTTGGAAAAACGCAAGAAAGGGGTAGGCGATGAGCCACACACTTGTAATCGATGGGCACCCCAATCCTGACAGTTTCTGCGCTGCGTTAGCGCAGGCTTATACCGAAAGCGCCACAGATGCGAAACTGATAGCGCTACGGGATCTGGATTTCGACCTCAACATGCGCTATGGCTATGCCAAGAAAATGGAGATCGAACCTGATCTGGCTAATGCGCGCCAAGCATTTCGAGAGGCACGACACCTAGTAGTGGTCACCCCGGTATGGTGGGGATCAGTGCCAGCACTGCTCAAAGGATTCTTCGACCGAGCACTACTGCCAGGCCAAGACTACACCTACTCCGATAGGGGGCTGCCGGTCGGATTGCTGAAGGGGCGCAGCGCTAGGTTGCTGGTTACCTGCGATACGCCTCGGTTCTTATTCCCGCTCATGCCTTATGCCAAGATTGATTCAGTGAGCAAGGGAACCTTGAAATTCTGTGGTTTCAAACCGGTAAAAGTCTCGCGGTTTACCCCGGTAAAAACCAGCACTGTAGAAAAACGGGAGCAGTGGTTGCAGTCTGTTCGGGATCTAGCGAGCCAGGAAGCTAGGTGATGCGAAAATGGGGTTGGTGGGTTTTATGCTGTGCGAGCAAAACCCACCAAGCCTCGTTCTTATCATCATTTGGGGTAAACCTACCCAACAAAACTCAGCACTTGAATAAACCTCGCTGTCTAGTACCCAGATGCAATTGCAAGTACTATTCCTGCTGGATCTCGTAGATAAGCTACTTCCGCTCCCCAGTCCATTTTTTTACTTGAGGCGATCTCGGTTGCTCCCCATTTCAAGGCTAAGCTGACTATCTCTTCTAGTTTATTGCCAGCAGCAACATATATTTCGCAATGCGAGACTGAGTCTAGGTTTGTTAAAGGAGCTGAGATTTTTGTACCTGGGATATTTTGACTGAATGATTCGTATTCATAGAATGAAATTCGACCGCCAAGTTGGCTGCTTTCGAGTTCCACATAATTGTCCTCGCATACGATCTCATGGGCTTGAAACACAGCTTGGTAAAATTTTGATAGCGTTATCAAATTGGTTTTGGTTCCTACTATTACGTGCATATAGACTCTTTTTCTTAGTTGTCAAGTGGGACTTTGTTTAGGGGAATTGAAACTCCCAAATTTCCGCAGGGCATGAAGGACAATGTGTCATCGACTTTGATAAGTTTTAATTTAGGAGTACAGTGAGCGCCTACTGCGTGTCTGCCGAGGCGCAACTGGGGGAGGGTGTTTGGATCCTCTGATGTATACAACTTTCTAAACCATTTGGTACAGTTCCTGTATTGAATTACCTGCTCGATATGGGTGCTGTCTGAAATTCTCCAAGGTGGCGAAATAGTTACGAATTTAATTCCAACTCTCCTCCAATTTTTTAGTTCCTGAATTAGTAGCGAGGTGTTTTTATTTTGTGTGAAATCGATATCGACTCCGACTGCTCGTTGGTTGGCGCTAACGTATGTGATCCAATCTTGGAGTGCAGCACTCTTTGCTTCCATCGTTTTTAAAGCTGCGTGAGGGAGTATGATTGCTAGTGAGTCTATGGGTAATTCGACCAGCTTTCGACCTTGATCAAAAGTGCAAACTTGGAAGGAACCATGAAGTAACTTTGGCATCAATGGTTCGAGAATATTCGTTAGTTGCTTCACGGAACCGTTGTCAAGAAGTTTCGCGCTGAGAGTCGCAGGTTGGAGAAGCACGAGGTTGTATTTGGTTAAGTCAAGTTCACTTTGTTTCAAGCTGTTGATGGTGCTGAGGCAGATTTCCCATTCTATAAACTTAATCTCAGGCATGGCTCTCAATATTCTCATCATTAAGCACTGCTAACAGAAGGAAACCAATAACGGAAACCGCACATACCAGTGCACAAAGCGACCACAAATTTCCAAACCCGAATTTATCAGCAATAAATGTTCCGCCAGCAGGACCAAGCATCGTAGCTGCCGCGAACATTCCCGAGTAGCCGCCCATTCCGGTCGGTCGTTGGTCTTCAGTCAATAGAGTTCCAATAAGTGCTGCTCCACATGCTCCTACGATCACTTCGCCTACCGACCAAACGACTGTGTGTAACATCAGCATCGGAAGGGCCGACAACCAATGTAAAGCGAAGAATGCTATGCCAGTTAATCCAGCAGAAATAGCTAGCATTACCCTCAGGTCGCTCTTAGCTGAAATGTTAGTTACTGCTGGTTGCAACAGTACGATAGTGATTCCATTACATGCAGTGATGTATCCCCAGTCTGAAGTGGAAAGACCAAGATTCTTTACCAATAAAGGTTCAGCAGCCCAAGCCTGTGTTTGAGTGATGAGGATAAAGAATATAAGGATAACAACTCCCCAGTATGTTATAGGGAGCCTAGCCTTACCTATCGATTGATGGTTTGCCGCCTGTGTTTGACTAATTTCACTTCCGCTGGAAATGGCGTGGAAATCGATTCTCCGAAGAACTAACAGGCCGAGGATGCAAGTGAGTCCGTCTAAGTAGAAAATCAATTCAAAGCTAATAGCTGAAAGCCAGCCGCCAAACAGTGCGCTGAGAGCAAAACCAATGTTAGTCAACCAGTAGAGATAACCAAAGAGGATTACGCTTTGCTCTTTATCTGGAGCTTCGGACAAGATTAAAACCTGCACGACTGGACGGAAAAGTCCGCCACAAAGTCCTATCAGGAACACTAAGAAAGCGATCAATAGTGGGGTTGAGCTTAAAGGTATGAGTAGGGATGCAATCGCTGAACCGACAAAACTCATGGTCAATAGTTTTCTCGGGTGGTATCTTTGCATTAAAAAACCACTAAGGGGTCCAGCGATTGTGGCTCCTAGGCCGTAAAGTGCAACCATTAAACCGACTAAAGATGTTGACACCTCACGGCTTTTGAGGAAAATTGCTAAATAGGGCATCACGAATGTTGCGATGCCGTTTATAAAAAGCCCAGCGTAAAGATAACGAATGTTAGGGGATAATTTGCGAAATACCTCGCGTGATTTAATTTTCATCAATTTTAGACCTTCCAGCAGTGTGGGTCGTCTCCGAACAGATTTCCATGGTGACTGTATGCGGTTGCACGACAGCCCCCGCAAGAGCTAAGCAAATTGCAGTTGCGACACTTTCCAGGAGAAAGATCTCTCAACTGAAGTTGTGCGATAGTTTTACTTCTACTCCATTGTGCAGCGAATCCCCCTTTGCGGACGTTGCCTATTGCATAAGGCAGCAAAACACACGGGAAGATATCTCCTGTCGCTGAAACTGCAGCTTGACTGATTCCAGCCTGGCACCCAACAAAGCCAGGTTGAGAACAAACCGTTTCATCTATGAGCGCTAGCTGAGCCAAATGCGATGTGAACCGGATCTTTCCTTGATACTTTAACTTGACGGCTTGGAATGATTCCATAATTCGATTCCACTCCGAAGAGGTAAAATCCAATTGATCATTTCCGCGTCCAGTAGGAACATATTGGGAGAAGTTGACTGAGTAGACTCCCCTAGAAACACATTCCTGTACCACAAGTTCGAAATCATCAATGTTAAGGCGAGTTGGAGTGAAGCATACATTGGTAGTGAGATTTTTATCGATAAGTCGATCGATTCCGTCCAGAGCTTTCTGGTATAATCCCAACCTTCGTCGGAATTTATCATGAGTAATTTCGGTTCCATCAATCGATACTTGAACTCGATTGACTCCGGTATCTACGAGTTCATTGACGCATTCGTCTGTCAAAAACCAACCATTAGTGCCAAGTCCTATGTTAAGGCCTTTTCTAGTACCAAATCGAATTAGTTCTAAAGCGTCAGATCGGATAAGCGCTTCGCCTCCTGAAATTGCTACATCAAAAACTCCGATGTCTGCTAGTTCTGTGAGTAGAGATTTTAACTCGTCAGTTGTCAGCTCATTCGGTGATCTTTTGGCTGAAGCCCCGTAGCAGTGGACACATCGGATATTACATGCATCGGTGATACTAACGACGCAATGGTAAGGGAGACGGTTTGTTTCAGCTGCAATCATCAGTTCACTCCTTAAAACAAGTTAATTGGAACTTCGGGAGGCTTGGGTTGGGGCAAATCGATTAAATCCTGTACTGTTATGTTTTGGTAAGCTTTCATTAGGGAATCAACCGAATTATGTAATTTTGAATCTCCCAATAAGCGAGCAAGTAAAATTGCTCGCTTATTGGTTGTGGAAGTGTCTCGAAGGATTCTGTTAATCGCAAGATGTTTAGCTGCTTCGACTTGGCTAGCTGATGGCAAGAATTGACTGTCAGGCTTAGTGAGCATTTCAATTGACAATTCAATAGCTTTTTCAATATGCATCATCGATCCGGCTAGCGTAATAAAAAGTTGTCCAGTAGTTCTGAAACCTTGGTATCGAGCTACACATGAGGTATTGAGATGAGAATTAGAGAGGTGTTCACGTAAACGTCCTCCCATGCTTCCTTCATCTGCAAGAACTAATGCCCTTACTTGAGCGGCTTCGTATCCCTTCACCCCGTATGGCAGTTCGGCAAATGCAAGAACTGCATGTGCACGACTAGAGTATAACTTGAGTGAGCCAAAAACATGTTGGTCCGGATTCATCAATTCTTCTAGGTCGTGCATAATTTGGTATTTGCAAGATGATTTGCTAAGAATATCCTCAAGTGGGTTTATATTGACTGAGGCTAGATTAGAGCCACTCATCACCACAGTAACTGGCCAATTTGAAAGTACCTGACGGGCCCATTGATTGATTTGCACTGATGACAGGTTTTTCACACTTGACGTGCTTCCAGTAATTGGACGACTTAGGCCGCTGGATTGGCTGTATATTTTTGAAAGTACTTGATATGTTAAACAAACCTCAGGTTTTCCCGCGACTTCCTCGATTTCTCGCAGGACGACTTGCCGTTCTTTCTCTAGATCCTCCGCTAGAACATGAAGCCTATCCTGATTGATCATGGCGGACAAAACGTGTATTGCGTTGTCTGCTTTGCTCTGACTCGTGCGAATATGAACTCCTATACCTTGCCAAGAGGTAAAAGCGTTTGCTTCTAGTCCGAACTTGAGGATTGCTTCACGAACGGATAATTCAGGAGAAACTCTGCGGTGAAAAAGTAGATGCTCTATAAAATGAGTAACACCACTGATTTCCGCACTTTCCAGAGCAGTTCCTCCAGAGAAATAAGCGCAACATGTAAAAGAAGGCGTATCCACTTCATCAAGGTAAATAATTCCTCTGTCGAAGCTAAGTGCGGTTGGTGGAGGCAGGTGATTCATTCCAACCACTCCTGAATCTTGGGGGCGAAATCTGATTGAACTTGGCTGGTTATTGCCATCTTTTCTTTACAAAATGTGTTGGCACAAAGTTCTTGGGCAGATGTCACATCAACGGCTTCTAAACTCCTAGTCCAAAAAGTATTTGGGTCTTCGTTAGTGTGTCCAAAACCATTTATGTAAGAATTCAACAGCGCAATCGGGTCTTCAGAAGCTAATCTAGCTTTCTCAAGCAGATCATTTTTCTTTTCCTCCAATGAAAGAGATGTGATTCTCTCAGTTGCCAAGATGTCTAGGCATAAAGCAATTCCGTTCAATAAAGGTAATGCGAGTTCGGGATTAGTGATTGTATTAAGGAAAATAAGCCCGCACGGCTGGTATGCTAAGTATCTTGCTCCTACTCGATAGCACAGTCCTTGTGATTCTCTGAGGTGTTCAAACAATAAGGATCCAGGTCCTCCTCCAAGTAATGCTGCCGCGAGGGTAAAAGCTCCGAAGTTGTCGCTTTGCAACCCTCCAACCTGAAATGAGCAGTAAATATGACATATGCGACTATCTTCATTTTGCTTTAGGTTGAAGAATCTGGTTGGTGAAGTTTGCTCCAATATGAACTGGTTATTTACTGAAAGTGAATGATTAATTTGATAATCGTCCGGAGCTATTTGAACTACAGTACGGTTTGATACGATGTACTCTTTGCGAACTTCTTGCAACATAGACCAAACTTGAACCGCGTCCTGGACATTTAGTGATGTAATTGCTTCGAAGCTCACAGTTGCAGAGTATCCATATTTAGAGTCGTTGAACCATTGTTTTCGCATTAGATCACTAAGAATTAATTCTGGACGGTCTCGTCGTCGATTAGTTTGTTGAATTGCACCCAAACGTGCCCTGCTAAACAGTTCATTATCTTCGATATCTAAATTGCGGATGAACTCAACACACCCATCTAGAGCCTTGCAATCCAGTGAATTGCTGTACATAATAATTCTGAGGTCTTCTTGGGTTCTTGCAGTACTCACTATTGCACCGCTCGTTGGATGAAATCTGCTGAGATAATCCTTTATCGCAGCGTCAGCGTACTGTTCCAAAAGCGCAATCACTTCAAATTGCTTTTTGGTCAAGTTCATTGATCCAAAATTGAAACTTACACCAATCGCTGCGAAGGTTATCGGAGGCACAGTCAATCTCCTATATGACACGCCAAGCGATAAGTGACAACTCTCCAAGATCTTCAATCTCGAGCTGCTCGATTATTGGCATGATATCCTGGCTTGCTGATCCGATTGAGTTATAAGCTGCGAACTCGGCATCAGTTTCTAGGGAACCAGCCCGAGGTGATTTGTCAGGTTGAGAATTCATTTTTCCTCCTTTTTATTGATAATTCCGTATTCCTGTAATTTCATTAGGAAATTTCCAAGGTACTTCACCTCATCATTCTTGAGTCCCAGCAGTGACGGCAAAGTGCTAATATCATATTCATCCTGAAGAGCTTTAATTATTTTGTTACCAAGCGGAGAAAATCGATAGAGATGATCGGTTTCCGGAAAATAGAGGATAAATCCATCACCTTGTTCGCGGGTTGAGTGTCTGGCTACTTCGTATCGCATGGATTCGACCTATACAGTACTAAGTTTTAGGAGGTTTCGGCCTTTTGGAGGTGAGATCCAACAGTAAGGATCTTCGCCAAAGACATCTCCGGTGCAAGCGAAGGCTGCAGCTCGGCAACCGCCGCAGGTTTCAAGTGATTTACAGGTTGAACAGTTTTCTCCTGTTATGTTTTCCCTGTTTCTAAGCTGGTTTAATAGAGCACTACTTTCCCAAATTTCCCTGAAAGGCTTTTTGCGTATTGATCCCGCCGGAATAGGTAGGGTTACACATGGTGCAACACCTCCATTATAAGTTATGCGGCACAGCACTCGTCCGGCACCGCAACCAGAGTATTTCGCTCGCTGGTCTGCGGCAAGGAATTCCCCTACACGGCAGTCATGCCAGAATATGGAAAAACTGGGGTTAGAATTCTGCTGTTGGCGTTGCGCCCAATACTGAATGAGGTCTTTCAATTCCATCCTTTCTGGAGACAGTGTCATCTCTCCTCGGCCGGTGGGAACAAATTCCGAGAGATTTACACCGGACGCCCCGATGGACTGGGCAAAATCAATTACATCTTTAGCTTCGTGAATGTTAAGTGTTGTTGGTGTAAAACCTACGATGGTGCGGATATCCCGATCCCGCAGTCTAGAGATAGCCTTCAAGGCCCATCTAAAACTTTTTGGATGTTTTCGCATGGAATTGTGTGTAGCTTCAGTTGTCCCATCCATGGAAATGCAAACACTCTCAACTCCCAGGGAGTAAATTTGGTCAGCTACAGCTTCGGTAATTGGGGCACCATTGCTACCTATTGAAACTAAGAGACCTTGCTTTGTTGCGTATTTAACTATTTCTGGCCAGTCAGGACGGAGCAGTGGTTCTCCGCCTGAAAGGGCTAGCACGATCGTGCCTGCATCACTTAATTGATCAATTAATGACCTGCACTCGTCTAAAGAAAGTTCATCTGGGTGGGGAGTGGATGCATTTGAGTAGCAATGAGCGCATCTGAGGTTGCAAAATTGTGTTATTTCCCAGACAACGTATAAAGGCTGCGTTATTTCGTTTATTGCTCTTACTTTAATCATATTTACATGTTAATTTAAAGTTGTATAGGTTGCAATAGTAATTGCATGAGATATGTTTCACATTTAACGAATTGAGGTTATCCCTGAGTAGTGGGCACGGGATTAAGACGGATTGATGTCCGCTTGGATAGGGGTGTTCATTATGGAATCAGCAACGAAGGAAGTACACCCCCAGAGTATCGCCAGGAAGCAGCCACGTCAGTGAGATATTGGTCCTAGTTTGCTAGTGTAGTGTCCGGTAAATAACTTACTGTTATGGTGGTATCGGGGATATGTCTCGTGCTGCTATTGCTCTTCCTATGACCGAGGAACAGCGTCTCGTGTTGACCAAGATCTCCCGCTCGACCACCCGCCCCCACCGGGAAGTGGTACGAGCGCAAGTGTTGATTGCTGCCGGTGATGGTGTAGCCAACAGTGAGATCGCCCGTACGTACGGCACCTCGGCGGTATCGGTACGAGCATGGCGCGCACGATTCGAGCCGACGGTATGGACAACTTTGCCCGCGTGGCTCCAGGCCGTGGGCGGAAAGCAACCTACACCAACGATGACTACATCTCGATGTTAGAGACCCTTTTTCACTCGCCACCACCGAACAAGGATGCCCGCTGGTCGGTGCGGTCCATGGCGGAAGTCACCGGAATGGGCAAAAGCACGATCGCTAAGATCTGGAAGTCTTTAGGCATCAAACCACACCGTATGGATGTGTTTAAGCTATCGAATGATCCGTTGTTTAAAGAGAAGATCATCGACATCGTCGGGCTGTATCTCAATCCATCAGAAAACGCTATTGTCCTGTGCGTTGATGAAAAGTCCTCGATCCAGGCCTTAGACCGCACCCAACCCTGGTTGCCGATGAAACCAGGGCGTGCTGGCACTATGACCTATGACTATTTTCGGCATGGCACCTCGATGTTGTTCGTCGCTTTAGATGTTGCTAGCGGCAAAGTAATCGACCAAAGCTCGAAAAGGCATCGACACCAGGAATTTATGAAGTTCCTCAACCTGATCCAGGCTACAGTACCTCAAGGGGCTAAGATCCATATCGTTTTGGATAACTACGCCACGCATAAGCATTCGAACATTAAAGACTGGTTGGATAAGCACCCGCGGTTTATTTTCCACTTCACCCCAATATCGTCATCGTGGCTTAATCAAGTAGAACGATTCTTCGGGATCTTGACCGAAAAAACCATCCAAAACCAGGCGTTTACCTCAGTCGAACACTTGGAACAAAACGATCCAGGACTGGATCGATGCTCGTAATGAGAACCCTAAGCCATTCGTGTGGGTAGCTGATGCAGAATCAATCTTAAAAAGATTGACCAAGGTCAAGAAACCCTCGAACGAATCAAAACCCAACAACTGCAAAACTAAAACCGGACACTACACTAGGTAAATGGGTCAAACAGGAACGGGAACGCCAAGGAACTGTTGGTGGAATGAGCGAAGCAGATCTACAACCGTCAACGATGACACACCACAACCGGCATGATCCCATCAGTAACCTTATAAAGACCAGCTCACGCACAACCCCGACAAACCCACAATATGTCCACAACCTGCAGACACCTCACAAACAGGAGGTGTTTCTTTTTCATATCAGATCGTCATATTGATTGCAGGATAACCGGTGCAAGTACTGTGCCAACTGCAGCTTGGCTTTCACTGGTGCAGTACTTTGAGAATACTTACAGCGCCCTTACTTTTTCGGGGTAGCTACTTATTCCCCCGTGCCCGCATGGTCACGGTTGGAAGGGCTGGTGCCGGAATCAGGGGAGTTTTCCCTGATAGCCCCGAGCATAACCAAAGCGTTCTTGGCGACGAACGGGGTCTTCCCAATCGTTACGCATTTGTACTACTTCATCGTGGCTGCGGCCGATGAAGTTCCAGAACATGACGATTTGTTCCTCAAAGGGCAGTCCGCCTAAAAGCAGCAGTCGAGCGGCGGAATCGCCAGCGTGTAGCCGTAGCGTATCTGTGCCGGTGTCTTGGTACCATAGTCCACCGAAGGGGAGTTCATCGCCGTTGACCTGCAAGGATTCGGCGTCGCTTAGTACTGCATATTCCAAAGCTGGATTCAGTGGAATATCAACGCTGCGCCCAGCGGGAATGGTGATTTCTGCTCCCACGGCCGAAAGTGGAGCAACGACAGGGGAGGGTTCAAGCTCGCCTAACTCGCCCATAAACAGCAGTACCGTAGCTGGCCCGAGGTGTTGGGCCTGCGGGGTGTAGCGCTGTAGATTTTGCGGGCCGTGTCGTTCGGAATCGGGATGCACCAGCCATAATTGCGCGCCGTGGAGGTTGTTGGAAACCGATTCCTCGGTGTGTGAAATACCCGAGCCTGTGGTCATCATGACCACATCACCCGGCTTGATGGTTTCGTGGTATCCGGCGGAATCGTTGTGGCGGATTTCGCCGTCGAAAAGCCAAGCTGATGGTGGACAAACCGCAGTGTGGATGACGACCCACATCCATGGGGTTATGGTGGGGCCGTAGTGGTCGAGAAATACCCAAGGGCCAACGGCGGTGCGGTCAATATGTGGCAAGGTGCGACGTACGGTAATGGCGCGTATGCCACAAGGGCACATCACGAGGCAGCAGCACAGGCATTACAGCAGTTCCTTTGCGCAGTCGGGGTCGGCGTCGGAAAGCATTTGCCAGCAGCGGTCATATTCGCTGGTGTCGCCAATCATCTTTGAGGCGTTGGCTAGGGCTGCAATAGCGCGTAGCACGCCTTGGTTGGGAACATGGGAAAACGGAACTGGGCCGAAGCCTTTCCAACCATTGGCGCGTAATCGGTCGAGGCTGCGGTGGTAACCGGTGCGGGCAAACGCATAGGCGCGTGCCTTATCGGCGTCAGATTCGGCTGTTGCGATGGCTTCTTCGGCTAAGGTTGCCCAGCCCAGCGGTGAGGCGGGGTGCTGCAAAACCACTGCTTCGGTGATGGGGGTGGGGATGGTATCTTCCGGCAGGTGGATGGGTGGTGGGGCTAGCATGTTGTTTATGGATGTCATCAGTTACTCCAGAATTGATTAACAGTGTAACCGAAATCATACAACGCGCGGCGCACCACTGGCAGTGACAAGCCAATGACGGAAGACGGATCACCCTCGATGCGGTCGATAAACCAGCCCCCTAAGGCCTCTAAGGTGAATGCTCCCGCGCACGGCAGCGGCTCGCCGGTGGCGGCATACGCTGCGATGTCAGCATCACTGGCATCGGCGAAAAGGACGTCAGTGACCGAGGCTTCGGCATACTCACCTGCCGGGGAGATGAGGTAATGCCCAGTAATTAGCTGAGCTTTTTTGCCGCGCTGTTGCTGCCACCGCTTTATTGTTTCTGCTTCGGTAAGTGGTTTACCTTGCAGTTGGCCGTCTAATAGCAGCATGGAATCCCCGCCAATGATCACATCGTTTGGGTAGTCCGTGGCAACCGCATGCGCTTTGGCCTGCGCTAAGCGCGTGACAACCTCTGGGGCTTCTTTGCCGGTTAGCTGGGCAAGAAGAGCTGTTTCATCCACCTTGGCGGGGTGGATGACTGGCGTAATGCCAGCATTACGGAGAATCGATTCCCGAGACGGGGAGCTGGAAGCTAAAACTATGCGCATGCCCTGCAGATTTTAGCGGTTACGAACGCTAATGCGTTGTTGGCGGTAGTTACCTGCTTCAATGGCATCAAGGAACGCGGCGGCATAATCGGCGTAGCTCACCGTGCTGGTGCCATCGGCACCAGTGCTAAACTCCTCCCCAGCAATGACATAGTCACCGGTGGCCGGGGCGTCGGGGATAAAATCTGCTGCGGGGCTTGCGTATAGCCATTGCACATCCGAACGCCCACGAAGATAGTCAAGGGTTTCGGCGTGAGCGGTAGCAACCGGCAGATATTCTGCTGGGAAATCTGCCGAATCCGCCAATTGGGTGGTGTGCTGCTGATCGAGATACAGCGAACCGGCACCACCGACGAACGCCACTAGGGTGTCGCTTCCGGCGAGCAGGTCGGATAAATGTTCTGCGTGCTGTTTGGTTTGCGGTAGTAATTCGGCAGTCCAAGTTCCGAAAGCGGAGATTACTACGTCAAACCCATGGAGATCTTCAGCTGTTAGCGAAAAAAGATCCTTGATAAGTGTGTGCTGTGCAGTGGTTTTTGCGCCGTTAGCCTGGCTGCGGACAATGGCGGTGACCTCATGGCCTCGCTTGACTGCTTCAGGGGTGAGCAGTTTTCCGGCTTTGCCGTTGGCTGCAATGATGGCGATTTTCATGTTTCCTCCTAAGATAGACGGTTCCTCTAGTATGGACACAGCATAAAGATGTTTTATCCCTTTAGGAAGAAGGCACCTTAAAGTGCCGTAGGTATGAAAAGGATACTAATGAAGGTAATTGGTTAAAAATGACAGAAAAACTTCCCAACTGCCCAGTGGAAATTTCCCTGATGTTTATTGGAAACAAATGGAGCGCATTGATCCTGAGGGATCTCATGGACGGGCCGCAGCGTTTTAGTCAACTGCAGCGTTCCATTGGTGGAATCACCCAAAAAGTTCTGACCACGAATTTGCGGCAGATGGAAGAGCGCGGAATCCTCACGCGAACGGTTTATCCCGAAGTGCCGCCCCGCGTGGAATATGAACTAACAGAAATCGGCTACAGCCTGCAAGACGTACTGAGTGCTCTAGGTGCTTGGGGTGAAAAATATCGCACAAGCAAAGCCCACACCATGAATTGACAAATGTGACAAAAACAAAACACGATGCAGACTTTGCGTGGCCTATGTTAGCACAGCTACCCATGAGCTACCCCTAGACGAGGTTTGCTTTCCGACGCCCACACCGTTTCCAAGGTCACACCTACAACGCCAAGTCGCTCAGGCGACGTTTCATGGTGGCTTGGTCAACACCAAACGCGTCGGCTAGCAGTGGTACGTCGGGGGGAAGTTGGGCGATGGCATGCTTCGGCATGAGCAGTTCCTGGGCAAAACAGGTGACGTAGCTGTCATTGAGGTAGGTTCCTTGCTGGTATTCCTCCCGTTTGCCTTGCTGCATGATGTCAACGAAGCGACCCAGTTCTTGGGCTTGCACTAGGCGGCGTCGGCACGCTGGCTGGTTGCGGTTAATGACTATATGCGGCCCTAGGCCATCCCAATGTAGATAGCCTAGGCACAGCTGCGGTAAGTCGTACTCGATGGTGATCAAACCGATCTGTTCCGCTAGCAGCTCGGGAACCACCGGCAGGGGATATGGGTCGGTGATGGGGGAATGCAGCACAGTGAGCAGGCGCGTGGCATCGGTTCGTGGGTCGGGCGAGACCGGTTCAAATAGATTCATTTCGGCGGCTCCTAGAACATGCTCACTTCTAGTGTAGTCATAAGAAAAACCGCCCCTTGAAAAGAGGCGGTATGACTGTTTCACGTTAGAAGAAGCTCACGTTCTGGAAAGCCGTTGGGTTGTAGGTCACCGGCCGCTGCAGCCGCTCCTGCGGGTTGCCCCACAGGTTGCGCTCACGCTCTGGGACAGCAGTGTTAGCAGCATTATTGGCCATGGTCGCAAATAGCGCTGTCAGCGTTGCCACCTGTACATCAGTGGGATTACCCTTGATGATTTTTAAAAACGGCTTCTTCTCAACTACCTCAGTAGCTTCGGTGTTCTCAGACAATGGTCTAACCTGCCAATCTTTACAGTGGGATGTTGCCGTGCTTCTTCGCAGGAACGTTGACAACCTTGCGGTCGAGTAGTCGCAAACCTTCAATGATCTGTCCACGGGTTTCCGAAGGTGGGATAACCGCGTCAACGTAGCCGCGCTCTGCAGCCATATAAGGATTAACCAGAGTGGATTCGTACTCCCTCTCGTATGCCTTAGCAACAGCGACAATGTCTTTGCCTTCGGCGGCAGCGGCCTTGATCTCCTTGCGGTAAATAAAGCCCACGGCACCTGCGGCACCCATCACGGCGATCTGGGCGGTTGGCCATGCCAAGACCAGGTCGGCACCCATGTCCTTGGAGCCCATCACGCAGTAAGCACCACCATAGGACTTACGGGTAATGACGGTGATCTTGCCCACGGTTGCCTCAGAATAAGCGTAGAGCAGTTTCGCGCCACGACGAATGATGCCGTTGTACTCCTCATTGGTGCCAGGCAGGAAGCCAGGGACGTCGACAAATTCAATGATGGGAACGTTGAAGGCATCACAGGTGCGGATGAACCGCGCGGCCTTTTCGGATGCCTTAATGTCCAGACAGCCAGCAAATTCGGTGGGCTGGTTGGCGACGATGCCGACAGAGCGGCCTTCGACGCGGCCAAAGCCAATGATAATGTTGCCAGCGTATCCCTCTTGGACTTCAAAGAAATCGCCGTCGTCAACAATTCGGGTGATGACATCTTTCATGTCATACGGCTGGTTGGGCGAATCTGGGATGAGAGTGTCTAGTTCGAGATCGGATTCGGTGATGTTTTCCTGGATGGAACCGACCATGATGTCGGCGTCTTCGCGTGGTGCCTCGGCGCGGTTGTTCGCTGGCAGGAATCCTACCAAGTCGCGCACCCAGTCAAGAGCATCAGCATCATCGGCGGCCGTGTAGTGGGACGTGCCGGAAGTGCCCATGTGAGTATGTGCACCACCGAGTTCTTCCTGGGTGACCTCTTCGCCGGTGACGGTCTTGATAACGTCTGGGCCAGTGATGAACATCTTGGAGGTCTTGTCCACCATGATGATGAAGTCGGTCAGTGCAGGGGAGTAGACGTGGCCACCGGCACAAGCACCCATGATGAGCGAAATTTGTGGGATCACGCCAGATGCTAGGGTGTTGCGGTAGAAAATCTTGGCATAAAGGCCTAGGGAAACCACACCTTCTTGGATGCGGGCGCCAGCGCCTTCATTGATGCCAATCAGGGGGACACCGGTTTTGATGGCCAAGTCCATGATTTTGACAATTTTTTCACCATAAACTTCACCGAGCGCGCCGCCGAAGATGGCGCCGTCTTGGGAGAAGACACAGACCTTGCGGCCATCAATCGTGCCATAACCAGTAACTACACCGTCAGTAACGGGGCGTTTGGCATCCAGACCGAAATTCTTGGAACGGTGCCTAGCAAGGGCATCGACTTCGACGAAAGAGCCGTCGTCAAGCAAGTATTCGATGCGCTCGCGGGCGGTTTTCTTGCCTGCGTCGTGGACGCGATCCACGGAGGCTTGTCCCATAGGGGCGTGAGTTTCGGCAATGCGTGTGCGCAGATCGGCAAGCTTACCGGCAGTGGTGGTCAAATCTGGTGCCTGTGCACCTGCTTCGGTAGTCATTGAGGCAGTCATAACTTCACAGTTTAGGGGGTAGTTGAAAAATTTGTGAAGTGTTCGAAAATTTCGTGATTTCTGGGACAGAAATTCCACCCTTTGGGGGTAGCCGGAAAACTCTAAAATACCCCGTTATGAGGGGAAATGAGATTCTTGGCAGGGGGGTAAAGCAAACAAACGCGCATGTGGGTTTTTGGACTAAGCATAAAAAACACACCCCTTAACCATGGTTTAAGGGGTGTGTGCAGGGGTGAAGTTATAGCGGAATGTTGCCGTGTTTCCGAGCTGGGCGGTTGACATGCTTGTTCTTCAACAGCCGTAGGTTGCGGGAAATCTGATGGCGAGTTTCCGAAGGTAGGATAACTGCGTCAATCAGGCCACGTTCTGCTGCAAGGTACGGGGTGAGCATGTGATCTTCGTATTCACGCTCGAAGGACTTTTGCAGTTCCATTAGCTCTGCGTCGTCCAAACCTTTATCACGGGCGGCTTTGAGTTCTTTGCGGTGCAAGAAACCAACAGCGCCAGCGGCACCCATCACCGCGATCTGGGCGGTGGGCCACGCTAGGTTGACATCTGCGCCTAGGCCCTTGGAACCCATCACGCAGTAGGCTCCACCATAAGCCTTACGCATGGTGACGGTGATCTTTGGTACGGTGGCTTCGCCGTAAGCGTAGAGCAGCTTAGCGCCACGACGCAGGATGCCGTCATGCTCTTGGCCGGAGCCAGGCAGGAAGCCGGGCACGTCCACCAGCATCACGATGGGGATATTAAAGGCATCGCAGGTGCGGATGAACCGAGCTGCTTTTTCGGAGGCGTCAATATCCAAGCAGCCAGCAAGGCAGGTGGGCTGGTTGGCAACAAAACCCACGGATTGGCCTTCCACGCGACCGAAGGCAATAACAACATTTTCGGCACGCTCGGCTTGAATTTCCAAAAACTCACCGTCATCGGTGATGGCTTCGATGACATCACGGACGTCATAAGGCACGGTGGGGGAATCAGGAATAATGGAATCCAGCTTGAGATCATCAGGATTCATGTTTTCTTCCATGCTGCCCTCTTCCCGCTCAAAATCGGTCAGGGGAGCAAATTCCCGGTTGTTAGAAGGTAGATAACCAACCAGATCAGCGACGAAATCTAGCGCATCTTCGTCATTGGCGGCGGTGTAGTGGGAGTTACCAGCCTTCAGCATGTGCACGCTGGCTCCACCGAGTTCCTCTTGGGAGATGTCTTCAGAGGTAACCGTCTTGATGACATCAGGGCCGGTGACAAACATCTTGGAGGTTTCCTCAACCATGACCACGAAATCGGTCAAGGCAGGGGAATAGGCGTTGCCACCCGCGCAGGAACCCATGATCACGGAGATCTGTGGCACGACACCAGAAGCATTGATGTTGTGATAGAAGGTTTGTGCAATGAGATCAAGAGAGACGGCACCGTCTTGGATACGGGCGCCAGCACCTTCATAAAGACCAATGAGGGGGCGGCCGGTGGTGACGGCCATTTCCATGATCTTGCACATTTTTTCGCCGTACACTTCTCCCAGCGCGCCACCGAATACGGTGCCGTCTTGGGAGAAGATGCAGACCTCGCGGCCATCAATGGTGCCCCAGCCGGTGACTATGCCATCGGTGGCGGGGCGCTTAGCGCGCATCCCGAAATCGTAGGTGCGGTGGCGAGTGAGCTGGTCAATTTCAACAAAAGAATGGGGGTCGAGGAGGTATTCCAGTCGATCCCTAGCAGTCAAGCGACCATTAGACCGAACCTTTTCTTGGACTGCAGTGCCCATGGGGGAGGCCGCGTCGATGCGGCGTGCTTTAAGGTCGGCAATTTTCCCTGCGGTCGTGCTGACATCGGGTAGCGAAGCGACGTCGATCAAAGGTGAGGAAATAGTCATGTTTTGGAATCCTAGACGAGGTTTTTACACTTGGGAAGACCCCACGTGAAAAAACATGAGAGTTTCCTCGTGTTTGGCGGTTAAAGCCGCAGGCTAAACCGAAGTTTTACATAAAAAAGTAATTTAATTCACATTAAGGTGTTTCCGCCCGTTTTGGGGGCAATGTGGGTTTGCAGTGGGTTCGGGCAGGTCTTTTTGTGCAAACCAAAAGCAAATCCATATAACCGGGCAATTGGTGAGGCATCAACAAGCGGCGGGTCGTCGATAAGCTGGCAAGAAAGTACTATGAATGCCATGGAAAACCTGAGAAAACCACTTGATGTCGAATTTCTCCGCCGTGAACTCGTCGAATCCGGCCCCTACGCGCGGCTGGAATACCAAGAGCAAACCGATTCCACCAATACTGATCTGGTAAAACTAGCCCACGCAGGAGCCGAGGCCTGGACTGCGGCGCTGACCGAATACCAATCCGCCGGTCGCGGCAGGATGGGGCGCAGCTTCACCGCGCCACCGCGCTCCCAACTACCCATGTCGGTTTTGATACGACCGCCGCACGAAGCGGTATCCCGGTTGGGCACCATGCCGCTAGCCACCGGGCTTGCGCTTATCGACGCCATCGGCAGCCCAAAAATCAAACTAAAATGGCCTAATGACCTCGTTATTGACGGACGAAAACTCTGCGGAATCTTAGCAGAAGCGGTCTCACTTGGTGCTGAACCTGCTGTAGTCATTGGCATGGGACTGAATACCTCTCTGCAGCAGGACGAATTACCCGTACCGCACGCCTCAAGCTTGCTGCTAGAAGATATTCCTTTCGAACGCAACGAACTGGCAGTAAAGATTCTCAAAGCGGTTTATCGCAGGTTGAATCAATGGCAAGATAACGACCCACAACTGCTAGACGATTACCGCGCGGTTTCTGCAACCATCGGCGAAGACGTGCGGGTAGTACTTCCCGATAACACCGAATTATTGGGCTTCGCTGAGTCCGTGGGCGACGACGGGCGGATAGAAGTACGCGACGCACACGGTGCGCTGCACCAGCTCACCGCAGGGGATGTTACACATCTGCGCTTGCAACACTAAGCTAGAGCGCACTATGCAGCCACAAACCCTTAGTCCTGAACGCGCCGAACCCGAAGTAGTTTTCGTCGATATGACATGTCCATTTTCCGCACTGACATTTCCAGTGCTGGAACTAGTCATTATCACCGGATTGGCGTGGATGGGCATTGGTTATCTAGATTCCCCCTACGTGCCCTGGATAGTAGATGTGAACCTACGTAATGGGGTGGTGGGATTATGGGCCATCTTGGTAGTGCTGCGCTTCATACTGCCCGTAGTTGGCAGGCGCCGACAGCGACTACTGGTAACCAATCACCGCGTCCTCGTACGTAACGCTGGCTTTCGGGGCGGAACCTACACCATTCCCCTCAACGCCATACGCGACGTTGGCCGCCGCCGTTCAAATATCTTGCTCTCAGTGCGCGGGCATGACCGGCCAGTGGTTATTCCAGATGTGCCCCGAACCAAGAAAGTGCACGCACAAATTGAGGCGGCACTGTACCATCCCTACTGATAATGCTTAAAGCCAGTGGCCTAGCCCCGAACGTTGGGCGAACCTAGCGCCCAGCGGCTTCTGGTTTTGCAACCGCATAGCCACTGCTTAGAGTGATAAGGGTGAATTCAGCCAACTACAGCGCACACGCAGCAGAGATGCCCATAGTAACTGTTATTGGCGATGGCCAACTCGCCCGCATGATGCACACTACTGCTATCGAATTAGGCCTATCGCTGCGGGTTCTCGCAGGCGCTGCCGATGCCTCAGCCGCCCAAGTCACCTCGGATGTTCTCATCGGTGACTACACCGACCTAGAAGATCTCCGCAGCGCTGCTGTGGATGCAACCGTGGTCACCTTCGATCACGAACACGTGCCCACCGATCACATCACCACATTGATCAACGAAGGCGTGAATATCCAACCAGGGCCAACTGCTTTGATCAACGCCCAAGATAAATTAATCATGCGGCAAAAACTCGCCGATATCGGCGCACCAGTGCCCGCCTTTGCGGCCATTGACTCCGTTGCAGATGCGCTTTCCTTCTACGACCAAGTGGCAGGTGCCGTGTGCCTGAAAGCCCGCCGCGGGGGTTACGACGGCTACGGCGTGTGGTTTCCTGCCGACCGGTCTGAGCTCGAAACCCTCACGGCTGAACTTCTTGCCGCTGGCACCCCGTTGATGGCCGAGCAGAAGGTGCCACTTAACCGGGAACTATCGGCCATGGTGGCGCGCCGGGCATCAGGTGAAACCCAGACCTGGCCGGTGGTGGAATCTGTGCAAACTAATGGGATCTGCACCGAAGCAATCGCTCCCGCCCCTGGCCTGTCCGATGAGCTTGCCGACGCCGCCCAGCAGCTGGCAGTGATGGTGGCAACCAAATTAGACGTTACCGGGGTGATGGCGGTGGAACTATTTGAAGCCTCCGGGGCAGACGGCAAACCAGAGATTTTGGTGAATGAACTGGCCATGCGGCCCCACAACACCGGGCACTGGACCCAAGATGGCTGCGTGACTAGCCAATTTGAACAGCACCTACGTGCCGTGCTGGATTGGCCATTAGGGGCAACCACACCCCTAGCTCCAGTGACTGTGATGGTAAATACTTTAGGTGCAGACAGCGAACCGGATATGCCCTTAGCGCAACGAATCATAGAAGTTCTACGCCGATTTCCTGCGGTAAAAATCCACCTCTACGGCAAGTCCTATCGGGCTGGTCGTAAACTAGGGCATGTCAATCTAAGTGGCACGGATTTAGAAAAAACCCGGGCGGATGCGCACTTCCTAGTCCAAGCTCAGTGGCCTAAAGAATAACCTCTAATAATAGTATTTAAGGAGCTTTTTATGAGTGCAGTTGTCGGTTTGATAATGGGTTCCGATTCCGATTGGCCGACTGTCGAGCCAGCTGCTGAAATCCTGGCAGAATTCGGAATTCCGTTCGAGGTGGGCGTGGTGTCGGCGCACCGCACCCCAGATAAAATGCTGGCCTATGCCAAGCAAGCCCACACTCGGGGCCTGAAATGCATCATTGCTTGCGCCGGTGGTGCGGCACATTTGCCGGGAATGGTGGCTTCTGCAACCCCGCTGCCTGTTATTGGCATTCCTAGGGCATTGGACACGCTCGACGGCATGGATTCCTTACTGTCAATTGTGCAGATGCCCGCTGGGGTTCCTGTTGCCACCGTCTCCATTGGGGGTGCGAAAAATGCCGGATTACTGGCTGTGCGGATTCTTGGGGCAGATGACGCCCACTTACAGGAACAAATGGTGGCCTATCAAGAAAACTTACGCCAAGAAGTCGAAGCGAAAGATGAACGGCTCCGCCAGCGCCTGTTAGGGCAGTAGGTTCTTAGAAATCTCGGTTTCTAGGGGAGTTCCGGTGTGAGGTTCTTGACGACGCTCGGGGTAGGCGGCGGCGTTTGTTATGCGCCTCTTCTTCGGCAAGGGTTAAAGCACAGACGACCACTAACAGGGTGACCACCCGGCGGCGGTACAAACGCCTGCTGGTGAGAACGGACTCGCTGTGATGCTGGTCCGAGTTCATAGAAGGATCAACCCCTTAGGTGGCTGGTTTAGTTCCTACAATTGTAAAAGCACGTATGAAATATTTCTTAAACCCCATCTATACCGGCTTAGTTGGATTGCCCCTAAATTCTGGGGGACTGATTACCCGCCACGGTCGAATTTTTAGCAGAGTCGGGTAGGGGTCGGGTAGGAGAGAGATTGCTGTCCGCCAGCGCTATTAGCATAGAACTCCTGTAAAATGAGCCAGCTGCAAGAATGAGGGGTTCTTGCAGCTGGCTGTTGTTTGTAGCTGTAATCCGTACAGCTACGGTGGTTTTATCGCCATTATGGCTTATGCGGCTTAGGAATAGCGGATTGCCATGCGGCCGTCGATCTTTCCGTTGCGCATATCCTCGAAAACGCTGTTGACGTCGTCTAGCTTGCATTCGTGGACGGTGGGCTTAATCAGGCCCCGCGCGTAGAAGTCAAGCGCTTCTTCGAGGTCTTGGCGGGTGCCCACCAGCGAGCCGCGGATGGTGAGTGCTTTGAAAACGATCTCGAAAATAGGTGCGGGAAAATCTCCGGGTGGTAGCCCATTGAATACAATGGTGCCGCCCTTGCGGGTCATATCGATTGCTTGGCGGAAGGCATCTGGGTGCACCGCAGTGACCAGCACGCCATGGGCGCCGCCATTGGTGTATTCAGTAATTGCTGCACCAGGGTTGGTTTCTGCGGCGTTAACCGTGAATTCTGCGCCATGGCGTCGAGCTAGTTCCAGCTTTTCTGGAGCAATATCAACAGCAATGACGCGGAGCCCCATGGCCACGGCGTACTGGACTGCGATGTGGCCAAGCCCACCGACTCCCGCGATGACCACGAACTGGCCAGGACGAGTGTCGGTGACTTTCAATCCTTTATACACCGTTACACCAGCGCAGAGGATCGGTGCTACCTCAACGGGGTCGGCACCGTCGGGGATTTTGGCGCAGTACCGGGTATCAACCAGCATGTATTCGCCGAAGGAGCCATCCACGGTGTATCCGCCGTATTCGGCGAGGTTACACAGGGTTTCCCAGCCGGTGCGGCAGTGTTCACATTTGCCGCAAGCACTCCATAGCCACACGTTTCCTACCATGTCACCGACTTCGACTTCGATGACCTCTGGCCCAACGGCGACGACTTCGCCCACGCCCTCGTGGCCGGGGACAAATGGTGGCTCTGGTTTGACTGGCCAGTCGCCTTCAGCGGCGTGGAGATCTGTGTGGCAAATACCAGAAGCTAGGTTTTTCACCAGTGCTTGATGGGGGCCTGGCTCGGGGAGATCCAGTTGTTCGATTGTGAGTTCTGGGCCAAATTTTTCAACAATTGCTGCGGTAAAGGTTTCAGACATGCTGTCTTATGATCCTCTCGTCAATTTTTTCGGTGTTTGTTGCGTTGTTCGGAATGTCGACAATTGAAAACTGATTTCAATTTGGGCTTAAAACGACAAAGGGCCGGAAAACCCGGCCGATTGTGTCCACGCCTGCCTTATCGGCAGACCGTATTGACGTATGCGGTTGTGAAAATCATGCATGCAAATGATTTGATGCCCTACCACTGTATGCGTATAGAAGAGATACGTATGTGTGATAGCTGCGGCACTGCCCACTATAACTGTGATCTGGCGCACCGTAAAGGGGTTGAGGGTGAAACCGCAGGTAGCAGGCGGTGTATTGTGTGGCAGTGAAGGAAATAATGACATCTCCTTTTGTCGCATGCCGACTCCGACTATCCTTGCGGCTAGTGAACTGAAAGGTAGTAGGGTTTGTGGCAATCATTGTTTTAGGGTGTCAAGCATTCGCGGGTCAGCCCGGTCGGATTCTTCGCACGCGGTTGGAAAAAGCGCTTGAGGTAGCTTTGCGTGACCCAGAGGAATTATTCGTCGTTTCAGGTAAATCAGAAGCACGTCCCATGGCGGACTGGCTCATCGCTCATGGCGTAGCGCACCATCGAATCCTTATTGAACCCACCGCTACCTCTACCAATGAAAATCTGGAACGCAGCCTAGAGCTGCTGCTAAATACCGGCGTGGATTTTCCCACCAAGCAATGTCCGCTCACCGTGGTTACCAGTGATTATCATAAATTTCGGACAGAGGTATGGGCATGGCATTTGGAGATTCCCGTTATAGTGATTTCCGCGCTAACGCCGCCGCCTCACCGCCAACAAGATTTCAGTCGCGAGGTTTTCGCTTTGCCGCATTCCACGCTAAGAGTGCTGTGGCGAAAATGGGTGGCTTTGGTGGGTGCTCACCCCAGTGATTATTTTAAAAATGCTACAACCTCCGGCGCCATCGCACGGCTACTGCCGTGGCGGAAATAAACGCCAATGCCACCACGGCGGGCAGGACGGCAGGTTCGGGTTGGAATACATTAATCACGGCTTCGATGAATGCGATCGTGGCGAAAAATCCTAAAAAACCAATAATGGAATCGGCAACTAATGTACTCCGGGTGTCAATATTTTTTGTTTTTGGATCAGTTAATGAATGAATTTTAATATTTTCTTGATTTTCTTTCGGAATTGCTGGTCCATCTTGGGATTTTTTCATTCTTGGGGGATAGTTTTTATCGGGCGGCGGGGCGGAAATCATGCTTACAGCATAATCGCGATGCGACAAATGCGTTCCAATGCTCTATTAATAATTGTTGACGTTTAAAGTAAATTCTAATCAAACGTCCCATCTTCATTTATTTAACTAATCAAGGAGCATTCATGGGGCTTCGTTCCCTGGCGTGTCGCATTGCAGTTGTTGCTGCTGCAGTCGTCGCTATCGTCGTCACGTATAACGGCGGCGCAGTGGCCCATTCGGCCATTGCTAGCATTTCTAGGCAAAGCGGCCTAGCTGTTAAGAATTTTCTTCCCGCGCGCGACACTGC
Source organism: uncultured Corynebacterium sp. (assembly GCA_963520895.1). Lineage (GTDB taxonomy): Bacteria > Actinomycetota > Actinomycetes > Mycobacteriales > Mycobacteriaceae > Corynebacterium. The sequence continues at coordinate 11,829 of CAUQSW010000020.1, read as the reverse complement.
TGGGGTTAAAGAAAACCTCGATACCATTCCTACGGCGTTGGAATTGTTTCTAGCTAAAAACCCTAATGCGTTAATTTCGGGCATTAAAAGGGAAGACGGAACCCCATTCGTAGATATTGACACCATTGACAACAATCAAGTGGTGACCTACCGAGTCAGCATCGAAGGAAAAATCTCGCAATACAAACGAGAAAATAATTCCAAACTGATTGCCGAAGCCCGCGCCGCCACAGTTTCTATCTCTACTGCGATCGCACAGGCACAAGCACAGCAACCGCACGGGTACATAGATACCGTCAGTATTGAAAATCAGGAAGGCTTGCGCTGGAAGCTTTCGCTTGACGACGCCAACTTCGCACACCTAGCCACCATCCGAATTGCAGCTCGTTAAAAACGCCCCATTTAATGGAGTTCAATGGCTAAAAAGGTCAAGATGAAGGAACTCTAATTTTGTCGAAGATAGTACTCGAAATGGCGATCGCCACTAAGGGTGAACTGGGAAAATAAGCCCGATTTTATGTGAAAGAAATGTAATAAAAGCCCGTGTACTAGGCATTTTGGCCGGTTTGGATATGTGGGTGAAGGCGGGGCGAGGATAGACTGAAATCAGAAAATCAAACACGAAATAATCGTTGATTTGACCGATCCCTCCTAGATAAGGATATTGCCAAATGCCTACTACTCGCCGTACGTTAGTTGCTTTTCTACTGGGTGTTCCCTTGCTGGTTGCCTGCTCTAATTCCGCCACTTCGACTGCAGGAACGACGGTCGAAAGCATGATGGAACAAGCTAGCAGCGCCGTTGCTAATAGCTCTTCGCAGATTGCTGGTGGCAGCACTGCGCCGACAACACCTGCCACCAGTGATCCGGTTGGCCCCGCGGTTGAGGCTTTCCTCAAGAAGCATCCTTATGCGCTGATCGAAGAGATTGATCGGGAAGACCGTGGCACAACGGTGGAAATCGACAGTGTGGAAAATGACACCATCGTGACCTATCGGGTAACTGAGTCCGGAGAGGTCACCCAACAACAAACCGATCGTGATAACGATGCCAACGACATCGCCGCTGTTAAGCAGGCTAAGGTTACCGCGGTGGATGCCTTCAAGCAGGCTTTGGCTCAGCATCCAGGTGGAATTGTTGATTCGGTATCGCTCGACGACGACGGTGGCGCACTCCACTGGCAAGTCGAACTTGATGATAAGAACTACAACGACCTAGCTGAGGTTCGGATTCCGGCTAAATAATTCAGCCCTGACAGGTTGCACCTGGGTTTCTAGATAACGGAACCCAGGTTTTATGCATTTATGCCGTGGTTGGTGGTGGTGGCTTTGGTTGTTGGGCGCCTCGGGCTCGTGCCGATTCGAGCTGTGGTTTGGGGTTTCTGGTGGTTGCCGGATTGGTTTTGGTGGGTTTCGCAGCTCGATTCCGAAGTAGCAGCAGACATGAACAGCAGGATGAAGCGCCCACTAGGCAGCGGGGATCGGCATGCCTGTTGTTAAAGCCGCCAGCGCCCAGGTATGCCGATCAAAACAAAGACGTTGACACTGCTACGCATACCACGTAGTAGCAGTGTCAACTCTCGTCGTAAAGCGGGGTGGTTTAGGCTTTCACTCCGCCCGCGGTCAACCCGGATACGATGCGCCGCTGGAATGCGAGCACCATGATGATCAGCGGAATAGTCACCAGCGCACCTGCTGCCATTACTGAGGCGTAAGGGTATTCAAAGTGACTGTCGCCGGAAAAACGCGCGATCGCAACGGTTACTGGTTCGGTAGCTTGGTTGGAAAGCTGGTTGGCCAGCATGAATTCGTTCCACGTAGCAATGAAGCACAGAATCGCCGTGGTGAATAGCGCTGGCGCGGCCAGTGGGAGTAGCACGGTGCGGAAGGCGGTGCCGCGGGCGGCGCCGTCGACACGCGCGGCTTCTTCTAGCTCCCAAGGTAGCTGCCGGAAAAACGCCGTCAGCGTATAAATGGTTAGCGGTAGCGCGAAAGATATATTGGGGATGATCAGTGCGCGGTACTGCCCAATCCATCCGAGGTCGCCAAAAAGTTGAAATAGGGGGGTGACCAGGGCAATACCCGGGAACATGCTTGCTGCTAACACGATGCCGGTTACTATGCCTTTGCCACGGAATTCGATTCTGGCTAAGGCATAGGCGGTGAATACTCCCACCATAACCGCCAGCACTGTGGTGATGAGACCAATCAACAGCGAATTACCGATTGCCGCGAGGAAGTCGTTTCCTTTGTTGGTGGCCAGCGCGTCTTTAAAGTTTTGCAGCGTGACATGGGTGGGCCACGGCGTGGTGTCGAAGGTATAGCGCTTGTCGCGCAGAGCGGTGACCACCATCCAATAAAACGGCGCCAGCCCCCATACTAAAATGAGTACCACTCCGAGGTAATTACTTATCACTTTCCGCATGTCACACCCCTATTGTTAGCACTGGCTCGACCGTTTGCGCCGGTTGCTTTTCGACGCCCCCAGCCGCTTTCTTTTTCTTACGCGCCGCTTTCCTCCATGCTCGTTTTTCCGCGTTTCCAGAAACGTCTGCCCCAAGGAATCGGATCATGAAAAACGCCACGAGGAAGATCATGAGGAAAATCATGGTCGATAAGGCGGAGGCGGAATTAAAATTACCTTGTCGCACATCAGCCACCACCAGCTGGGAGATCGTGGCGGTGGGGGAATTGGCGGACGAAGAAATCAAAATCACCGGCAGGTCATACATGCGCAGCGCATCAAGGGTACGGAATAATACCGCAACCATTAAGGCGGGTTTGACCAGCGGTAGCGTGATTGACCAGAACTGTTTGTTGGTGCTGGCGCCGTCGACACGCGCGGCTTCGTAGACGTCTTTCGGGATCATTTGCAGCCCAGCTAGAATCAGCAGCGCCATGAAGGGGGTGGTTTTCCACACGTCGGCAATGATGACTGCGGTGCGGGCCGCCCAGGGGTCAGTGGTCCACGAAACTGGGGTACCCAGTAACGAGTTGATAATGCCACGATCGGCGAAGATGAACTGCCACAGCTTGGCGGTCACCGCGGTGGGGATTGCCCAAGGAATCAACACGGCGGCGCGCAGAAAAGCTCGGCCTTTGAATTCTCGGTGCATGACTAGTGCCATCATCATTCCAAGAATGATTTCCAACGCAACGGTGACCACGGTGAAAAACACCGTGTTACTTACCGCTGGCCAGAAATCGGTGGACAAAACGCCAGGTGGGCACACGCCTATCTCACCGCTGGCAGTCATGCAGCGCTGGGTCAGCCAGTACCAATAGTGCTCAAGTCCAGACCAGCCGCCCTGGACAAAAACCCCAGTCACCGGATCGAGGTGTTTATCTGATTGGAAGGACAAATACACTGCCCGGACAATGGGGTAGCCAATGACCACCGCCAACACGATTATCGACGGCGCGACCAAGAAGGCAGCAGCTCTAGATCTTTTCACCATTATTGTTCCTTGCCAGTGGCGGTTAGGGAAGATAAAACACCTAAAACCTCTAAGTACCTGGGAGGTTTTAGGTGTAGCTCATAGGCTATTTCGCAGCTGATTCGATGGCGGCCTTCATGTCGGCTGTTGCATCATCAACGCTCTTGCCAGCGGTAAGGGCTGCGTAGGAATTATCCTGAATGGCTTTAGAAATCTCAGGATAGAACGGCGACGCGGGGCGCGGTGCGGCGTTTTCCAACGAGGTCTTTAACGCAGGGAAGTAGGGGAATTTGTCTACCAGAGCAGGGTCATCATAGATGGAAGCCAGCACTGGTGGGAATGACTGCTCAGCAAAGTAAGTCTGATTCTCTTCGCTGATAACAAACTCAATGAAGTCCCGGGCAGTGGCCTTGTTCTTGGAATTAGCATTAATGCCATTATTAAAGCCACCCAAGGTAGACACACCTACACCGTCTTTACCAACCAGCGGCTGGACTTCGAACTTGCCTGCTACCTGCGAGTTGTCGGCACCCGCCAGATCGAACATATACGGCCAGTTAATGGCGTAGGCGGTATCACCGCCGGTGAAGGCCAGTTGGGTTTCTTCCTCTGTGGCGGAAGTAGAAGCCTTGGAGATCACGCCGTCGTTGTAGGCGTCGACAAGCGTTTGCAAGCCTTCTTTGGAAGCGTCGGAATCGACGACTGGTTTGCCGGAATCGTCAAGCACATGACCACCCCAGCCCTCCATGAAGCCTACGGTGTTCACCGTTAGTCCTTCGTACTGCTTAAGTTGCGTGGTCAGGCAGTCTTTGTCTGCAGATTTTGCCTGCTCACAGGAAGCAGCCAGGTCAGCGAAGTTATTAGGCGCTTCAGGGATGATTTCGGTGTTGCGGAAAAGCAACTGCCCATTAGTGTTCTGTGGCAAGGCGTATAGGGTGCCGTTGTAGGTGGCAGACTCGACGGTTGACTGGAGCAGCTTGGAGGTCTCTACAGCCAGATCGCCTTCCAGCGGAGCCAACCATTGATTGGCTGCAAATTCGGCGGTCCATACGACGTCCAAAGCCATGACGTCAATATCTGTGCTGCCAGCTTGAAGCGATTGGACAAGCGCATCGCGCTGATCATCCGCCTCGCCCGCTAGCTCTTTGAAGGTGACCTGCTCGTCAGGGTGATTGGCGTTCCACTTCTCAATGACGTGAACCAATTTCTCGGAATCCACCTTGCCCATAGCATAGGTTATGGGGCCGCGTCCGCCTTCACCGGAATTGGCGGAATCGTCACCTGGGCCGCCAGAGTCGGAGGAAGAGCAACCCGCGAGCACGAGTGCTCCGACCATGCCAGCGGCTAGCACGGACTTACGGAAAAATCGATGAGCCATGATATATCCAACCTTTCTTCGAAAAAGTGTCCTTACCCACAAAATTTAGTTGCCAAATCCGCATTTTGGGTGGATTTGCTAAAAATCACAGTGTTGTGTTGATCCGATTTCCAGTAGCGGGGTCGAAACGGTGCGCTTGCCGATAATCAAAACAGAAGGTCAACCGCATTTCTGGAGTGATGGTGGACTGCGATTGTAGTTTTGCCACTAGCAAATTGCCGTGGGAAGTTTTCCCGTAAATATAAGACTCCGAACCAAGCTCCTCGACGATGGCCACGGTGACATCAATCTGTGCTAGCCCATCTCTGTTTTTGTTGCGGCCCACGTGCATATGTTCGGGGCGCACACCCAAAATATAGTTCTGGCCCTGTATTTCTGCGGGGAATAAGTTCATGGCAGGAGAGCCGATAAAACCCGCAACAAACACGTTGGCTGGTTCGTTGTACAACACCTGGGGGCTCGCTACCTGTTGTAGGACTCCTTGATTGAGTACCGCAACGCGGTCGGCCATGGTCATAGCTTCGACCTGGTCATGGGTGACATACACCGTGGTGGTGCCGAGACTTCGTTGCAGGCCAGCAAGCTCCGTGCGGGTTTGCACCCGCAATTTGGCGTCAAGGTTAGACAGCGGCTCGTCCATTAAAAAGACCTGCGGGTTACGCACAATAGCCCGGCCCATGGCGACACGCTGCCGTTGACCACCCGATAAATCTTTAGGTTTGCGGTCTAAAAACTCGGTCAGGCCTAAGATTTCGGCAGCTTGAGCCACCTTTTGCTCGATCGTTGCTTTGTCCAGCTTCGCCAGCTTTAGCGGATAAGCTATATTCTTTGCGACGGTCATATGCGGATACAGCGCATAATTCTGAAAAACCATAGCGATGTCGCGTTGGGCTGGTTCTAGCTTGGTGACATTAGTGTCACCAATAAAGATTTCCCCACTGCTTACCGGCTCCAGACCAGCAAGCGAACGCAAAATCGTAGACTTGCCACAACCGGAAGGGCCAACCAAAACCAAAAACTCGCCGTCCGCTATCTCTAAATTCAACCCAGAAACAGTGGGATTGTCAGCGCCAGGATAAGTGATGGAAACATCAGCAAAACGAACTTCAGCCATGCTTATTAAACTAACAGTGCGGTGGCCTTTTCCACAGCCGAAATGTGATCTAGGCGATCTTTGCTGGTACACCCGCTGACGATCACAGCTGATCCATCCACGGTCAAGGGGGATAACACGGCGGCGCAAAAACCAGGCCAATCCTGCCATCCGGTGCTCAGCAGCCTAGTGCCAACTGGGTAATCTGTAAGCGGGTAGTCCGAACGTCCCTTTAACTCGGCAAAGGTGGGGGTAACCTCGTGGAACTGGTCACCGTACATCCGAACCACCGGGCCAAAATCAATCATGCCTGCGGGCAGGCTGCCGCCTAATTCCTCAACGCCCCGGCCAAAAGCATCGTTAGTTACCACAACTACATCACCAGCGAACTGATCCACATTGGTATCGGGGGCATCGGTATCCGGGGCACAGAACAAAGCAGCTGCAGAGTCTGATTGAGACGCGAAAGACACGTTAACTCCGGCGGCAACCGCCCCAAGCGCAATCATGATTGGCTGCCAACCAAGAGGAAGATCAATGCAAATTTCATCACCTGCTTCAAGATCTAATTCCTCCCGCAGCATATTAGCCACCTTTGCGGTCCAGTTTTCCAGCAGTTTGGCCGAAAAATCTAAATGAGTATCGGCTTGCGTGTCATAAACCGTGATTCGGGGGCGGGCAGGATCAGAGTTAAGCAATGGCTGGAGAAGATTCATGCCAGTTAGTCTAGGCCACCTGATTACATTGTTGCTGATCTTGTGGTGATGGCTGGCAGGGATCGGCTCTGTGTCGTCCTATTCTTGAATTCGAGCTGCGAAACCTCGGTTTTCTGGGGGCGGGAGCGTGCCCAGGATAAGGAAACGCAGCTCGATTGTGTACAACCAGTAGGCGCAGACGGAGAAAAGCTGATTGAACTGGGTGTTGTGGGCTCAAACTAGGTTCCGAGCCTGCACTCGCTAAGCTCTAGGCATCCGTGTCCCGAGCTAACCGTTACCCACTACCTGCTTGAGGCAGGCGCTCAGCCTGCAAGAAACGAGCACCCCGCGAGTTAACGCAGCCACCGAACTCCCGCGCACGCACGCACTTAGGCCCGAGCCCCAGCACAACCCCAAGCCGCAGCTAGTTTACACAGCGTGGGCCGTCGCCACCGGCATCAATGACGGGGGACTTGTTTTCTTCGCTAAGAGCTTCGCCAGCTTGACCCACGTTTTGCGTGGCATCTGCGGCTTCCGCAGCTTCCCCAGTTGGCCCGGCGTAGTCGTAGGCGGCAACGACCGCAATGGTGTTGGCGTCGAGCGAAGGGCTCTGGTTTATTGGCACCCCGCCGAGTTTTTCGGCCAAGGCAACAGCGTCGGGGTTATTTGTGTCCGCAGCTAGAACCTGTGACTGGGTGTACATGCCGTCGGGCGCGTTGCTGGTTTCGGTGACTTTATAGCCTTCTGTTTTTAAGAAGCCACCTACTTGTGCCGCCAGTCCCGAGGTGGTGGTGGCGTTGAGCACGATTACTTCCGCATTGGAACTTGTGGCTTTGGCAGAGGACGCCGCGTCGCTGGGGGGTGCTTCGGCGGGGGCTTCGCCGCTGAGTAGTTCGTCGAAAAATGCGCGGACTTCGTCAACGTCAATGGTGACCACGGATTCGCCGTTATCGCCGGTTCCGTCGGCAGATGTCACTGGGATGGTGTTGAATTGCACGTTGCCGCCAGCGAGGTTTTGCAGTTGGAGCGCGAGGCTCATAACGTCCCAGCCTTGGTCGATGGCTACTGAGCGGGTGACGGCGTTGCCAAGGTCGTTGAGTTTGACGGGGTTGGTGATGGTGCCAGATGACAGCACTTTCGAGACTAGCGATGCCATATAGGCTTGCTGGCGCACGATACGGTCAAGGTCGCCGCGAGGGAGTCCATGCCGTTGGCGCACAAAGGCCAGCCCTTCCGGCCCATTGAGCGTGTGGATACCTGCGGTGAAGTTGGCACCGGAGTATTCGTCTGTGGTGTCGGCGTTGAGGCAGACATCGACGCCACCAACGGCGTCGGTAAGGAGGACGAAACCCAGCAGGCCGATTTCAGCATAGTGTTCGATGGTAATCCCAGACAGACGGGAAACTGCGTCAATGAGTCCCTTGCGGCCTGCGTCTTTGGCTTGTTGTTCGGTGTCGGCGTCTTCGGGCGCGCCTGATTCAATGAGCTCGGTGTGCCGAATCGACTTGTGGTAGGAGTACACGCCGTTGATTTTGAGGTTGCCGATCGCAGGGTCGTGAATATAGGTATCCCTGGGGATGGAGATGGCGGTTGCGGAGGAACCGTCGTTAGGGATACGGATCACCATGATGGTGTCGGTATTGTCGGCTTCCTCATCGCCCGCGTGGAGCATGTCGATTTCTTCTTGGGTCAGTGGGTTGCCTTGGGCGTCGGTACGCGAGTCGGAACCGACCAACAGGATGTCGGTTGCGCCGTCAGCGGCTTCCATTCCCTTTTCTCCGCCGAGGTTTAAGGTGCCATTGGAGATGTCCGCGCCGACTTTCCCCACGGCGTAGTACCCCACCCCGGTAGTAACCAAAATGATAGCTGATAGAAACGCCAAAAGCGCCTTAACGGCGGTAGGTCCTTGCTGTCTGATTGGTAGAGCAGCTTGTGGGGGAGCCTGAATGTCTCGGGGTGCGTGGCGTTTCTGCTTACTCATTCTATTGGGGGTTCTCCTTGACGCTAAACAGAGGTGAGATTAAGAATAGTCTTTTTATCCTGAGAGTAAACTTTTGCCTTGGCGTGGCTTCAAGTTGATTTTCTTCCGACCGCATTAATATTAAGCAGGTGAACACGGTGAATGCACCAGTAGCAGTAATTACAGTGACTTATTCCCCCGGTAAATTTTTGGGAGATTTTCTTAACTCCCTCCCGCAGGCAACGACACAACTCACACATGTGGTGTTGGCAGATAACGGCTCCACAGATGGTGCCCCCGAGGCGGCCGCTGAGGCACACAACAATGTAGAGTTTCTGCCAACCGGTGGCAATATTGGTTATGGGGCGGCGATAAACTTCGCCGTGCGGCATCTGACCTCGCTTATCGACGCAAAAAGCGTCCGCGACGACTATTTCATCGTGGCTAACCCCGATGTGGTCTTCACGCCAGGCAGCATTGATGCGATGATTGACTGTTTGGATCGGCATCCTGAAGCGGCTTGTGTCGGACCGTTTATCCGGCAAGATGATGGCACTGCTTATCCTTCGGCGCGGGCCATCCCCACATTAAGAAACGGTATTGGGCACGCCTTGTTTTCCGGGGTGTGGCCTAATAATCCTTGGTCGAAGTCTTATCGAGACAACGAGGTCATGGATCAGGAGCGTCCAGCAGGGTGGTTATCGGGCTCTTGTTTGGCTATTCGTTATTCTGCTTTCGCCGAAATTGGGGGGTTCGATCAGCGTTACTTCATGTATATGGAGGATGTGGATTTAGGTGATCGGTTTGGGCGTGCTGGGTATAGCAATATTTTTTGCCCCGATGCGGTAATAACCCATGCGGTGGGGCATTCGGCAGGCAAACACCCAGAGAAAATGCTACCGGCGCACCATGAGTCGGCTTATCGCTTCCAGGCTGACCGGCACCCGTATCCCTGGCAAGCTCCCATTCGGTTGGCGTTGTTTGTTGGTTTGAAAATTCGGGCCGCAATAGCGGTGCCACTGGCTAAGATGAAAAAATAGATCACACTAAAGGCATAGGAAAGACAAAAGGATATATTTTGAGTATTGAATCTTCTACCGATGCGGTCATTCTGGTAGGCGGAAAGGGGACGCGGTTGCGTCCATTGACGGTCTCCACGCCCAAGCCCATGTTGCCCACTGCTGGTGTGCCATTTCTCACACACTTGTTGGCGCGAATCAAAACAGCGGGAATCGAACATGTGGTGCTGGGTACCTCGTTTCATGCGGAGGTCTTTGAAGAATACTTCGGCAGCGGAGAGGAGCTGGGCCTAGAAATAGAGTATGTCGTGGAAGAATCCGCGCTCGGTACCGGCGGCGGCATCCGTAATGTCTATGACAAGCTGCGGGGTGATACCGTCATGGTCTTCAATGGTGATGTGCTAGGTGGCACGGATCTTTCTGGGATTCTGACTGCGCATCACGAAAAGAACGCAGATGTAACGCTACATTTGGTCCGAGTGCCGGATCCGCGAGCCTTTGGGTGTGTTCCTACCGATGCTGACGGTAGGGTGCAAGCGTTTTTGGAAAAGACCGAAGATCCACCTACAGATCAAATCAACGCAGGCTGCTATGTGTTCCGGCGAGAGTTGATTGCAGAGATCCCCGCTAACCGAGTGGTTTCTGTTGAGCGGGAGACGTTCCCACAACTATTGGAGCAACAGCGGGCCGTGTATGGCTACGTTGATAATGCCTATTGGCGGGACATGGGTACTCCGGCTGATTTTGTGCGGGGGAGTTCGGATTTGGTGCGTGGCATTGCACCGTCGCCATTGCTTGCTGGACGTACCGGTGAGTCCCTTGTTGATGATTCCGCGCTTGTGAAAGATGGCACATTGCTGCTTGGCGGCACTGTGGTGGGGCGCGGCACCGAGGTGGGCGCGGGATGCCGTCTGGATGATGTGGTGGTTTTTGATGGGGTCACTATCGAGCCGGGCGCGGTGATTGAAGATTCGATTATTGCCAGTGGTGTTCGCATTGGTGCTAACGCGCGAATAAAAAACTGTGTAATTGGTGAGGGTGCTCAGATTGGCGCGCGCTGTGAGCTACGAGATGGCCTTCGAGTGTGGCCAGGAGTGGAGATTCCTGATAATGGAATAAGGTTTAGCTCCGATGCTTAAAATAAACTAGGCAGCAAGTTTGAAAATTTCTTATTCGGGCGTATGGTTTTACACGTTTAACCAGCAAATTGGTAGTAATGTTACAAATTGTTACCGTCTTGCGATATTTATTGGGGGTGAATACTACATGTAGTACCCCCACGGTTCGCCCCGTAATACATGTAGTTGTTATTTGTGTGACTGGTGTGATTTGCCAGCTGGGGAAATGGAAAAAATTGTTGAAAAGTACCCAATTCAGCTTGACGACATCTTGTGTTTTTGTGTTGAATCGCAATTGTGTGATTCGCCAAATCGTCAATATGTTATAAAACAGTTATCGACTTGGTTGTCAGAAAAATTGGTAAACGCCTCAGTTTTACAGTCCACAGAAAACTGAGCATGAACGAGGAGAGGAGAGTGGCGTGGAGGATATGGCAAGCAACGCCGCACCTCGCACTCGGTCGTCACTTGAGTTGAGCCTGGATGACCTGTTCGGCGCAGTTGAGCAGGAATGGCAGGAACAAGCACTATGTGCCCAGACCGACCCGGAGGCATTCTTCCCAGAAAAAGGTGGCTCCACCCGCGAAGCTAAACGGATTTGTCAAGCATGTGCAGTCCGAGACGAATGTTTGGAATACGCCCTGGAGAATGACGAAAGATTCGGCATTTGGGGTGGCCTCTCTGAACGTGAACGCCGTAGGCTCAAGCGCGACATAATTTAACGAGTGCTCATATCTACCTCAATCTCCTTACCGATCAAACCTAAGGTTTGGCGGAAGATGATTGAGGTTTTATGGTATTCGGCTAGTGGTATTGGTCTGTTGGGAGCCCTCCATAAAAGTTGTTGGGAAAGTTTAAGCAGTCGGTTTCATCAACAACATCGCATCGGTAATGCAATTCATTACATCCGTGTCATTTAAATTTTTTCCACGGGCCGCTAATGGGTTTTAGCAGGGAGTTTCTAGCAGGCTACGGCGCGGTGAATGTAGGGTCAACGTCGCCAGGTGCCACATTGAGGAAATTGGCTACCAGCTGAACGAGAATAGCCCGCAGCAGCTCTTGACGCTCTAACGCGTGAGAGGTGCGTTGTTCGATCGGCATACGGAAAATCACAATCCGGGCGCGCGTCG
>CAUQSW010000019.1:0-45242 GCA_963520895.1 uncultured Corynebacterium sp. | reverse complement strand
AACACCTTTTCATCATCCCCTAACCCCACACACACGAAAAATCCGGGCTAGCTGGTAACGCCTCCTATACCCACAATACCCCCAGGGACGTGCTTAAGATGCCATATCTCTCAAGCACGCCCCTGGGTTATTTTTCTTCCCACAGAACTTCCTGAATCTGCTTACTGAATCTGCGGACTTAATAGGAAGATAAAAAGAACATCACGGTCGGTGTGATCTCCTGCTTTTTGAAAAATATCTGTGCATTACATAGCGTTTTACCAGCTGACCAATAGTCATCAGCGGGGGCAACCTGAGGTGGTAATCTTAGGGCCGTGAATGTACCTTTTCTTCTTAGCTTAAAGAACCTTCAGACTTCTTTGAATTTTTAACTAAGGGTGCACTAATTTCTTTCAGGTAAGCTTTTCGAAAGCTTGTGAGAAAGGAAATGCAAGAGAGATGAGGATAAGGCTAGGCATAGCGATAGCCACTATGGCTGCATTGCTACCCATTTCCCCTGTAGCGCAGGCACAATCTGTAACCGGCGAACTCAATTGGGGTATCCGTTCTAGTTTTAATAACTACACCGGCGGCGCCTCTGAGCTACGCGATGGGGTCGAACGCAAAGGGAACACTTTCAGTTTCCCAATGGAATCCCAAAGCTACGATCAGGCTGAAAACCGGACGGAAGCCCAGTTCCGCGGGGAAGTTATCTATAAGAAATACTGCCACGATAATGGCAGCTGCGACCTCGATTTAAGCATGAAGAACCCGAAAGTCGTCATAACGGACAATGGTTCTTATATCGAGGCCACCGTTTCGTCTAAGCAGTACAACAAGAACGAAACCTCCCCCCCTGCCACCCCCGTGCGGATTGAAAATCTCCACACCCCAAGCGCCGGTTTTAAAAACAACCACGGCCGGATTGAATGGTCGCAAATCCCAACATCGCTCACCGAAGAGGGCAATAAAATGTTCTCCGAGTTCTACACCGTAGGTGAAGGACTTGCCCCAGTGAGCTTCTCCTACACCGGCCAAGGCGCCCGACCTGCAACCAATGCATAGGGGCTACAGGTCGCCGACCAGAAATGGACCTCGCCCAAGGCGTACACCGATGCCACTCACACCTTGTATAACGTTGGCTCCAGCGTACTCGTAGCAGTAGCAGGTTCTGGTTTATACTTGTTAGATGCCGAATTAAACCAGCTGGCCACCGTTGCAGATCCGCTACATAAAAACGGCGTGGGCGCTTTTGATCCCACCGCGGGTGTTTATTATTTCGCCGAAGACAATGGCAGCGTGATTAAAGCTGTCGATGTCACCCCGACCTCCTTAGGAACGGTACGCGAAGTTAGTAGCACTCCAGCCGCGATCCGCACTATGGGTTATAACAGCCACTCCAATAAAGTTGCGGTGATCTCACAAAACACCGGTGCTGATAAAACTGCTCACCTCAGTGTTATTGAAGCAGCAGGGATTCGGGAAACTACATTGCCGAGTACCGCGGAACTCATTGGTCAGGAAATCGACCCATACAGCGACACTGTTTACACACCAAACTTCAGCTTCGGCTCAGGCAGCCTGGTAGAGATGCTGCCTATGCCGGATGGGACGTTCATTTTAAATTCTTCCGCTGAGGTCACCCCAGCTGGCGCAAACACCTCACTCAAAGACCTGCTGGTTTCCATCGATCCAGTGGGGCAAGAGCCCGCCAAGTACATGCCAGGGTCAAAGCACGGCAGCAACCGGTACCTGCGTAGCATCGCCGCCAATGGTTCCGAAGTAATCCGCTGGGTAATGAATGGCAGTGCAGAACACAGCTATATGCAAATACTGCGGTATGAAAACCGTGACGTGATCGAAGTAAGCCCTATATCCAACGGCAAATACGCCGGAATCGCAGGGCTAAACTGGGACAAAGACAACCAGCCGGTGCTTCTCGACGGCTCCAGCAGCGCCCTCGTCTGGCTAAACTCCGACGATAAATCCGTGGTACTCCCCAACGGCCGCGAAACCTACAACAAGGATCACGGCGCATTCCTCACCCGTGCTGACGGCAGCTTCTACGTCCAAACTCTCGACGAATCCAACGACGATCACAAGGAAAAATACGTGCTGGTTCGGTTGTGCAACTCCAATCAACCCCCGACGCCTACCCCACCTGGTGACGATGAAAATCGACTCCGGCAGCTGCGCATTGCCCGAGCAGAGGAAGCAGTTAATCAAGCAACTGAAGCTTATAACAACGCCACCACCGAGGAAGACCGCGCAGAAGCACTAGAGGCGTTAGAAAAGGCACGCAAAGAGCTAGCCGACGCTAAGGGAGAAACCTACACCCCACTTCCGGCACCGTCCACGGAGCCCAGTGCCACCGCTGAGCCTAGTGTTACAGAAGAACCCAGCGCTACTACTGAGCCAAGTGCCAGCACAACACCCAGCACTCCCGCCCCCGCCGAGCCTGATGCCGGTTCCGCCAATGGTTCCAGCAATAGCGCTAAGGCCGCTGGAACCATTGCAGCAGTAATTGCCGTTGCCGCAGCCATAGGTGCAGCGTTATGGCCTCATATTCGCCCATTCTTGAAGTTCTAAGGAGACTGTTAAATGTTCCGTAAAGGTTTCACGGCCTGCACCATGGCAGCCACATTGGCGCTGAGCACCACAACGGTGGTACTTCCTCCTAGCATCGCTTATGCACAAACCTCCGATGCAATGCCCACCAACTACTTCTACACCCCAGCCGCTGATGCTGATCAATACAAGGCAGAACTACAGGCATTCGCCTATGTGGCAAAACTACGCCACGTGTATCACACTGCCGCTGGCGACGAGAAGTACGATGACTACTACAATGCGACTGTCCAGATGCGCAATGCCCATGACCGCAGCCAGTATGGGTGCTACATGGCTAAAGCCCGGCTGTCACTGGCAATTTTGAAAGCTGAAGGCAATGCTGAAGCACGCGCGCTTGACCTCGCCAAGGTTGGTTTAGATCTAGCCGAAAACCAAGAATGCCCTGGCAGTATTGGAACCCGCTGCAGCCCAGGCTGCAAAAGAAGCGATTAACGCAGAGACCGATAAGCAGACAAAATCCAGTAGGCACGGCATTTTCCGCAATGGTGTCGATCGGCTCAAAGAAACTGTTGCCGCGTTAGAAGCTGGCGAGCCTACCTATGAGTACGATGCCTTCGCAATTATCGACTGGGGCGTAACCCCACGTTATGTCGAGGCAACCGCCAAGGAACATGGCATCGACAGCGAAGTGCGTAACCAAGTGGTGGTACGTAACCTCGCAGAAGGCGATATTGATGTTGCGGCAATCCAAGCCAAGGGTGCAGAAAACCTCACTTATTTAACTGGGTTATTCGGCCCCATCCAGACTGGTCCCCGCACACCGGCAGAACCAGAGCCTGCGCCCACTACCTCATGGGAAGCTACTACCTCACAACAACCGACTAGCCAGCCGGAGCAGCCTACCAGCGAATCGGCACCTGCCATCACAGCAGGCAACTAGCTCGCAGCAACCAACCAGCGAGCCGAAGCCTAGTGAGCCTGCGCCTAGCGGGGATTCGTCACAAAGCCAGTCCTCTGCTGCCCCGTCGTGGCTGAAGGTCATCTTAGGTATTGTTGCTGCTCTTGGCATTGGTGGCATTATCGCCGCTGTACTAGGACATTTGAAACTTCCGATGTAATTGTCGCGTTGCCAATCAAGCCACGGCAATTGGCATCGGAGAGATGGTGAATATACTCCCGTTGCGCCCTTAAAGGACCAAACCCTTGGGCGCAACGGGAGTTATTTTTGTATTTAGAAAGCTACGCAGTTTAGGACAATACAAAGGCGGGCGCACCCACCTAAATCCAGTGTGGCTCCTGACCGCTAAAGCAGCGCGGGAGATAGCGAAAGCCGCGACAATGACGTCGAGTCCACTGTCGCGTTTCTCTCTTAGTTCCCGCCGCCACCAGCTACAAGTTAACCCAGTGCGCCGGTGACTCTAAGCGATAACTATTCATACCGTAGCGCCTCAATCGGATCCAGCTTTCCGGCTTTATTCGCTGGATACCAGCCAAAGAACAATCCAATTCCCATACAGAACAACACCGCGACGATAATGCTGTAGAGCGGTGGGAATGCTGTAACCTGGATCAGAGCTTTCGCCCCGAGCATGCCTGTGCCGCAGCCTAGGATCACACCGATAATGCCGCCGATTGCACAGATCACCATCGCTTCGATGACAAATTGTCGACGTATATCCCGCTGCGTTGCCCCCAGCGCTTTCCTAATACCGATTTCCCTAGTTCGTTCGGTGACGGTCACCAACATGATATTCATCACGCCGATACCGCCCACCAGCAGGGAAATACCGCCGATTCCCGAGACAATGGCATTAGTAGCACTAAGAACAGTATTTATCTGCCCAGCCTCGTCTTGGCCATCGCGAACATTAGCTTCGTACAGCTCGTTGCCTTGTAGTTTTTCATTAATAAACTCTTCCAGCTGAGTCTTAAGCTGTTGCCGATCCGCTCCCTCTGGTCCACGCACCGAAATGCTTTGCCAGCTACCGGAGGTGTCTGATAAATATGCTTCCAAGGTATAAGGGGCATAAATCGTGGGGCTAGCTTGAAAACCACCAAACAGAAAATTCAATTTCACCGGTTTTTCTACCCCAACAATAGTGAAATAAGATATTTCATTATCCACTTCGAAACTAATTTCCGAGCCGAGGGCAGCGCTTTCATTGCCATTAAAAAGCTGGCTAACAACTTGCGGTGACACTACCACTACCGGATTATTGGTGGCGATGTCTTCGTCGGTAAGCATGCGTCCAGAAGAGACATCTATGCTGCGCATTTTCATCATGTCTGGGTTAACAAATTTCATAGTGACGCTGGATGGCTCACCGCCATTAAAAAATGCTTCGCCGGAATAAGTATTGTACTCACCTAAACCGATTTGAGTGATTTCAGAACCAAATTCGGCGCGCAGTCGCTCAATATCATCTTCGGTAAATTCATATTCGGGATCATCCAACCTACCGTTGTACTGATAATACTGCCTACCACCTGCAGCTTGAAGCTCTTCAGCGGTGGGGATCGGTTGCACCGCCAAAGTGAAATCGCTACCACCGAAAGCGGAAAGGCTGTCAAGAGTGTTGCTTTTTAACCCCGCGCCCAGCGTTAAGATCATAATCACTGAGGAAATACCGATCACCACCCCCAACAGCGTCAGGGCGGAACGCATCTTATTGGTGCGTAAGTTAGATAATGCCAGCGTAAAAGCCTCATAAACACTCATGTGCTGACCTCCTGCTGCTCTTTGGTCGGTTCTTCTGCTACCGGCTGCTCGTTATCCGACCGAGGTGCCATCGGACCAGAAATTTCCCCATCTGTCATTGTGACAATTCGGGTGGTCTCAGCCGCCAGATCCGGGTTGTGGGTAATAAAGGCAATGGTGGCCCCGTGTTCTTGGTTCAAGGTGTGGAACAAATCCATCACCATGCGCCCGGTTGCCGAATCCAAGGCACCGGTGGGTTCGTCGGCAAGCAGCAGGTCAGGGTCGTTGGACAAGGCCCGGGCGATAGCCACGCGCTGCTTTTGACCACCGGAAAGTTCCGCTGGCGCATGGTTAGCGCGATCAGCCATGCCCACCATTTCTAGAAGGTAGTCAGCCCGCTCGGTGCGCTCTTTAGCATTCATTCCCGCGTACATCATGGGCATTTCCACATTTTTCCGTGCCGACATTCGACCAATCAGGTTGAAATTCTGAAACACAAAACCAATGTGGTGGGAACGATAAACCGCTGCCTCGTCGTCGGAAAGCTCTAATACGTTTTTATCGCCGAGATAGTACTGTCCAGTGGTGGGGCGATCGAGCAGCCCAATGATGTTCATCAGGGTTGATTTACCAGAACCGGAGGTACCAACCACTGATAGAAATTCACCTGAGGCTAATTCGAAATCGCATCCTTTCAGCACGGTCAACTCACTAGGGGTACCAATATTGAAGGTTTTAGTAATGCCGCGCATTTCAATTAATAAACTCACGGCGCTTCCTTCGTGGTCGTGCTGCTAGCTTCAGCTGGTGCTTCTTCCACCTTCACCTTCTGCCCAATCAGCGGCCGGTATTTTTCGGCATCCGTGATTACTATTTCGCCCTTTTTCACATCACCACTGGAAATCTCAATATCACTGCC
This sequence comes from uncultured Corynebacterium sp., assembly GCA_963520895.1. Taxonomy (GTDB): domain Bacteria; phylum Actinomycetota; class Actinomycetes; order Mycobacteriales; family Mycobacteriaceae; genus Corynebacterium. The sequence goes on along the minus strand of CAUQSW010000019.1, from coordinate 39,075 downwards.
TATGGTGTCCCCGGTTTTGACCTTGCGCTCCACAATGGTCTCATCGGCAATCACTAGCACCTTGGACTGGGAATTTTCCTTATATACCGCGGTAGTGGGCACACTCGGCTTTTTAGAGGCTTCCTTGACCACCACGCGGCTTTTAGCAGTAGCCCCCAGCTTCAGCCCATCTTTATTACCAACCACTTCGATTTCCACCGGGAAGGTTACCTTCTCGCTTGCCGACGCCCCACCGGCACCACCGGCACCAGCGGCTCCCGCAGCAGCGCCAGCACCAGCAGCATTCGATCCACCGGTCGATACCATCCCGTTGTCGGAACTACTGGTCGGCGAGACGAAAATTACCTTGCCTTCAAATTTCTTATTGCCAGTACCAGGCGTGGTAAATTCCACGCGCTGCCCGGTTTGAACCTTATTAATATCCAGTTCTTTGATCTCTGCATGAATAATCAAGCGATTATCGTCAGCAACGGTAAGAATGGGGCCATTAGTGGCGCTACCTTGTTGGGCAGCTACATTAGTAATTACCCCGCCAAATGGTGCCCGTACCTCGGAAGAAGCAATGTCTTTTTGCAGTTTCTGATCGGCCGTACCGGCCGCTGCCTGCTTGGCACGCGCCTGCCGGACGGCGTCGTCAACTGCGGCCTGATTGTTAATCATCTGGTTTTCCGCGCTAATCCGCGCGGTTTCTAAATTAACCGCGGCCGATTTCTTAGCTTCAAAGGCGTTGGCCACGTTTTGCTGGGAGGTCACTAATTTGTGATCAACCTGGGCTAATGCGGTTTCATAATCGCGCTGGGCATCATTTAAGGTATTCACAGCCTGTGTTGCTTGATTAGCCGCATCGGCGACATTAAGCGCACCATTAATAGCAGTTGCGCCCTGTGCCTGGCCCGCGGCAGCTTGCTGCTGTGCATCAGCTTGCCCAGCCTGGCCGTCTTGACCCGCCTGACCTGCCTGGTCAGCTTGCCCCGCTTGGCCAGCTTGTCCTGCTTGAGCACCATCTAAGGCGACTCCCGACGCGGCACGGGTGGCATTGACGGCAGCGGTAATAGCGCCGTGACGAGCGTTATCTAAGGCGGTCTCTTGTTGGGCTAATTCTGGAGTACGGCCTTGATCGTATAAGTCGCGCTCGAATTTAAAATCACGCTCAGCTTGGGCAAAACTCGCTTCTGCTTCCCTAAGCGCATTGCTCGCAGAGTTAATTTCCGGATTATGCCCACTGTTGACCATGTCGCGGAACTGCGATGCCTGCCGATCCGCACTTTCGATCTGCGAAATGGAAGCAGCATCCTCCGCGGCGTTTTGCGCCTGCTTGGAGGCAAGCTCAAGTTCTAAATCACTGACATCTAACGTGGCTAGCAGTTGATCTGCATGAACGCGATCGCCTACTTTGGCATTTAAGGTGGAAACCGGAACCGTTAAGCGGGTGGAAAGAGTGAGGGTTTTCTCCGCTTCCACTTTGCCCGAAACTGAGACACGTTGGGAAGTATCTTTTACTGCTAAAAGTTGATAATCACTGGCAGCAACAGTTTCTGCTGACCCTTTGGTGAGAACGTATGTCAGCCCGCCAACCACACTCAGCAGTGCGAGGACCCCAGCGCCGATTATCACCAGCCTTTTTTTACCCTTGATAGCTCTGATAGCCACGTGACTTCCCTTCCTATAATTATCTTTCCTACGCCTTATGTTCCACTGCAAAGTTACCACTCTTTATATGTGCCGCGCCTCCGGGGAAATAAGGATTAGCTCAGGGATGTCCCTTAACTCTCATACCTTGGTAGGAGAAATAAAAACGAAAATCCCTGCACAGCAGGGATTATGATTAGCACGAGAAAATCAGGGAATGATTTTTATTTATTTGCAAGGATCGGAGAAATCTGCCGAATTATTCATGATTCTGGGGTTACCTCCCATGGTTGCTGCAGCGGTGCACAACGTCGTGGCGTTAAAACCATAATCGATGACAACAGGATAAACACTATTGCCGTCGACGCTGGCACGAAGCGACGAACAGGCACCTGGCCGCAGCATCCGCGAGTTCGGGTATTTCGCAATAACGCTATTGGCCTCAGCGACAACGTCTTGACCGGTATCAATAATAGAGGAGACAATCAGCACCCCGCGCCCATCACATGCGATAGTGTCGCTGCTTACCGACGTCGCATCGCTACCAGCAGCTTGCGCTCGCGGCTGGGTGACCACTTCGGTTCTGATCACAGTGACTGTTGCCGGTTCAGCGGTGTCCTGCTGGGCGGTGGTGTTTTTAGAGTTATCAGTTCCTTGCTGCTCACTTCCTTGTTGTTTACTGGTGCTGGCCGCCACGGTTTGTTCGGAATCGGTGCCAAATTTCGTCCCAACAAATATCCCCGCCCCGAGTACCAATAAGCCAGCCAGCACTGCGCACAGCACAATAAGACCCTTGTTCGGGTTCGGGCTAGGGCTAGGGCTAGGCGTGGCGTTATTGTTCATTTCTGGCAGTTGCCATTGGTCAACTAGCTTTGGGTCAACATTCTCCATCTGATTTCTCCTTAAAAACACAATTGACACCGAACCTCATTAAAGTTCGATGCCGATCATAGGTACTTTAAGACGCCGGTACTTCCACCTTCGGATCTACTGTCAGAAGGTTTTCACCTGCGGTGATACTGCTAGGCAATGTCAATCCGGCGGCAGGGATAACCGGGCCGGTTTTCCTTGAGTTCGAAACCACGATGGGCGTGGTTACCTCATAACCTGCGGCCTTGATGCCTTCAATATTAAATTCACAGAGCACATCGCCTGCCTGAACTTCGTCACCTTGGCCCTTATGGGTGGTGAAATGTTCGCCTTTAAGGTTGACAGTATCGAAACCAATATGCATCAAAATGTCAACATTTTTGCCGTCGCTGCCCTTGGTGCGCACCGCGAATGCGTGCCCAGAGGGGAAGGCCACGACAATCTTGCCGGAGACTGGTGCCACCAGTTTCCCTTCCGTGGGAATAATCGCTACCCCAGCACCCAATTTCCCTTGGGCGAACATGGGATCAGAAACGGAGCTGAGTGGTTTCGCCTCACCTGTCAGCGGTGCATACACCAGCAGTGCGTCGGCGGCTGCTTCGGCTGGTTCGTCGTTAGCAGTTGCATCGGGCAGATCCGTGGCAACCGCGCCAACATCATCAGGATCAATACTGCCGTTTTTGGCAATGAGATGACGTCCGTAAAGGAACGCTGCAATGAAGGCGATGAGGAAGGTTAAGAACGCTAAGGCTAGGAACTTGCCCCAGTCACCGGCGCGGATCGAGACCACACCGATAAAGCCTGCGGCACCTAAAGCGGTAGCTTTGACATCAAGCAACGCGATAAGCGCCGAACCAATGGCTGCGGAACCAATACCGATATAGAACGGCCACCGCAAGCGGAGGTTCACACCGAAAATCGCGGGTTCGGTTATACCAAAGACTGCCGAAACACCCGAAGCACCGGCCAAGCCCTTAAGCTTTTCGTTTTTGGCCAGGAAGAACACTGCCAGTGTAACCGCACCTTGGGCAATATTTGCCATGGATGCCGTTGGGAAGATGAAGGAGCCACCCTGTGCCTGCAGCTGAAGTTCGATTGGTGGGAAGGACTGGTGCAAACCAGTAATAACAATGGGCGAGTACACCAAACCAAACAGGAATCCACCAACAGGCCCTAGCAGCTCATAGCCGTTGGAAATACCGGCACCCAGCCAATCACCAACGGTACGCATGACTGGGCCGACAATAATGAACGTTAGGAAGCCGGTAATCAGCAGGGTCAGAACTGGGGTGACCAGGAAGTCAACCGTGCCCTTGAGCTTCTTGTGGAAGAATTTTTCAATGGTAGCCAGAATCCACGACACCACCAGCACCGGTAGCACGGTACCTTGATAACCAGCCTGGGCAACCTGCAAACCAAACAGATCCCAGTACTCCATGGTGCCGTTGGCAATTGCTTCCGCGACGTTGTAGCCATTGGTCAACGATGGCATAACCATGGCCATACCAATACCGGCACCGAGGAATTCATTACCACCGAAACGCTTGGTGGCGGTAAAGCCAACCAAGATTGGTAGGAAGGCAAATGGTGCGGCAGCCAGCAAATTCACCATGCCCGCCAGACCTGCGATCTGTGGGTACATCTCGACTAGAGACAGGTTTGGGTCGAAAATCTTTGGCGCCTGGAGTACGTTATCCAAGGCCATCAGCAAACCGCCACCGACTAGGATCGGGATCAGCGGGACGAAAATATCGGCTAGCACCTTAATGGCGCGGGTGAACCGGCTACCCGCTTGGGCGGCCACATCTTTTAATTCCTCTGCTGTTACCGCAATATTTTTTGAGGTTTGCTCATTGAGCTCCTTGAATACCACGTTGACATCGCCAGGCCCGACAATGATCTGAAACATCCCACCGGTTTCAAAAGTACCTTTGAGATCGGGGTCATTATCTAAGGCGGCTTGATCGACTTTTTTCGAGTCTTTCAACACCATTCGCAGGCGAGTCGCGCAATGGGCTGCCGCAACGATATTTTCCTCGCCACCAACTGCCGTGATTACGCGACCAGCTACTTCTTTATGTTGCATAGTAACTTTCGCTCTCTAAAAGGACTAGGCAAAAACAGTAACAGTTCTGTTCTTTTAAAAGAACAGTCAATTACCCACTTCTTATCTATCCATGTCCGTTTTTTATATGAAACTTTTTACTCTTTTCCATTCAAGTCCGAATTACGCGGAAAGTCAACGGTAAGTCACATTAACTAACTTTTGTGCCGTAACTCTCAAAAAACTACCAGCGAAAATGCAACCTCCCCATTGCCGCCAGTAACCTCAACCGCGCAACCATCAATGTAAATCACCACGTCACCGGGGCCGCACTGAGCTTGACGACGATCCTCACCCACCGTCACAGCCAAAACTCCCGGTTGGTACTCCACCCGAGCACCCCCGTTGGCAATCTCCCATTCCCGAGGGTCCTGATCCACGGTTTCGCGAATAACCGTCACGTCTTGTTCCGGCACCATCAGCTTAGTGACCAACCGATGATCAGAAAGCGACAATAACCGTGGCGTAGTTAAACAATGAACCCAGCCTTCCGCAGAAACCGTAGGGGTCTCATCTTGGCCAGGCAGACCCATCCACCCCACCATGATAGCGGTATCATCAGGCCCCGCGATAAGCTGCGGTGCATAAAACTGATGCCCATAGTCAAGCTCGCTAAAGCCCCGCGACACCACAAAGGTAATGCCCTCTAATTTGCCCACGAGGTACCCGCACTGATCACTGGAAGCATAATGAGTAGTTCCATCAGCATCTTCAACCGGCGTTAGCCCTTGCGGACACATCACCAGCACATCCAAATTCTCACCAGTGACCTGATCTTTTAGCGTGATTAAATTCGGGCACTCCCACATATAACCACCAGGCACCAGATCCGGCGAGGTTCCCGGCTGCGCATGAGAAGTATCAAAAGTAATCTCCCCCACATATTCCCATTCCCCCAAATCATCTGCGTGATAGAGCACCACTGCCCCGGTTTCATCCACCCGCTGCGCCCCGATCACCATGCGCCATTTCTTCCCCGGCGTGGGATTTTTGGTAATCATCGGGTCGCGGTAGTGGGCGGTAAATCCTTCGGCGGGGCCGTCGATAAGTGGGTTCCTTGCATCTCTGCGGTAGATACCGCCCATGGGCTGCCCGTAGGCTTCTGCGCGAACCCGGTTTTGGGTAGCGCGCCGAATGAATCCACCCGTGTCGTCATCTGGCTTTTTTAAGTTGCCGGTGTAGAACAGGTAAACGGTGCCGTCGTCGTCACGCACCGCACCACCAGAATAGCAACCGTGCAGATCATAGGCGGCATCAGGATAAAGCGCGTCTGGGTGGTGCTGCCAGATCAAAGAATCAAGAGTAGTGCTGGAATGCCCCCAGCCGGTGCGTTTATCCCCAAAGGGAAAAGCCGGGTCATGTTGGTAAAACACGTGAAGAGTGTCACCGTCTAGAAACATCCCGTTGGGATCATTAAGGCGCCCTTGTGGCGGAGTAATGTGATACCGCGGGCGATAGGTATTGCTCATACTACCCATCCTATAGAGACCCAAGAATTTCGGCTCAAAGTAGCGTAGAACCCTGGCTCAAAGTAGCGTAGGAGGTATGAAATATCTCAAACGTGCCATTGACCAGCAATTAGATAGGTACTTACAGTAGACAATATGTTGCACTAACCACCGGCGCACACGCTTATCGACGCAAAGACGGCGTGGCGGTCATTCCGCTCGCGCTGCTGGGCACTTAGGAATATTTTTCTGTGGGTATTGCTGCGTACCACGCGGATTTTTCACCTATTCAGATCCATTGGCAATAATGTCATCTAGTACGTCTCTTTGCAGTAGATGCCACCGGCGCAATTCCATCGGACCGCTAGGCCAACTGAAGGCATCAAAACCAATAGTTTCCGGTTCGATTCCCAAGTCAGCTGCAGCTTCACCCCAAACAGTAATTGTTGAAGTCTGCTCCGACAGATCCCAAGACAGGAAATCATAAGGTGATTGTTCCCTAATTGCAGGCTGCCCTATTTCGGTAATCCCTGCTTTTATACTGTCGATAATATATGCCAACCAGTCGGTTTTGTTCACCGCGAGCCGAAATCTCAAGCGGGGATACCCTTCGCGAACCATTCGTTCAGGTGCCTCTATGGCGAGTTCGTCAAAGATCACCCAATCTCCTGCTTCTATTAATTCCGGTATGGGAGCTGGATATAGCTTGGTTACGGCGCGAACTAGGTCATCATTAAATTTTTCACGAATCAAGTCCTCATTAAAATTTTGCTGCATACCCCACAGATACCACAGCCTTTTGCTACGATATGGGTATTGGTTTGGGGTGCCTATGTTATTGGCTGAGATGATACCCACTGAACCTGCTCTAGTTCGTACTAGCGAAGGGAAACCTTGATTTTGGCTACCGATTCGGCTGATTTTTCTAATTTAACTGCCATTATTGCTGAGTTTAGGACACAAGTCCCGTTGGTTCAATGTTTGACCAACACGGTTGTCTCTCAAATTACAGCTAATGCACTGTTAGCGGCGGGCGCCAGCCCTGCCATGTGTGATACTCCCAGTGAGTCTTATGATTTCGCCCAGATCGCCACTGGGGTGTTGATTAATGCGGGCACACCTACCGCAGAGCAATACCAAGGTATGCGGCGGGCGATAGCCGGTGCTAATGATGCGGGTACACCGTGGGTGCTAGACCCAGTGGCGGCCGGTGCACTTGGACAGCGTACCGCCTTTTACCACGAAGCTGTGGCGTTAAACCCACAGGTAATTCGAGGTAATGCTTCCGAGGTGGCAGTGTTATCTGGCGCTGGTAGTGGTGGCCGAGGTGTTGATGCTACAGATTCTGTGGAAGCTTTGGCACCAGCAGCAGCCCAGCTGGCTGATCGCACTGGCGGGATCGTGGCTGTTTCGGGTCCCACTGATCTGATTGTTAGCGCTGATCGGCTCACATGGGTTCGTGGTGGTCATCCCACCATGGCACGAGTGATTGGAACGGGTTGTTTCCTTGGGGCATTATGCGCTGGCTATGTGGGTGCTGCGAAAACTGCTGGTCTTGATCCGCATTGGGCGGTAGTGGCGGCTCATGCCCATACGAGCGCGGCGGGTGCTATTGCGGGCAGTCAGTATGCGGATCGCCCTGGCTCATTCGCCGTTGCGTGGTTGGATGCATTAGCTACGCTCACCGCCGACAATATTGTTGAATCTGTTTCTCTTAGCACCACGGAGCGAGACTTTGATGAAACACCCAGTTGATTGGTCCTTATATTTAGTCACCGACCCGGGTTTCGTGCCTGCTGATCAGTTACCTGAGTTGGTGGCGGCGTCGATAAGCGGCGGGGTGACAGTGGTGCAGTTACGCGATAAGCATGCCTCAGCTGAAGCTTTTACCGCGCAAGCCAGGCAGCTGCAGCATGTCATTGGCGCGGTTCCGTTATTTGTCAATGACCGTTTCGATATTGCCCATGAACTGGGATTACATCTGCACATCGGGCAGAGTGATATGCCGTATGTGCAGGCGCGCGCGACATTGCCAAGCCAGCTCATGATTGGTCTGACCATTGAGAATATCCAGCAGTGGCACGATTGTGTCCACCAATGCCGTAAGGCGGGTGTCCGGCTGCCCGATGTGATTGGGCTGGGCCCAGTGACAGATACCCAAACCAAATCGGATGCGCCAGCAGCTTGTGGGGTGGAAGGCGTGGCTGCGATCGCTACCGCCGCCCGCCAATTGCAGGTGCCCAGTATCGCCATTGGTGGGGTAAACGAACACAACGCCGAAGCATTAGCACGAACCGATATTGCTGGTTTGTGTGTGGTTTCGGCGATTATGGGGGCTGTTGATCCAGCTGCTGAGGCGAGAAAACTGCGTAATATTTTTGGAGCACATCATGACTAATATTCCCAATGTTTTATCCATCGCTGGTACCGATCCCACAGGTGGTGCTGGCATCCACGCCGATCTGAAATCCATCTCGGCAGCTAGAGGCTATGGCATGGCGGTGGTCACCGCGTTGGTAGCGCAGAATACTCAAGGGGTGCGCGAGATTCACGTACCCGAGATGAGTTTTCTTCGGGCGCAGCTAGATGCAGTGAGCGACGATGTGCGTATCGACGCCCTCAAGATCGGAATGCTAGGTTCGGTTGCGATTATCGATACCGTGGCAGCGTGGCTTGAAGAAATTAAACTCACCATTCCTATTGTTTTAGATCCGGTAATGGTGGCCACCAGCGGGGATAGGTTATTAGAACCAGCTGCGGAAGATCGGTTAAAACAGTTTCTTAGTCACGCCACCGTGATTACCCCGAATATTCCCGAACTAGCGATCATTGCAGATGCGACACAACCACAATCCTGGGAGCAAGCGTGTGACTTAGCAGTCCAAGTGGCGACTCGTTTCGATGTTGCGGTGATAGTAAAAGGTGGGCATCTTTCAGAAGGAGAAGCTGGAAATGCAGTTGCTACCAGCCAAGGCGTGATGGCTGAGTTTTCCCTCCCCCGCATCAATACTAAGAATACCCATGGTACCGGCTGTTCCTTATCAGCGGCACTAGCTACCCGGCTAGCAGCTGGTGATGACCTCAGCACGGCCTTAGGCTGGGCCAGCCAATGGTTACATCACAGCCTTATCACTGCTGATCAGTTGCAGGTAGGCAATGGTCACGGCCCAGTACATCATTTCTCCCGGTTGTGGGCGCTCGCTGATGCTGCCGATACCCGCCCAGATCAGCACCTTATTAGCCGCAGTCTGCGCGGTGATCATACCGTGACGCCGGTGATTCCACGTATCAAGGCGGCAGGACCGCATACCCAACTGCTATGGGAGCAAACAGCACTTGCTTGGCAGCAGATCAGTGAACTTAAGTTTATCAACCAGTTAGCGGCAGGCACTCTCACCAGTTCTGATTTCACGTTCTACCAGGATCAAGATGCACAGTACTTACGGGAATATTCCCGGGCGTTAGCTCAACTTTCGGCCAAAGCACCACAACCAGAAGCACAGATTGCCTGGGCAAAGGGAGCTGCGGATTGTTTAGTGGTGGAATCCGCCTTACACCAAGAATGGTTAGGGGCTGACTACCACAGTAACGGCCCTTCCCCAGTAACGTCCGCTTATACTGATTTTCTCAATTCCACGATTTCATTGTCCGATTATGTGGTAGGAGCAGCAGCGGTATTGCCCTGCTACTGGTTATATGCGGAAATCGGTGAAGAACTCGCCCAGCATAATCACCCAGAACACCCTTACCACCAGTGGTTGAGCATGTATGGTTCACCGGAATTTCGCAGCGCCACGGAAACCGCGATTGACCATGTGGAACAAGCGCTTGCACAAGCCACTGATGAACAACGCAATAAGGCGCAAACCGCCTACTTGGCGGCTTGCGCTCATGAGGTTGCGTTTTTCGATCAAGCACACCGACGTGGCTAGTTACGTCAGCTGACTTGATGCAGTTGGTGCGCCGGGCATGTACTACTTAACGACGACACCAGCTGCGACTCCTCAGGTTGCTGTTACTGGCGCTAGTTCAGCTTTTTTGGTGTGAGTTTTGGCTAGTTGTTCACCCTCCACATCTAGGTTCGGCAGCAAGCGATCAAGCCATTTCGGCAGCCACCACGCAGCAGCATCAAGCAGGTGTAATGCTGCTGGTAGGAGCAGTAACCGGATAATGAAGGCGTCGACTAGCACTCCGAATGCTAGGCCAAATCCCACCGCACGGATCATAATGGTGTGACTAAAAATGAATCCTGCAAAAACCGAGATCATAATGAGGGCTGCAGCAATAACTACCGAGCGCCCCAGCTTAAGACCTTGTTGCACCGCGATCCGAGCGGGGGCACCGTGCACATATGCTTCACGGATGCCAGAGGCGATAAACAATTGATAGTCCATAGCCAACCCAAACAGGATGCCAATGATGATGATTGGCAAAAATGCCGTCAGCGGCGCTGGTTCAGAGACGTCGAATAGTGCGCCTAAGAATCCGAACTGGTAGATGCCGGTAATGGCACCGAATGTAGCCAGTAGTGAAAGCACAAAACCTGCTGTAGCGATGACCGGGACGAGAATAGAACGGAATACCATAATGAGTATGAGCAGGGAGAATCCAACTACAAGTGCGAGATACCCTGGCAAGGCATCGGCAAGTTTATTGGTTATATCGATAGCGGCGGAAGCATTACCAGCAACACCGAATTCCACACCCGAAACTGTGCCCTCTAGGCCACGTAGTTGGGTGACTAAGTTTTGAGTACGTTCGGAATTAACCCCTTCAGTAGGGATGACTTGGAATGCATAAACACCTGATTCTTCATTCGCCCCTACTGGCGCAATGGCTGATACCCCGTCAAGGTCACTAACCGTGCGTGCGATCTCATGCTGACGGCTTAATGTGTCCCCACCGGAACCATAATCTGCGACTAGCAGCAGTGGTGAATTAAATCCTTCGCCGAATTCTTCTTCAATTTGGACGTAAGCACGGTGCTGAGTGCTATCAGGCGGTTCGGTCGCTCCAGTAGGCAGCCCTAAGCGCATTTCCAACGCTGGTAGCGCCACCAATCCAAGTGCCACCACAGAAAATATCACCTTAAGAATAGCGCTGCGGGTAGACATGGGTACTACTTTGGTGGGATTGTGCGCGAGTTGTTTGTCACGCGGCAATACCTTCATACCTCCGAGCCCCAGCAGTGCTGGCGTCAACGTGATTGCAATAAGTACAGCTATGATTACGCACAGGGCAGCAACATTACCCATGATTCCTAAAAATGGTATGCCAGTGACATTTAGCCCCAGCAAAGCAGTAATGACTGTAAGTCCCGCAAATAGGACGGCGTTACCGCTTGTACCGTTCGCTAATCCGATGGATTCCATCAGTGGCATTCCTTCGCGTAGCTGGTTGCGGTGCCGATTGATAATAAACAGCGAATAGTCGATTCCTACTGCAAGCCCCAGCATAACCCCGAGAACTGGAGAAACGGACATCATTTCGATCATGCCGGAAAACGCCAATGCAGTGCTCACGCCAATGCCTACGCCAACAATCGCGCTAAAGACCGGAATAACAGCTGGAATTATTGCTCGCATCAGCACAAGCAGCACTAGAACTGCAATACTGAGCCCGATAATCTCCCCAATCCCTAATAAGCTAGGTACGGTCTCTGCGAGTTCTTGGCTGAACTCCACGGTTACACCAGCTGGCACGTTGTCATTGACGGTGTCTATGATGTTTTCTTTTGTGGTGGTTTCTAGCTCATACGCTTCTTTATCCAGCATGATGGTCACTATTGCGGTATCCCCATCCGGCGAAACCATCTGAATGCCATCGGCATAACTCAATAAATCCTGACCTAGCGTTGCTTCATTTTTTGCAGCCCTAAGCTCTTCTTTGCTCGCCTGTACTTCAGTGGGGTCGAGGTATGCCTGCCCAGCAGCCAGCTGTTGTTCAGACTCGGCAATCTTCGCCAGGCTTTCTTTTACTGTTTTTTGCTGCTGCGATTGCGCTTGTTCAGCGGCAAATGGATCGACAGTGCTGGTAACCGCATCAAGCTTTTCGACGTTAGCCAGCAGTGATGCGATTTCTTGCCGTTGTTGCTTACTAAAAGCTCCATCTTCCGAATGCAGCACAAAAGTTGCACTGCCACCGGCGACATCGGGAATTTCGGTTTTGAGTTGTTCAGCAACTTTCTGCGTGGGAGTATCAGGTATTGATACTGCGCTGGTGAGAGTGCCACCAAAATTTAGGTAGCTGGCGATTGCAATCCCAAGCAAAATAAACCATGACGCTATCACCAACCATGCTTTTCGCGCCGAAAACTGACCAAGTTTATACAAAAGATTAGCCATTAGTGTCGTCCTTTTGTAATTGTGGATGCACTGCCACTTCAGCAAAGGCATTACGCAGCAACGTTATTGCTTCAGTAGCTAATTCCTGCCAGCGCTGCATACTGGGATCCTGATCCGCGCATACGATCAATGAGCGGCTCAAGGTAGCACTGAACAACTTCGCATGAAAGTCAATCTGTAGTCCACGAGTGCTCAGTTGCAGGTCAATAAATTCATCAACCAGCGCTTCCACCGAGCTTTCCATAATCGTTTCGGCCGCGTAGGTAGCACTGTTCGTCCAGTCGAACCATTGCGCAAATGTTTGCAAAGTTTGCTGCATATGCTCGCTGACAATGGTGGGCTCTAGCATTGTCAGCAAATCCCCCAATGTATGCAGTTCTGCTCTTGCGGCCTCTTCGGAATCCTCGATTACATCCCAAAACTGCATCAATTGTTTGATGGCAACGGCAACAACGATCTCTTCGATGGTTGAGAAATAATTAAAAACGGTCCGCCGAGCTACATCAGCTTCAACAGCAATTTTGTCTGCAGCAACTTGTCGGTCTCCGGCCATAAGCAACCGTTCTGTTGCATCAATGATCTGTTGCCTTAACCGTTGCTTCTGCACTTCTCTGCGCGATGGACTAGGCGCATTGTGGTTCTTTGACATGCCTGACACACTAATGAAAATTATGCACTCAGTGCAAATTTGCACCTAGTGCGTAATTTTACTGGCTTGCTCCAACCTCGTCACACCGAACTTTTTATTCCATTACTGGCGCTGCCACCTTTCTTGCCCTAGAGCTAAAGTGCTTGAACGTGGCCGCGCCCAGCACTACAAACATCAGCCCATACATCACCCACGTAATCGGTGAAGCAATCAAGACGGAGTAATCCCCACCAGAAGAGAGCAAGGCATTACGGAAGCTGGTTTCTGCCAGCGGCCCTAAGATCACACCGATCATCACCGGCGCTAAGGGAAAATCGAATTTCCGAAATAAGAAACCAATAACACCAATGACCAGCACTAACGCTAGATCAGTGATCGAAGCAGAAGTAGCATATACCCCAAGGGCACAAAAAACTGCGATACCTGCATAAAGATAGTGCTTAGGAATCAGCAGCAACTTTGCCCACATGGGTGCCAAGGGAAGATTAAGAACAAGAAGCACCACCAAGCCGATAAACAGCGATGCCAATAACGGCCACACCAAGTCAGCATTACGATCAAACAGCAATGGCCTCGGCTGAATGCCATATTGCTGAAACGCCGCCAGCATAATTGCCGCGGTAGCAGAAGTTGGCAACCCCATTGACAACAATGCTCCCATCGCAGTACCAGCGGTGGCATTACCGGCAGCCTCAGGGGCCGCCACACCTCGGATCGCACCAGTGCCAAACTTTGGCTTTGCACTGCGACTATCAATTTTCCGCTCAGTAGCATAAGCCATAAAAGTGGGTACCTCCGCCCCGCCAACGGGAATCACTCCAAAAGGCAAACCAAAACCAGTACCACGCAGCCACGCGGGTGCGGCTTCTTTAAAATCTGACCAGCTCAGGTAAGCACTACCGCTCATCTGTGCATTATCTATGTCCGGTTTCGGACGTTGAGCGTCATAAATTTGGAAAAAAACTTCACCTAGGGTAAGCACACCTACGGTAATGACAATGATACTGATACCGTCGAAAAGCGCAGGCACACCGGAAGTAAAACGTTGCGTACCGGAAATGCCATCAATGCCAATGACTGCGACTAGTAACCCAAAAATCAGCGACACCAACCCCTTAACCAGCGAGTCAGAAACCACGGCGGAGCACGCTAGAAACGCGAAAACTGCCAATGCAAAGTACTCGGCTGGGCCGAATAAAATAGCAAATTCCGCTAGCTTCGGGGCAAAGAGCACCACCACAATGGTGGCAAACAACCCGCCGGTAAAAGCCCCGATTGCGGCAGTCGCCAATGCCTGCGGTGCCCGCCCTCGACGAGCCATAATATGCCCCTCAAAGGAAGTTGCAATGGCAGTGGAACCACCGGGAGTGTTCACCAAAATTGCCATGGTGGAATCACCAAACAAACCACCGAAATACACACCGGCGAACATAATAAAGGCCGCGGTGGGATCCAGCGAAAAGGTAATGGGCAACAGCAACGCTACCGCCATGGAAGACCCCATGCCCGGGAGCACCCCCACAGCCGTACCAAGAATCGCCCCCAGCAGCACCCACAATAAATTCATTGGTGTGAGCGCCTCAGCAAAACCCTGAAAAAGTAACGACAGTGAATCCATTAGAACAACCCTCCCAAAATCCCCGCCGGAAGAGTCAACCCCAGGCCTGCGGAAAAGCCGCCTGAATAGTAGCAGAAAAAGCAATACCAACCGCAAGGTTAAACACCCAGCGTTTACTACCTAAGGCGTAACAAAAAACCCAAAACAATAACGCCGCGGCGATGATCCACCCCAGCGGCTTCAGCAGTACAACAAAAGCTGCAAACCCAGCTATCGCTATGCCTAATGACCGAAAGTCATGAACCGTGGATGTTGGCACATTCGAGGTGGTAGCGGCTTCACCAACAGGTGGTAAATATACCGTTTCCCCGGTGGCATGCGGATTTCTTAGTACATCCACCACCAGCCAGATCGTGATGATAAAACTGACAACCGCAAGCAAAGCCGGAAACAACTTCGGCCCTGGAGGCTGAGCAGACTCCGGAACCTGCATGGTCACAATCCCATAGACAATATAAAGCGTAAACACAAACAAAATCACGGCAACCGCTAAGGCGCCATAACCATTTTTCAACCGGTGCCCCATGGTTACTGTCGTTGCAGAATCAGTCATGTCCATCCTCTTTCGCTAAAGGGTCTTACCAAGGGTTTTCCTGCCGTCACACCTGGGCGGCCACCATGTGAAAGAACCATCATCAGTACCCCAACTCCGACCAAATAGCATCAACCCGCGCCGTTTCCTCAGCCAAATTCCCAGCAAAATCATCACCAACCAGAAAACTGTCTTCCCAGTTATTACGCGATAACGTTTCCCGCCAAGTCGGACTAGCAACCAGCTCGCTCATAATTTCCTCTAGTTCAGCTACTTGTTCCTCTGTCAACTCAGGAGGTGCCATAACGCCACGCCAGTTGGTCAACGAAACGTTGTAGCCTTCCTCAATCAAGGTAGGCGCATCAACATAATCAACCTTCTCCGGTGCCGAGACCGCCAAAACCTTTAACCGCCCAGCGTCAATCTGATCCTCAAAATCAGCATAACCACTAACAGAGGCAGAAATTGTTCCCGACAACAACGCCGTAGCCAGCTCCGCACCACCAGAATGAGCCAAGTAATTTACCGCTGCAGGATCAATACCTGCCTCAGTGGCAGTTTGGGCAATAATCATCTGATCTAGGCTGCCCAAAGATCCACCACCGAACGCAAACTTACCAGGGTCTTTGCGCCAGTCAGCTACCAAATCATCCATAGAATTATAGGGCGAATCCGCTGGCACAACCACCACATCATAATCATCAGTGAGCCTAGCAATCGGGGTGACATCCCCAAGATCAACCCCAGAACCGTTGACTCGGATGGCACCCAACATGACCACCCCCATGACCATGAGCGTGTTCGGATCCCCATTCATCTGCGTGAGCTGGCTAAGGCCAATAGTGCCGCCCGCGCCGGGAATATTCACCACCTGCGCATTATTGACTATCCCTTCCGCCCGCAGCGACTGCTGCATCTCTCGCGCGAGCCCATCCCAGCCACCGCCTGCTTTAGCAGGAGCAATCAGAGTCAGTGCCGACCTTACGCTGGCACCTTCGGTCGAGCGAGAGGCATCAATTACCCCAATCACTGTGAGAACGGCCGCAGCTACAATAGCTACCACTCTTAAAGCGGCACGAACCGTATTGGCGGCAAGATTACGTTTGGCATCTGTCATGTTTTTAACCCACTTCCCATTGACGAAACCGTCACACCGGCCGGGGCTTATCGGCAGTTGCTCTATATGCCATAAGAAACTTATAGTGATGTCGAACACACTTAATTGAAAACGTGTCCCAGCGCCCACTTTTGTACCCTGCTTTTCGACGACAAAACGTAAGCAAACCTCGACGCTACACAGCAGCGTTCCTCAGCGAATGAGGCATGCACCGCGGTCCACGTGAAACCGTGGCTTGGCTAGCGAGGACAGCAAGATGAAGACGCTATCGATTTCTAGATTGTTAACTGCCCCCGCGCCGGAAACCTAGCATCAGCTAGCAAAACCCAGTATCTTAAACTCAATAACAACGGGTCATGGAATCGCGTTAAGGCCCCCACCGCTACTTAAAAGACCGCACCACAAGAGGTGATCGTAGATATACGGCATAAACCACCTAGCCTCATCATAGAGGCTTCTATACTACTAACTGCCTGCAATGACACAATAGCTGTATCTGATACAGCTATATCTGATAGATGGATATATGTTTTAAAACAAGAACTATTTCAACGTCACAGAATTCATCTGACAACAACAGAAAAGCTCATCCTCGCCGAAGTCTACGGTAAACAGTGGGACAAATATGTAATCATCTGCCCTTTATCAGATACCGCCACTGTAAAAGACAGCTTCAAGATTGCCGACACTCCCTTCGATGATCAAGACCATACTGGCGAGGACGAACAGTACCTGTACCTATCGGAAAGTTTTGGAGCCGAACAGTGGATACACTTCACTACCAACTCCGGTATCAACTTCTGTGCGACAGATGACCCCAGCATCCCACAGTACGGATCACCGAGTGAAAACATGCATTTCCGGCTCACGGAATACGGAGGGTGGGATCGTATTAAGACCCCACCCTTGAGTGCGGCGACATCAACCACCACTGTTACCAAACAAGAATCTCCTTGAGGCAAGAAACCCGTCCCGAGTTTCAGTACTCGTATCGCCTCGCGATCTCCTCCGGTGTAGCACCAAGGTTATAATCTGTACACGGCGTGGTAATCAGCTCATCACCTGCATAGTCGGTTTTATGCACCGCATCCCTGAGTGTCTTCTCCGGCCAAAACTCCAAATAAATCTGACAAGGCAAACTCTCCGGGGTGCGACCAGAGTCCTTATAAAAACTGGGAAATATCGCATCAGGATGGTCACTTATATGACCGCTTGTTGGTTCCGTGTCATAGTCACCGTAGGCACGCACCCGCCAAATACCAAAAGTCGGCAATCGCCAGTGATTAATATTTTCATCCAAACCAGCCAGCTCACCCATTGGTGCAATAAAATATGGGCGATCACCAGCTAAAAACTCGACCGAAACCTCAGAAAACAGCAGATGTTCATCAGGCTTTGCAGGCCCTGGTTCCTCATCATAAATAGTAAGATTGACACCGATCGCCTCATCTATGGCAATCGGCCTGATCTCCACTACCGAAATACCGGGAAGCAGTAGTGCCTGCTCAGGACCCGCTGGGTCAGTCAAACCACCGAACGAACAGTCTTCAAGATAATAACTTTCCCGTAATGAATCTACTCCAACCCGGATATACTTCCTTGGGCCTAGCGTCAGATAATGTAACGGGGTGTTCTCAATGTGAAACGCAAACGCATCAGTGCCATCTACTGCACCACGGACTGTTCCTACCATTGCTATACAACCGCCTTTACCTTTATCTCAATGTCACTTCACAGGCAAGCAGGCCAGTGCTACTATTCCCTGCGCGTGATACCCACCCTACCTATCACATCGACATGCGCTCATTTAAGGGGTAAACATAAAGCAAAACCCCCGCTTAAAAGGGATAACCTGAAAGCGGGGGGGGCGTCGAAAAGCAATAAGTAATTACTAGTCGTTGCGCTTGAAGGGGAAGCCGAGTTCGCGTAGTAGCGCGCGGCCTTCTTCATTGTTTACTGCAGAGGTAACGACGGTGATGTCCATACCACGGGGACGGTCAACCTTATCCACGTCGATTTCGTAGAACATGGTCTGTTCGGTCAGGCCGAAGGTGTAGTTGCCGTGTCCGTCGAACTGCTGGTCAGAAAGACCACGGAAGTCGCGGATACGAGGCAGTGCCACGGTCAGCAGACGATCGAGGAATTCCCACATGCGGTCGCCGCGCAGGGTTACGCGGGCACCAATGGGCATACCTTCACGCAGTTTGAAGTTAGCAATAGACTTCTTAGCGCGGCGTAGCTCTGGCTTCTGACCGGTGATTGCGGCAAGGTCTTCAATAGCGCCGTTGATCAGCTTGGAGTCGCGAGCTGCATCGCCAACACCCATGTTTACGACAACCTTGGTCACGCCAGGAATCTGCATGACGTTCTTGTAGCCGAATTCTTCGTTCAGCTTGGAGCGAATTTCCTCGCGGTAGCGAGTCTTCAAACGGGGAGTGTAGTTTTCGCTCATTAGATGTCCTTCCCATTACGACGGGAGATACGGACCTTCTTGCCGTTCTCATCGAAGCGGTAGCCGACGCGAGTGGGGTTACCATCGGAATCGAGAATCATAACGTTAGAAACGTGGATTGGAGCTTCCTGGGTAACGATGCCGCCGGAAGAGGCGCCGCGCTCCTGGGAGGAGTCAGCAACGTGCTTCTTGATGCGGTTCACGCCTTCAACCAATACCTTATTGGTTTTAGGGAAAGCCTTGATGACCTTGCCCTGTGCGCCCTTGTCTGGGCCGGAGATTACGACAACCATGTCGCCTTTATGGATCTTCATTACTAGATCACCTCCGGTGCGAGAGAAACGATCTTCATGAAACGCTTGTCACGAAGTTCGCGAGCAACTGGGCCGAAGATGCGGGTACCGCGAGGCTCGTTGTCGTTACGAATAATGACAGCTGCGTTCTCGTCGAAGC
This sequence comes from uncultured Corynebacterium sp., assembly GCA_963520895.1. GTDB lineage: Bacteria > Actinomycetota > Actinomycetes > Mycobacteriales > Mycobacteriaceae > Corynebacterium. The sequence goes on along the minus strand of CAUQSW010000019.1, from coordinate 19,859 downwards.
GGATATAAGAGCCGTCCGGACGACGGGTTTCTTTCTTGGCGCGAACGACAACGGCTTTGACAATTTCGCCAGCTTTAACACTGCCGCCAGGAGTTGCCTCCTTGACAGTTGCAACGATCACATCGCCAATGCCAGCAAAGCGTCGGGTGGAGCCACCGAGTACGCGGATGCACAGGATTTCCCGTGCACCGGTGTTGTCGGCGACCTTTAGACGCGATTCCTGCTGAATCACTATGGGTCTCCTTGACCTGGATTTAATGTGTGGCAGATTTCCGAACTGACACACGCGGTCTGTAATTCCTCGCGCCTGCCACATTCTTTAAGAATCTATAGACCCAAGAACTAAGGACCTTAAAGTTAAGACAACTCGGAAAGCGAAGCCCTAACTGGCCTATGACAGACAACCCGGATATTTAAGCACAGGAACGTCATCACCGCAAATAAATATCGAAAAATTAACCAAATCACCCGAACAGATCGCTGGCGCACACTCATAATAATGACCGCATAGGTTGATATTTTTCTCAGCATTGATCAGATTCTTTAAGAACCTTGCTACAGTCCGCTCATGCAGTAGCTTAAAAACCGCCTGCAGGCCAGGCCTGTTTTTAGTGGAACATATAGACAAACGCTGCACACAGCCCCAATGGGGCCAGCTCCACTATTCCTAACGGACTTTTATTAAACATTAAGCAAGCTTCGACCCTATCAGCGGTTACCCCCGAAGCATATTCTCAGCACTCCTTAAATTAAGGAAATTTTAAGAAATTACATTATTGTAACGCATATAAATATTACAAGGTTGATAGGATATTAACTATGCTTCACGTGGGCTATCGTTACCTTTTTGCGACGTAAACCTTTGTTAAGTTTATATAACATATTAAGCATGATTGAATTGAAACATTGACCGCCATTAAAGTTGAGCTAAGTCATTTTCTGATATTCACCTCGAATATTTTCCCATAGACGAAGAAAGCTCCCGCTTGTGTCCACATACTTCCCCATGGACGACGTGACCGGACCTTTGTTCCAAAAGACCTCTCACACCCGCCCACACACAATGCCTACCGTTGCCACATTCTCCAGCGACCTTGCTATCGTGGTCGCTACAGTAGTGGTACCGTGGTTTTGCAGCCTCCATCTCGAAGGTTCTTTAAACTCAGCGGTTTTCCTCCTACCGGCTTTCGCCCTGTGCATCACCTGGATGGCGCTGTTACTGGTCACTGGCACCTACGAGCCGGATAACTTCACTGGCCGCTCCTTGCCGTTTAAGCAAATCACCTTGGCCACCATCTTATCTTTCGGTATTTTCGCCATAGCTGATGTCGTCTTTTTCGATTCCCTTCCCCACTCACTCTTCTTTGTCAGCCTGCCCCTAGGGCTAACCCTGCTGATTACGTCGCGGCTAGTGCTGCAGCGCATGCTGCCTGAAATGACCGCCAGCCGCCAACGCACCCGCAACGCGGTAGCTCTCATTGGCGGCACCGGAGTGGATTCTTCTATCTCCCCGATCCAACAGAGCCAACAGCTGGGCCTGAAACTCACCAGCTGCATCGATGTACAGGACGCCCTGCGGGCACCTTCGTTGGAAGACTTGGTATTAGAAGAACTCCGCCGCAATCACGCAGACACCTTGATCATTTCCACCTTCGCTGGGCTGAACACGCAACAAACCCATTCGCTTAAGTGGGCACTGGACGATGCCAATATTCGACTGATTTTCATGCTTCCCATTGACGGAGTTTCCGTGGGCCGCATGAGCGTTCGCTCCGGCATGGAACCTGCATTACTAGAAATTAAAAACAGCCACTACACTGGCCTATATTTCCAGGTAAAACGCTTATTAGACATCGTACTTTCGGCTTTTGGTTTGTTATTTTTACTGCCAGTGTTTGCTATCATCGCACTGGTAGTCAAGCTTTACGACGACGGCCCGATCTTCTACTCACAGGTACGTGTTGGTCATAACCGGCAGACCTTCCGAATGATTAAGTTTAGAACCATGAAGATCAATGCCGATGCAGAGATCCCCAATATTCTCGACACCAATAAAGAGGCTCCAGCCGCTGGCAACGAGGTATTATTCAAGCTCAAGCATGATCCTCGGATTACCGCCCCTGGCCGCTTTTTACGGCAGTACAGCCTTGACGAGCTACCCCAACTCATTAACGTGCTTATCGGCGATATGACCCTGATTGGTCCCCGCCCACCGCTGCCGCGCGAAGTGGAACAATTTGAACCACATGTACTGCGCAAGTTCTTAGTAAAACCTGGCATGACCGGCATGTGGCAAACCATGGGCCGTTCTAACTTGTCGTGGGAGGAATCAGTCAAGCTGGATCTTTACTACGTAGAAAACTGCAGCCCATGGCTTGATCTCACCATCATGGCAAAAACTTTTAAGGCTGTGATTTCAAAAGATGGCGCATTTTAATTAAGTTTAGTTATGGCTAAACAAACCTAAGCGTCATTATCTTTATCGGGTTAGTCGTTAGCGCCACAGTTCACTCCCCCCGCCCTTTCGGAGCCAGTTTTTGGTTTGTGCTGGGCTAGGTTCTTTAAACCACAGCGAGGTTGTGGCACTACGTCATAGCCAGCGTGATTTCCCAGTTTCACGGCCATTAATCGAGCTACCTATAAAATGCTTGTGCACAGTTAAATTGCAAGAGAAATCGGCTGAAAAATACAAAATATGCCGGTTTCTCGGGTTTTGCGTGGTGGGATTGCATACCCTAGGCCCTATTGTCCTATCCGGCTTAGAAAGACCGCGCATCATACCCCAGCGCACTTCTTGCCTGACCACGCCTTGGGCAGGACTGAGCAGCATTGCCAAGCCCATAAACAGCACCAAAACCACGCTGCCCCGGGGTGCTCAATGCACTGCCACCCCGTTGAGGCTCATGCTTGGCTGCGTCCACTGCTTTATACCCCGCTCCCCAGCCCGGCACTTAAGGCACAACAAAAGGAGTTTTCCTTAACCTTAAGCTGGTTATGCCTCGGATTAAGGAAAACTCCTGTTATTGCTTTATAGCCACCGCTGAGATAGTTCAGCGCTAACTCTGTATCTCTCAGTGGCAAACTTTAATGGAGGTTTCGTAATCGACTGGGCCAAGCGCCTTAAGCCGGTTGACATACGATCGGTGATCAAGGAGAAAACCAAACGCCTCTAAGGTGTAGCGCCTAATCAACCGCCTAGGTTCGTGAGCAATACGCCAAGCCCAGCCCAATCGGAATTTGTGAATCCACCTTGGAAAGTACTGTTGATCCCGTGCAAACTGATCAATCCAGCCTCCCGCGGTACACACAATCGCATTGGGCAACAGTTTGTGCATTTCCACAGCCACTTCGTCCTGCAACCCCACCCCGAGGCCTAAAATAATGACATCGGGAGCAAAACTTAAAAGTTGGCGGGGGTGGCTACGAATTACTTCCAGCTCCTCGTAGCCATTAAAGGCAATCACTTCGTGTTGCGTAATCCGAGAGGCCGCCACCTTGGCGACCTCTGGCTGAGCACCAATGAATGCCACTTTTTTCCCCGGTTCCAACACGGAGTTCAGCAGCACCGGCAGCACTAGGTCGGCGGAAGTCCGGCCTAGTTTCAGACCACACGCCTGCAGTACTAACTGCAGAAACGTGCCGTCAATCCCGATATGATCCACACCAGCTAACGCTTGCCAATTCGCTTTTTGAATCGACCAATGGTTTAACCATGTCACCACAGTGCCGGGCACAGCGATTTTGTCAGCTAGGAATGCTACCGGATCCTCATCGCTCATTAGGACACCACGGTGGCTTCTAGGTCGAAAGTCATCGATGGCGTATTGCGATAATTCAGGTGCGATTCCGCCGAAATGCGGTTGCTGCCAGCATTCAGTTCTGAAACCGGGATTTCCACCACCAATAGATCGCTTTGAGCTTTAGCGGTATTGATTGCCTGGTCGGCGTAGGTGTTGTGGCTAACAGCACCGGGGGCTAACCGTTTACGTCCGACTTCTTCACCGTTGAGTCTCAGCAGCACACCGTCGTCGGCACGCACCTTAATCACCAGTTTCGCATCAGCGGGCAGCTCAGCTGGATCGAGGTCAAGGTCCTTGACAAAGTACGCGGTCCGCGGCCGTTCGTTGGGATCTGCGTTGATATCTGTCTTAACACCGCTATCACCGAAGCCGATGGGAGCAGCACCAACGTCCCACATACTGACATCAGCATCACTGTCCCAACCAGGGGTTGGTTCTTCTTGGTTGTACCAATACTGCCATTCAGAACCAGCTGTGACTAGTGCGTCGTCTTCTGACTGCTCCGGCGCTTCCGGCGCAGGATTCGTATCAGTAACCTCTAGCTTGGCATCAAAGGTCATGGACGGGCTGCCCTTGTGGTTGATGTGTGTTTCCACAGCAACCACGTTTTCGCCAGCTACCAACATCGAGGAAGGAATCTCGACCCGGACTCGTTCTTTGGCCGCATTCTTTGCCGAAATCTGCTGATGCGCGCGAGTATCAGGTCTAATAGTTCCTTCTGGCATCCGAGTACGGTTAACTTCTTTGCCGTTGACATAGACCACTGCACCGTCATCGGCGATGAAATCTAAGGTTGCCTTGTTAAATACCTTCGGATCAGCAACGGTGAAGTTGTGGCTAAACCACGTGGTAATCGGGCGTTTCGACGACTCTGGCGGCGTAATCGTGGTACCGAGATCATTGGCACCATAACCAATCGGCGCAGTGCCTTCTTCCCAATCAGCGCGGTCAAACCCAGTGTTGTTCCAACCCTCAGCAGCATCACCCCGATCGTAGGAATATTGCCACGTAGCTTTTTCGTCGATAAGGATTGGCGAATTGGGGTCAATTTCATTAGCACCAGGGGCAACAAATACCGGTGTCGAAGCGGAACGGTTTCCGGCTTCATCAGCAGCACGGACAAAGAAGCGGTTATCGCCACCACGGGGCACGGAAATAGAGGTGTCCTTGGTATTGGCGATGACCCGATCATCTCTTAAGATGTCGTAGCTCGCGGCATCTTCGACGCCGTCCCAGCGCAGATCAATGGACTTATCCGTGGATTTGGTTGCTAGCAACCTACCTGGGGTTGCCGGAGCTTCCGAGTCTTTAGCTGGGTACCGTACCCAACCGCTGTTCCACTGTGATTTATCCATCGAGGTATGGGAAGCGGTGAAATCGCCACCAACCCACAGGGCACCATCGGAGGCCACAAACAGACCCCACGCACCCGCATTACGCGAACGCAGCATGTAGGGTGAAAACTCGCCGATTTGCTTACCGGTGGCTGCGTCCCAAGCGCCCAACCAGCGAATACTGTCTACGCGCGACCAATCTTCAGCAGGAGACGGCCACAGATAGGCGTTTTCGTAGGAGTTCACGCTGCAGTGGCAACCGGCATAGGCTACATTGCCATCGGTCGCGATCGCCTGCATATCGCCACCAATAGGAATGGTGATAGAGCCAGACACGCGCTGCAAGCCGTCCCGGTCATAGCCGAACAGGCTGTGCTCCGAACCACCGATGAACAGCAATTTGCCGGTATCATAAATGGCCTGCTGGTAGTTGCCCCGCTCCGAAGCGCTGCCTTTAAACACCCAGTCGCCAATGGGGTTTGCACCGGGTTCCGTGGATAGGATCGCGGCTTTAATGGCAGTTCTACCTGCACTCTTAGTAAAGAAGCCAGCTGCATAGAACTTATCTCCCGCCGGTGAGGTATCAATATCCATGACGGTGCCGTTGAATTCAGGGTTCCAAGTAGGATCAGGGGTACCATCAAGGTTCACCCTGCCTGCAGCACGGGTATAAACCACTTTGGAATTATCACCCTGCATGTGCGTGAAGTTACCACCGATATAAATATGCTGGTCAGTCAACGAGAAAGCAGTCACGCTCACTATGCCAGCTGCCAATCTGGAGGTGATATTGAGGTTCCAGCTGGGATCAATAGCACCAGTTTTCGGATCAAGCAGCACGGTGCCAGAATGTGGCTCGCCATTGACCTTTTTAAAATCGCCACCTACTAGTAGTTTTCCATTAGGAAGTGGTTCTAGGGCCTTAACCTGATTGTCAAATTCCACGTTGAATTCTTCAATCAAATTACCCGTGGTCTTATCAAAAGCCGCTAGGGCTTTATGCGGAACCACTCGACCGGTGGATCGCTGTTCTGCATTGAGGTAGTTACCACCAATGAAAATGGTGTCGCCGATTTCCGCAAAAGCTTGCACCGGCGCATTACGTTCGCCGGTCTGCCCGTTGAGATTACCAGTTACACCCCACGAGGTCTTAGAGGCAAAATTAGAGGCCATTGCCCTACTGACAATGGGTTCGGTACCGGAATCAGCAATGGGTTTAAACAGTTCCTTATCGTCCGAGGACAATTCGGGACGCACATAAACTTCTGCATAAGGCAGCGGTGCTGAGCCATTAGCGCTCCACAAGTAGTTTCCTGCCGAGGTGTCACCACCACCAGCACCTCCCCCATAGCCAAAACCAATGTTGAACTTCTTGGCAGGCCCTGTGGATAGTTCCATGCGGTTCCACGCGGTATCGGCACCAAAGCCGGATTCCATGAAACCAGATTCGGCCCAGCCACCATTATCAATGCGATAGCTTGCCCGGTCACGGCTGGATAGGGCCCATACCCAGTCCTGCATCTTACGAGGACGGATGTCGAATTTTTGCATATCCGTACCGCTGGAGTTCTTCGCGCGCAGCACACGGAACCCGTCAGGCAGCTTATTGACATGGGTGCCACCTAAAAGACCATTAATGGTGGCATTGGACAGCTGAACCGCACCGAAATCCTGTGGTTGCCGATTCCGGCTATGCATGGCTTTGGGATCGCCTTTACCATCTGGATAGCGATCCCAGGATTCGCGGCCGCGGCCGATCATGACCCAGCCGCCACCGTCCATGGTTTGGTCACAGAAGAACTGTGCTGGAGCGGACATTTGTGGCGTGAACAGCCAGTATGCCCCATCTGGGCTGTCTGGATGCTTTTGTTTAATTTCCCAGCAAGAAGCAGCCGCGGTGGCTTCTGTCTTGCCATCACGCACTTGTTCTGCTGCGTGAGCTGTGGGGATTACAGCAAGTTCGCCAAAAGTAATGAGGGCACCCATTAATAGTGCCAAAATGGAGCGATTCCGACGCACGTTATACACCTTAAAACGCTGATGAAAGTCTGAGGATTTTTAGTTAGTTTCTCATCTTCGCACAGATGGATAAGTTAGAACTAATTTATCACCAAACGGGTGATACGTGCACCCCCGAAAACCTACACCCGCTGGCTATCCGCGGCTGCGCACCATCGCGACCAAACCATCAATATGTAATTGATTGCACCATTTCCAGCAGCCAAGCAGGTAGAAAATTAATCCACCCACCACAGCCAAAACCACAGCTAGTACCGTTTGCCCCAACCACAAGGCACACATGATTCCCGGTATCCCGAAGCTCACCAGCACTACCCCCAGGGGCAATAGCACTTCTTTTATGCGCGCGCGGATACCTAAGAATATGTGCACTTCTACAGCCGCGAGCCCGGCGTCGATAAGCATACTGCCGGTCCAAGCCCAAGCCGCGCCCACGATGCCGTAGTGCGGCACCAGCAGCAAATTGGCACCAATGTTTATTACCAAAACCACAACTTTATTCACGGCCGCCCAGCCACTGCGCCCACTCATAATCAGCAGCGAGTGAATATTTCCCGCCATAAATGTCATAGTGATAGCTAATGCCAAGATGCTTAACGCTACGGCACCTTGCTGAAACTCTGGACCTAGGATCTGCAAGAACACCGGAGAAAACACCGACAGCAGCACGTACACGGGTGAGGCAACCAGCACCAGCCACATGGTGGCGGTGATATACAAATCCCGCACCTCCTCGGTTTTCTTCTGATGTAGCAAGGAGGAAAATTTAGGCGAAACCACCACCCGCAACGCCGCATCAACAACTAATCCAGCTTGGATCAGCCGTGCTGCGCCACCATAAATGCCCGCCGCCTGGTCACTGACGAGCCATCCCACCATCAGCACATCCACCCAAATGAGCGCTTGTTCCAGCCCGGCAGACAGGGTGCGTGGCGCGGCAAAAGAAACAATTGTGCGCCACTGTTTTGCACTGGGCAGTAAAGCACCTTTGTCCGACCCTTCTTCTCGTCGAATATGTCCGGCTACTAAAAACCCAGCTACCAAGACCAACAGCGCCAATGGCAGTGCCCAGGCCACCGCAACCACCAATGCCGAAGAGGTGGCAAGTGCGGCGACCGCCACCAGCGGCGGGCGCAGCGCAGGCACGGCAATATTGTTGACCAAAACGTATTCTTTCACCGAACCCAACGCCCGCAGAATGGCCGAAGCAATAATCAGCACAGATCCAAACGGAATAAAGATCATTAATGCGCGAACAGTTTCGGCAACCTCGCCGCGCCATAGCCATGGGGCCATCACAGCCAGTACTACCCCCAAAATGAGGCTAGCAACTACCGCTGCCATAACAAAAGCCATCACCGTGGAACGAAGCTTGGTTACATCATCTAACCGCACTCGGGGCAAGAGGTAAATAGCGGTTGAATCCAAGCCTAATTTGGCGAACGCCATCACCATGGCAAACACCCCGGTAGCTTGAAAAACCACCCCAGAGCCGTCGGCGCCCAACAACCGGGTAATGATGATGGTCAACACAAACCCCAAAACAGCGCTGCTGACCGATCCTAAAAAACTCAGCATTCCACCACGAGCAAGATCTCTGCGGTTGTTGTTCTTATCTTTCATTTAGCTCTCATTTCATACAATTATTATGTATCCAGGTCACTGGGGGTGTTAACATGTTGTTCATTATTGCAATTGCAACTGATTAAGACTTATAGGACTGGAGAATCATGCACCGGGACCTTTTGCCCAACGCAGCAAAACTCTGCGGCGCTATCGCACTTACCCTCTCGCTCACGGCCTGCGGCTCAGACATGCTTTCCGACGGCGCCAGCGGCGCCAATCCTAGCGAAACCACATCATCAATCCCCACCTCAACAGTGGCTGCCCCGCAGGCAGCTGAGGCCAGCTCTTTGGAACCTGCGTATGTCTCAGAAGTATTCCAACTAACCTGGACCAGCCTAGGTGATCCTGAGGCCCCCGTTGATCTTTCACAGATCCTGACCGACTCTGCCTTAGAAGAGATCGATAACCAACGGTCAGAATGGTCGGTCAACAATTGGCACCAAGAAGGCCTGCCCACCATTGTTTCTACTGAAATCGAACCAGGCGAAAACCCAGAAACCGCGATTGCCAAAGTCTGTGTTGATTCCACCCCGGTAAAGGTGCTGGACGAAAACAGTGTGGAGCTCAATGAGGAGGAAGCCTCCCCTGAGGACAATCGCTCGCTCATGATCGCCGTTTTCGCCCAGAATGAGGGAGCTTGGAAGCTGGCGGATCAGAAATTCCCGGACGATCCCACCTGTTAATGATCGTGTCGGGCCGCAAGGCCAGCGCCACCGCCACCATGGTGACCATAATCCCGGTCATCATGCCGTAAAAGGCTGTTTCCACAATCGTGGCGGCAATAATGCCGCCTAGTGCGGCTCCAACGGGATCCTTACGATTGATCACCAACAATAAGACCCATAGTAAAAATCCCATAAAAAGAATGGCTCCGATCACGCCATGGGAATACAGCACCGTCCAGAATTGCCCTTGGGTTCCCATTGATGGCAATCCAGGAATGGTGGCAGGCCGCGGCGAACCAAAACCAAACAACGGAGATTTCATCGCGGCATCAAAAGTAACCCGGTACAGTTCGCCACGGTCCTCGGTGGAATTAGTTACTTGAATCCTATTAACAAAGTTTCTGCCCGATGGGGAAATAAACCACACCACTACTCCGGCTAGTAATCCCAGCACTGAAACGAAAACTATGGTGACTCGTCCCCTGCGCAGCGCTTGAATTCCCGCCCAGAGCGCAACCACTCCCAAGCCAATGAACATACCGCGGTTAAGCGTGCTCAAGGCGGGGAACACACTGGCGATTATTACCAGCAACACCCACCAGCGCTTTGCGGTATGCCAAGCGAGCCACAAATAAATCATGGCAAAGGGCAACACCAACGAATATACATTCCCCCACGTATTGGCATATAAAAACGGTGCGGAAGGACGAACCGCCTGCGGGATCCAAGCATCACGATTCCACTGTGTGGTGCGCCGGATAATCATATCGCCAATCAGATCATTGCTGGCTAAGGAGTCCGGCACAATCCAGGCCATGGGAGTGCGGATAGTCAGTTCCGGAAAGGACATGGCCAGATAACCACATACCGTCATGCCTAATAAAAACCACACCATGGCGCCACTGACCCGCCAGATGCTTAAGTAATTGCGGTGATTATAGGTATGCAGGGCAAGCGCGGTGGCGGAAAGATATAACAGCAACCGGTAGATTGCTCCTAATAATCGCCCACTGGTATCAGTCATGGCTAATGACACTGCTACCCAGAGTACAAACATGATCCACAGCAGCATGACCGGTGGCAGTCGGAAACCATGGGTGGCTACCCAGGTGAGGGCGATAATGAACCCGGCTATGATCCAAATGAAGTCGCCCACACCTAGGATCCACCACAAAGCGTAGGCGGCAAAAGGCAAAATAACCGGCCAGGCTGCGAAAATGGCAGCGAGCCGGTGACGAGTGGCCGGCCTCACTTGCGACCCACCATTTGCCTAAAGTACAGCACTGGTCCAGCTAGGAAACCTAATATTTCCAATTTGCTGAGAATACTAGGTGCTCCCTCACCACTGCCCGCCATACGTTCGGAACCCGGCGCGATCCTACGGAGGATTTTGGGTACCCGGCTGATAAGGACCGCTAACGCCCAGGGTTGGGTGATAATGGTTTTGGTCAGTAGGGCAGCCATGCCGGTACCGTTGCCGTAGATTTGTTTTTTTAGTCCATTCAGGTCACGGCGGTGGACGTGATGCAGCACCGCATCGGGATTATAGGCAATGCTATATCCTGCGCGCAGCAGCCGTGCGAAGGCATCGAGGTCTTCCCCGCCGTTGGTTTTGGTGCCAGCACCTAGGTTTGTGTCGAATTCTCCAATGTCAGCTAGGGCTTGTTTGCTAAAGGCCATGGAGACCCCTGCGCCGACTCGGGCGGTGGCATAGGGATAAAGCGGCCCGCCTGCGGCGTGGTCAAAGGTCCATAGTTGCGCTTCGAGTCCTTTGGGGAATCCACCGCGGGCTTCAAAGTATCGTTGGGGCGGGTAGGACAGTTCGGCGGGAAACACTGGGCCGGTGGCTGCACCGGCGTTGGTGCTGGCAATGGCCGCAATGAGATTGGCCAACCAGTTGGGGTCGGTTGCGGCGTCGTCGTCAGTAAATGCGATGACCTCGCCCTCGGCGGCGCGTACTCCCTCGTTGCGGGCATGCGATAGCCCTTTGGTGGGTGCGGGAATAATACTCAGGCGGGGGTCGGTGAGGTCACTGAGTATTCGGTGGGTATCACCGGAGTCGGGGTCATTATCGACGACGATGACGTTGTAATTGGGATGGGTTTGGTTCAGCGCTGCGGTTACGGCGTTGTGGAGAAGAATGGTTTTACCTAGGGTAGCGATGATGATGGTGGCACTGAGCTCGGTGCCGTGGCCTGCCCAGGGGTTTTCCGGAGCTGTGGCAGCTAGGTTATCAGCGCGTTCTATCAGGTTGGTGGTGCCGTCGAGTTTCAGGTATGCGGCGGTTCGGCCGAAGTCGCGTACTAGTACTTCGACGTTACTGTCGCTGTAGTCCCCGCTGAGGATCTTCAGCTGACCGGTGTCTCGTTCTAGGATGGCGATCATGGGGTGCTTGCCTCCCCTGGTTCTACGACGATGACTCCTAGGAGGGATACGTCGACAGATTCTAAGTCGGCAACGAATTCGGTGAGTTCAGATTTGCTCCAGTTCATGGGTACCACCAGCACGGCGGTGCTCAGCCCGCTTAAGGCGCGCAAGATTTGGGCGCGTTCGTTATTGGTGTCAATGATGGTGGCGACGATGACGTCGGCAAGTGCTTCGGTGGCGGCTTTGCCGTCGGCAACTGGCCAGTCAACGAGGATCGCTAGTGAGTCGTTTTTGCGGTTTGCGTGGCGGACTTGTTCGGCTGCAAGATCCCAGCGACCTGGGGTGCCTACTTTTCCTACTGGTCGCCATACTGGCGAGTCGAGGAGTAGTTCGATTTCTTCAGGTCCAGATGGCCTTCTTGCTACTGCTTGGCGAATGAGTACCAGGATCAGGCCGAGGAAGAATCCACCGGCGAAGCCAAGGGCAACTACTCGCCACCAGATGGGTTCGGTACGCACTGGGTTAGCACTTGCGGGGGTGATGATTTGTCCGGCTTGGACGGAAACGTCATTCCAGGTGGAGCGACGTTCTTGCAGAGATTGGATGTCTGAACGGAGGGTTTCGGCGCGCACTGAGGAGGCGGAATCATAGACACCTGCTTGGTTGAGGCCTTCTAGTTCACGCTCGTTATCGGCAATTTGCTTGTCAATGGAGCTAACCACATTGGAAATGCGTTCTTTCGCCAGTGAGGTGCGTACTTCTAGGTAGGCTCGGGCGAGGTTGTCGGCTCCTTGGATGGCGCGTTCTTCATTGGTATCGGAATAGGATATGCGCAGCACGGTGCCATCAGGGTCGCCGGAAACGGTAACACCTTGCATGAGCTGCCCGGTGGTCCAGCCAGCACCGAGGTATTCCGCGGCTAGGGTTGCCGTGTTAGAGGAGGCCGCTAGTTGGCGTTCGGTGGATAGATCCACCAAGCTGGAGGCAGCTTTACCTTCTGTGAGTGGTTGCGCGGACACTGCGGTGATATTGACTTCGGCTGTGCCGGTGTAGGTGGTGGGCACAAAAAAGATATACGCGCCAGCACCAACGAGACCTAAAATTATCCCTAGGACGATCCACTGAACTCGCTTGCGCAAAATACGAATCAGGGAAGAAATACCTATGGCACCATCACTTGAGTTCATTATTTTCCTTGGCTGGTTGGTTGCGGACGGTAATTTTTTGCCCAGTTGAGGCGTTCCGCTAATCGACGACGGACAAGTTGGCGCTGACCAAACGGAAGTTCGGCGCTGGCTGCGGTGATAAGTTCAGCGAATTCAGCTAAGGCTGCGGCTTTTTTATCATCGGCTAAATGTGCGATAGCGACAATGCGCTGAAGGCGTTTGTCGGTGAGCTTTTCCGATAGATCAGCGAAAGCTTCCGCTTGGAGTGGGTTCTCCCAAGAACTACTACGCCACCCTGCGGCTAAGGTGAGCCTGCCGGGGTGTTGGCGACACAATAGCCCCCACATTCCTAGGCGGCGCATCTGCGCACCGTGGGCGGCACACCGTAACCACAGGTCATAATCCTCGGCTGGAACATCGCGGTAATGATCGATGGTTTCTCGTTTTGCCACCATCGTGGGGTGCCCTACTGGGTTTGTCAGAAGCAGCTGTAGTGGAAACGCCGCTGGGGTAATACCGATGGGGGCGCTGGGTTTGACTTTCCAGCCGCTGAAATCAGCCATCTGAGTAAAGGCCATGTCGGTGCCGCGGTTGATTGCTGCCATTGGTAGTCGAAACCGGCCGGGCAGGCTGATGTCATCCGCGTCCATTCGGGAGACCAACCGGCAGTCTGCTTGCTCTAGCATCCAGTTCAGTGCGGGGCCAAGGCCACCGGCACCCGGCCGAGACACAACGGTGACACGGGGGTCTCGTTTCGCGGCGGCTTCGGCGCGTGCTGCGGTGTTGTCGCTGGAGCCGTCGTCAAGCACCAGCAATTGGGCATCGCGGGGTAATGCCCGCAGGGTGGTAGAAACTGCGGAACCAACAGTATTTTCTGCGTTACGTGCAGGTAGCAGCACTATAAGCTCGGGCATTACTTCTCCCTATCCAAGTTGAGCAAATCTTTATACCGCCGCCGCAGCGACATCGCCGAATGCGCGAGGGCAACTGCGGCTAAGACTGCGTACACCACGGCAAAGAGCGGCGCGATCCCCCATACCACGAAGGACCAGCATAAGGTGCCGGGATCTGTGGGCAGTAGCACCCAGGAACGTAGGTCGCCACCGCGGGTTTGTTTCGCACCGGCACTGCGCACGAATGCTTCCGCTAGGATCTGGCTTAAAAATTGCCCGCTGGTAATCAACGAATATCCCAAGGCCACGAGCGCCAACCAGCTGTATTCTTCCCGCTGTATCACCACCGCGATGGCCACCGTGATGTGGATCGCTGGGGAACGGAATGCGTCAACAACATGGTCAATCCACTCGCCGCTTTTCGACGACGTTTTCTTCAGCCGAGCCAACTGGCCGTCAGCGGAATCAAACAGGTACCCCGCCGCCAATAGTGCCGCCACCGGAACACCAGTCCAGGCTGCAGTAGGTAGCACCAGCAGCAACACCATGCCACTTACCGACAGCACAGCCGACATAGCGGTGACCATATTCGGTGTCCAGCCGGCAGCGTAACCAAAGGCAGCAACTACCCTGGCACCTCGGCGGTTAACCCACCGGGTATAAGCGGGCACGCCTTGCGCAGGTTTCTGAGCTTGGTCTAACGCCTGCTTTGCCCACCTGTAGCGGGAGGAAAATGTATTCACTGTCATGAGCCGGTTAGGAAATTCCTTAAAATAGTCGAAGAAGTGGAAGGGGTGTATGGGAGGTAAATTACTTTCGCTCCGACCTCAGCAAGTTCCGCTTCCAGCCGTTGCCCTTTGTCGGTGTTTTGCCAATCGTCACCCTTAAAAAGAACGTCAAAGGGATGCCTCCGCCAGGCTAGGCGTTTGTCCTGGTCAGTGTCGGTAACTACATCATCGACAAAGCGCAGACTCGCAATCAATTCCATGCGCTCAGCATGGGGAATAACCGGGAGTCTTCCTTTCATCCGCAACAGCGACTCGTCGGTTGCTACGCCTACAACCAACCTGGTACAACGTTCGCGGGCAGCGCGAAGGATATTGAGATGGCCAATATGGAGCATATCGAAGCCCCCAGGCACATACCCAACCACCTCTTCTTTATTTTGAGTCAATGCTTCTTGCCACTTTCCTGAAAACATCCAAATGAATTGCTTAAATATCTTATCATGCAATTTTTTTTATACGCTAACCCTGCAATGAACTTAGGCGGCACCTATGCTAAGCAAAACGGGTCACCAGCTGCTCTAATTCCAGACGCGATAGCGGTGCAAAATCTGGACAAGCTTCAACATTTACACACAATTGCAGGGTCTTTTTCCGAGTATAAGACACCAACTCGGTAGCGTGGGTGTGTCCATGAACCAATGGCAAACCCAAATCCCGTAACCGATACTGATCCATCCACGGCTTATCGTACCGATTCCCCTCATACGGAAAATGATTAAGCATCACGTCCCGACCAGCAAGTTTTATCGCGGCAGTGGTTTGGACGGAATTATAGACCAGATAAAAATTTTTCAACCGGAGATAACCATCAGCAAACGTCGGGTGAGCAAGATCATGGTTACCCAACAACCCGTGCAACTCAACAATACTGCCCTTCTGTGTTAACACATCCTCTCGGAACTGCTGCAGCAATTCAAGCGCCGCCGTTTCCGCATCCACACCACCGCAATAGTTATCGCCTAAAATCCACAATCTGATGTATTGATCTTCAGGTAGCTTCTCCAACCATTTTTGGCAGAGGAAGCGGTCGTGTTCCGCCGGGTTGGAAAAACCACGCAGCTTTGCTAAAAACTTATGTCCAAAATGGGGATCAGAAATGAAATAATCATTCATCAGGCATACCGCTTTACTAATTTTTCTATTTCAGCTCGGTGAACCGGTTGCAAACCTGGGCACGCCTCTACCGATAAACAAATCTGAAGCGATCCCAGCTGGGAATACGAAACTTGCTGTGTGGCGTGAGTATGCCCATGAAGCAACGGCAAACCCAAATCACGCAGCCTAAATTGTTCACCTCGTTGCTGCTCAACATGATCGCCATCGTAGGGGAAGTGGCTGGCCACCACCCGCTTGCCAGCCATCTTAAAACTAGCCGACGACTGCACCGAATCATACGCGCGGTAAAACCGCTTCACCTGCTTAAACGCCTTCGCATGCATGGGGTGGGCACTATCATGGTTTCCTAAGATGCAGTGCAAATCCAGCGTGCTGTTTTTGGTTTGTTCCAGTCGCTGTTTGAGATGGCACAGCTGATCCAAGGCATGGTCTTCGGCCTGCGGGCCACCAACATAGTTATCGCCTAAAATCCACAGCCGGATATGCCGCCTCGCTGGCAAAGCATCAATCCACGTGCTCAACAAAAATTCATCATGTATTGCTGGATCGTCAAAACCACGCAACTGCGACACCAATTGGTGGCCAAAATGGGGATCAGAAATGAAATAATCCTCCATGGATTTTCACCCCACTCCTTAATCTGCGCCTTGTCTGCAATCTAAGCCCCAGCTGCACCCCAGTCACCAATACCTGAGATTTATCGCCGCTGGACGCATCAATTCTACGCCATCGCCCAGTCCCATTGAAGGAAACTTGTTAGCAGCCTAAGAGACAACCATAGCGACGACAGCTTCGCATCTTGCCGGACAACCACACTGCAGCGTGAGCGCTACACCACTGTTTGTTGCACCTAGCCCATGTACAGGTACGCCGCGATAAAACCCATGCAGGGTGCACAAGGTGCAGCTAGACTTTAGAAAAGAAGGAGGATCACCATGCCAAACTACCGCGATCTAGAATCCGCAATGGACGGAGTCTCTGACCTTATCGACGACCTATCCGGCGGTAACTCCAGCCGCTACGACCTAACCGCCATCGCCCTACACACATTAGACCTAGAAGAGGATGGCAGCTACTCCAGTCCCGATGATTTCGGCCCCTACCTAGAGGCCATGCTCTACTACCCATGCACCGAATACCGCGCCGAAATCACCTGCGACACTGGTAAGAAAACCGGACACATCGACGTTTACGGCTGGAACAATAACTACGTAGAACAACTCACTTTCAACGTCCCCGCCGTCGAACTCATCGCATCCGTACAAGAATGCCTTGCCGACGCTGGCTATCAAGTCGATGGCAGACACCCACACGGCGGATTGAAATTACGCATGGAATAAGCTGCGAATACAGCAGAATCTTTATAGCGCCAACACCCCTGCAGGTAGTTCCACCTCAGGGGTTGCACTTATAAAAGATCATAAAGATCATAAAGATCATAAAGATCATAAAGGATAGTAAAGCAAGTGTTATGCTTATGATATGAATCGTGTGCCCAATCCTTTCAAAGCAACGCTTGGGGCTAGCCCGCCATATCTAGCAGGACGAAAAAACGAGATTGCTGATTTCAAAGATTCGATCTTTGATGGTCCTGGTTCACATGAGCGAATCTCGCTGATTACAGGGCTGCGTGGTGTCGGTAAAACTGTGCTGCTTAATGCCTTCCAAGATGCCGCACGAGATGAATCATGGTGGGTGGTTTCGGAAACGGCTACTCCTGGATTCACCCAACGAATTCAAGATACCGTTCATCGGATAATCCAGACGCATCTACGAACACACAGAAAGACTTTAACCGGTTTCACCATTGCTTCCTTAGGTGGGGTTCAATTCGCGAATGCTGACACTTACCAGCCACGTACAACTCTCCGGGATACACTCACTGATTTCTTCACGCTTCAAGAAGAGATAGATAAAAGACTGGGACAAGATTCCATAGGCTTGCTCATCACTCTTGATGAGCTGCACTATAACCGACAAGATGAGGTGATAGATTTCGGAGCAACTATTCAGCATCTAGTCCGTGAAAACCGACAGATTGCGGTAACCATGGCTGGAATCCCACAATCGGTTAAACCACTTCTAGCTGCTGATGAGGGGAAGAACCCAGTAACTTTCCTGCGCCGTGCAAACAAAATCCAACTGGGCTTTGTTAATGATTCAGATACCCGTGATGCCTTACTCACTCCCTTAGAATCTGTTGGCCTAGAATGGGAACCGGATGCACTTAATTTGGCAGTAGACGCCTGCGGGGGTTATCCATTCATGATTCAGCTTGTTGGTCAGTACCTATTCCGCGCTAGGGAGGGCGCTCACATCACTACTACGTCTGTCCGAACCGGCGAATTACGCGCCCGCCAGCGACTTGGCGAGTTAGTCCACGAGCCTTCTCTGGCAGACCTTTCAAATACAGATCGTGCTTTCCTTGCAGCAATGGCTATCGATGACGGCCCATCAAAAATGTCCGATATTGCCCAGCGACTTAAGGTGAACTCACAGTATGCAGGAACCTATCGTCGCCGACTTCTTGACGCAGAAATTATCAGTAGTCCACAGTACGGCTATGTGAGTTTTGCGCTGCCCTACATGCGGTCTTATCTCCAAGACAATCCCATAATACCCAATCTAAACAGTATAAATACAAAAGATCATAAAGATCATAAAGGATAGTAAAGCAGGTTAGCAGCATTCAAGATGGCGGCGTTTGATCAAATTAACCCCCATCTCGCTAGGCGAGAATCGGTCAACTGCAACTGTGACAGTACTGATCTTAGAGATTCAGTTTTCCCAGTTAGGGCTTCGTCTTTTTAAAGAGCCGAACCAACAAGGCAATCACTCCACCTGCTATCACTAGGGCGATACCCGCTAAAAGCCACCAAATCATACTGGGTTCTGTACTTTTTTCGGCTTGTGACTGCGCAGATGAATCGGTCTGATCCGTTTGCTCTGCTGCTAAGCCACCTGTATCAAACTGTGGCCCTGTTACCGGTGTGCCAATCGGAGTGAAGGTCATGCAGTATTTCACAGGCTGCTGCTCTGCAGACTCTGATACCTCTTTGTTGACATTGGAAAAACTCACCTGGACATAGTGTTTTCCGCCGAACCATGTCGCATTATTGTCTACGTTGGAATATGACACTGACCGCTTAGTCCCAAATACAACTGGGCTAGAGAATTCCGCCGTCGATAAGTACTTTTTCCCGATAATTTGCTGGTCTTGGGCCAAAGAATTTTGCACGAAAAATTCTAGTTTCCGTTGATGTGCATTATCCCCGTCTGCTGTATCTTCTAGCACCTCAACAGTGACATCTAATACCTGACCCCACTCTACTGGAGTTGCATAATATTGCGTCTCTCCTTCTACAATGTCGGCTACTACGGTTCCTACCACTGGTTGTGCTGTCAGGTCTGGGTAGGATAGCGGCGCTACCTGCTGCGTATCATCAGCCTGCTGAATGGCGCTCAGATCGCTGTCACTCCGATCCGAGCTTTTAGCCTCATTGCTCTTATCCCCAAAATCAGACGGTTCTGGCACCACAGCCACTGTCATGTCGAGGTTTTCGATGTCTCCACTTTTTTATCAATCTCAAGGTAATAGACGTCTTCAGAGCACATGCTTGATTCGCCTTGAACCTTGCTAATCACATGGCTGGCTTTCGGCTACTTGCGTGGCATATGCCATCATCTTTCGTCCGCAAACTAGGTATAACTTTATAGTCACTTTCCCACGCACCCGGTGCCCCTATCTCAGGAACCACATTAAATCCGATGTGCAGTCGGTGCCCTTTAGGGATAGAGACTTTGGCGTAAATATCCTTCGACTCCCCATCAGGAATCTTCGCAGTCACCCGTTGAGGCTTATCCAACGTCCCCGGTACAAGCTCCGGCGCCTGCTGCTTATCCACAGCAAACTCCACCACCTCCTGCGGTAACTGATACCCTACTGCGGTCCTGCTAGTAGCCTTCGTCAACGTCTCCCGCAACGCATCCGCACTCGATGCATCAGAATACGTACCACCAGTAACCTGAGGCAATACACTCCAACTCCCCCCGCGCAGCCTCATCCACCATAAACCCAATCGTAT
>CAUQSW010000018.1:0-45263 GCA_963520895.1 uncultured Corynebacterium sp. | reverse complement strand
GTCTATCTCCTTATGCGGGTCGGGCACCCACACACAAACCATCAGACACTCTCTGACCGTGCACCTCAAACCCCTCCCACGCCGAATGATCCATATTCATATGATGAGTATCATTAATCCCAATCTTGGTAAACCCATTCGGATCATAGACAACAATATCAGCATCCGCACCAGGAGCAATCACCCCCTTTTTCCCATACATCCCAAACATCCGCGCCGGCGTAGTCGACGTAAGCTCCACCCACCGCTCCAACGTAATCCTGCCATCCACCACCCCCTGATACATCAAATCCATCCGATGCTCCACCGACCCAATACCATTCGGAATCTTCGAAAAATCCCCCAACCCCAACTCCTTTTGCCCCTTAAAACAAAACGGACAATGATCCGTAGCCACCATCTGCACATCATTCGTCCGCAACGCCTGCCACATATACTCCTGATGCCCCTCCCGCTTCGACCGCAACGGCGTCGAACACACCCACTTCGCCCCCTCAAACCCAGGTGCCGCCAACTGATCCTCCAACGACAAATACAAATACTGCGGACACGTCTCCCCAAACACATTCTGACCCTGATCCCTCGCCGCAGCCAACTGCCCCACCGCCTGCTTCGCCGACACATGCACCACATACAACGGCGCATTCGTCAAATGCGCCAACATAATCGCCCGATGCGTCGCCTCCTCCTCCATCTGCCACGCCCTGGCCACCCCATGAAAATACGGATCCGTCTTCCCCTGCGCCAACAACTCCTGCACCATCACATCAATCACCGGACCATTCTCCGCATGCATCATCGACAACAACCCAGTATCCGCAGCCTTTTTCATCGCCCGATAAATCTGCGCATCATCAGCATAAAACACCCCCGGATACGCCATAAACATCTTAAAACTCGACACCCCCTCCTCTAACAACCTATCCATCGCCTGCAACGAATCAACATTCACATCCCCAATAATCTGATGAAACCCATAATCAACCGCACACTCCCCCAACGCCTTGTCATGCCACGCCTCCAAACCATCAAACACCCGCTCCCCACACCGCTGAATCGCAAAATCCACAATCGTCGTCGTCCCCCCAAACGCCGCAGCACGCGTCCCCGACTCAAACGAATCAGCCGCCATAGTCCCACCAAACGGCATCTCCATATGCGTATGCGCATCCACCCCACCAGGAACCACCAACTTCCCCGACGCATCCACCACCACATCCACCGACGACACCAAATCCACCCCCAACAACTCACAACCAGGCTCCAACACCCCCACAACCCTCTCCCCATCCACCAACACATCAGCCACCACACACCCAGAAGCCGACACCACAGTCCCACCAACAACCAACACCGTAGACATTTTTCTTTTCTCCTTTTCTATCTTTATGAAAGTGCTGTACTTATTCCACTGGTTCACCGGGTGCTACCCCGTCGAGAGCTCCGGTAGCCATGCGCTGCACAATGCCAGTAAGCACAGCCACCCCTTTAACCAAGTCTTCATCGGAAGTGAATTCCCGTTCACAGTGGGAAACTCCATCTTCAGAGGGCACAAATACCATCACCGCTGGAACAATCCGGTTCATTGCTACCGAATCATGACCGGCCATGGTACGCATCCGTTTGACGGATACCCCAGCATCCGCGGCCGCCTTTTCGGTCAGTTCCATGCCTTCGACGGGGTAATGTTGAATATCGCGAATATCGAAATCCACTGCTTCGATGGTCAAATCCCGGCGCGCAGCGATTTCTGCGATTTGTTCTTTTAAGATGTCCCGGGCTTTTTCCACGTCTGCTTGCAGATCAGCGCGTAGGTCAATGACCAGATCAACTTGGCGGGGCACGACGATGGGCGAGTTCGGTAGCACATCAAATTTGCCCACAGAGGTGACTATTTGTTCAGGGGTAAAATGCTCCACTACTTTTTCTGCCGCTAGTACGATTTCGGCTGCCGCGCATAGCGCATCATGGCGGTCTGCCATGATGGTTGCTCCGGTGTGGGATTGTTCGCCTAGGACTTTCACTACGAGTTTTTGGGTGTACCAGGATTGGTCTACCGCGCCAATGGTGATTCCTTCGCGTTCTAGGATGCGGCCTTGTTCAATGTGAAGTTCCACGTAGGAGGCAATTTTTGGTGGGGTGTCACTGCCTAGGTAGCCGGTGGATTCTAGCGCTTCGCGGACGGTGATTCCGTTGGGGTCGGTGGTATTGAGGGTTTTTTCTAGATCCCAGAAACCGGCGTATACATTTGAGCCCATGAGTGAGGGGACGAACCTTGCGCCTTCTTCGTTGAACCAGTCCACGACGGTTATGTTGTAGGTGGGGGTGATGTGTCCGTGGGAGACCATGGAGCGCACCCGTGCCGCGGCATAGAGTGCTGCCATTACCCCGTAGGTGCCGTCGAACCGGCCGCCTAATGGTTGGCTGTCGAGGTGGGAGCCGGCATAAACGTGTTCAAAGTTTGGGTCGAATTCTATGGAGGCGAAGACGTTGCCGATGGCGTCTATGCGGATGTCGAAGCCGAGTTCTTTGGCTTTGGCACAGAACCAGTCGCGTACTTGGCCGTGTTCTTTGGTTCCGGCTTGTCGGTCAATGCCTCCGGCTGGGGTGGCTCCGAAGGCGGTGGTGGCGTGGAAGTCTGTGAGGAATTGTTCGTCGGTATAGGGGTTGCTGTGTGTCATAAGGTGGCCTTCTTTGGTGCAAGGTAGCAGCGAAGGCTTGAAGTCCTTGACACTCGTACGACTTTAAGCCCGTCGCTCAGTGGTTTTATCCCCATTCAAGCAGCGGGACCACCCACATTCAATGTCAAAGTGTTCACGTTTATTGGTAGTTTTGACATTTTGACACCTTAGCCTTGGGTGCGTAGTGCTTTCATGGCGAGCGACAGACTGAAAATCACGTCACCGTCGGAGAGGTCTACGTCAAGGAGTCGCTCAATGGTGGCGATCCGAGAGTATAGTGCGGTTCGAGATAGGTGGAGCTGGTCGGCGGCGGCAGTTTTTGAGGCGGGGTGCATTAATACTGCGGCTAGGGTGTTGAGTAGATCGCCGTTGTTTTTCGCGTCGTGTTCAATGATCGCTTCTAAAGTATTGCTAACGAAGGCTTGGACGCGAACGTCGTCGGCAAGCTGCATCAAGAGGCTTTCTAGCGGACTGCGTGATAGCGGAACTACGGTTACTTTGACTCTGGGTAATGGTGGGGGTACCAGTCTGGATAAACTGCGGATATTTGCGGCGAGCTCAACGGTATCTTTGCAGTGTCCGGCGGTGATGATGCGCAGTTTGGCGTCGTAACGCTTGGTGATGCGTTCGCCCATGTTATGCAGTTTCATACCAAGCTCGTCTGGTTCGGAGTCTGTTTGGGGAATGGACAGCGCGCTGATGACCAGCCGTGGGTCGTGGTCTAATTGCATAGCTAAAAAGTCGGCACCAGCAAAAGTTTTGCGAATGTCTTTGCGGTAAATATTGGGTTCTAAGTACTCCCCGCTGTGTTCAAAGAGCAGGGCGTAGAGTCTGCGGTTATCGGTGCGGAAACCGGATGCTTCGAGCACTTCGCAGGCGCCTTGCACTGTGGTGTATTTGGTGTTTACTAGCCGGTCAATGGCGGTTTCTTCAATGAGGTCCACCCAGGAATAGGGGTTGGTGGATCCGAGTCGTTCCATGGCTAAAGCAATAGCGGCTTGGCTAAGGACGTGATGTCCGCCTGCGTCAGAGGTGGAGGTTCCTGCATAAAATACTCTGCCCCATACGGTGCCGCGGGCTTGGACGTCGATCATGCTCCAGCTGCGTTGGGTTTGTTCGGTGTCTTCGGTGCTCACGCATTGGGTCAGGCTGCCGTAGTTGCCTATCTGGGTGGTCCATTTCCTAGATTTCCTGCCCCAGTCGCCGAGAAGAGCGCTGGGGAGTGTGTGCCCTTCGACGTATCCCACCACTTGATGACTTAAGTCCTCTAGCACTACTGGGCAGCCGAGTTGGCGGCTGGCGTGTGCGAGTATTTGCATGGCGGGGGCACCATTGATGATTAAGGAATTAAAGGATTCGGTCACTTCGTGCATGGCGGTGATTTGGCGTACTTTGCGTTCCAGCAGCAGGGTGTGCGCTGCCTCTGTAAGCTGCACAAATTGCACTTCTTCGTGGAGTAGGATCAGCGGTAAATCGTAGTCAGCGCAGGCGGTGACCACGTCTTGAGGCACGGTGCTAAATTGCGAACCCAGTTCTAACATCAATGCGGCTGCGCCTTTTTTAGCGAAGGTGGCTATGATTTCTCGGCGTTTTACCGGGTCATTGCCCCAGGCTATGCCGGTGGTGAGCAGCAGTTCCCCGCCTTTTAATAGCACCCCGGTGCGTTTGGCATCGGCGACATGCACCCAGCGCACCCCTCGTTCAAGGTCTTTTGATTGGCACAGTGTTTCTATCTGTACTCCCCGTAATGGTGGCATAGCTAGAATGTCTTGCAGGGTAAGGCCGTATTCCCAATCTTGCATATCCTGACCTCCTTTACTCCCGTGGCGCTGATGTTTTCTACCCACGCTACCGAAAGAACCATGTGGACACTATGTAAAGTTAAGCATCATTTTCGCAACACTTTTCGCCACCTTATGCCAGTCACTTTCGATACTCTGGCAGTAATAAGGCCGCTAACTGCGCATACGTTGCAGTGATTGTTGCTAGACATAATGTCCACTATCCCAATTTTCTAGGAGAATGTTCATGCTTGTGCCGCACTTTATCAATGGTCAATCCGTACCCGGGGAATCTCGAACTGGTGTGGTGTATAACCCCGCCACCGGAGCGGAACTGCGTACCGTTAGTCTCGCGGATGCAAAAACGCTTGACGACGCCATCGCCGCCGCAGAAGCCGCTCTTCCCGGTTGGCGCAAGACCGGCTTGGCTAAGCGAGCAGCAGTAATGTTCAACCTGCACAACATCATCACCTCGCGGCGTGAGGAACTCGCTGCGGTCATTTCCAAAGAACATGGCAAGGTGTTATCCGATGCTGCCGGGGAAATTGTGCGTGGCCTAGAAAATGTGGAATTTTGCGCTGGCTTAGTCCACCACATGAAAGGTGAGTTCCTAGAGCAAGCCGCAAGCGGCGTTGATGTGCACCAAGTCCGCCAGCCCGTTGGCGTGGTTGCGTGTATCACCCCGTTTAATTTCCCCGCAATGGTGCCACTGTGGATGGTCACTACCGCTATTGCGGCTGGTAATACTGTGATTCTCAAGCCCAGTGAGCGTGATCCTTCTGCCGCAAACTGGTTGGCAGCTGCGTTTAAAGAAGCCGGCTTGCCCGATGGTGTACTCAATGTCGTTCATGGTGATAAGGAAGCAGTTGATTATTTGATTGCTTCTGATCGGGTCAAAGCCATTAGTTTTGTGGGCTCAACACCGGTGGCGAAGGCGATTTATAGCGCTTCGGCTGCCAATGGGAAACGAGTGCAGGCCTTGGGTGGGGCGAAAAACCACATGATTGTCATGCCGGATGCTGACCTTGATTCTGCAGCCGATGCCGCAGTTTCTGCTGGTTATGGTTCCGCGGGTGAACGGTGCATGGCTATTTCGGTAGTGGTTGCCGTGGGTGCTATTGCTGATGAGCTGGTGGAAAAAATCAAAGAACGCACCTTAAAACTCAAAGTCGGGCGTTTCGACGACCCCGAGGCAGAAATGGGTCCGGTGATCACCAAGGATTCCTTGGATCGTATTGTTGGTTTTGTCGCTGGTGCTGAGGAAAACGGTGGCTCGTTGGTTGTTGATGGCCGCACTTGGGATTTCTCTGATGTGGAGGGAGCGGGCTTTTTCATTGGCCCGTCTATCATTGACAATGTGCAGCCTGGCATGCCCTGCTATGATGAGGAAATTTTCGGACCAGTGCTGTGCATCATGCGGGTCAATTCCTACGATGAAGCCGTGGCGGTTATTAATGCCAATAAATTTGCCAATGGCACCGGCATTTTCACTCGCGATGGCCGCACCGCTCGGGAATTTGAATTCGATATTGAAGTCGGCATGGTGGGCATTAACGTCCCCATTCCGGTACCTATCGGGGCATTTTCCTTCGGTGGTTGGAAGAACTCCCTGTTTGGCGATACTCACATGTACGGCCCGGAGTCCTTTAACTTCTATACTCGGCGTAAAGTGGTCACTTCTCGCTGGCCGCTGCCAGATGAAACCCAGATCAACCTTGGTTTCCCCACCAACTAACCACAAGGAGTATTGCTGCTATGACCACCAATGATGATGTGGTAGCCCTCGATCGGGAGTATGTGTTTCACTCTTGGTCAGCACAAGACAAACTGGCACCGCTGCCCGTTGAATCCGGTGAAGGATCCTATTTCTGGGATTTTGAAGGCAACCGCTACCTTGATTTCACCTCGCAACTGGTCAACCTCAACTTGGGGCACCAACACCCAGCGCTGGTGCAAGCCATCAAAGATCAGGCGGATCAGCTTTGTACAATTGCGCCAGCTTTTGCTAACGATACCCGCGGTGAACTGGCGCGACTGATTGTCGAATCTGCAGGCAAGGAACACTTCGCTAATGTGTTTTTCACCAATGGTGGTGCCGATGCCAATGAAAACGCGGTGCGGATGGCGCGGCTGCACACGGGCCGTCGTAAAATACTGTCGTGCTACCGCTCGTATCATGGTGCTACTTCCACCGCCATTAGCTTAACTGGTGACCCGAGGCGCTGGCCCAACGAGCCTAGCGACAGCTTTGTGGTGCATTTCTTCGGCCCCTACCCGTACCGCTCCCCCTTCTACGCACAATCGGAAGAGGAGGAGACCGTTCGCGCCTTAGAACATCTCGAACAGCTTATTGTGTTAGAGGGCGCTGGAACCATTGCCGGGATTATTTTGGAAACCGTCGTGGGCACCAACGGAATTTTGGTGCCCCCACCTGGCTATCTGGAAGGAGTACGCGCGCTCTGCGATAAATACGGCATTATCTACATTGCCGATGAAGTCATGGCTGGTTTTGGTCGCACCGGCAGGTTATTTGCCTACCAGAATTTTGGGGTCATCCCGGATATTGTGACCTTTGCTAAGGGCGTGAATTCCGGATACGTCCCACTGGGCGGGGTGATGATGTCACATGCGATTCGTGCCGATTTCAGCGAAGTCCCCTACCCCGGTGGTCTCACCTACTCCGGCCACCCGCTGGCTTGTGCCCCTGGCGTTGCGACGTTCAAGGTGTTTGAAACCGAACAGACCTTTGCGCATGTCACCGATCTCGGTGAGCGAGTAGTTCGCCCATTTTTAGAACAACTCAAAGAAAAACATGCCATCGTTGGTGATGTCCGTGGATTGGGGATGTTCTGGGCCATCGAACTGGTCAAAAATAAGCAAACCAAAGAGCCTTTGGTTCCGTTTAACCCCAGCCCAGCAGAAAACGAGCCAATGCTCACATTGGCGGCCGCTTGTAAGAAGCGCGGTTTATGGCCGTTTACTCACTTCAACCGAATGCACGTGGTGCCCCCACTGAATATCAGCGAAGAAGATTTGGTGAAAGGACTAGAGATCATCGACCAAGCCTTAACCGAATTGGCAACTGGTTAAAACACCACAAACCCCCAACTACCGCAGGTGGTAGTTGGGGGTTTAGCTTGTTACACAGCTTCGGTGGTTACTTCCTGAACAATGTTGAATGTTTCCAAGAATGACACAATATCGTCCTCTGTAGCAGAAAGGAACCGGTAAACAATAGCCTTATCCGGTGCGGGGGAATGAACCAAGTATGCCCCACCAATACTATCGGTGTGCACCGCAAAGACCTTATCTTTTTCTTCTTTCGAACGGTATACTTCGGATTCCAGATAATCAGAACCAACGATCGCAGCCTCTACCTCTGTTTTATTATCAAGATAATAAAAAGACTGCATACCAAACGTATCAATCTCGGCGCTACTAACCGAACAACTAGGTACTTCATCCTCGATGTCAAACATAATTAGGTGACGCGAAGAGCAATAAACCACGGCGTCGCCAAGTTGTTTAGGTACTTGCGCCACCATGTCGGCGGGCATTTGCTGCCAATCAGGCAGCCTAGAAGAAGCAGAAGGATCATCGGCAGCACTTGTACTTGGCGATTCCGATAAACTCGGCGCCTCAGCCAACCCAGAACCATCACTTGCCACTGTCTGATCGTTAGAATAAAGCATTGCCCCAACAATCGCGATTACCCCAAGTACCACAACTACGACCAGCACCACGGCGCCAATAATCACCAATGGTTGCTTAGCCGAGGACTGTTTCGCTTGAGGTGTGGCCATCGGAACCGTCATTGGATTGCCGTTAAACGAAGTGCCACCATAGGGCGGAACGCTTGGCGGTATAGTCAGGTTATCCGGCCCCCACGTATGTGCTGGTGCTGGTGAGTATGTCTCGTTCTGATTCATTAGGGATTCCTTCCTTCTTATCCCCTTAGCCTATGTCATGATCACATAGGATCACTACCGCTTGCCGTATAGCACCCCCTTAATAAGAAATCCTTCGTTCGTTGGGTGCAGAACCGAACCTAGGCCTCACTAGCATCCGGCTGATACCTGTGGCGTTAAACAGTGCTTCCCTGTCTTAGGTTTCACCACCTTCAGACAACCCGGTTATCACTATCACTAGTACCGACTATGAGTTTGGTTGCCACGGAGCTTGTTGTGCGGTTGCATCGGTGGTGACCTGGGAATAGGGCGCGGTTTGGGTATGGGCACCCACCCAGGCTAGAGCATGTTGCAGCCGGGCAAGACCCTTCGGCCCCAGGCCAGAAACAACCTGGTGGGAATCAAAAAACTGCAATTCCAATCCGAGTGTGGGTTGGGGGATCTCCCGCCAGCCGGTAACCGCAGCCAGCGGAATTTCTTGTTGGGCGCCGGGGCCGGTGCCAATCAGGAGGCGTCGATTAGTAATTGCCGCAAGGGAATGAAAACCCGGCGCGGTTGTTTCGGCTAATTCCAGCACATATTCGCCTTGTGCTAGGTTTGCTTCTAATTCCCTGGCGACTCGGAATAAAATCTCAGCCTGCTGGGAGTGGGCCAGACCGGCACGTTCGGCTGCGGCTTGCATGGCTGAGGTAGTGAAGTGAGAAGGGTTCATGATGTAAAGCTACCATTGCCCTTATCCGTTTGGTAGCCTCAGCCTATTTGCTGCACCCTTAGTGAAAGGTGGTTGCCGGTAAGGTACTGCTGCCTTCGTGATACCTGTGACCATAGGTTAGTGCTGGTTGCCGTTTTGCATGTTCTGCCAGGCGTTGCTGAGCATATCCACCATGGTTGAGGTCATTGTTGGTGGGGATTCCGCCGCTGCTTTCAGTACCGCTTGTAAAGCGTGGATGATTCGGGCAATGCCCTTGGAACCGAGCCCGTGGATGGTGTAGGTGTTGTGAAAAATGTGCAGTTCCAGTACGAGTGCTGGTTGTTCAATGATCCGCCACCGGGTAAGGGAAGTAATGTCGATAACGTCTAGTTGTCCCGGCCCAGTGCCTATGAACATGCGTTGGTTGGTCACGGCCAGCAGTGAATGAAAACCGGGGTGGGTGGTATTAGCGCATTCTAAAACAAACTCGCTTGCTTCAAGGCTGTTTTCTATGTCCGTAGCGACGTGCTGGCAGGTTACCGGATCGGGGGCTTGACTGCAGTGCGCTCGTTGCATGGCCGCTAGAAGCGATGGGTTTGTTACAGATCTGCCATCCATACTGTTTGAAACTACCACCTTTAGGCTAAGAAGTGACAGATTTTTAGGTAGGGTGGTATTCCATGGTCGTTGCTCTTAATCCGGTGGTTTTTCGTTCTACTCCACCAGTTCCGTGGGTGGTTCAGTGGACTACAGATATTATTGATCCCCATCAGGTGCGGTGTGCTACTTTTGGGTTGCCTTACCGGGATGAACAGCCCATTGATGCGCCGAGGCGGGAGTTTAACCACTTGGAAAAGGGGAGTTTTTCGTGGGCGTTAAAGAAACAGTGGGGGATTGCTTCCGCCGATGATGCGGAACTCATAACCGAAAGCATCCTGAATTACGGGATCCACTCCCCTATTTTTGATGCTTTCCTACCGTTTACTAAAAGCGGTGGTGATGCCGTAGCCTACGAGCGGTTCCTTTCAGATTATTACCAGCGGAACAATCTGGATCCTACGGAACTAGTTAGGTGGTTTCGGCGTTGGGTTCAGGTGCTGAATCAACCCATGTTTAAAGCGGTTGCCCCGTTTGAGCTACCTACCACCACTATTGCCTGGGATATTATGCGGGTGGAGGTCACGGCTGGTTGTCCGTTCAGTCTAGGCATGATTTCCCAGCAGCAGTATTTAGCTTATGCCGCAAGATCCGTGGAAATCCTCCAGGCTCATTTTTCCTCGTGGTATCAGGTTGCGTTGAGTTTTTGGTGGGGGCGTGCCATGTGGCTTGCCGACGAAGCACATGAGCCGGAGAATTTTGTGGAATATAACAACATTCTCGGCACGGCGTTAAGCCACCCAGATTCGCCATGGCTGAAGGTACCGCTCCAAGATTAAGGCTGCTTAAGCGGCTAACGCTTCGGTAGCGTGGGGATCAGTAGCGTCATTGGGAACCTGGGCAGGCTTGTCGATGATGCCATACCGTGCTAATTCTTCCAGCACCTCTTCTTCGGTACTGTCAGTAGTGGCAAGGATGAAAGCCCGATCATTGGTGACAGCGTTAACCACGTAGATGGATGACTGCCCAACGAAATGCATTATCAGTTTCTCTGAATGCGGTGCTTGGTCGCTGAGGTCTCGACTTTTACGATAGTCACGCGGCGTGGTGGCTGCGGTAACCTGCTCTGGGGTCTGCAGATAATAAACAACGGCTTCTAAGGCACCATCGGGTGTTTTTTGAACAAGGCAACTGGGAACTTCGCCGGTTAATTGAAATATTCCCAGCACTACGTCGCTGGTATAACAGCTAGTAACGCTGTCGGATAGTTCTGGCGGCAAATCCGTGAGCAACTGCTCCGGCGGGTCAATATAGTCATTGCTACTGCTGGTGGCGGTTTTCATAATGATTCCCACCACGACGAAAATTACCACCGCGAGCACCGCTATGACCGCACTTACTAACACCAGTGTTTTCCCGCGTCGGGGTTTCTGGCCTGAGGTTTGTTGTTGCCGTTGTCGCGTGGTTTGGGCACGTGGAGCCGGCATTGTCAGTGGGTCGCTGCCCCAGCTGTCTGAGGCAGCTGGACGGTAGGTTTCGTACTGAAGCATGGTATGACTTTCTTTCCGATGCATGATCGGAAATAACTAAGGATCTGCGGCTTAAGACATCTTTGATCTTATTGCATGCCCATGACAGCGTGAGTAAAACCATGGTGGCTTGGTTGTAGGCTGTTCGCTAGGTTTTTCCGCGGTTACCCCGCGCTAGACCACAGCACCATTATCGCTTAAAAACACTCTCGGACAATATTAAGAATTTCACTATTGTAATTTAATTTTTTATCCCATCGGCATTTTCCACCGCCATTTTTGCTCCACTCTAGCTGCCAGTTATTTCCTGGGTCAATAAAAATCCCTATCCAATTAATAGCCGAGTTTATTGCCCCCGACCTTTCGGCCGAATAGTACAGATAGCACTTGGGGCCACAACCCCAAGTAGTGGAAATACCCCCCTGTCCCGGGGGGCAAAAGGCTGAAAACCAATCCAAAAATGAGAAAAACCGCCCGTGAATATTAACAAAAACCAGGCTTTGAATAAGAAAAACTCCGGTGGGGTTTTAAGTTTTAATGGGGATACGGACACCAACTAAAAAAGGGGTTGTGGCGCGCAGTCGGTCACACGCCACAACCCCTTCAAAGATACAGCCTAGAGGATCAACTTAAAGTCCCGCAGGAAGTTCATGCGTTGTTCATCGGTACTCGCGCTAAATTCGTACAGCAGGGCACGATCAGGGCCTTGAATATCCGCGATATAAACGATGTCACCGTCTAAGGCGTAAGCCAACAGATCATGGCCAGGTTGGCGTTCCGCCTCAATAGGCAGCCCAGCCATGGCGTAGGTCCCCACCCAAGCTCGCTCAATCGCTGCCGGATCATCAATGTAATACACCTTGGACAAGGCATAATCCGACTGCTTAGCAGTACAGACCGTGGTTTCAATAGGAGCTTCCAGCTCGAAAGTCACCGAATAGTTGGTGTCCTTGGTGCAGCTGGCGGCGTCGATAGGCAAGTTAGCCGGAGCGATCTCTGCCATACCCGCAGGCAGAGCCTGCACAGCCTTGGAGGTGGGCGCTGGGGTGGAAGGGCCAGCTTGGCTGACAGTCTCACTGGTCGGGCTGGATACTGCTTGCTTACCGCTGAGCGAGCTGACCATCCACACACCGCCCAGTACTAGCCCTGCCACCGCAACGGCAGCTGAAGCACCCACGAGGATCTTGGGGTTGAACTTCTTCTTTTCTTTCACCTGAGCTGCGGCTGGTGGTTTGTCCGCAATCATCGGCTTGGCGGAAGTAGCCGGTTTTACGGTAGGTGCTTTTTGCGCCAATGGCGTGGGGGCAACCGGTGCCTTTTCGGGTTTCGCAGGTGCTTTTTCCGCGAGGTTTACCGGAACTGCTTCAGCTTTTGGCTTTTGCGGTTTCGGCTGCTTAGCGGCCTTAGAAATATCCACTGGCACGGTGGGCTTTGCGGTTTGCCCAGGTTTGACAAACTCTTTAAAAGCGCTCGGTGCCGGCGGAGCAAGCAGTGGTGCTTCCGTCACAGGATCCACCCCATGGGCGACAGCAGGTGCCGGGGTATAAGCCAAGGGTTGATTACGGATCTGGCCACCGGTAATCGTGGCATACCAATGCTTACGTGCTAGATCAGCAGGCTGGGAGTCGTCGTTACGCGCATTAGCCCAGGTGTTGTATAACCCCTCAGGGCTATCCTTGGGCTCCACGGTTACCTGTGGATGCACATAGCTGCGCAGCACCCACTCCAAGGCGTGCCCCACGCGAGCAATCCCGCGCTCGCCAAAACCGGTGATGGTAGTACTAGCGTTATAGATCCCTAACTGCACAGAAGGCTCTGGGGTCTTAATCAGCCGGATGCTGGTAACCTCTTGCAGCGGCACCTCTTCTAGCTGGTTCTCCCCCGCACCCATCAAAATACGCTTGCTTGTTACTGCAAGCAGGGTGGGGAAACCCGGGGAGGTGGTGGGCGCAAACTCTAGCGCCACCTCGCCATCCTTAAGAACCGACTCAATAGCCTTAGCAGCGCTGAGCAAAGTCTGAGAATCGGCTGAGTGTTCCAGATCTGCTCGCTGTGCAGCCGCGCTCACCGAGGGATTGTGAAAAATTTCAGGAGTGGGGTTGGAATCCATAATCTTCAAAACTACCACCTTTAGGCCATTTCATAAGCTTTTAGGTAAATCCATTATCAGCATAACCCTGTTCTAAATGCAATTATTTGGGGTATCGAAATAGCTTTATTTCCCTGAGGATTTACAATGTGTACGCTTAAGGTCATGACTGCTGTATCGGTAACTCCTAAGGCTTTCATTCCCAATACGCCTGCCCCCCAATGGGTGACCACATGGACCACCGCGCTCCCCAACCCAGTAGATGTGCGGTGCGCTTCTTTCGGCTTGCCGTATCGTTTGAATCAACCCATCGACGCCCCGGCACACGAATTCTCCGGCACGGATAAAACGGAAGTCACCATGGTGCTTCACGATCAATGGGGAATTACCGACGGCGACGACGCCCGAAAATTCAGCGAACAGCTGCTCAGCACCGGCATGCACTACCCAATTTTCGACGCCTACCTACCCTATATCCGCAACCCGCGCCGATTCCCGCAGGGTTCGGATGTTTATGCAGAGTTCCTCACGGATCTGTTTAGCCCCAATACCGCCAACCCCACCGAGTGGGTGGCACATTTCAAGCAGTGCATTGAGCTGATTGAAAGCCCGATTTTCAAAAGCGTTGCCCCAACCGCTATCCCCCACACCACCCTCGCGTGGGATATTTTGCGAGTAGAGCTGATCGCCGGGCGCGCAGTCGGCGCGGGTCTCATCTCACCTGCCGAAGGTCAAGGCTACGCCTTAAGAGCCGTACGCACCCTGCAACACCATTTCGGCTCGTGGCATCAAGTGGCCTTAAGCTTCTGGTGGGGACGCGCCATGTGGCTTGCCGATCAGCCAGCTGACGCCGCTACTCTCACGCTTTTCGACGACATCCTAAGCACCGCACTCACCAACCCGATTTCCCCTTGGGTGAAAGTGCCGCTACACTAGAAGCGGTAACACTTAAGACCGACACAATCGCAGCCGGGGGTAGGAATCCTACCCCCGGTTTTAAATATTTTTGGGTATTACCCAAACAAAAGATCTTGCCTTGTCAGCGCTGTTAGCTGAAAAGGCTCTCGCCATAATGAAAGGCATCCTCTGTGTTCACACCCAACTATCTAGATTGCTGACACATTTTTCATTTTCGCCTACCACAATGAATATCAGGCCATTGACCTGCTTTCTTGTGAGAGTGTGAAATTCACGCAGGTCATATCCGAGGTAAAATGAGTATTTTATGACAGCGTAGCACTAGGAAATAATCCCTATCTACGTGAAAGTTTCTTCCACGTCGAGCGGCAACGAAGTCATTGGCATAGTATCGGGGCGCGACTAGCTACTGCCGCTGCCACATTAGTTCCCAATGCAATGCAATTCATGGTGACTCGATCTTACCAGCGAAAAGGGCTAGAAATACCTAGTATAGGCTATCACTCGGTGGTGGCAACTGACAGTGATTCAGTTAGCAGAATCCACCACCGAACCTTAACACTCAGTCCAGCGGAAAAACGGATTACATCAATCGGTTATACCGGAAACAAAATATCCGCAAAGATTTTATCCCAGCCCGATGGTGTTCGATCAAGAATTTATCATCGAACCGTTTGCCCTGAACCCAGATTGAGAAGCGGTTGTTTCTGAGCCCCCGCCGATACGGTACTTTTCTTAGCCGCTCAGCCGTGCTCAATCTCACTGATTTTCGTCATTACAGCATCATTATGTACAGCGATGTGATGACTCTTCCCGACTTAGTGGGAAAGGATAATGTCATTATCCCAGATGGAAAATCGCACCCGGTCATCATTGACACTATCCCCATAGAAAAGTGTCCCGGTGGATTTCGCCGCTTATCATGCGGCGAAATCCACCATGGGTGTTTAATTGCGGTTACGGCGAACCAATCCGCCACCAATAATGGTGATGATCAGGCCAAACACAACCAATACCCATAGGTACTCGGAAATACCTGTCTGCGCCAAGGTACGCTTCGGCAGAGCTTTAGCACTTGGTGGCTGTTGTTCTGTAGAAGGTTGAGAACTTGGAGTTGGGCTGCTACTTGGTTTTTCCGGCTTAGGAACAACCGTAATCAGCGCTGGCGGAATTAAAATCACTGGCACATAGGTGTTTTTAAACTCCAGTGGCACCACTTGGTTCTTTTCCCCAATGGTGAATTCCTGGTCTTCAGGAGCAATGAGAATTGACCCAAAGTGCTGAGCTGATTGCTCGTCTTCAGCAACCCTGCACCTAGAACCAACTGCAATAGCAGAATTTTCTGCTACCACTGGGCTGCCATTGCCCCGTACCTCCAGCTGTCCTTCACTTCCATCGGTACATGTGTAGGTAAACCGGAAGGTCTTGGCTTTAGCCAGAATCGAACCCCGCACGTTCTTGGCAATACTAAACGTGCCGACGCGAGCAGTGTAAGTATTGACAAACTCCAAGGTTAACGTCTCACCATCAGTGATAGTTACCGTTTGCGGCGCAGGTGCCACATGATCGAAACCATCAATGGTGGCCCCGTCGATCAGCTCACTGATTTCACACTGAGTACCAATAGGCAACTTAGGGCCAGCAACTAAGGTACCGTCACCTGGCACAACCAAGACCCCAGTTGGTGCTATAGCTCCTGGGTAGGCAGGTTGACAGGTGTAATTGAACCGGAATTCTGGTGCAGTGATGTCGCGGTTTGCTTCTACTTTTTTGCGCACGTGGAAGTTACCCGTAACAGCAGTGTATGTGTTGGTCACCTTCACCTCAGCGGTAGCTCTCTCAGTGACT
Source organism: uncultured Corynebacterium sp. (assembly GCA_963520895.1). Lineage (GTDB taxonomy): Bacteria > Actinomycetota > Actinomycetes > Mycobacteriales > Mycobacteriaceae > Corynebacterium. Next base: position 29,221 of record CAUQSW010000018.1, on the reverse strand, counting down.
TCCACCTTTTCACTCGGGGCGAAAGAGGTAGTCAGGGTAGTGTGCTCCACCTTGGAATCCTGTTCGGTAATGACACAGGTTGAGGTTGGAATATCGGAAACCGTCACTGACTGCCCAGCAGGCACAGTCACAGTACCAGTAGCAATTTCCATTCCCTTTCGATCAGTACAAACATAATCGAAACGGAATTCTTTCGGAGCCAAGGCAACAGCATCACCCAAAACTTGCTTGGCAATAACAAAACCGCCATGATGACGCTCGTAATGGTTGGTCAGGGTTATTTCCTTGACCTCATCGCGCGCAGTTAATTCAAATTGTGGCTGGTCGAACTGTGCGGTAACAGTGAAATCATCTACTTGGTGGGGAACTTCGGAAAGTACACACTTCGCCCCAGTAGGCAAACCGGTGACTTCTTGTTTTTCCCCTGGCACCAGCGTAAGGGTACCTAGCTGGACAAACCCTTCGGCATCCAACGTACAGGTGTAATCGACCTTATAACTGTCAGTCGCACCTTGCTTATCACCAGTTATGCGCTTGATCACGCTGAACCCAGCAGCATGCCGCTCATAGCTGTTAGTCGCTACTACCTTCACCGCGGAATCCTTAGTCACCATTACCTTCACTGGCTGATTCGCAGCTACTTGTTGACCATCAACTGTAAATGAGGTTGCAACATCAGCATGGGCAATGGTGGGATCATCCTCAGTAATCACACAATCACCGGTAGGAATATCGGTAACTGTTACCGTCTTACCACCAGTAACCGCTACTGATTTTGGCCCAAAAGTCAGACCATCTTTACCAGTACAGGTGTAGGTGAAATGGAACTGTTTAGCGGCCGCCAGCTCGCTGCCGCTACCAGTTACTTCCTTAGCAAGGCTAAAGCCCCCAGTTTCACGTGTATAGGTATTACGCAGCTCTACGGTTTCAGTAGTAGTACCAACTTCCACCTCAGTTGCTTCTGGCACGGTGAGACTAAAACCACTCACTTCTGCAGAATCACGTTGCTCGGTAATGGTGCAGCGAGTACCAATAGGCAGCTCGGGGCCAGAAACTTCTTGACCACCCCTAACCGACAACACACCTTGTGGTGCTGGGCCACCAGCATAAGCAGCCGTACAAACGTAATTGAAGGTAAAGGTCAGGGCGTCGAAAAGCGGCGAAGGCTGATCCGTGACCACCTGTTTACGTAGCTTAAAGCTGCCGGTATGCGGGGTATAAGTATTGGTATAACGAACCGTAGCGGTTGCATCTTTATCTACCGAAACCGTCGCAGTCGTACCGTCTGCGATCTGGCCATCATTAATGCTATATGTGGTCACTCGATCAACATGCTGCGGATCAACGGCTTGTTCCACAACCTCGCAAGAACCAGTGGGAATATCGGCAATGGTCTTGGACTGACCAGCAGGAACCGTCACCTCACCGCTACGGGTAGGAGCACCATTAATATCGGTACAGGTATAGCTGAAAGTGAACTCTTTGGGCGCCAAAGCTAGCGCACCTGCAACCACCTTAGCGATGACCAAACCGCCAGTATTACGCAAGTAATGGTTGGTCAAAGTCACCTCAATGAGATCGGCATCCAAGGTGAAATCGTTCTTATCAAAACTTGGGGTCACTGTGTACAGTTGATTAGTAATGGTTGGCTCAACTAATCGGCATTGCGAACCTGTAGGAATATCACTAACAGTCTGCGCGGGGGCACCGGGGATCAGCTCCACGCTGCCATTACGCTCACCGCCCTCTGGCAGTTGACAAACCCAATTCACCACAACGGGATCCAAGGAAGCCCCGGAGTCGCCCGTATTTGCCTTACGCACGCTAAAGCTAGCAAGTTTCCGAGTGTACTCATTGGTAGCTGCAACCGTTGTCGTCTGCCGGTCCGTAACAGTCATCCTGGCAGTCACACCAACAGTCTCCGTTCCATCCACCGCAATCTTAGTGCTGGAACTTGCATGCGGATGATCCACCGGTGTTTCAGTAACCTCACATTCACCCACCGGAATATTGGAAATGGTGGTCTCTTCACCTGCAGATAGCTCCACTGGTGCTATAACTACTGGCTGTCCATCTTCAGCTTCACAGTTAAAGCTGAAACGGAATCTTTGACCTTGCACCAATGCCGCAGCATTACCAGTAACGGCTTTGGAGAGCTTTATCGCACCAAGTTTACGCGCATAAGTGTTAGTCACCGACATGTGATACTCAGCGTTCGGTGCAGCCGTTTGCGGATCATTATCAATGGCTACATCCATGCTGTAACCTGCTAGTTCAGCCGCTGCGCGATCTTCGTCGGTAATCATGCACTGTGCATTCATTGGGAAATGCCCCAGCAATACTTCGGAATTAGCGGGCACATCAATAGTGCCTTGCGCAGCAACTTCCGAACCATCGGCTCGTCTACCAGGAGCTTGACACTCATAGGAAATCCTATAAGTAGCGTGAGCAGTAAAGCCTACTGGCAACACAGTTTTACGAACATGATAAGGGTTGTGCGGCACCTCAAACTCATTAGTCACCGTAATCGGCAGAGTCTGCAAGGTATCCGACTTAGGAACCACCAATGGGTTGGCTTCCTCGTGATCGATTGTTACTGCAATCGCCCCACCATTATCAAGCTCAGTGGCGTGACAACGCGCTCCAGCAGGCAATAATCCAGGCACTGGAACAGTCTGCTCGCCAGTGACCATGACTTCCTTTTCAAAAATCAATGCACCAGTTGCCTGCGTACACCTAACCTGCACCCTAAACTGCTTGCCCAACGCATGCATCCGAGCGAGATCTGGACCAGTAATCCGTTTCGCCACAGTGATCTGGGCGGCAGAGTACTTGTTTTGTAGCTCCACCACTGGCACCGGTGCATCAAGGTTTGCCGGGTCAGCGGTAATAGAGACTCTCACAGTCGGCGCGGATTGCGCATCCGAGTCGGAACGGCCGAAGGTGGTCTCGGTGATTTCACACTCAGTTCCTAAGGGAATACCGGTAATGGTATCGGATTCCACTTCGGTTGCCCCTGAAGGCAGCGTTAACACTACATCTGTGTCACTACGCTTGACCACCCCCTGGCTCCGGCGACACACATAGCTGAAACTATAGGAATCTTCATGGGAGAACTCTGCACCTGGACCGCTGACAATCTTCTTGATCTTGAAACCAGAGCTACCGACATAGCCAGCATCGATGGTGTCAAGATTCATATCGCGGGCAAGGAGAATCGCTGCAGAAGCGCCGTTAGCAGTATCCGCATCAGAGTCAATGGCACGGTCATTACCTGCCGTTTGGGTGGTAAACCCTAGGTTTGCTGGCTTGCTAAATGTCACCACATAGCCGTTCGGCCCAGCAGACCGTAAGTGTCTAAACCAGTATTTACCTTGATCATTAGTGGTGGTTTCCATCCTTACTGGATTCCCTAGATCATCTTCACCCTCTAGGGTCACCGTAATATTAGGCAAACCAGGTTCATCAGTATCTTGAATACCATCACTGTTGATGTCTAACCATGCAGTATCGCCAAGACTGGAGGCAACAACTCTTTCAACAGCGTGAGCGAAAACTACATTCTGGTAGTTATTAACAAACGCACCAGCGAAGTTGTCATAGATATCGCCTGGTTCATTGTTCTTTCCTACCAAAGTCACATCAAATTCAATGCTATCGCCGGTGGAGAATTCACCATCGCGCTGAACCCGAACAGCAGTAACCTGCTCTGGTGAATCAGGGCAATCACCTTGCCCAACAACAGTGGTTCCCCCTGATGGTTTATCACACCACGCTGTGGAACCACCGGGCTGGTTACTTACATGTCGAGGATCACGATTCGGATTAGCTGCTTTGGTATACAACACCTGTACGGCATCTGATCCTTTATCACCCTTACGAACCGTGACTTCTTTTAATGCAACAGTGCCGTGGAAGTTGTTCGTTCCCATCCCAGCCCGCGGTAACACGTCAATGACCACTGGGTTGGTATAAGAAGTACCACCTTTATTAGGAAGGGTATTAAAGAAATTGACCCGCCAAGAATTTTCTTCAAAAGTATCCTGGTCACCGCGATTAACCTGCACAGTATCCACGAGGGCACGTTTGGTTAAAGCAATCCGGTTTTGGTTGGAAACTTGGAAAGGTGCCCCGTCCCGGCGATCGGAGGCATCAGATTTATCATCTTCCCCCCAGATAGTGGCATCAGTGCTATAGTTGCCGCTGACGGCTTCCGGGCGTACTTCCGTGGTTAAGATAATCGGCTCAATAGCTCGATTGACCTCTTGGTCTTTATAAATCCAGCGAACATACGTCTCTCCTGGCGCACACGCAGTAGCACGTTTTGAATCTGTTGGCGTGGTATCAGATACCAACGCAGGAGTAACAGACGCAGAAACATAAGCCAACTGGGAGGAAATACATTCTTCCACCCATACATCTTTGGTAATCCCTGGTGTCAAAGCGCCAGAACTTAAACTTGGAGCAATCCTAAATTGCAGTTTGTCGGGCACATCGCCATCGCCCCGAACCACTGGTGGCGTATCAGAGTATTCACCCTGGTTTTCTTTACGCACCTGTTTATTAATGCGTACTCGCACCATCTCTAGCGTCAACCGGTCACCCAACGCACCCCGGTGGGTGACGGGATCATAGGTTGAGTAGCTCCATGGGGCTGGATCACGAACGATTTCTTCCAGAGTTTTGTCCTGAGCGAGCCACGACTTAACAGAGGCATAATTGGGAATAATATCGCCGGTCTCAGCATTGGGATAATTGGCAACCCGCAGATTAATAGAGGCAGCCATGCGCACGCCACTACCAAGATCAGCACTGTTGGCTACTGGGCCAGGCAAGACAACATGAATCCGCACTCGACCAACACCAGAATAAATTTTATCCGCTTTCAAAGTCGGGTCATTTTCTGGAAGATCAGCGGGATTGTCATACCAAGGACCATTGGCGTCAGAACATTCTGAAGCAGCACCACCGCCACCTGGTTTAGGTGAATATTGCACCCTAATCTGTGGCACCTCTGAAGCGTTAGTGGCGTACCTAGAACTATTGCCTTCTTTAATATTGTTATAGCCAGATACCCAGACGGCTTGCCCGCCGGATCCTATGGCTTGGAATGGCGCAAGGTGCGTGGTTCCCGGAATATCTTGGGCATGCAAATGCAGCCTAGAGTTATCCCAAGCATCACACATCACCGATGAGTTAGTTGCTGGGTATGCCGTATTCGATCCCGTCAAAAGTAGCTGCGATAAAACATTCTGGGTAGGCGCAACAGTGATAGCACCACTATTTAAGGTAGCGCCACCAGGTGGTCCTTCACCCCGAGCTGGCCATGACGGGAAAAACTCCTCAGGAGTCATATTCCCAGGCAAACCTGGTACTCCAGTAAAGCTCTTAGAAAAACCGTTACCGAGCTCTACCTTGAGATCTCTGCTGCGGTAGTCATTTACCTTACCATCTTCCGTGGCGGAAAAATTAGGTTGTTGATCACTATTTTCGGTAACACCATCAAAACCTGTGATCTGCAGGTTGCGGTAATGGTTAGTTGCCTTTAATGTCCACGTGTTACCTCGTTTAGCGCCGAACTCAGTTATTGTATCCACTGGTGTGTAAACACTGATTCGATGCGCAACTGCCAGAGCCTTCACGCCTGCGGTATTTCCCACAGGACGCGCTACTTCGCTGGGATATGTTTTTAAGGTCATATCCGCACCACGAATAGTAATGTTTAGCGGCTTACCGTACTGCTTCGCGTTGTTTTGGGCATCGCCTTGCAACGGCTGTCCTTCAACCAGAATGGAACCAGAATCACGAACGGAGTTTTTCTCTGTGTACACCACGCCAGCAGCATTACCGGTCTGGCCTATTTTATTGCCAGGAATTTCATAATTATTATTTGATGGCCAAATTCGGCTGGCGTATTTATCTAAATCGGCATTGTACTTAGCTAACTGCTCGCCGGAAAGGCCAAAAAGGCTTTCTGGTGACAGGTCTTCAACAAAGTTAATATCACCAATAGCGGGCATAGCGCCTTTACCACCGGCAGGTCCAGAAATAGCGAGAGAATAAGTAACAATCTGACACAGACGTTTGGTATCCCACGGGCATACTTCGATAGCTGGACCATAGGTATATCCCTGGTCTTTTACTGTGCCCACGCCGATCTTGGAAATATCCCACTGCAGGCTAGAGGAAGCAGTGACTTCTGGCAACTGATCTTCAGAAACTACGGCTGCTTCTGTATCGGCAACAGTTGCTGCCACTTTAGTTATACGTAGCTTCTGGTCATTTTTTACCAGGTTGCTCACCTTTGTCGTCACATAGATTTTCTGCAAACTGGATTGAACATTACCGACTTTACACCGTAATGTTTGGGCTTCTAACTGGTCCAAGGAGTTATCGCTCAACGGTAAGGTTGGGCTACCAACCGATGATGGGGTAATGCTACTTCCCGCTTGGCACTGCCCCGGCAATGACACGATTTCTAGCCCTTTGGGGAAAACCACCTCAAAACCGAGATCATTGACAAGGCTTTGCTGGGAACCAACTTCTACCTCGTAGGTTACGGTGTCATTAACCCGAACTATGCCGTTTTTTTCGCCCGTATCTTTGCCTGGGCCATCAGTTGGATCAAAGCTGGCAGTACCATCACTTGAAACACTCACACCAATGACAACATCACCTGCCGCATTCGCCGCAGCTCCGGGTGCTGCTTGTCGGAAACCTGCGCCACCTGGTGCTGTGACTGTCTCATCTGATGCGGTCTCTGGCTGAATGAGATTTTCTTCCACTTCAGGGACGGAATCGGTCTCGACAGCCACTTCTTCTTCGACTGGTTCATGTGCATTGACATGTGGAGCCACATTTTCTTGTCCCGCCGCTAAGGGAGGAATACTCGTAGCAATAAGCGACGAGACGGCAACGGCAACAACAGTTTTGCGCCACCACCGGTGTTTATTAGGTCTCATGGACAGTCTCCTGCTAATAGTTTCATTAGTCCAGGAACATTCTCACCTAAAACTTAGAATAATTCAAGTTATGTCCAAGATATAACCTATAAATTTAAGTAATTACTTATGTTGCATGTTTTATACTGCATAAACAAAAACCGCACCCCTTAGAAAAACCTAAGAAGTGCGGGCTTGTGAGCGTCGAAAAGCTACGCGGTGTAGTCTTTTTGAATGCTGACGTCTACTGGCACACCAGGGCCCGTGCTGGAGGCAATGGTGGCTTTCTTCAGATAAACGCCCTTAGCGGAGGAAGGCTTGATGCGCAGGAGCTCGTCGATCAAAGCGCCGTAGTTTTCCGCGAGTTGCTCAGCGGTGAAGGAAGCCTTACCGATAGCAGCATGCAGGTTGGAAGCCTTATCCACGCGGAAGGAAATCTTACCGCCCTTGACCTCTTCAATAGCCTTGGCAACATCGGTGGTAACGGTGCCGGTCTTAGGGTTAGGCATCAGACCACGAGGGCCTAGCACGCGAGCAACCCGACCCACCTTAGCCATCTGATCCGGGGTAGCAATAGCGACATCAAAGTCGGTCCAGCCATCGCTGATCCGCTCGATCAGTTCCTCGGAACCGACAGCATCAGCGCCAGCGGCTTCCGCCTCGGTAGCCTTTTCACCGGCAGCGAAAACAATGACCCGAACCGTCTTACCGGTACCGTTAGGCAGCGAAACCGTGCCGCGCACCAGCTGATCAGCTTTACGGGGATCCACGCCTAGGCGCAGCGCAACCTCGATGGTTGCATCGTAGTTCTTGGAGGAAGTGGCCTTAGCCAATCCGGTAGCCTGAACTGGGGTGTACAGCTTAGTCTTATCAATCTGCTCAGCTGCGGCTTTATAAGCCTTAGATTTTTTGCTCATATTCAATCCTCTTCATTGGATATGTGGTTGGGGTCGAAGCCAACCCTCCCACTTTTAAAAAATTAAGGTTTAACCTTCAACTTCAATGCCCATGGAACGGGCGGTACCAGCGATAATCTTTGCAGCAGCATCAATATCGTTAGCGTTGAGGTCTTCCAGCTTGGTCTGGGCGATTTCGCGAACCTGATCCATGGTTACCTTACCCACCTTCTGTGTGTGGGGAACGCCAGAACCCTTTTGCAGACCAGCAGCCTTAAGCAGCAGCTTGGCAGCAGGTGGGGTCTTCAGCTTGAAGGTGAAGGAACGATCTTCGTAGACCGTGATTTCCACAGGAACCACATTGCCGCGCTGAGATTCCGTAGCAGCGTTATATGCCTTACAGAACTCCATGATGTTAACACCCTGGGCACCGAGTGCCGGGCCAACAGGAGGAGCTGGGTTGGCAGCGCCTGCTTCGATCTGCAGTTTAATCAGGCCAGTGACCTTTTTCTTTGGAGCCATTAGGTTAATACCTCTATTCCTTGTTACCGCGAAATCATGGTTGGCCAACCACAATCCGCGTCCGGATGCCTACCTTTTGTAAGCCACCGGGAATCAAACGTTATCGCGTAAAAACACGCGACGAACCATGCTACCGCATCTTAAACCCGAAAAACAAGCAGCAGGCTGGTGTAAGCTACCAGCTTTTCTTTCGCCACCCGAGCTTTGCCCTACCACCTAGCCCTACTACAGCAACAATCCCCCCTTCAAGTGTTCCACAAACACCTCAAGCGGGGATGAGCACCCAGATAGGACGTTAACAGTAGTTAAGAAACCTTTTGCACCTGGTCAAAGGTGAGATCCACAGGGGTTTCCCTACCAAAGATGGAGACCAACACCTGCAGCTTGCCGTTTTCTGCGTCAATGGAAGAAATGGTAGCCGAGACCGAAGCCAGTGCGCCGGTAAGGATGGTGACTGCTTCACCCACTTCGTAATCCACTGCCACGGTTGGCTTGGTGCCGTCGGCAGGCATAGCCACAACCTTCTCACCTTCAGGAGTTTCGCCGCCCTTGCTGCCAGCTTTCGCTTCCTCTGGGGGCAAGAGGAACTTGGCCACATCGCGGTGTTTCACGGCGGTAGCATTACCTTCATTGCCCACGAATGAGGTCACACCCGGGGTATCGCGCACTACCGACCAAGCACGGTCGTTAATGTCCATGCGGACCAAAACATAGCCGGGCAGTAATTTACGTTTAACGAGTTTGCGCTTGCCGTCTTTGAACTCGGTCACCTGTTCCACTGGAACCACCACCTCATAGATGGCGTCTTCCACCTCCAAGGTCTGCACGCGCATATCGAGGTTGGTTTTCACTTTATTCTCATAGCCGGAATAACACTGAATGATGTACCACTGGCCGGGCTTTTTCTTCAGCTCCCTAGTAAACGCACGCAACCTAGCGCGGTATTCGGCGTCTTCATCAGTAGCCGTTTCTTCAGTGGCGGTAACAACAGCAGGCTCTGCTTGCTCCGCTTCTGCTTCTGAGGCGGCTACCGCAATATCAGCTTCTTCGAAAGCGGCGGCAAAGGAATCGTGGTTCTCTTCGCTCATAGCGCTCACTCCTTACAGTGGTTGTTTTTAACGTGGTGTGGCTTTACCCAAAAATTATCCCGCCGTTCCAAACAGGCTGCGGCGGGATGTTATGTATTAAATACTACCTATCGACTAAGGACCTTCTCAACTCCAAGTCCAGCGATGAAGTCAACACCTGCAACCAACGCTGTTAACAGAATCAAGAAGCTAAACACAATAATCGTGTAGTTAACCATCTGGCGGGCGGTCGGCCAGATGACTTTCCGCATCTCTTCAACCACCTGAGGGAAAAAGCTCAGAATTGGATTAGGCGCCTTCTCCTCCGGCTCCACCGGAGCATGTTTAGCTTGATAGGAAGAGGTAGAGGTGGTGCTCACCCCTGCCAACTGGCGTTTACCGGTTGGGCGACTAACACCTTGCTGCCTTGGCTTTTCTTCGCTCACAACGCTCCTCTTGTTGTCAAAGACATGTTCATGACTTTTCGACTATACCAAAACTCTGAACACAGTAGTAAAACTAAGATCCCCCAACACCGGTAGTAACCTGATGCTGGGGGACCTATGTAGCAGGGGCGACAGGACTCGAACCTGCAACCTACGGTTTTGGAGACCGTTGCTCTACCAATTGAACTACGCCCCTATGGAGTTATCCGTAGCGACGGCGAGAATTGAACTCGCGACACAGCGATTATGAGTCGCTTGCTCTACCACTGAGCTACACCGCCCAACCGTTTACTTTTACGATCATGTGCACAAGTCATAAAAGAAAACAGAGCCCCCTGACAGAATCGAACTGTCGACCTTTTCCTTACCATGGAAACGCTCTGCCGACTGAGCTAAGGGGGCACAGCCTCATGTTGAATTGTTGCTAGAAAATTCCAGCCCCGCTCCGTTGAAGCCTTTAGAACTATAACCCGCTGCCTACACGGTTGACAAATCAGCAGGTTACCTTCGCTTTTCGACGCCCACAACACCCCGTCAAACAACAGGTTTGGTTTGGGCTAAGCTCAGACCACTAGAACTTAAGCCGACCCACAGCAGCAGAAAACCCTCACCGTTGTTTTCGGTGAGGGTTTATATGGTGCCAGGTAGAAGATTCGAACTTCTGTAGGCAATGCCGACGGATTTACAGTCCGCTCCCTTTGGCCGCTCGGGCAACCTGGCGTGCCAACAATAACTGTTGCGCCTGCAATACATTACTAATACCCGAGCGTATCCACAAATCCCCAGTTAAATTAGCCCACCCGCGCAACTGTAAACCGAGCTAAATGACGCAGCGCTTCCGTGGTGGCGTTTTCCGGCAATTGTGCCAGCCTCGCCTCGGCAAGCTGAAGGTAGTGGTGGACGTCGGCAAGCGCGCGGTTGCGGCCATTAGTTTGGGCCAGCAAGTCGAGCACGCGATTAACGGTGGCTTCGTCGTCAAGCTGGCCGATAAGAATGCTGCGCAGCTCGTCGCCGACCTCCCCTTCCTCTTCCAAGGCGTAGAGCACTGGAAGGGTAAACACGCCTTCCCGAAGGTCAGTGCCGGGGGTTTTACCGGATTCTTCGCTGTCGGAGAAAATGTCAATGATGTCATCAACGATTTGAAAAACCATGCCAATGGCCGCACCAAATTCTTGGAGCGCCACTATGGTCTGCTCATCGGCACCGGAATGCAGCGCCCCCAAATAGCCCGCGGACGCGATCAGCACGCCGGTTTTTTCTTCAATGACCTTCATATAATGCTCAACCGGGTTGCTCTCACCTGCGCCGATGGTTTCCCGCATCTGCCCGGTAACCAGCGTACCGAAAGTCTCCGCGAAATGCATTACAGTTTCTACACCCAGCTCTCCCATGATCCGCGAGGCGTGAGCGAGCAAAATGTCACCCGATAAGATCGCAATGGAATTAGTCCACCGTGCATTAGCGGAAGGCACACCACGTCGCATCTGTGCTTCATCCATTACGTCGTCATGATAAAGGGTTGCTAGATGCGTCATCTCAACGATGGCAGCGGCTTTGACCACCTCATCGCACATGGGGCGCTCACCGTAGTTTGAAGCTAGCAACGCAAACATCGGACGGAAGCGCTTACCCCCTGCCACCGTGAGGTGCATGATCTTATCCGTCAAGAAATCCGGGCTTTTACTCAACTCGTCATGGAGGTAGTTTTCAACCCGAGTCATGCCGGAAACGACCTGCTCATTCAGGGTTTCGTCACCCAAATCCACGCGTGTACCGATAGCGGAATCACCAGTATTCTGGCGGATTTCGGCACCGTTGCTCATGCTGTGTCTACCTTTTCTCAATTAGAACTAACCCCTTAACCGTAGTCTATACACGCCTCGACATACACCCCAAGGTTTGACGCGGCGTGGTGGGTACTTGAAAGAATAGTCATCGTGACCAACACTGAGGTACTGATAATCGGCGCAGGCCCAGCCGGTGCCACCGCCGCCATCCACGCAGCACAAGCGGGTTTTAGCACCTTGCTTATCGACGCCAAACGCTTCCCCCGCGACAAAACCTGCGGCGACGGACTTACCCCCCGCGCGATAAAACAACTCCAGTCACTGGGACTCGCGGAAGCAGTATGTGGTCGCTACACCTCCCACGGGCTAAAACTCCACGGATATGGCTCTTCCGCGACGGTACCGTGGCCAGAATCCGAATTCGGCACTGTTGGCTCAGCAATGCCCCGGCTAGAATTCGACCAGCTGCTACTTACCCATGCGGCAAGTTACGAGCAGGTCACAGTAAAATACTCCGCCGCCGTGGGGGTGGAACTAACTGGCAACCGCATCACCTCTGTAGCACTTAATGATGGCACGCAAGTCCTGCCTCAGTACGTCATTGTCGCTGATGGGGTGCGTTCTACCTTCGGCAAGCTGCTTGGCCGCACCTGGCATAAAGGCGAGGTCTATGGCATTGCCGCCCGCTCCTACTGTACTACCCCCCTGTCTGCAGAGCCCTGGATTCACTCCCATGTGGAGCTGCGCGACCAAGCGGGGGTAATTCAGCCTGGTTACGGTTGGATTTTCCCTCTAGGAAATGGCAATGCCAACGTTGGCTGCGGGGCGCTGAGCACCGACAAGCGGCCAGCGAAAATTAACACCAAGAAAGTCCTAGAGCACTACGCAGCGGCCATGAATAACCAATGGAACTTTGGACACCCACAACAGATCACCTCGGCGTTACTTCCCATGGGCGGGGCGGTAAGCAATGTTGCAGGTAGCAACTGGATGCTCATTGGCGACGCCGCAGCTTGTGTTAACCCCCTCAACGGTGAAGGCATAGATTACGGCATGGAAACCGCCGCTTTAGCTGTTGCCGCTTTAGATCCCGGTAAAGATTTCACCTTATTATGGCCGGATATACTCCGGCGCCATTACGGTGAAGCATTCCTACTGGCTAGAACAGCAGCTAGGCTGCTCACCTACCCCCAGTTCTTGCCACTTGTCGGCCCAGTGGGCTTAAAGCTCTTCATGCCCACCGCAGCTAGGCTCATGGGCAACTTGGTTACCGATGCCGACCGCGACACGGTTGCCCGACTCTGGCGCAGCGCTGGCCGGATCATGGATCGGTTTAACAACGCACCACTGTGGAGCTAGCTGTCGTTTGGGGCGGGCTGGGTGCGGGGTTGTAGTGCCGGAGTGGTTGTAGTGCGGGTTTAGCCCGAACTTAACCCCAACCCCCTTGTTACTTGTGACACAATTCGGATATTCGATAAATACCTATATGTTTTCCTGGGACTTCATGGGGTTTGCAGCTAAATAACCGAATTGTGTCAGCCGTCACATGGACTAGCCAAGGGTGCTACCCGGAAAGTACTTAAAAAGCGCAGCCGTCGAAACGCGCTGCGCGTTGGCGCCATTAGCCACGGGTGTAGTGGGCTACCCAATCAATCTCAATTTCGGAAACTGCTGGCATCTTGTCGTTCGGCACTCCGCCTTCAACGGTGGTCTCCCACGCCTTGGCCTGACCGTTGGGGTCAAGTGGGGCGGATTGTACGCCTAAGAACATCTCTTTATCAGTGATGCCCTCTTTTTCAATACGGGACGTTTCCTTTCCATCAAGGGTGAAGATAATGACATTTTCCTCAACAATGACACCGTAAGTATGCCAGCCGTTTATGTCTGGGTTATGAAATTCCCGCTGCTCTTGTTTATTATCAGGATCCCAGTGATAGGTGCCCGCGATCCGCGGATTAGTTGCCGAACCCTCGGCGAAATCAATCTCCGGCGGCCACCCCTTATCAGCAGGCCATAGCAAGAAGCAATAGCCCAACCCTTCGCTTTGCGGAAGCTTAGCGCGGACTTCCCACTTACCCCGCGAAGCCTTAAAAATGCCATTTGACGACGCACCACCGGATGTCCATAACCCATCTTCATATCTGGTTTGTAGGATAAGCTTGTCGTCGCGAGTAAAGGAGTTGTCCATTCTGCGGATCCCTAGGCCGCCGTCACCCACCGGCTGCTCGTCCCAGCCGTAGCGTTCCCAGTTAATCATTTCCAGCGACCGATCGAAATCTTCTCGGTAATCTTCTTGCCAGCCAGCAGCCGGCTGTGTGCTGGTGGGGGCCGCGGATGTTGTCGGGACATCAGTTGCTCTCGGTTCTGGGGCAGTGCTCGTGGCCTCGCCATCACCTGGTTCAGCAGGTGCCACCCCAGATGTTGGTTCGGCGGAATCGGAACCAGCGGTATTTTTTAGTGAACTATCAGCAGAGGTTGGTTCTGCAGTTGCAGCACCAGTAGTGTCGCCATCGGTAGCAGTTGGCTCTTCCGGTGCTCCATCAGTCGGGTTTTCGTTGGGGGTAGGGTAATCAGTTTCGCTCATTCCTGGCAGTCTTGGTTCACTCGACGTCGCAGAGCTGGATGTTTGCGACGAGGACGAGCCTGGCATTAGAAATGAAGCTGCGTCACAGCCAGAGGCAAGCAAACTGACGCCAATACAGAATGATGTTATTTTGAGGGTACTTTTTAGCCGCATACTGAAATTCGTTGTCCTTCCGTGCTCGCAGCTGACCCTAGCAGGGTAAGCAACATCACAAAACCCCTCATACCCCCAAAGTCGCAGCTCATAGCACTTTTCTTCTGAGTGGATATTCAGTTTTTATATTTATTTACTAGGTTTTTCTCAATAACTTGTCAGATAGGATTGTTCAACACGCCTTCTGGTTCTAACCGTTATCCACCCCAAAACCCGACTTTTAAGAGTTTTTAGTTTCCTCAGTTAAGAGCGGGAGAAATTTATCATTTATTTACCCCCGAAAAAATCCTCAGCATGCTTGCTAGCATTTTCCCTGCACCACTAGCGGAAAAGCCAGCGTCATAATAGTAAGATACAATTGGCATGGACGGATATTATTCCACTGCTATCACCCACATTGCATCACTGTCGGAAGCAGAACGCCTCAATGAAATAGCCACTATAGTTAACAATATTGATGCTGTTTTCGACTACACCCAACATTCAGCTCGCTGGGAGTTGATGGCGTTGGTGGGCTACTACGGCACCTGCCCTGAAGAAATCATGCAAGTTATCACCAAAGCTGGTGGTCTTTACACACGAATGTGGCCGCATCTTTACTATCAAGCATCAGCTGCTGCTCGGGAACAGTTGATTACCCAGCTTGGTACTGAAGAGGACCCTTACGAGATTCGCGATATGCTTGGTTGTCTCGCTTTCATAGGCGATGAAGCAACAATCAAGCTCATGCGGCAGTGGAAAGCTGGCACCCTAGATCATAGTTTTGCAGCTGGTAAGAAATTTTCCGCCTCAGACAGCACTCACCTAGGTGGGTGGGAGCTGAATATGGAGGGAAATCGCCGCAATCTTGTCTACGAGCCGTGTTATCTTCTGGAAAGCAGCGACAGTATCCCCATTTCTGGCCCAGTACGGCTATGCGCCCCCAGAGAAGACACCTGTGCGCACTGTGGAGGCAGGTTAGTCAATGCCATCGTTATTGATGGTAAAGATAAGCGATTAAGTTTTCTTGGGATTCAGGGCGTTTTCAGCGCCCCTAGTTGCCTAGATTGCGCATTAATCAGCCGCGTTTCTTATAGCAGTTTTGACCCAAATTGTTCGTTTGCAGCACCAGTCAGCACTCCCTTTTTCCCTTTTGTTGGTTATGTAGGGGACGGTGCCAGCTATTTCGCTGAAGAAATATACGAAGAAACCACAACCAGTACCTGGGCACTTACCCCCACCCCAGTATCACCTTTATATCCAACTGAGGTCTGGGAATACAACAGCATTGGTGGCTACCCAGCGTGGGTACAAGCCCCCGACTACCCAGAATGCACCAACTGCCATAAAACTATGATGTACGTGGCTCAATTTCAGTGGAATTCTGTCTGGCTAGGTGCTGACGATACCTTTTTCATTTTCGCTTGCACCACTTGTAATATCGGCGCTGTTGTTTTCCAGGGAACCTAGGTGGCGGATGCGTTACGACGTCGACAAGCAAGCGGTTAAGCCTTAACCGCCGAGTGCAACGCGACAATACCAAAGCTTAAATTGCGCCAACCGCATTCGGACCAGCCGTTATTATTAATCGCCCGCGCCAGCTGCTCCTGGTTTGGCCACGCGCGGATGGTATCGGCAAGGTACTCATAGGACTCCGGGTTAGAGGACAACACCTTCGCGATCGCAGGCAGCGCCCGCATGAGGTAGTTCATGTAAATCTGCTTAAACACCGGCACCACTGGAGTGGAAAACTCCGCAACCGTTAGGCGACCACCAGGCTTGGTCACCCGCGCCATTTCCCTTAAACCTGCCTCAAAATCGTGGATGTTTCGCAGACCATAGGAAATGGTAACGGCATCGAAAGTATTATCGGCAAAGGGCAACTGCATGCCATCGCCGCACACCTTAGGTAGATCGCGTTTCGCGCCTGCTGCCAGCATGCCTAAGGAAAAATCACAAGCGATGCACCATGCCCCGGATTTGGCTAACTCTTCCGTAGAAACCGCGGTTCCCGCAGCAAGGTCAAGCACCTTCTCCCCCGGTTGCAGGTTCAACCGCTGGCGGGTGATTGTGCGCCACCTGCGGTCCTGCCCAAAACTCAAGACGGTGTTAGTAATGTCGTATTTCTCACCGACCTGGTCAAACATACGAGCCACGTCAAGCGGTTTTTTATCCATAGATGCTTTAGCCACGTGACTTAGTGTAGCCGGTTGGGGTGAAGTACAAGGTTTAAGCGAACCGGGAAGTTGATCGAGGCAGCCGGGATGCCCCGATCAACGTGACCACATTAGCGTGTTTGTGTTCCCTGGTCGCGGCTTTCCATAAAATCCTCAGAGACCGGATGAGGATGCGTGAAGAAAGTATCCCAAACTGCGGCGCCTCCCTTGCTATGGAGCTATATGCTTATAGCTCTCATCGTAAAAATTGCTTAAGCAAACCGCTATATCTGCCACTGTAACTCGCGGAAGAATGCAACAGCATTAAGGCAATTCACCCCGAAATTGCTGGCTACATCTGGCTGGTGGCCTAACCTACTTACCCGCAATCCAATGCACCACCCTAGGCTTACAGCACAAAATTAGCGTAGGTGATGTCAATTGTTGCATCACCTACGCTGCATTCCAGTTCAATGGTCGCCATGCCTACCGTCTGAATAACGTGAGGGATAACCACCACAGCGCTATAGCACCTGGCTAGACGATATACACCACGGCCTTATACCCACCCGTGCAGGCAACAAATTTTCCGTGATCTTGGCAGACCATTTGGTAGCGAAGATTATTGCGTGGCGATATTGCCTTGAAGGAAACAACCCCTTGCTCTGCAAACGTGCTGTAATGAGTGAGGAACTCGTTATAAACAGACGTTGCAAACCCATCACTGGTATTGTCGTTTCCGGCGTAATAACGGCTGTGCTTCCAAGAATCGACACGAACTTGGGTCGGTTTCGCATTAATCAACCGCGCCGTTGACGGCAAGAAATCTGGAACTTCTGCTGGCGGAGGCTTATTCGGGTCGAATTTTGCACCCCGAGTAGTTTTGAGATTCGCTGCTTGCCGTAGCACTATCGGAGTTGCATCATTATCGCTTTTCGACGCCACAACGTTGCCAGCCGGCAGCGCATTGCTGTTTACTTCGCTAGTCTTGAACACGCACAAGAATGCCAGAGCAAGCATGATCACGCTGAAACTCACGATAGCTGCAACTAGTGCAGCAGTTCGGTTATTGGAATAGGACTGATATGGCTGTTCCATGGGAGCCCCCTCCTTTCAGTATCTATTTAGGACGCATGATCTCTTACTTGCATTATCGCCATATTTGTCGGTTGTATTACTTCCAACGATAGTAGAAAGCTATTACTGCAGCAGTGATAGCGGTAGCATCCTGTGATAAGTGGCGATAAAGGCAGGTAAGACCACTTAGCACCCAAGCACCGCGAAACAGTAGTTTTGCCTGTTCTCGCACATGGCTAAAACCCCTACCCAGAAGCCACACAGTAGTAGTGCTCGAATAACTCCGCTACCACTTTGTCCCAGGTACGGTTTGCAACACTTGCCCTAGCTGCTGCACCCATCTCTTCTCGGTGCCGCAGCACGTAATCAATGGCTTGGGGTAGGTCGGTGGTGAAGGTGGTGGCGTCGATAAGCAGGCCCGTAGTTGGCGTCACGAGGTCTTTTGGCCCACCGGCATTAATGGCAATCACTGGTACACCGCTGGCGTGGGCTTCTTGGATGGTTTGGCAGAAGGTTTCAAACTCACCGGGGTGGATCAACACATCAAGGTTAGCTAGTTCGCGGGCTAGCGCTTCGTCGCGGAGTTCACCGAGAAATCTAGCGGTGGGCAGTAGTTGTTCCAGCTCAGCACGCATGGGTCCAGCACCAATAATGGTTATGGGTAGTCCTGCTAGGCGGTGGAGTCCTTTTTCGGGGGCTAGTCTTCCAACGTAGCCAATTCCGGAACTACCTGTGCGTTTGTCTGGGTGGAAAAGTTCAGTGTCTACTCCCCTGCCCCAATGATGCACGTTTCTAAACTTACGGTCGGTGAGTGCAGTAATGGTTGCTGTTGAAGGTGCTAAGGTTCGGTCGCAGTTGTTGTGTACGATCTTAAGCCAGCACCAAGCCGCACGCTGCAAGAACCCTAACCGGTAGCGAGTGGCAAAACCAGCAACATCGGTTTGGAACACACCCACCACCGGGACACCCAGACGCCGAGCCGCGAACACCCCCGCCGCACCCAACACAAATGGCGAGGCAGCATGCACAATATCCGGCCGAAACTCTTTCAGTGCCTGGATAAATCCCACTGGCAGTCCAACCGGAAAAGGCTTGATCTTCAGCCGAGGCACCCGCACCACCGGAACCCCATCATAAAAACTATCACCTTCGCCCGGCGCGATCACCAACAGCTCATGCGAGCCACGATGGTGAATGATCTGCGCTACCGAATTGCTGACCCCATTAACATCAGGCAGGAAAGATTCTGTGACAATCGCAATCCGCATGGGCTAGCTCGTCCGAGGCGCAATAATGACTCGTTTTTCTCGTTTAATCCTCGGGGGTTGTTCTAACTGATCGGGGTCATGCCGGTAGCGTTTAGTGCTGTAGTGAACGATTCCCGCTAGCACGATGCAAATCCCGGTCACCGCCACCAAGGTGCTTAATGCCGGAATAATGGAAAGCGTCCATTCCCTGCCTTGGACTTTCACCAGTTCAGGGTCCGATTTGGCGTAAGTCACCCACACACGCTGCCCCACTCCCAGCCCAGTCGGGTACAGGATTCCCGTTTCCGGCGAGTGATACACGCCCTCTTCGTCCTGGTATTCCACGGTGACTTTGGCGGTGATCAGCGGTGAATTATCCGTAGCAGTGACTCGTGCGAGTGCTCGGCCGGGGTTGGAATCAATGGTGTAATCATTAATCGCCGGGCCAACCACAATACCAATGCACCCCAGAATGCTGGCAGCATAAATAAACATGACCAGCTGGAACAACCGCCGACGAACGCGGTGACCACGGTAAATGGGAATACGCTGCATAGGGTTAGAATCCTGTCTTCAATGCCTCATGCATCGCCCGCCGATGTTGCCTTGAGCACCGTGCCTCAATGAGGGTAAATCCGGCATCATCGGTGGTTTGCTCTAGGGCGGTAAGCAAGTCGTCGAGTGTTTCCACTTTGACATAATCCACGTTGTAGCCGCGACAAAGTTCCGACAAGTCAACACCGTGGGAGGTGCCAAAGGCCTGTTCAAAGCTGGGTTTGTATTCCGTTGCGCCCACTTCTAAGGTTTCGAAAATCCCACCACCGTCATCATTAGCCACCACAATGGTGAGGTTTTCCGGCTGAGCGGAATTCTCTGGTATTAGTAACCCACCAATGTCGTGGAGGAACGTAACGTCACCTACTAGGGCCACGGTACGCGGTGCCCGTAATAATTCCGGTTCGCGGGATTGCACGGCAAGCGCTACACCAATGGCCTGGGAGTTTGAGCCGTCGATCCCGGCGGTTCCGCGGGGGCTGAAGGTGTCGACGGCGTCGAAAGGCAAGCCGCATAACGAAACGTCCCGCACTGGGTTGGAAGCGCCAACAAAGAAGGTGTCGCCCGTGGCCAGGGTATCCGCGACAGCTGCTGCAACATGCAGCCCGGTAAACCCATAGTCGGGGTTGGCCAGCACTTCGCGTACCGTCGTAACGGCCAGTTCCCCTGCGGCTTGGCAGATTTTCAGCCACTCCATACTCGGCGTGCCCGTTACCGTCACTCGGCTGGCCACGGTAGCTTGACGACGCCACGGATTGGTCACCTGATCCGTGCGCGATAATAGCACCAGGTCGATGTCTTCATCTTTAGCCAATGCCATCACATCGCGGTGCAAGGTAGGATGTCCCACGATGATCAGCTGTTCCGGTTTGGTATCCACCACATAGCCTTCAGCAGAAACCTGCTGTCTACTAAATACGGTAGCCGCCAAGGGGTGTACTGGTTGATACGGCGCGGGCGCACTCGGCTCGGCAATGGTGGGGACGTCTTCTAAACCTTCGACTCGCCACGCTTCATCGCCAGCAATAACTAGGGTTCGCCTCGAAAGATCAACCTTGGCTGCACCATGATCGACGAAAAACTGCGGCGCTGGCAGCTTCGCCACCGGCTGCGCTACTGTGGGCAACCCAGCCACCAGCGGCTCGGCAAAGCGGACATTAATATGCATGACCAGGCTAGTAAAGTCGAGCCTTTCTACATCGTTAAGCTCGGTTATCTCTACCGTGTTAAGCCCTAACAAACCACGCTGCTCAATGGTTTGATTCGCACCCGTGCCCACCAGTTCAGCGGGGCGGTCGGCGGAAATAATCACCAATGGTGTATGCGACTGCTGCGCTTCAATCACAGCCGGCAAGCAGTTGGCAACCGCCGTGCCAGAGGTCATGACCACGCCTACCGCACGCCCGGTAACCCGCGCCATGCCGAGGGCGAAAAAGGCGGCGCTGCGTTCGTCGATACGCGAATGCACCCGAACATCTGGCCTGGCTATGAGGGCTAACGACAACGGGGAGTTACGCGATCCGGGGCAGATCACAACGTCTGTTAGACGCCGGGCGAGTTGCTCGGCGAGTGCTACCGCGAGTTCAGGGCTGGAAGTCATGAGGTTAATTCTAGTTTCACTGCCTCGCCTGTCAGAGTTTTGCTGGTAATTAACTCAGCCGGGCTGCCTTCGAAAACAATGCGACCGCCCTGGGCACCCGCGCCGGGACCCAGATCAATCACGTGATCTGCGGCGGCCATGCAGGCCACATTATGCTCGATAGCTACCACGGTTTTGCCCTCGTCTACCAGGGTGTTCATCATGGCGATAATGGTTTGGGTGTCTTTGAGATGCAACCCGGTGGTGGGTTCGTCAAGGACGATAATATTTGCGGAGTCTTTCATCCACGCAGCGAGTTTTAGGCGCTGCCGCTCTCCACCCGAAAGCGTGTTTAACGGCTGTCCTAGACGCAGGTATCCTAGGCCCACCATGGTCAACCGTTGCAGGATTTTCTTGGCTTCGCCGGTGGTGAACACTTTCAGGGCTTTGTCTGCAGACATATTCAGCACATCGGCAATATTGAAGCCTTCCTTGCCAATGGTGTAGGCCAACACTTCCTCCTTGAACCGTTGACCATTACACGCTTCGCATTTACTGGCAACCCCGGCCATGATGGCCAAATCCATATAGGTCACCCCGAGCCCACCGCACACCTCGCAAGCACCTTCCGAATTTGCACTAAACAGTGCTGGTTTCACCCCGTTATCCTTGGCAAATTTCGCACGGATTTTATCTAATAACCCGGTATAGGTCGCCGGGCTGGATCGCCTAGATCCCCGGATGGCCGACTGGTCGATAGTCAGCACATCTTCGTGGGGGCTTAGGCCGTGTTCTATCAAGGTGGATTTGCCCGAACCCGCCACCCCGGTAATCACCGTGAACACTCCCAGGGGAATGGTGGTGGCAACCTCGGTTAAGTTGTTGTGGGTCACTGGCCCAATGGTCAGCTGGCCGGTGGGGGTGCGGGGATTGTCATTGAGCACCACACCACGAGATAAATACTCAGCGGTCAGCGAATCGGTTTCCCGCAGCCCAGCGAGATCGCCAGCGTAGACGAGCGTACCGCCGTTGTCGCCGGAGCCTGGACCAATATCAACAATATTGTCTGCAATGGAAATCACTTCGGGTTTGTGCTCCACCACCAATACGGTGTTGCCTTTATCCCGAATCTTGAGCAATAGATCATTCATGCGCGCAATATCGTGCGGGTGCAGCCCTGCGGTGGGTTCATCAAAAACATAGGTGACATCGGTCAGCGGCGAACCTAAGTGCCGAATCATTTTCACCCGCTGCGCCTCGCCACCCGATAACGTGCCGGATTCGCGGCTTAACGAAAGATAACCCAACCCGACTTCCACCATGGCATCAATGATGTTTTTTAATGCGTCCAGCGCCGGTTTTACTTGGGTATTGGTTATGCCGTCGAGGAATTCTTTGAGGTCGCTGACCTGCATCTGCTGGCACTGCCAGATAGTTTTTCCCGCTACCGTGGCATTACGCGAAGTCTCATTAAGGCGGGTGCCGTTACATTCCGGGCAGGTGGCACGGGTGGAAATCCGGGCAACAAAATCCACAATCTGTTTTTGCTTTGGCGGTTCTGCGCGGTCGATCCACAGCCGACGTATCTTGGTGACCAACCCCTCATAGCTGACATTTTTGCCATCAACTTTGATTTTCTGCGGTGGCGCATGCAGGAAAAACTCTTTAGTCTCCGCATCGAAATCCGCTACTGGTTTATCGGGGTCGATCTTGGGGTTTTGCCCATAGGAATTCCAATACCACTCCCCCACTTTAAACCCAGGCGCGGTGATCGCCCCGTCATTCAGCGTTTTTGATTCATCTAAAAACTCGGCATAATTCAAGGTCGCGGCCTCGCCGGTGCCCTCACAATTAAGGCACATGCCCTCAGGAAGATTGAAGGAAAAATGCCCCGAGGTGCCCACATACGGATCAGACAACCTGGAAAACACCAGCCTGAGCATGGAATTGGCATCGGTAGCAGTTCCCACCGTCGAGCGTGACGACGCCCCCATCCGCTCTTGGTCAATAATGATCGCAGGTGAGAGGTTTTCCAACACATCCACATCTGGCCTAGGCAGCGAAGGCATGAAACCTTGAACGAAGGCGGAGTAGGTTTCGTCGATAAGCCGCCGCGATTCCGCGGCGATCGTGCCGAACACCAGGGAGGATTTGCCCGATCCCGATACCCCGGTGAAGACCGTAAGGCGACGTTTCGGCACGTCAACGTCAAGGTTTTTGAGGTTATTCACCCGCGCGCCGCGGACTTTAATAGTGTCATGCAAATCCGCGGCAACTGGTGAGGAAGTGTCAGTCATAACTAGCTATCGTGCCATAGCAAGCTTATGCGGTGCGCCTTCGACGTGCTGGTCATCGAGCTTTCCTAGGAAATCGAAGCGCCACCCGATAATTACACCCACGATTGTCCAGGCGACACCAACAAACACCCATTGTGCAGGTGAGTTTTCCACCGGTAGGAAGAAGGCCAGCAATCCTGCCATATGGAAACCGGCATGCACCCCAATGGCAGCCCAGGTGGAGCCGCTGACTACCCGTACTACGGCAGCAGCAACCGCGAATCCAAACGGCACAGCTAAGTAGATAATATGCTCAAGGAAGTTTTGCTGCCCACCCTTGGAAACGAGATGCATTACGGTAAACACCAACACACTTAAGCTAACTGCCAGCCGCGTGTTCCCCATCGAGGGGATCAGCCAACCGCGAAATACTACTTCCTCTGGGATTCCTTGCAGCAAAAACGCCAGGGAAAATGTGATAAGAACCCCAGCCCACCAGGTATCACCCGGTGTTGTTTGTGGTTGACCGTTGATGCCCATGAGCTTGAGCAGACCCGTAACCACGGCCAAGATAATAACCGCAATAATTATCATGGCCAAAAACCAGCTCACTGCGTTGCGGTCGATGCGCAGCCCTAGGCTACTGATCGGATTGTTATCGAGCCGGCGGGTAAGAATTCTGGTAGCAACAATGGCAATCACCGTGGATAGACTGTAACCGATGAGCAACGTGAGACAGGCCAGCAAGATGCCTGCGTTTTCCTCCCCTATGAGTTCCCCCGATGCGGCCTTGCGCGCAACCGGCATGACAAACACCAACGCTGGGGCATAAGCGCAGCCGAACATGAGCACGACCGCGATGAGACTTCTTAAAACCAGTGACTTTTTCATACCTCCACAGTGCCTCTGGTTATCGGGGCAAAACGAGTGCCCGTGGTCAGTAATAATCATGACCGTGGTCATGGGTTTTTGCTGGCCTAGGGCTACTAAAATTGATCAGTATGGTTAGCTCTCCGCGTTTAGGCAGCGCCCAACGGCCGCTTAGGTATCTCGTGGTGCTCGCGGTAACGGCACTAGCCTTCTTACTTGTCGAACCATTCTTCTACGGGCGAGTCAGCACACTGATAACAACGAGACTGGTATCCGGGTTACTGCTGATCGCGGTTTTATTGCTGCTCCTCAAACAACCACCCAGCAAAACCCGCGCGCTGCTAATAGCGGTAGTGAGCGTGGCATTATTTCTCATCGGTGGCACCCCGCTTGCCACACCCATGCTGGCCATTGCCATGGTCATCCTATTAAAAACCTTCGGGCAACCAGCCTGTTTCGCTTGTCTTGCAGTAGTAACACTCGCCGTATTTATACTACACATCACAACGGGGACACCACTGAGCAAGACCATTGGCGAAACCTTGTGGATCGTAATGATTTGCCTGCTGTACTTCCTGCTCGCCTCGGTACTGGTGGAGCTGGAAAAAGAACGCGAACTCTCCCAGCAACTCGCCACACAAGTCGCCGAAAATGCGCAGCACGATCGCGATCTTGCCATTGAAGCCGAACGCACCGCCGCCGCCCTCATGCTTCACGACGGCCTCGGCCAGCAGCTGGTCGCCGTGAGCATATCCTTAGGGCTTGCCCGCAACTTGGATGCGGAAACCGCGTGGTTAGAAGTCGGGCATGCCAAAGAAGTCACCGATCAAGCCCTCACCGACCTAAGACGCTGGGTACGCGCCTTAGACCCACCCGCCACCAAGGTTCCCACTACCACCCCAGAGCTGGAGGAATCACTGGCCGCCCTATCAAATGCTTTTACCAACACCGGGGTTTCCTTTCTCATTCGCAGCCTAGGTGATCCACTGCCGCTTACTCCGCAGCAGGGAGAATTACTACAGGTAGCCGCCCGTGAAGGAGTTTCCAATGCCCTTAGGCACGGTGATCCCACTGCCATTCGGCTGACGTTAACAACTCACCCCGACACAATTACGCTCAGCGTGGTCAATACCAGCGCTGCGAGTACTGAAAAAGAAACAGTATCGGGATCTGGCTACGGGCTTAGGTCCATCCAGCAACGAGCCAGCGATTTAGGCGGAACGGTGACCGCAGATTTCACCACCAATGGTTTTGCACTGACCGTATCAATTCCTACGGAAACACCATGACCGACATTAAAATCCTCATCGTTGACGACCAACAGCTCCTCCGCCGCGGACTGAAATTACTGCTGTCCCAAGCATCCGACATCGTTGTGGTAGATACCTGCGCTTCCGCTCAGATCGCCCTCACCGTGCTCCACAATCACCCAGTAGATGTCGTGCTTGCTGATGCCGTGATGCCCGGCATGGACGGCCCCGAACTAGTAGCAGAATGCAAACGCCGGTGGCCAACATTGCCAGTGCTGATACTAACCACCTTTGACGACGAAGACATCGTTCGCCGCTCCATCGCCGCAGGTGCCGCTGGGTTTTTACTCAAAGATGTCTCCACCGAAACCCTGACTTTTTCCATCCAAACCGTGGTGGAAGGCAATATGTACATCGACCCAAGGATTGCCCATATTATTAGCAGCCCACCCCCTGACCGGTTCGCCAGGCTGACCCCCACCGAACGCACAGTAGCCAGCTTGGTGGGACAAGGGTTGTCTAATAAGGAAATTGCTGCCCAACTGTACCTAGCCGAGGGGACGGTGAAAAATTACATCTCGGCGCTACTACGCAAAACCGGCATTTCCGACCGGATTAGATTAGCGCTGTATTTCCACTAGGCACGTGCTTCTAAACGACGTAACCAATCCTGCACCTGAGCAGTAGATAGCTTTTCTAATACCTGGACTTCCCCGCGTAACGAGTCAAACATACGGCCTGCGTTCCAAGTGCGTTGATAAGGGGCGTCTTCGATAAGGATCACCCTGGTGCCTTCGAAAAGCAAAATGTCTTTCGGCACCCCCTCGTTCCAAATCCAATGATCGGACTGGGCACCGGTAACCCCTGGCCAGTTCACCATATTAAACACCCCGGTTGCCTGCAGACTAGGATCCGCGTCCGCATCACCTTTAGTAACTGCCACTTCCAAGGGTGAGGGTTTCGGATAAGGGAAACCATCCTCGCCGCAGAGGGCGTCGGCAAGCAAGGTGTGTAGCTGGAAATTAATGGGAATACCGCTGATGCGAACGCGGAAACCTTGCTCAGTAGCTGGATGCAATACCACCAGCTCCTCATTGTCTAACACCTGTACCAACGTGAAACACCAATCGGCGTTTTCTATAAAGCCCGCCGCTTGCTGCAGACTCGTTTCCAGCCCAGGTGTGTTCTGAGCCACCGCACGAGCCGGTGCGCTGCGGGTCATTATGGCGATGCCGGCCTGCCCGAAGAACCCAGCCACACTCCAGGCCGCCGCCAACTTAGGATAAGACTGGCTGACTTCCAACCCATGAGCCTCCAGCACCTCAGATGGCAAGGCTTCCTCGGTGCCAGCGAGCTCATAGCATTTTTCCACGAATAACCGCGCAGCATCCAAAACATTTTTGTAACCCCGCAGCAATGTAGGCGCAGGTATTTCCGGGTCGCCGCCGCCTTCCACCGCCGCCCCACATAACAACGCAACAAAACCCGCACCAAAAACATTATCCGCCTCAAGCAGCGGGGCGAGCTTTTCCAACGCCCAGTTTTTATTAGACAGATCCCCATCCAGCTGAGACAATAACTCGCCGCTGGTTTGGCCCAGCAATTCCCCATCAGTAGTTCCACTTTGCACCAACTGTGCAAGTTTCATCAGTGTTTGCTCCATAGACATGTCCCAAGAGTACGTAACCTCAATGGGTTTTGCTACGAGGTAAGTACACTGAGGGGTATGTCTGCAGTTTTCCGATGGCTAGCCCTCTTATTTATTGGCCTAGGTGTCCTCGTACTGAGCTTTGGCCCTGCTAGCCAACCCATCTCGCCAACCGCAATGCTGCCCAGCAACGCTGATTCCACCAAGGTTGCGGAAATACTCAATCAGCAAAATGGAACGAGCAATCAAAAGGCAATAGTACTTTTTCAATCGGAATCTGGTGCGACTCTTGATCGTGCAACGCTTAGCAAAAATAGTGGCCTTAACGCCCCCATTATCATAAATGACAACGGCAACACGGCTATAGCACCGGTGACAGCAACGCCCGATGAGGTTGCGGATCTACGCGCTATCAGTATTCCGGGAGTCACGGTGCAAGTAACCGGACCGGCTGCTATTAAAGCCGACCTAGCTGCAGTATTCGACGGAGCGAACTTCCTGTTACTCGCCGTCACCGCAGCAATAGTAGCAGTTCTTTTGATTGTTACGTACCGTTCGCCCATACTCTGGTTGATCCCACTGCTGGTCATCGGCTTGGCTGACCGCGTAGCCGCCGTAGCCTTTACCTGGGTGCTATCAGCATTCGGACTCTTATGGAACGAGTCAACCACCGGCATCATCTCAGTCCTCGTATTCGGGGCAGGCACCAACTACGCCTTACTGCTGATCTCCCGGTACCGCGATGAACTTAGCCACACTACAGATCGTTTTAAAGCTATGTCCTTAGCGTGGCTGCCCACCTTAAAAACAGTATTCGCCTCTGGGCTCACCGTCATTATAGGTGTTGCCTGTTTAGTGCTCTCGTCAGTCCCCACCACCAAAGGCTTAGGGGTGGCCGCCATCGTGGGAATTATCGTCGCGTTCAGCTTTGCAATGTTCGTGCTCCCAGGTGTGTTGCTGCTATTCGGACAATGGATTTTCTGGCCGAAAATTCCTACCAAAGAAAAATCCCCGGTATGGACCCGCATCGGTGACTTAGTGGGCAAAACCCCTAAACGTGTCACCATAATATCCCTGATAGCTTTAGCGGTTGGCAGCATTGGAGCACTACAAATGCACACCGGCCTCGCCCCCGCTGAACAATTCACCACCACCCCAGAATCCATCAGCGCCGCTAAAGAACTTGCTGAAGCATTCCCCGAACAAGACGCCACCCCGGCGATTATCGCCACCAAAAATGTCGCTGCCGTCACCCAAACACTCCCCGCCACCGTGGTCAACACTGGGGAATGGACGCTGCTAGAAACCCCCAGTTCGCTTACCACCACACAATTACGCGAAAAGTTAGCTGGCACCGATAGCTTAGTTGGCGGCCAAGCCGCAGAGCTTTACGACGCCGAAACCTTCGCAGCAGCCGACCGACACCTCATTTTTCCGCTCATCCTAGCGCTGATTTTCCTTACCTTAGCAGTGCTTTTACGCTCTCTACTTGCACCGTTGATAATGACACTCACCGTACTAGTGACCAACATTGCAGCCCTAGGCATCGGCTGGTGGATTTCCACGAGCATTTTCGGATTCACCGCCTTCGACAGTTCCACCCCACTGTATTCCTTTGTTTTCCTCGTCGCTCTTGGTATTGATTATTCTATCTTCTTGATCACCCGGACTCGGGAAGAAGCGACCATGATGAGCACCAAAAACGCAGTCCTACAAGCCCTCAGCGCCACCGGTGGCGTCATTACCTCAGCCGGTATCCTACTTGCTGCGGTATTTGCCGCTTTAGGAGTACTGCCCCTAGTCGTGCTGGCACAAATCGGCATCGTGATTTTTGTGGGAGTCCTGTTGGATACGCTCCTAGTACGTACCATTCTCATTCCAGCGATCGTGCAACTCCTCGGCGAAAGGTTCTGGTGGCCTGCCTTTCAAGGGGTTAGGGGTGATCAGGGAGTGTAGTCTTTCGGGGTGAAACCTTGGTATAGGGGACTTAATTTCGGTGGGGATACCACGCCAGCAAGCTGGTCTGTTAGGCAAAACCTTGGTTTGTTTTTATTGGTTTTCACCCAGGCCAGCAAACCAGATAAAAAAACTTATTCGCTACCCCCTTGAACCCCAATTTCAGCGCTTATTAATTTCAGGGTTATGAACACGACAAACCTTGCCCAACAGTTAGCGATCATAGAAACCA